>CAVSOX010000015.1:62500-298762 GCA_963729685.1 uncultured delta proteobacterium | reverse complement strand
GATCAACCAGGAGATGCTGAATCTCTTCGGCTACACGGCCGGCATCGACCCCACGGATAAACCGCCCCTCTCCACCTTCCGGCAGGACGAGGAGCGGATTCGGAGCACAAGCTGTCATGAAAGAGGGCTACATCAGACGCGCCGCCTGGGCGCCCTTCGTCGAATCTCTGGCCCTGCGCCGTCAGGTCTTCGCGCCGTTTGAGGAGGGAGAGGCAGTCACGTTCCACCGCCTGGAAAAGGATGACCCCATCTGTCTCGACCGCCCCGCCAATGGCGCGCCGAAAGGGGTCATTTTCCCGCAGGGCGAGACGCTCTTTACCTTTGCTTTCAGCAAAGACCCCGACGAGCCGCAAAAGACGCGCGTCTCCCTCGACTCAGGACGCGCGACGGACGATACGGTCATCCTGGCCGCCCGCCCGGGTGACGCGAGGGGTTTCACCATCCTCGACCGCGTCTTCTCGAGGCCGACCCGTACTACAAAGAGCGCCGGGAGCGGACCACGATCATCACCCTGGCGTGCAGCCGGAGCTTCGCCGGGTGCTTCTGTGCGTCCGTCGGCGGCGGCCCCGCCGACAAGACGGGGTCGGATGCCCTCGTGACGGAGCTGGAGCACGGCTACTATATCGAGGTCCTCACGGAGAAAGGCGCGGAAGTACTCGCCCATACAGACATGGAGGACGGCGCGCCTTACAGGGACGAAGCAAAGAAACAGCAGGACGCGGTCACGAACGGCGCCGGCATTCAGACGAAAGTCCGCCCCGAGCTGTCCGCTTCCGCCGAGTTCTGGCAGGAGGCCGCGGAAAAATGCCTCGCCTGCGGGGCCTGTACCTACCTCTGTCCTACCTGCCAATGCTTCAACATTACCGACGAGCAGGGGACCACGACGGGCGAGCGCATAAGGAGTGGGATTCGTGCATGTTCTCCCACTTTACGCTGGAGGCGAGCGGCCACAACCCCAGGTCCGGGAAATCACAGAGGCTCAAAAACAGGGTGGAACACAAGTTTGTCTGGTACCCGGAGGTCCACGGAGAGCCCGCATGCACCGGCTGCGGCAGATGCATCCGCTTTTGCCCGGCTTCCGTGGATATAAGCCGCATCGTCACGCTGCTCTCCGGCAGGGAGGAAACAGATGGCGCAGCATAACCCCTATCTGCCGGACCTCGCGACGGTCATCGATATCATCGAGGAGACGCCCACCATCAAGTCCTTCAGGGTGATTTTCAACGACCCGGAAAAGATGGCCCGGTTCTCCTTCGAGCCGGGTCAGGTCGGCCAGCTTTCGGTCTTCGGTGTCGGTGAATCGACCTTCGTGATCAACTCGCCTCCCACCCGCATGGAGTATCTCCAGTTCAGCGTGATGAAGGCGGGCGAGGTGACCAGGGCGATCCACGAGCTTTCCGTGGGCGACCAGATCGGCCTGCGGGCACCCCTCGGTAACTCTTTCCCTTACCAGGACATGAAAGGCAGGAATGTCCTGTTCGTCGGCGGAGGCATCGGCCTCGCGCCCTTGCGCACCCTGATCCTCTTCATGCTCGACAACAGGCAGGACTATAGAGACATCACGATCATCTACGGGGCGCGCAGCTACCCCGACCTGTGCTATAAGGAAGACCTGAAAGAGTGGGGGGAGCGCGACGACATCAGTCTCATCCTCACCGTCGATGCGAATTCACCAGGTGCCCCATCCGTGAGGGCTTCGTCCCCACCGTCCTCAACGAGGTCGCCCCGAAGCCCGCCGACACGGTCGCCGTGACGTGCGGCCCTCCCATCATGATCAAGTACGTGCTCCAGAACCTCGCCGCCTTAGGCTTCGGCGCGGAGGAGGTCATCACCACCCTGGAGGCGCGCATGAAGTGCGGGATAGGGCTTTGCGGCCGGTGCAACATAGGGTCGCACTATATCTGCAAGGACGGGCCGGTCTTTTCCCTCGCCAGGCTCAAAGCGCTCGATTTCGAGATATAGGAAGACGCCGCGGGAGTCTCGCGGAATCGATCGCGCCGCCCCAACGTTTCAGTCAATCGAGCCCTCAATTCCTGCTGGAAAGACCGAGCAGTTCCGGGGTAAATTATATGAACAATCGACGTCCCGATGGAGGAACGCATGAGCACAACGCGCGGAGAGGAATGCTTCGAGAGGCTCGCACCCGAGGTAAAGGCATTTTTGCGCCAGGTAAGAAAGGCGCGGGTCCCCGCCATCTCCATCGACTCCTATAAGACGATGAGAGAGTTTATGATTTCCATGGTGACGAAGGTCGAGAGGGCAGACTTTTCCGGGAAGATCGAGGACGCGACGCTACCGGGGCCGGGAAGCGCCGTGCCTATCCGCGTCTACACGCCCGCCGGGCAGACGCCGCTGCCCGTCCTCCTCTATTTTCACGGCGGCGGATGGGTGCTCGGAAACCTCGATACGGAAGAGGACACGTGCCTCGCTCTCGCGAAGCGGACGCCATGCATCGCTGTCTCGGTGGACTACAGGCTCGCCCCGGAGCATCCCTACCCGGCCGCGCCGGAAGATTGTTACGCGGCCCTTCTCTGGGTGGCGGAGCACGGCCGCGAGCTCGGGGGCAGATCCGGGACGCATCGCGGTCAGCGGGGAAAGCGCGGGCGCCAACCTGGCATCCGTCCTCACCCTGATGTCCAGAGACCGGAAAGGACCGGCCATCGCGTTTCAGGCCCTCTTTTACCCGGCGACGAACCTCGGCGATTCCACGACGGAATCGGTGAAAGACTTCGGCGAGGGGTTCTTTCTCTCCAGCCGCGATATGGAGGGCGCGAGGGCCATGTACGTGCCCGACAAAAAAGACTGGTCGAGCCCTTACGTCTCTCCCCTGCTCGCCCCCGACCTCTCCCTCCTGCCTCCCGCCCTTGTGGTCACCGCGGGCTGCGACCCCTTGAGGGACGACGGGGAAGCCTACGCCGGACGGCTCAAGGACGCGGGCGTCCAGGTAGAATACGTCTGCTACGAGGAGATGATACACGCCTTTCTCCTCCTCTTCAAATCGTCCGGGAGCAGGCAGCAGGCCCTCGACACCGCGGCGGCCGGCCTACGGGAAGCTTTCGGCATGGCGAAGGCGTAGGGGCTGGGTCCCGCCGGCATAGAGGGATCGCATCAAGCCAAAAAACGTTCATTTTTGTCATCTTTTACTGCGTTTTACCCCCGTTGTTACCCTTTTCGGCACGGATTGTCCACTAACCATCTCAGTACCCCTCTCCTGATTCCCTTCTCTCGCAAGCCTTCTTGAAGGGGGGTTGACGAAAGTGCACGAAAGTGCACGGTTTCAGGGGGGGGTAAATCACTCACATCCCCCGGCAGAGCCGGGGGTTTGAAAATATGTGAACCGCTCAAAGCGGTTAAACACCGTGAGCTACCTAAAGGTAGCCCTACTCGTCGAACATCTTGAGCTGATCGAGCTTCTTATCCTCGTCTTCCTGCTTTCTGATGTAGTCGCGGACCGTTTCTTCATCCAATCCTGCCGTTGTCACATAATAGCCCCTGGCCCAAAAATTCTGGCCGATGAAGTTTTTTCTCCTTCCGCACGTACGGGCGATCCATATGGCGCTCTTTTCCTTGATGTAGCCTATAACCTGGGCGACGGCATACTTGGGTGGTATCGATATGAGCATGTGTACGTGATCCTCTACGAGACGCCCTTCCAATACTTCGCTTTCCTTCTGATTCGCCAGTTCCTTGAGCACCGGCGCTAACTGTTTCCTTTAGCTGCCCGTAGAGTGCCCTCTTCCTGTACTTCGGTATCCACACCACATGGAACTTGCAATCCCACCTGGTGTGATTTAAACTCTGAAAGTTATTCACTAAGACCTCCTCCTTGTGTAACTTCGAGCGGTTCACGTTGGAGGAGGTTCTTTTATATTCCCGAAAATGTCAAACTTTTGGAGTTCCCCGGCAGAGCCGGGGGTATACCCAGGGGATAATTAGCATGGTGAAGATAACTTACGAAAAAGATACCGACATTCTTTATATGGAGTCGAGCGACGGCAAGATTGTGGACTCCGACGAAGTATCGGAAGGTGTCATCGTCGACTACGACAAGGACCGCAACATGGTCGGTGTCGAGTTCCTCGATTTCTCCGTCAACAAGGACTTTCAGCGCCTTCTGGAACAATACGTGAAAAACAAGGCGGTATAGCCACAGCTTTCCGAAGGATAAGGCGACCTTCTGTTCGCCGTTTTTGATGAAGCCAGGTCTTATTAAATTCAAATTAACTACCCCGCAGCAAGCTGCGAGGTATATTGGGAGAAAAACACATTTTATGACAAGACGCAACACATCGACTACGAGCATGCTCTGGAGGAATGATCTGATTGAAGGAATGGCCGAGTGGTCCGGCGGATGAGAAGGTACCGAATGAAACGAGGGCCTGCTGCCCCGGTCGGCTGGAGGGCTTTGTTAAGTGCTCACTTTCAGCCCTACGCTTTTTTCGTAGAGGAATTCAGGATCGACGTCCAGATGGTTGGCCCACTCGATACTGTCGAACTTGACCGCCACAGAAGAGAAAAGAGACGGGTCTCGTAGCTCGGCGAATTTGCCGACACCCAGGTAAGGTGACACGTCAAACACCTTCTGTTCGCCGTTCGCAAACCCGAGCAGCAGCTTGAAGCCTTCCATCGGTTTTACGCTCTTTACAGCCGGATACAAGGTATTGTCCTCCTCTATTTCAAGGGCTCTATCGGGAAAGGAAGTTCGCCTTTTGACGCCAATTCCCAATCGGCCAAAAGCTCTTCCTTATGGATTTCAACCCAGGCCAGAACAAGCCTCGTTTGTCTTGACGGGAGACTGCCCGCCGATATCTCGCCCGCGAGAATGTCGACGATTCCCATCAAATCCTGGTAATACGCATGGATGTGGGGAGGGTTGTGTTCTCCGGGGGAGCAGTACATGCGAATGATAATCCCGTAGAACATAGATATCGTCGGCATTATAGCTGCATTATATCATTTATCTGCATTTATTTCTTCCACATAACACGAAGTTCACCGAGCCGCACTATATGCGGATTCGGTGGAGCGCTTTGTTATCTCGAAGCCTGAAATAGTTGTTGTAATCTTGCGGCACTTCTCCGATAATGGAGGACAAGGAGACGGCCCTGAAAGAACTGGTAATCCAACATATCCCGGCAACAGACAACCAAACGCCTAAGGTACGGGTAACCTATCGCAAGACTCCGGGTGCGCAAGGCCAGGTCCGCGAGGGGGAGTTCGATTTCACCATCGATGAGGACGAGAGAAGGCTGATCCGGTGGTATTTGGAGGAATATCTTGTCTTCCCCTGGGGAGAGTTCTGCGTTCGCGCGCAGCACGCAGAGGAGTTGATGGTGCGGCTGGGGGAAAGACTCTTCGAGGCGGTCTTCCGTGATAGCGGAGTCGCCGCGCTCTACGGGCACGTCGCCGACGATCTCCCGAACGACGCGCATCGTCATTCACGCCGCTGACTCTACAGGCATATCCCTGCCGTGGGAACTGCTGCGGGATCCGGAGCGGGGAGAGTACGGCGACCTCGCACGGCTTGCCCATGCATTCCTTCGCAGCCAGCCCGACCTCATCTTCGACACGCCTTCCGTCAGCAACGAGGATACTTTTAACATACTCATGGTAATATGCCGGCCGGGTGGTCCCGAAGGAGACGTGCCGTTCCAGTCGGTCGCGCGTCCTTTGCTGGAGTCCTTCCGTCCCCATCGAGAGCGCATCAGGCTCGACGTGCTCCGGCCGCCCACCTTCGAACAGCTCACCCGGGTGCTCTCCGACAAGCCGAACTTCTACCATGTCCTCCACTTCGATGGACACGGCGCTTTTCCAACTCATGTGGACGGCAGACAGGTCTATGGCGGCTCAGGCGAACAGGGGAGGCTGCTCTTTGAGGGCGAAGATAGTAAACCGCGAGAAGTGACGGGGCAGGAATTGGGCGGGCTCCTTGCAGGCAAGGGCGTGCCGGTCGTACTCCTCAACGCCTGCCAGTCCGGCATGACGCACCCCGAAAGCCTCTATCCTTCCATCGGGAATCAATTGCTCAAGGCAGGCACCTGCGGCGTCGTGGCCATGGCCTATTCGGTCTACGTCGAGACGGCCGTTCGCTTCATGCGGAGGCTCTACGAGGGTCTGATCAACGGAGAGGAGCTTGCCCGCGCCGTGACGCTTGGCCGGGAGGCGCTCCTCGCCCACCCTCAGCGCCCGTCGCCCATCGGAGATATCGCGCTTCGAGATTGGATCGTCCCTGTCCTGTTTGAAGCCACACCCGTGCGCGTGGCGGCAGGCCAGCCTGCGCTGCGCCTCGATGCGGTGGTCCCGGAGGACCGCCAAGCCGGGACCGGTGAGGAGATCGACTGCCCCGACCCTTCGGCATTCGGTTTCGTGGGACGCGACGGCGTGATGCTGGAACTGGAACGGGCCTTCCAGACCGAGTCCGTCGTGCTTCTGCAAGGAATGGCAGGCGTCGGTAAAACAGAGATGGCCCTCGGATTCTCCCGCTGGCTGCGCGAGACGGGCGGGCTTCAGGGACCCATCTTCTTCTTCAAGTTTGAGAGTTATCTGCCCTTTGCCCGCGCCTATGGCCGGGTGGGACAGGTGTTTAACCCTCTCATTCGCCGGGTGATCGGACAGGATTGGCATCTCCTCAACGAGGGCCAGCAATGCCATGCAGTCATACAAATCCTCAGGCAGATTCCCTGCATGATGATATGGGACAATTTCGAGCCGGTACACGGTTTTCCCGAAGGCAGCACGTTGGCCTGGACGCCCGAGGAGCAGGAAGAACTCAAGAAATTTCTTCATGACCTTCGGGGGGGCAGCACCAAGGTGCTGGTGACGAGCCGCCGCAACGAGCCATGGCTTGGCGCCGTCTTCCGGCAGATCGAGTCGAGAGGTCTCAAGCTCGTCGAGGCGCAGGAGCTGGCGCTGCGCGTCATGAGACGGGCAGGTATGCAGCCTGAGCAAATCAAGGGCCTGCCCCAGTACAACGACCTTCTGAAGTATCTTCAGGGCAATCCGCTGGCAATCCAGGTGATCCTCCCCGAACTGAAACATACCCCTCCGGATGCCCTTCTTGAGGCATTGCGGACAGGCGCGGCAGCGCTCGGCAGCGACGACCCCGGCCAGGGCCGCGAGCGGTCGCTTGCCGCATCCCTTGACTACCGCCTCTCCGGCCTCGATCCGATGGTCCGGAAACGGCTCGGGTGTTGGCCCTCTTTCAGGGGTTCGTCGATGTGGATGTCCTCTCGGTGATGTCGCAGAAAGTTGAGGACGGGCCTTCTCTGCTTGCGGGATTGGGACGAGAAGAGTGGCTTTCCATGCTTCATGCCGCCGCTGAAATCGGTCTTCTCCGTGAGGTCGGCGAAGGATGCTTTACCCTTCATCCCGCGCTCCCCTGGTTCTTTCATAGCCTCCTGCTCGAAGCCTTTCCCGATCACGCGGGCTGGCTGGAAATGGCCTTCAGTCTTGCTTACGCATCGTACGGATCTTATTTACACCAACTGCTATTCAAGAAAGCCGAACTCGCCATGGCATTACTGCGGGCGGAGGAGTCCAACCTGGCCCATGCCCTCCGGCTTGCCCGCAGGGATGGGCGCTGGGATGAGGTTGGAGGCATCCTCTACGGCCTTCATGGGTTGCTCACGACCCAGGGCCGCTGGGTCGAGTGGGAACGGTTGACATGGGAGCTTAAAAGGGCAGTTTCGGACCACGAGGGAGAGCCGCTCAAAGGCCGGGAGGGTCTGTGGCGGGCCCTGATGGGTCATCGCTCAGAGATCGCAGAATACAGACGTGACTTTAAGACGGCTGAGGCCATTCTCCTGCGTCTCAAATGCCACTATGAAGGTGCGCACGACCACAGGAACACGGCGGCCGTCCTCCACCAGTTGGGAACAATCGCAGAGGAATACCGGCGGTTTAATGAAGCGGAGCGCTGGTACCGCCAGAGCCTCGCCATTGAAGAGCGTATCGGCAACGAGCACGGACAGGCTGCTACCCTCCACCAGTTGGGGATGATCGCGCAGGATTGCCGGCAATTCGACGAAGCTGAGCGCCGGTACCATGAGAGCCTGACGATTGCGGTGCGCATTGGCGCAGAGCACGGACAGGCTCGAATCCTCCACCAGTTGGGGCGAATCGCTCAAGAACGCCAGCGGTTCGATGAAGCGGAGGGCTGGTACCGTGAGAGCCTAGCGATTGCCGCGCGCATCGGCGATGAGCGCGGACAAGGCATTATCCTCCATCAGTTGGGAAATGTTGCATGCGTGCGCGGGCAGGTTGACGAAGGCGAGGGTTGGTACCGCCAGAGCCTCGCGATTGAAGAACGCATCGGCGACGAGCACGGACAGGCCCAAACCCTTCACCAGTTGGGGATAATCGCGCAGAAGCGCCGGCAGTTCGACGAAGCGGAGGGCTGGTACCGTCAAAGCCTTGCCATTAGAGAGCGCATCGGCGACGAGCACGGACAAGCCGGTACCTTCCACCAGTTGGGGCGAATTGCGGAGGAACGCAGGCAGTTCGATGAAGCGGAGGGCCGGTACCGTGAGAGCCTAGCGATTAATGAGCGTATCGGCAACGAATACGGACAGGCCCAAACCTTCCACCAGTTGGGGCGAATTGCGGAGGAACAGGGTGACTTCAACCGGGCTGAGGGCCTGTATGAACGTGCCGGGACGATCCTTGCACGACTTAACGACCCTCATAGTCTGGAGATCGTCAGCCATTCACTAAGCAAAATGCAAGAAAGAAAGGGTGGAGGGGAACGGAGTTGAGTCGCACGCACGCCGCTTTCCCAGGATAGAGCTCACCCGATGCGGAGAAACCGTACCTGCCGTTACGCGAAACACAGGCGTATGGAGGTCGAGATATGGATGCAGCGACCTTTGCCGAACTGATAAAAAGGGACCCGGATATCCAGACATTCCTGAGAGAGGTCGCCCAGGATGCATATCAAGGATCTGCGACTGAGTCACAGCAATATACTCTAGCCGGCGTCGACGTTTTCATCGGCATTGCAGCCTATGCCCTGTTCCGATGGCTCAAAGACGGCATGGACCGGCGGCGGGCACTCAATGAAGTTGAGATTTTACGACAGCAGGAGCATATCCTGGCCGGGCTCATCAAAGACGGGTTCAGCGCCAAAGAGGCCCTCGCAGTAACCAAAGCCCTCCTGGCCCATGCCGCCAATCGCGACAAGAACGATGCTGTGCTCAAGGCCGCAGCCGGACTTATCGGCAAAGGCTGATGGTCGATGACGGAGGGTCTTGCTCCATTCGATGCCCTGAGCCGATAGCCATTTGTGTATAGCAGGCGCAATGCACCCGACAAGCTCTCCCCGGCCGGAGGCAATTTCGATGATAGGTGCCGAAATCGAGGGGGCGCCGCCCGGAGGCGTACTCTTTTGTACGTCGAGGACGCGCGACCCCTCGATACAGGCGCATGGCGCGAAATTAACCCGGCCGCCCCCCTACCCCCGCGCCCCCGCGCTTTTCTTGACATTTGCGACGTTACCCGTTAGTATTACTACATGTTGGAGAATGCGGCGAAGAAGTATGGGTTGCTGGCCCTGCTCATTGCCCTGTTATTTGTCATCCTCTTGTCCGAAAACGGCCTTATCGATTACCTGAAGCTCAAACAGCGCATAGGCGCGGTGGATGCTTCCATAAAGACGCTCCAGAAAGAGAACGTCGTGCTGAAGGGCGAGATAGACCGCGTCCAGCACGATGACCGGTACTTAGAGGACGTTGCGCGGAAAAAATTCGGCTTCATAAGAGAAGGCGAGAAGGTATACAGGATTGAAAAATGAAGTACGAAGGTATGATTTACCGGCCTCCGAGCGAGGCCTACAGTCTTATTCTGCAGATCACTGTCGGCTGCTCCCACAATAAGTGCACGTTCTGCGGCTCCTTCAAAGATAAGAAATTCTGGGTCAAGAGCTTCGAGGAGATCCGGGCGGACATAGAAGAAGCGAAGGCATACGAGCGCTACGTGACAAAGGTCTTTTTGGCCGACGGGGACGCGCTCATCCTCCCACAGAAGCGTCTCATGCCCATCATGGAATTGATAAAAGAGAGCTTCCCGAAGCTCGAGCGCATCGGGACCTACGGCAACACGAAATCGATCCTCAAGAAGTCCGTGGATGAGCTGAAGGCCCTGAAGCAGATGGGTCTGGGCATTATCTACCTCGGCGTGGAATCGGGCGACCAGGTGACCCTGGACCGGGTGCACAAGGGCACGACCCTCGACAAGACTGCGGAGGCGGCCGCCAGGGTGAAAGAGGCGGGGATCGTCCTTTCCGTCACCGTCCTGCTCGGTCTCGGCGGGGTGGAGAGGAGCGAGATACACGCGAAGGAGACGGGCAAGTTCTTAAGCAGGATAGACCCGGAATACGTGGGCGCCCTGAGCGTCATCGTGGTCCCCGGGACACCGCTGGCCGAAGAGGTGGAGAAAGGCACGTTCGTCGTCCCGGACCCCTATCAGATGTTGAGAGAGCTGGCCATCATGATCGAGAACACCAATGTCACCCACACTTTTTTTGCCTCCAACCACGCCTCGAACTATCTCCCCATAAAGGTCTGGCTGCCCGAAGATAAGAGCAGGGCGTTAAGGGCGATCATGCACGTGCTGAACCAGAAGGACCCATCCATGCTGAGGCCCGAGTATTCGAGGGCGCTGTAATGGAGTACGTGGATGTGCCCTTGCGGGTGCGGTACGCCGAAACCGACATGATGGGCATCGTCTATTACGGCGCCTACCCCGTCTACCTCGAAGTGGCAAGGAACGAGTATATGCGGGAAAAGGGCCTCCCTTACCGGGAGCTCGAAGAGATGGGCTATCGCCTCGTCGTCTCCGCGATGGAGATAAAGTATTATAACCCCGCGGTCTACGACGACCTTCTCATGGTCCGGACGAGCGTCACCGATATCCAGTCGAGGGGCGTCACCTTCACCTATGAGATCCTGAAAGAAGAGGTCACCGTGGTCCGGGGGAAAACGAGGCATATCTGCGTGAATACCGAGAGAAAACCGACCAGACTCCCGCTGCCCCTCGTCAATATTTTCAAGAATGACGGTGCATTGTAGCAATTCTGAGCGGGGGGCTCCATGAGCTTGGCTCATGGAGGGGGCGCTCGCCCCAACATCGTAACATCCTGGTGATCAGGCTCAGCTCGCTGGGAGACGTGCTCCTGACCATGCCCGCTGTACAGGCGATCAAAGCGGCGGCACCGGGGACGGCCGTCACGTGGCTCGTCGAAGGCACGCCTGCTGATCTGCTCGCCCATCAGCCATTTGTCGACCGTGTCATAGAGTTCCCGCGTCGCAAGATCGCAAGGCACCTGCGGCAGGGGCGCCTCGATGCCGCGCTCGCCACCCTCGCGGCATTCCGGTCGAGCCTCCGCGCGGGATGCATACGATACCGTCGTCGACTTCCACGGCATCATCAAGAGCGCACTCCTCGCATGGACCAGCCGCAGCACACAAAGGATCGGCTTCGACAGGAGATTGGCCAAGGAAGGGAGCTGGCTCTTCTATCACGGGAAAACAGCGCCGCCTGACCCGCGCATGCACAAGGCCGACCGGAACATGCTCCTCGCCTCCCGGCTCGGCGGCGGCGGCATGCCGGAGATAGACCTTAAAACGCCCCCGGCGGCCGCGTCGTACATCGACGCCTTCCTCGACGGCCGCAAGACCGCCTCCCCGATCTTTGCCGTCAACCCCTTTTGCAGCAGGGGGAGCGAGTTCAAGAGATGGGACCTCGTCGCTACGCCGAGCTTATCAGGCGTGTGGGCGACGCCACGGGCGCGACCATGATGGTAGTGTGGGGACCGGGAGAGGAGGAAGAGGCGCGCCGCCTCGCGAGCATAGGAGGCAGCCGCGCCGTGGCTCGCCTGCGCCACGACGGTGTCGCAGCTCCTTGCCCTCCTCAAGAGGACGGACCTCTACATAGGGGGCGATACGGGCGTCATGCATCTGGCCGCCCTGGCGCGGGTTCCTGTCGTCGCCATATTCGGCCCTACCGACCATCTCGTCAACGGCCCTTACGGCAACGGCCACACGGTCGTGAGGAAAGAGCTGCCGTGCAGCCCGTGCAGGGACAAGACGTGCAAGAGTCGGGAATGCCTCCGCTCGATCACCGTCGATGAAGTCCACGGCGCGGTGCTGGCTGCCTGGGCAGCCGCAGGGAGGCCAATGATGCGCGTCCTCTTCATCTACCCGAACCTGAATGCCCAGATCGGCTTCAACTACGGCATATCGTATATCTCGGGCCTCCTTAAGTCCGAGGGCATCGAGACGTTCCTGCTCAATATAAACGCGGACCTCGGCTACCCCCTCGATCTCGACGCGCATCAAGCGGGACGTCATGAGGATCGCTCCCGACGTGATCGGCTTTTCCGTCCTGACCAACCAGTACAAGTACGCCCTGGAGATCGCGGCCGCCTTGCGGACGTACTACGACCGGCCCATAGTCTTCGGCGGCATCCATCCCACCATGGACCCTCACGGGACCCTCAAAGAGCCCGTTCTCGACTCCATCTGCGTGGGCGAGGGAGAAGAGGCGTTTCTCGAATCGATCAGGGCGGGGAACCCAGGCGGGGTGCGGAACATGGGCTACAGGGACGGCGGCCGGACGGTCCTGGAGCCCCTGAGGCCGTATACGGATCTGGTGCGCCTCCCGCCCAAGGATTACGAGATCTTCGACTTCCAGCGGATGATCGACGCGAAGGACGGATGGGTCGGCCTGCTCGCCTCCAGGGGCTGCCCCTTCAGGTGCACCTATTGTCTGAACCACAGGATCATCAAGCTCTACAAAGACTCGGGCCACCTGCCCAAAGACTACATACGGCGCCACACGGTCGACCAGGTCGTGGGCGAGATCGACTCCCTTCTGTCCCGCTACAAGAGGATCGGCATGTTTATCTTCGACGACGACCTCTTCACCTTCGACAAGAGCCTGGCTCCGGGAGTTCGCGGAGAAATACCGGAGCGTGACCCGGATCGGCTTTGTCTGCAACGCCCACGTGAGGATGTTCGACGAGGAGGCGGCCGGCTACCTGAAGCAGGCCGGGTGCAGGATAGTGAAGTTCGGCGTCGAGAGCGGAAGCGAGAGGATGCGCCGGGGCGTGCTCTCCCGGTACATGACCAACAGCGATATCGAGGCGGCTTTCAGCGGCGGCCCATAAATTTGGACTTCACACGTCGGCCTTTGTTATGATAGGTTTACCGGGTGAGGAGAAAGAAGACGTGCAGGATACGCTGCGACTTTTGTCGAAGCTGCAGCCCGGGCGCTTCCGGTGGACCCTCTTTTTCCCCTTTGTGGGCACGAGGGCTTTTGAGATCGCGGAAAGCGCGGGCGCCATCGATTTCGGGCGGATGGCGGACCTCGACAATTTCACCGATGAGACCTGCATGGACCTCGGGGAGGATGTGAACCTCTACGTGAAAAAGGTGAAGGACTGCTTCTGCGCCTTTGTCAACGGCTACGCGCAGATTCCCGAGTACGGCCGGATCGTCTCCAGGATCGAATCGATGGGTCCGGAAGGCTGGCAGGCGGACAAAAGCCCTGATCGCCTCCGAGATCGAGGGGATCGACGAGGGTATGCGCCGATCCGGACAGCGGCATTACGAGGTAAGGTACAACCGTTTTATGGGCGTGAGAAGTGACTGGGAAGACGATCATATACCTGCCTAACTGGCTCGGCGACATGGTGATGGCGACGCCTTTCCTCCATTCCATGAGGCAGGCCCTCGATGGAGAGTTGTGGGGCGTGGGAAAGCCTTCCGCCATGCACCTGTACAACGGCCTCGATCTCTTCGACCGCTTCATCCTCTACGACGGCGAGCACCTGGTCCCTTTCCTCGATCTGGTGAGCACCATCAGGAGCGGCCGCTTTGAAAGGGGCATCGTCCTGCCCCATTCCTTCCGGTCGGCCCTGCTCTTCTCTCTGGGCGCGGTGCGGGAGAGAATAGGCTATGGCCGGAACAACAGGGGTCTCATGCTCCACTCGATCATAGACGACGCCCCTTCCGTAACCGGAGCCCACGGTCGAGCACTACCTGAGGCTCCTTGACGCGCTCCATGCCGCAAGGGCCACGGAGACGCCTTTCTTACGGGTAACCGATGACGAGGAGCGCAGGTTCGACGAAAAGTTCACGGATGTGACGGGCGATTATGCCGTCTTCATCGCCGGCGCCCAGTACGGCCCGTCGAAGCGGTGGCCCGACACGTATTTCTCGCGCCTTGCCGACATGCTGACGGAAAGGTTCTCCTTTCGGGTATACCTGCTCCCCGCCAAGGGCGAGGAAGAGATCGCCGGCCGCATCTGCGACGGCGCGAAGCACAAGGAGGCGGTCGAGGTGAAGAGCATGGACGTGAGGGAGCTGAAGGTATGCCTTGCCCGGGCCTCGCTGGTCGTCAGCAATGACACGGGCCCCCGCCACGTCTCCGCCGCCCTCCATGTGCCGACCGTGGTCATCCTCGGCCCCATGGATGAGCGCTATACGACGTATGCGGGCAGCTTCACCCATACCGTCTGCAAGGACATCCCTTGCAGGCCCTGCAACATGAAGCGCTGCGACCGCGATCACGCATGCGTGAAGGGCATAAGCCCGGAAGAAGTGCTCCACAAGGTCGAGGAGGTGCTGTAAAGTGGACATCCGGCCGGAATTGATAGACCGGTTCAAAGATAAGCATATCTGCGTGGTCGGCGACGTGATAGCCGACATATACATTTACGGAAAGCCGCATAAGCTGTCGAGGGAAGCGCCGGTGGTGGTGATCAGGTACGAGCACGAGAGCATCTGCCCGGGCAGCGCGGGCAATACGATAAACAACCTGCTGGCCCTCGGCGCCCACGTACATCCCGTGAGCTGCCTGGGGCGCGACGAGGCGGGCGACAAGCTCTACGCGCATTTTTCCGCCCATGAGAAGATCGACCTGGACGGGCTCGTCAGGTATGACGGCAGGACCGTCACGAAGACGAGGATCCTCGCCGGGGACACCCACACGTCGAAGCAGCAGGTGATAAGGGTCGACCGGGAGATGGAGGCCCCTCTCCCCGAGGCGCTGAGGCAGGATTTACGGCGAAAACTCGCACAAGTTTCCCCTCACATGGACGCCATCATACTCTCCGATTACGAGTACGGGCTCATCGACGGGCAGATGAGGGCCGACGCGGCGGAGTCGGCCCGAGGGAAAATCGTCGTTGGCGATTCGAGGCACCACCTGCGGGAATTCAAAGGGCTTACCCTGATCACGCCCAACGAGTCGGAGGCGTATGCCCTCGCGGGTCTCGACGGGGAGACGGACGTGGAAGAGGTGGGCAGGCGGATCATCGGCTTTATGGACGTGGAAGCGCTCCTTATCACGAGAGGGAACAAGGGCATGGCCCTCTTCCTCAAGGACGGGCGGATACACCATATACCGATCTATGGGAGCGACGAGATCGCCGATGTCACGGGCGCGGGGGATACGGTGGCGGCGGCGGCAACGCTGGCCCTGGCCTCGGGCGCCGATTTCTACGCGGCGTCGAAGATCGCGAATTGCGCGGCCGGCATCGTCGTCATGAAGACGGGCACGGCGGTGGTAACGGCCGACGAGCTGAAGAGGGCGATGGAAAAAGAAAGTGCCGAGTAGCGAGTGCCGAGTGCTGAGTTTCGCTTTTACTCGTCACTCGTCACTGAGCACTCGTCACTCAGTACGCATGGAGGATTATGGGACAATGGGTTCGTGACCTCGACAAATTGCGCGCCATTGTCGAGGAAGAGAGACGCAAGGGGAAGAAGATCGTCTTCGGCAACGGATGCTTCGACCTCCTCCACGTGGGCCACGTGCGCTATCTGCAGGCGGCCAGGGCCCTGGGGGACATCCTCATTGTCGGCGTCAACGACGATGCGTCCCTGGTGAGCCTCGGCAAGAGAAACAGCGTGATCACGCCCTTCGAAGAGCGGATCGAGATCGTCGCCGCCCTCGGGTGCGTCGATTACGTGATCGCCTTCGGGGAACCCACGGTCGAGCGGCTCATTCGCGCGCTGAGGCCCGACATCCATGCGAAGGGAACGGACTATACCGTGGAAACGGTCCCGGAGAGGGAGGTCGTCCGCGCCTACGGCGGAGAGGTCGCCATCGTCGGGGACCCGAAGGACCACTCGACCAGGGACATAATCGAGCTGGTGCGGCAGTTGGAGCGGTGATGGAACGAAACGGGGAACGCGAAACGCGAAACGCGGAGCAAGGAAATCCAGCGAAGTCCGCAGATCCGCGATCCGCGATCCGCGATCCGCGATTGCCTTTGTCCGTCTACATGATCACCTATAACAACGGACCGACCATCGAGAAGGCCCTGGCATCCGTCGCGGGCTGGGCCCCGGAGGTCGTGGTGGTCGATTCGGAGAGCACGGACGGCGCCCGCGAGTCTATACTACGCTACACGGACCGGCTCTACCAGCTTCGCACCACCGATATGGCGGAGAAGTACGGATACGCCCAGAGCCTCTGCGCCCACCCCTGGGTGCTCTTTGTCGACGCCGACGAATGGCTGAACCCGGCGATCAAGGGAGAGATCGAGGAGGTACTCGGGGCAGAGACCGACTACGACGGGTTCATGGTGCGGCGAAAGAATTTTTACCTCGGCAGGGTCATCGAGCATGGCGGGTGGTATCCCGACCACGAAATACGCCTCTACCGGAAGAAAATGCGGCCGCTGGCTCGGGGGCATTCATGCGAAAGTACACGTCGAGGGCAGGGTGGGCCGTCTGAAGAACTACTACCTTCACGCACCCTATAACGACATATCGCACCAGATCCGCACGGTCGACCGGTATTCGGGCGCGTTTGCCGAAGACATGGCCGCATCGCACCGTCCTTTTCGTCTCTGCAACCTGCTCGGCAGGCCCCTCTTCCGTTTTTTGAGGGACTACCTCTTCAAGGGGGGTTTCCGCGACGGGATACCGGGCCTCATCATCGTCGCCTCCACCATGTACTACGTGTTCATGAAGCACGCAAAACTCTGGGAACTGGAGAGAAGGAATGGAAGGATTCAGGGGTAAGGAAGTCCTCGTGACGGGTGGCCTGGGTTTCATCGGCAGCAACCTCGCCATAGAACTGGTGCGTCTCGGCGCTCACGTGACGATCGTCGACAACATGCTGCCCCGGCAGGGCGGCAATCTCTTCAACGTGAAGGAGATCGAGAACCGGGTGAGGATCAACTTCTCCGACGTGCGAAACCAGCTTTCCATGAACCACCTGGTCAAGGGGAAGGATTATATCTTCCACCTGGCAGGACAGGTGAACCACGTGGACAGCATGAGGAACCCCCTCCAGGACCTGGACATAAACTGCGTGGGCACCCTTGTCCTCCTCGAAGCCCTGAAATCGGGCAACCGGGCCGGCCGGGTGATATTCGCCGGCACGAGGGGCGAGTACGGCGCGAGCGTCAAGCTGCCGGTCGGCGAAGACCATCCGACGAACCCCAAGGGCATTTACGCGGTCACGAACCTCACCGCCGAGAAGATGGTACTGGTATACGACGACATCTTCGGGATCAGGGGGGCTTGCCTGCGGATCACGAACACCTTCGGCCCCCGCCATCAGATGGCGCACGACGAGTACGGCGTCTTCAACTGGTTCATCCGCAAGGCCCTCGACGACGAAACGATACCGGTCTTCGGCGACGGCGCCATACTCCGTGATTTCCTCTACGTCGAGGACCTCGTGGAATGTCTGCTCACCGTGGCTTTGACGGATGCCGCTTACGGGGAGGTCTTCAACGTCGGGACCGGCGTGCCGATCTCGTTCCACGACCTCGCGCGAACGATCTCGGAGGTCGTCGGCTCGGGAAGCGTGAGCTTCACCGACTTTACCAGGGAGCGCAAAGAGGTCGAGCCGGGCGACTACTACGCCGACATATCGAAGATAAAGCGGACTACCGGCTGGAGGCCGAAGACAAGCCTGGAAGAGGGCATACGCAGGACGGCCGATTTCTATCGCGCACACCAGAAGGAGTACTGGGTCTGATGGTGAAGATCTTCGATCTGCAAAGGGAATACGAGGAGCTGAAAGGTCAGCTCACAGAGGTTTTCGACAGGGTCTGCCGGAACGGCGAGTTTATCATGGGCAGGGAGCTTGCCGCCTTCGAGGATGCCTTTGCCCGCTATACAGGTGTCGATTTTGCCGTGGGCGTGGGGTCAGGCACCGACGCGGTCCGCATCGGCGGGCTGGCGCTCGGGCTCAAATCGGGCGACAAGGTCGTCACCACCCCGAACACGTATATCGCCACCGTCATGGCCCTCTCCGTTCACGGCATGGTCCCGGTTTTCTGCGATATAGACCCGGAGACCCACACCATGGACCCCCATGCCCTCGAAGAAGTGCTCAAAGTGGAGAGGGGCGTGAAGGTGTGCATCCCCGTCCACCTTTACGGCCACCCTTGCCGGATGGACGAGATCATCGATGTGGCCGACCGCTTCGGCGTGACGATATTCGAGGATGCGTGCCAGGCCCACGGCGCCCTCTATAAAGGGCGAAAGGTCGGCACCTTCGGACCCGCCGCCGCCTTCAGCTTCTATCCCACGAAAAACCTCGGCGCTTACGGCGACGCGGGGGCCGTGGTGACGGCCGACCGGGGCGTCTTTGAGGCGGTCTGCCGCTTGCGCGCCTACGGCCAGGAAGGGAAGCATCTCCACGTCATCGAGGGGTTCAACTCGCGCCTCGATGAGCTGCAGGCGGCCATCCTCTCCGTGAAGCTCGCGAGACTCGATGCCGGAAACGAGAAGCGGCGGCGCCTCGCCGATATCTACCGGTCGGGCCTGGAGCACGAGACAGCCGTGGTCCTCCCCGTGGAAAAACCGTGGGCGCATCACGTCTACCATCTCTACGTGATAAGGACGCCCGACCGGGAAGCGCTCTCCCAATTCCTCAAAGACCGCGGCATCGGCAGCCTTATCCACTACCCCACGCCGATCCATCTCCAGCAGGCGTACCGGCATCTGGGCTACAAAGAAGGCGACTTCCCCGTGGCGGAGAAGGCCGCGTCGGAAATACTCTCCCTTCCCCTCTACCCCACGCTCGCCGAGGAGGAAGTCGTCTCTGTCTCGGCGGCCATAAAGGCGTTTTACGCGCAATGAGGTGCCTCCACCTCTTCAGCGACTGGAAATGGACCGGCCCGGCGGAGCCGGTTGTCTCGCTGTGCGAAAGCCTCCAAAACCTGGGGGTCGATGTCTCCCTCGCCTTTCGGAAGGCCCCGGCCGACTTCCGGGAGCGGACCGTGGAGAAGGAGGCCCGGAAACGGCGCCTCCCCTGCTGTGAGGCCTTCAGGCTGAACAGGTACTTCTCGCCCCGGGACTGGCTTTTCGATTTCCGCGCCATTTACCGTCATGCGGCCGACCGGAGGATCGACATACTCCACACCCATCTCACCCACGACCATGCGCTGGCTGCGGCGTCTCTTTTCGGTCGGGGCGCGTCCGCCGCTCCTCCTCCGGACCGACCACAAGAGGGACGGGCTGGACCCGGGACCGGCCATGTCCGCGCTCCTCGGAAGGACCGACGGCCTTGTCTTCTACGGGAGCACGATAAAGGAGCGCGATATCGAGCGCTTCGCCTATCCCGACGAGAGGTGCGTCGTGCTGCCGCCCGGCGTGCACGTCTACGACGGTCCTGTCGAAGACCTGAAAGCCTCCCTGGGCCTTGGCCCGGATGAATTGGTGGTGGGCGTGATCGGCCGCCTCAAGCCCGACCGGGGCTATGACGTGATCCTGAAAGCCTTCAAGACCCTCCGGACGCGGATGGACAAGGTCAAGCTCGTCATCGTGGGCCGAAGCTCGCAGATAGAGGAAAGCCGTCAAGAAGCCCATCGCCGCCCTCGGGCTGGAAGACGACGTCATCCTCGCGGGTTATCGGCTCGACGACTATTTCTCCATGATCGCGACCTTCGATCTCTTTGTGATGATGAGGGCGGGGAGCGACGGCACCGCACGGGCCCTCCGGGAAGTCATGGGCATGGGGAAGCCTGCCATCGTCTCCGACCGGGGTATGCTGCCCGAGCTGGTGCGGGACGGGTACAACGGGTACGTGGCCGGCGATGAACGGCTGCTTGCGGCGCGGATGGAAGAGGTGCTCACCGATGACCGGCTGAGAAGAACGCCTCGGGGCGCAGGCCCGGAAGACCGCCGTTGAGGAGTGGGACTATAGTCTCCAGGCAAAAAGACTGCTGGAGTTCTACGAGAGGATAATGGCCCTGGGCAGGCGGGCCGGGTAGGCCATGAGCGGCGAGAGAGAGAACCGTCCGCTGAAGATCGCGATCCTCCTCGACAAGTTCCTTCCCTCACGGGGCGGGGAGCGGTATTTCTCCTTCCTTTGCGAAGAGCTGACCATAAGGGGGCACGAGGTCCATCTCTTCGCCACGGAGACGGAAGCAGTCGGCGGGCTCCCATACCGGGTCCACAAGATACCGGTCTGGAGATACCCGGCCTGGCTGCGCGCCCTCTCGCTCTGGCGCTACGGGTCCGGGACGCTCACCCGGCAAGGCTTCGATATCGTCCACGCCGTCGCGCAAGTGCGCGCCGCCACCGTGCTCAACCCCCACGGCGGTGTGGAGCGGGCATATCTCAGGCAGGAATTTGCGTCGATCGGCAATCCCCTCTACTACGCCTACAAGCTCCTCAAGCGCTACCTCTCGGTCCGCCACTATCTGGAGATCGCCCTGCAAAAGCGCCTCTATGCCGCCGGCGGCAGGGGTCCGCCGCGTGATCGCCATCTCGGACATGGTCAAGGCGACATCATCAACTATTACGCATATCCTGCGGACCGCATCAGCGTGGTCTTCAACACCGTCGACCTCGACCGCTTCCATCCGCGGATGCGCGATGTCCACAGGGCAGGGAAGCGGGCGGAGCTTGGCCTCGGGGAAGAGTCGATACTCCTCCTCTTCGCGGGAAACAATTTCCGCCTGAAAGGCATCGAGACGCTCATTCGCGCGTTGGCCCTGCTCACCGCACAATTTCCCGACCGCGATTTCCGCCTGCTCGTCGCAGGCAGGGGCCGGCCCGGGCGCTACCGGAGGCTCATGAAGGAACTCGGCGTAGCGGCCAGGGTGGTCTTCACCGGCCCCCTCTCCCCCATGGAGCACTACTATGCGGCCGCCGACATCTACGTCCATCCGACGTTTTACGACTCCTGCTCCCTCACCGTCTTAGAGGCCCTCGCGACCGGGCTGCCCGCGGTGACGACGAGATTCAACGGCGCGGCCCAGGTGATCGCATCGCAGGAAGGGGGAATGGTGATCGACGACCCGGCGGACGCGGCTGAGCTGGCGGCCGCCGTCGCCCTCTATGCGGACCCCGAAAAACGCGCGGCCGCAGCGCACGGTCGCAAGGGCATGGATGGAACAGTATCCCCCGGCGCGGAACGTGGAGGAGACGCTGCAGGCGTACTATGCGGCGTTGGAGAATTCATAGACCCGGCGCGGGCCGCTTATTGCGGCTTTTCGGCCCGCGCCCGTCCGGTTTCCTTCAACGGTGAATGGTGAATGAAAAGCTCAGGAGAGAGACGTCATTTCGTGTTCAAGTACGCGATCAGGTCGCCTACCTGGTCATCCGACAACTTCTTTGCAAAAGAAGGCATCTCCGCGTAAGGACATCTGAGCTGCCTGAAGATGTTCTCCGGGGTGGCTGCCAGGCTCCCCACGGGAAGGGTCTTCCCCCTGAGCATGCCCTTCAGCCCCGGCCCCACAATCGTCTCCGTGCCGTCGGCCGTGTGACAGCCGGTGCAGTTCGCCTGGAAGAGCTGTCTTCCCTTTTCGACAGGTGCAGGCTCCGTCCGCACGACGATACGGGGAATTGCGATCCCGCACGCGGAGTCCGGCGTCCCTTCCGGCGCCCCGGCTCCCGTCACGTTGAGGAGATACCCGCGCAGCTCCTCTGCCTGGGCATCGGAAATCCTTGACGGAACGTACGGGGGCATGACGCCCCGGGCCCCGTTGTCGAGCCGGGGATCGCGTATCCACCGGATAAAAGCCTCGTCGCTTTTCAAGGGCGGCGCCCCCCTGACCGGCGCATCGGCGTCGACGATGTTGCCGCCGTAGGGGTGACAACCGCTGCAATTGCCGAGAAATAGCTTCTCCCCTGGCCTTAAGCCCCGTGGACCGGGAGGCACCCTGCCCCCGTACACAAGCTGCCCCCCGAAGTAGCCGAGACCCACGGCAACGAGGAGGCACAATGCGTAGAGCGCACACGTGCGGCCGGAAGTCCGGTCGCTCCCCCGGCCGGCGACCATGGCGACAGCCGTTAAAACAAAGAGCGCGCAGGCCAGGACGAGCTTCATCTTGATCTGAAAGAGCCAGCCCGCGGCAAAAAAGTGCTGCCAGTCCATGAAGCCAAAGAGCAGTGCCGGAAAGAGTGAGACAAAGGAGATGACGGCGGCGTATCGGGCCGCCCGCCCCGTCATGGGGCCGTGGAAACAATATGAGAGGACGCCAAGCACGAAGGCGCCGGTCAGGATGCCTATCGGGATGTGCACCACGGCGGGATGGATGGGCTCGGAATAACCGAGATGATAAAGGAACTGATAGAAATGCTCGATCATCTCTTTTTCACACCTCACTTGAAGATAAGCATAGGCGCCCGCAAACGCAAGGAAATGGACAGCGCCCTGACAGGACCGGCTTTTTCGATTGATCATCGCGCAAAACAGAGCTATACTTCCCTGCGTGGCTTCCACCGGCCGCACGATCGCGGCGCTATTCTTGAAACTCCGGCAGAATTGCGAAAACGGCCACGAGGGTATGCCCAAGGTGACATGAGATGACAATCGTGCAGAGCGTTCTTTTAGGCGCCATGCAGGGCGTGACCGAGTTTCTCCCGATAAGCAGCAGCGCCCACCTGATTGCCGTGCCATGGCTCTTTAAGCTGGACGCGGGGAATGTGGACAAGCTCGTCTACGACGTGATGGTACACTTTGGGACCGCCTTTGCCCTCCTCGCCGTCTACACCGGAAAGATCGTCTACATGTGCCGCGACGATCTGGCGAAGATGCGCACCGGCTCTTTTCGCGATTCCATGGTGCTGAAGATCGCTCTCGGTACCGTGCCCGCCGTGGTCCTGGGCCTTCTCTTCAAGGACCCCGTCGAGTATTACCTGAGGACCCCTTACGTCTCCGTCTTCAGCCTCGTCGCGGTGTCGATACTCATGCTCGCGGCCGAGAGGATCCACCGGGGCGAGCGGTCTATCTCTTACAGCCTGGCCCTGCTGATCGGCATTGCCCAGGCCGTTGCCCTTATCCCCGGCATATCACGAAGCGGCATCACCATTGCCATGGGAATACTCCTGGGGCTGAGAAGAAGGGAGGCCGTCGATTTTGCGTTCCTCCTGTCCATTCCCGTCGTGCTCGGGGTCTCTCTTTATGAAGCAAGGCACGTGCCTCTTGTGGAGGGGTATGAGAGCACGGTCTACGTGGCGGGGGCCTTTTCCGCGTTCATCTGCGGCGTCTTGAGCCTGACGTTCCTTATCCAGTACCTGAAGAACCATACGCTCGATCTCTTCGCGTACTATCGGGTGGGCCTCGCTGTGCTGATTGTTGCCTTTATCGCGCTCCGGTCCTGACGGTCGAAACGGCCCTTCTTTACGGCTTCACGCTCATATATTTCTCGAACACGGCAACATGGCCTTCCAGCGTTTTCACTTCCTCGTGGAGGTGCGTCGCCTTTTCAGCGAGCTCCGTATCCTCGGCCAGTTGCGCCACGCGCAGGGCGAAACCCCCGATAACCGCGATACTGTTCCGAAAATTATGGACGGTCTCCATCAGTATGGCTTCCTGCCGACGACAGGACGTCATGAGCTGCCGGATAAGCTCGGCCCTCCCAAGAATGGCGCTGACGAGCTCGCCTATTACCTGCAGGTATTCAAAGTCTTCCTCCGAGATCGGCTCGCCCGCCTCCCCTGAGTCGACGATCAAGGCGCCCAGCTTCTTCGCCTGCCCGGTCATCGGATCTGTATACATCAAAGGTATCACGGATTTGATCTTGATCGGTTGAGGCAAGCTGTGGGCGTACCCGTTTGTCTGCCGGGGATCAGTCAGGTTGAGGGCCACACCCCTCCTCACGGCCTCCCAGACAACGCTGCCGCTCACGACCTTGAGGCCCTCTAAGGGACAACTGTGCTCGCCTGCCCAGAAACTGAGCCTCAAATCGTCCCCCTCGAGCAACACGCAGCGAGACCTCTTGCCGAGCCGCTCGCACAGGTGGGCGAGGACGGTTTCGACGACCTTCTCAGGGACAGTGCTCAAGCTGAGCAGATGGGCGGTTTCAAGGATGTCATGGAAGCGGCCGCCGAGGTGCCTCTTTGCTTTCTGCTGCTTCAGACGCGCGGTTGCCGGCATATCGGATACCTTCTATCCATAGTATTATCTATTCACCGCACAATGGCAAGAGCGAAGCAGACCCGGCCGGGACTTTCTCGCAAAATAATGGCGCCGCCGCGTCACTCAATCCTTGAATCCCCTGCCGCTTTGCTCTACAATGGAAGAGAGCAGGAGATGCTGTTTATCTTTTCTTCCATAAGGAGAGTGACATATGTCCTATTCTGCAGATTTTGAAAAGGCCCTTCTTTTTCGTCCCCCAAACATTCGTGAGCTTTTCCCCAATTCCAAGGCGCTTCTCGTCAGCGGCAAGGTGATAGACCGGGCCATGCTCGCCAAGGGGCACGCGATTGCCATGGCTTGCAACGGGAGGAACTATTTTGCCATCCGCGGCGCCCTCAAGGCCGCCCAGAGGGCAAGAGCCGCCCTCATCATCGAGATCGCGAAGTCGGAGGGGGGCCAGAAGGCATACTGCGCGGTGAATTACTGGAACATAGCGCGCATCGTCGACAGCATTTGCAACGAGCTCGGCATTACGGTGCCGGTCGCCGTCCACGCGGACCATTACGGGATCAAGAGCGACAAGGACCTTGCCGCCGCGAAGGTCGAGGTGCCGACCATGTTCGACGCGGGCTTGACCTCAGTCGCCGTCGATGCTTCCCACCTGCCGGATGACCAGAACCTCCTCGCCAATATCGAGCTGAACCCGTTCATTCCGAAATGGGCGGGGCTTGAGACCGAGGTAGGCGAAATCAAGGGGAAAGAGGGACTCTCTACCGTTCCCGAGGCGAAATTCCTGATCCAGGGACTGAACGCCTACAAGATCTTCCCCGACTGGATCGCCCTCAACAACGGCACTACCCATGGCATCGAGGCAAGCGATGCGGGTATCCAGGTGGAGCTCACCGCCGAGATCCACCGCGCCCTCGCCCCCTACAAAGTGAGCGGCGCCCAGCACGGCACCTCGGGCAACAGCTCCGCCCGGCTGCGGGAGATCGCCGCTAAGACCGCAACCACCAAGGCGAACGTCGCGACCGCCCTGCAGATGATCTCCTGGGGGCTGGAGGTAAACGACTACGGCAACGCCCAACTGGACGTCGGCGGCAATTTCATCAAGCGTCAGGGCGAAGGGGTGACCGAGGATCTCTGGGCCGAGATGGTTGCCTACGCCGAAGGCAAGGGCTGGAAGAAAGGGGATTACAAAAACCTGAACCTGCCGTTCGAGAATAAGCTCCTGGCGCAGCCTGCCACGGTGCGCGAGCGGATGGTGAAAGGGGTCGAAGAGTTCGCCTTCAAGATGATGACCGAGGTCCTGAACGGCGGGGACACGGACCAGCTCGCCGTCGAGGCGCTCCTGAAGGCCGCCTCTTACGATGTGGGTCCCAAGGGGAGCCTCCTCGAAGACCAGACCCACTGGACGAAAGAGCAGATCATCGAGCGGGCGAAGACGCTCAAGAGCGACAAGGGGGGGAAGGGGAATTTCGAGGACTGACGGCGTTGAAGAATCGATGAGATGTCGATGCGATCTGAGCCTTGCTGCCCGCAGGCGTACGTAACGTACGTCGGAGGGCGCAAGGCGAAGAGCGCGCGGCAGATCGCGATTCTTCAACGCCGTCATCCACCAGATCCGGCATCGAGCACAACCATGATCGATGCCGGAAGTTAGGTGGTCCTCCTTGACCATACCCCAGCCTTGGATGCGTTTGCACTTCTTCACGCCGTGAGTTTCTTTGTCTCAGAACAAAACAATGGACGATCGGTAGCTATGCCTTGTGTGCGATCCTGTTCAGGTTGGCCTCCAGGTCGTAGAAATAAGCCTTGCCCTTTTCCGTAAGCTCCCAAATTCCTCTTCCACACTTCGTTGCTGGCTTTATGTAGCCGAGTCTTTGCTTCGCCCTTTCTCTAGCCCATGCGACATCGTGTTTCCAACGCGGCACTGCGTGGTTTGCAACTTTCTCATGATATACAGGTTTCTGGAATTCGTCTCGAAAGAGTTCATAGACGCTTTCTTCAACGTACTGTTTGCTAGCTCTGCCCACTTTGCCGCCTATAAGCATGACGATCACAGGAATCAGTTGATCCTGAGTGAGCTTCTTTCCATCAAGATGCTTCCGAGCATATGAGTTCATGACCCCTCCATCAATTCCTGGCGTCCAATGCGTTGCCCCTTTCTAAGGAACGGAAAAAAGAAGAGACTATATCCCGATAGCTTTTAAATCTTGACTCCAACAAAACCCTGAACTCGTCAAAGTTCTGATCCTGTAACAAGCGGTCTATGTCATACGCCCTTTTTCCTAACTGCCTACAGTACTTGTCGATGACCGTTTGTGGGGCTGTTTTCCTTCTTTCGGCCACTATGTTAGTGGCCTCATTTCTTGACTTGCCTCGTTTCTTCACCTCATAAATAACTTCTAGTATTTGTGCTAGTGCCCTAGGTGTATCACTAGGAAGATTTAAAACTGAGCCATTGGGTTGCTCACTGCCTGCTGCCCCATCGGCTATCGATTTATCGCCAAACATAATTCTGCGCAACACGGAATTTGGTGTATCTACAAGTGGTTCTGCCTTGCTCTTGAGATAGTCCCATACCTCTTGATCAACCTCAATACTATAATTCTTCATGAGGGCCTCCTTTTCGGCTTTTCACTAGTTTACGAAAGTACTACGTAGTGTGTCAAGCGAAAAGTGAAATAAAGAAATTGAGGGGATGCAAACACGAAGCGAATGGTCTGCCTATTGTCATCGCCCCGGCGAAAGCCGGGGCCGGAGCATCTTACGCTCCGTTAATTCCGGCATCGATCATGGTTGTGCTCGATGCCGGATCGGGTGGCCGGTCTCATGCTCGGAATCGATGAGATGTGGATGCCCTGTGAGGATCGTTGAGCGGGGTAGTGTAAACTTTCCTGTGTAAATTCTTTTAGGCTGGCAAAAAAGGATGTGCCTCCTATAAAATAGGTGACGACCAAATCACAATATTTTAGGGAGGAGGAACATCCAGTGGAACTGAAGGTAAGCGTATCAGAGGCGCTCGCGTTAATCAAGGAAGTTGAAAATGTCCCGGCAAAGATCCTTGAGTACATCGGTATGAACATACAGAAAGAGGTGGGGACCTTTCTTACGAACCTTATGGGGAAAGAGCTCACCGACCATATAGGGAGAGAGAAGTATGAGCGGAAAGACGGCACCGATTACCGCAACGGCAGCTATTGTCGTACTTTCTGCATAAAAGGTATCGGCGATGTGGAGGTCAGGGTGCCCCGTGATCGGGACGGCGATTTTCACTCCCAGGTGCTCCCCCGGTGTCAGCGTTATGATGAGCGGATCACCGAAGACATCGCAGCCATGTACCTGACCGGCATAAGCACGAGGACCCTTTCTCTTCTCACGAAGAGGCTCATCGGCCGATCTCTCTCGGCGACGGAAGTGAGTAACACAACCACCGACTGAAGCAGGCGGTGGAGACATGGAGAATGCGCGACCTCTCCGGGGAGAAGATCAAATACATCTTTGTTGACGGCGTCAACTTCCGGATGAGGATCGGCGGGAGCATCAAACTCGTACCCGTCCTTGTGGTCATAGGGGTGAGAGAAGACGGGACCAAGCTGGTCCTAGGCCTCCAGAGCGGCGACAAGGAATCGGCCTCTGTCTGGAGACAGTTCTTTAAGGATCTCAAGGGAAGAGGACTTGACGGATCGACTGTAGTCCTGGGCATCATGGATGGTCTGTCCGGCCTGGAGAAAGTATTCGAGGAAGAGTTTCCTCATGCAAAGGTTCAACGCTGCCAGGTGCACGTCGCCAAGAGCGTCATCGCCAAGGTGCCCATGAAGTTGAAACGGGCAGTAGCGGATGACCTCCGGTCTATCTTCTACGCCTCATCCAGAAAGAAGGCGGACGAGTTTGCGGTGAGCTTTGCGGGCAAATGGGAGAAAGAGCTTCCCTCGGCGGTAAAGTGCCTGGCCAACTCTCTTGACGCCTGCCTCACCTTCTTCTCTTTCCCTGAAGAAGAATGGATATCCTTAAGGACTACCAACATCATTGAACGGCTGAACAAGGAATTCAAAAGAAGGACGAAGCCCATGGAAATTGTTGCCGGGGAGAATGCCTGTTATCTGCTCCTGGCATTTATCTCATTGAAGATGGAGATAAACTGGAGGACGACAAAAATAGGGAAGGTACGTCCTAATTTGCCCCTCTATAAGAAATTTACACAATTAGGTTGACAGTACCTTGAGCGGAGCCGTACTGAACGTACGGCGTAGCCTCACGACCGCAGCAGGGCGCCGCAGACTCGCGATTCCAAGCATGAGACCGGCCGGCCGACTACGCCCCCTCCAGGAGCGCCCGTAGCGCCGCTATTTGTTCGCTTGTCAGCGTCCCCCTCTCCCGCGCCATCTCCAGGGCCACCAGGGAGAGGTCTTTGTAGACCTTCTCATGGAGCGGCATGTCCGCGATGGCATCTATATGGGATGAGACGGTGCCCGCGTCCCCCCTCACCACCGGTCCCGTGAGCGAAAGGAGCGGCCCCCTGGTCTCGATATTCGCGAGCGTCGCCCTGATGATCGGATAGAAGGGCTTGAGATCGATATTGATGCGCTTCATGATGCCCTCCCCCGCATAGAGGAGGCTCGCGAGCAGATTGCATACAAAGACCGCCGAAAGGTGATAGAGCACCTTGTTCGCGCTCTCTATCACGACGGCCTCTGCGCCTATAGGCGATGCGAGGTCCCTGAGCACGGGAAGCGCCTTGCCGTCGCCTTCGATAAAAATATAGGTATCGGGGAGGCCCCTGATGCCGGCGTCGATATCGGGAAAAGTCTGAAGGGGGTGCAGCGAGCCGAGGAGGGCGCCTCTTTCTTCCAGGGGAGAGAGCTCGGACGAGGCATGGGCCCCGCTCGTGTGAAAAAACAACTTTCCGTCGAGCCGTCCGTCGATGGCGGCGATCTGCGCAGCCACGTTCTTTATCTCCCTGTCCTGCGTCGTGACCGCCACCACGTCGGCCATCTCCACGGCCTGCCTGTTGTCGAGGGTGGTGAAACAGTCGGCCCCGATGTACGTCTTTGCCGTATCGAGTGAGGACTGCCGCCTCGACGCGACGGCGACCACATCAAACCCTTTCTTCCTCAAGACATAGCCGAGGGCGATGCCGACTTTCCCTGCCCCGATAATGGCGATCCTCATCTCTGCAGCTCCTTGTGATAGCTCGTCCCAGACACCTTTCGGGAGCTGGAGGGTATTGCGCAGCAGATAGACGATCCTCGCCCCCACGCTCCGGACATAGCTCGATTTTACCTCCGGGTCCTGCGCCGGCCCTTTGACGTTGTAGACAAAGAACAGAAAACCGCTCGTTTTCTCACGGATAATGCTGCGCACCAGGGGGATCAGGTTTATGATCTTATCCATTGTCACGAGCGGAGATACCGTCATCCTGCCGTCGACCTCGTCTTTCCCCACATCGAGGTCCCCCATGCCGGTAATAAGCATGGAGGGGCTGTCGATAAGGAAATCACTCGTGTGAAACACGCCGTTATTCCCATCAAAGGAGGCGCTGAGCCGCCTGTACACGAGACCGTTCCGCGTCAGGTCGACCCGTCCCTGAAAAAGGTCGTACACGTTGGTGAGGGCCAGGATCTTCGAGAGGATGTTCCATCTCCTGATCACTCCGTCCCGGCTCGCGAGGGTCACCGTCCCGCTCGCGCTCCTCGCGAGGGCATCGCTGTCCCTCCCGGCAAAGGCGAGGTCGGCCGATATCGATCCCGTGCCTTCGAAGATGTTCTGCTTTTCCCCGAAAAGCGCCAGGACCTCCTGGGCGGCCACGTCCGACAGATGCCCCTTCACATTGAGCCGGGGAACGGATCCGAGATATGCATCCCCCTGAAACACGAGCTCGCCCTTGGCCGCCCCGACCCTCCCTTCGGTCACCGTCGAGCATCCGGCGTCCGAAGGTGCCCCTCATCACCAGGTCGCGGTATGGCGTGCCGGATAAGCGCCCGGTCTTCGATTTCAGCAGAAACCCCCCCGTCGTCCCGGCCATGAGACTCCCTTCGGCAATCACCGGCACCCTGAACCGCTTCCCGTAATCCTGCACAAAATCAGCGGGGTCAAAAGAGTCCATATCGACCCCGAGGGTGAATTGGGGTGCATCGAGTACCCGCGATAACGAGACGCGCGTTTCTGAGCACGCTTTGACCCGCGCGCAGCCCCGACAGGGCGATGGTAAAACGCTCCCCCTCGAACGCGCAGGCAAGGTCGATGCCGGTGAGAGGCTTCGCAAACGTGGGAGGGCGCAGGATGTCTCCGCGAAAGGTCAGGTGTCCCTGCATCACGGGGAGCTTTGTCACGGGGTACGGCAAATTCTCCACGCGCACGTCGGCCTTCAGGTCTCCATGGGCCTCGCCATCGTCAAAAAAAAAGAGCCGCGACAGCTCCTCGACTTTGGGAACGTCCAGGACCACATGCATGCGGGAGATCCTCCCCTTCCCGATCCTTGCGCGAAGAGCTGCCTCCAGGGGGCCGAGCGTATAAAGAAGGCTGTCCACGCAGAGGTCGCCGCCCGCCTGGAAGTGCAGCGATACGACGGCCGAGCTCTCCACCCCGCGCCCCTTTCTCATCAGGCGGGGGATCTCGAAGGAAAGGTCCGTCATGGAGAGACGCCCCTTAAGCTCGAAGGTGTCCTCCTTTAACCCCACCTCGCCGTCGACGCCCACGAGCCCTTGCAGAGGATAGGGGCGGTCGAGGACGAGGCCTATCTGCCGCCCGTCGACTACCCCTTTCACCTGCAGGTCGGCCCGCGCTTTTCCTGCGCTCCCCCTCACGACGAGCCTCGTTCCGGCCTCGCTTATCACGAGGGGGGCGAACGTCACGCGACCGTCCTTGAAGGCGTAGCTCCCTGACGCCCCAAGGGCAACGCCCTTCCAGACGAACCGCCCTGCCCGAACGGTCCCGCCGCCCTCGATGCTGAAGCCCCGACCATGCCTCCCGTGCAGGCTGACGTCCCCTTCGGTAGTCCCCGCGAGGATCTCTACATTGTCCGTCCCGGCAAGCTGCGAGAGGTCCTTAAGATCCAGGGAATATCGCCCCTTCAGGGCCACGTCCCGGTCAAGCCTCAGGGGGACGAGACCGGTGACCCCGGAGATCTGCCCCTCTCCCAGCCTTCCCTCGAAACCCGTTAACACGAGCGCGCTGCCATCCAGGCGCAGGGTGCCTCTCACTTCGTGGAACGCGACCTTTCCGGCCCCCACCTCGACGTGGGCCACTCTTATCTCCGCGGTAATGGGCTTTCCCCTCCGAAAAACGAAACTGTCGATGGCTACGGTGCCGTCTTTGACAAAAAAGAGAGGGCCCCAATCCCCTTCCGACAACACCGCGGGGTTCATATAGTCCAGCAGGTCGGGAATGGCGAGGAAGCCGGTGCTCAGCTCCAGGTACGTGAGCTTTTTTGAGTCACTGGAGAATTTCAGAGAGAGCGGCGTGCCTTTAAAGGAGAGGCCGGTCAGGGTGACATCCGTCACGTCGCCGATCCGCATCAAGTGGATGCGACAGGCATTCCGCTCTGACGCGAGCCTCCGCTTCAGGAAGTCTTCCATGAGGGAAAAGTAGGGCGCCTTCACGTCGCCGTCCATCACGAACACCCCGTCCCGGTAGCTGAAGGTGCCGGCTGAGTCTGCCAGACCCTCGTAGTTTTTGAAGACGCGGGCCATATTGACGTCCGACAGGGAATACTCACCGTGCAAGTCCGACCGCTTTTCCCCGAAAAAGCCCTCGCCCCTGGTCTTGAGGTTGCCCAGTCCCTCGACCCCTCCGTCTATGCTGAATTCCAGCTGGCCGCCCGTGTTGAAATTGGAGACCCTCATCTCACGGAGGACGTACTTGTGCCCCTCATAATCGACCGTGCCTTTCCGGATCTCCGCCAGCTCCACGGGCACCGGATAAAAACCTATACGGCCCTTTTCCTTCCCGATCTTGATATCGAAATCCGAAATGGCGAAATACTTGACGTAGAGCCCCTTTGAGGGCTGCACGCGAAGCTCGGCCGTCCCCACGACGCCTTCCACCTTGCCCTTTATCCGCACCCCGTTGAGCTTCAGCACGAGGAGCCCGCCTCGGAAGGAAACGCTCGAGCTCGACGCCTCCACGGTTCCGTCTATCGCCTTGCCCAGCATGTGGAATGCGAGCGTCGGCAGATAAAACCAGGCCGCGAGCGTCATTCCGGCCAGGACACAAAGCACCGCGATAACTATGAGCAAGGCTTTCTTCATCAGGGCGTTCTTGCAAGGGCGAAGAAGAGGACCTCCTTCGCTTCTGTCCTCAGGAGTGTCCGGCAGGCCTCCCGCGCCGTATTTCCCGTCGTATAAAGGTCATCCACGAGGAGCAGGCGCTTGCCCGCGAGAGGACGTGCGTCGATCAGCGCGAAGGCTCCGCGTATATTCCGCTTTCTCTCCTCTTTCGACAGCATGTACTGGTCTTCGGTCTCTTTCTTCTTCACGAGGGTCCCGGAGTCGACGGGCGCACCCGTCATGCGTGATATCTCCTCGGCGATGATAAACGACTGGTTGAAGCCGCGCTTTTTCAGCCTCTTTTCCGTGACCGGAACGGGAATGACCACGTCGAAGGCGGATGCGATCGACGCGATCTTTTCCCGTCCCATACGCATCAGGGCCCTTCCCACGTCGATCCTGCCCCCGAATTTGAAGGCGTGAATAGCCTCCCTCAACGGGCCTTCAAAAGAAAAGACGTAAAACCCCCGCGTGAAATTCGGGGGGTGGGTGATACATCCGCCGCACAAAGCGTCGCTGCCCGTCCATCTGCCGCAGGATGGGCAGACGAAAGGACTTTCGAGCGTGATGAAAGACTGCCTGCACGCAGGGCAGAGCACCTCCCCCTCCCTGCCGCATCCTCCGCAATAGACCGGGTAAATAAGCTCGAGGACGGATTTGAGTAAGCGCATACCAAGTTGCATTCAAAGGTCCATCCAGGCCAGTGCTGAACCCCCATAACGAGCGTAGCGAGCTGAGCGGGGAGGCTCCGCGAGCTTTGCTCGTGGAGGGGGTGCTGAACCCCTTGGATGTTCATGCACCGTACTTATCAAGCTTCGAGCCATAGGCCAGGGCGAGGGTCATGAGCTCTTTCGCGTATATCGTCCCTATGCTGCCCTTCAGACAATTCTTTTCGTGGAAGGGGATGCCGTCCTTTTCGCCCGTATCCGCGACAATCAAAAGCGGCACGGGGTGCCAGCTGTGGCCTTTCAGGGGACAGGGGGTCGAATGGTCGCCGGTGACGACGAGCACCCTCGGCTTCAGCGCATAGATATCGGGCACTATCGTGTCGACGAACTCTATCGCCCTTGTCTTCTCTTTGAAATTGCCGTCTTCTCCCGCGATATCCGTCTCTTTCACGTGCAAGAAGAAGAACTGGTACCGGTCGTAATGCTCCTTCAGGATGGAGACCATCTCTTTATAGTCCACCGGCTCTTTCTCCACCTTCATGCCCAGCACCCTCGCGATCCCCCGGTACATGGGATAGGTGGTGATTGCCAGGGAATCCATCCGATATTTCTCCGGGAACCGCGGTATGTCGGGGTTCTTCGAGAAGCCCCTGAGCAGGACCCCGTTCGCCACCGGCTCCTCCCTGAGCACGTCCATCGCCTTTTTGATGAATGTGTTGACGACCGCGGCGGTCTTCTCTGCCGCGGGTGTTTTCGGGGCCGCCAATGCGAGGGGCTTCCGCTCCTTGTGCGGGTCCGCGTCCTCCAACTCGTCGGACAGGCCCTCTCCCCTGAAGACGATCCCGAACCTGTGCGAGATGCCCGCCTTCATGAGCACCTTTACCCCTTCTACCGACGGGACCGCTCTCGATATCCTCTCGACCAGCCGCTCCGCGACCGAGGTCTCTATCCTGCCCGCCCTCCGGTCGGTCACGATGCCGTCCTTCACCGTGCAGAAATTTCCCCTCGCGGCGACATCGCTCGGCTCAAGCTCCATATTGAGCCCGAGCACTTCCAGGATGCCTCTGCCTATCTCATAACGCTCAGGGTCATAGCCGAAAAGGCTCAAATGGCCGGGGCCGCTGCCCGGCGTGATGCCGACGCCCACGGGGATAGTGCGGCCGAGGACACCTTTCTCGACTGCAAGACGGTCCATATTCGGCTTCTTTGCCGCCTCAAGGGGGGTCATGAAAGCGTGCGCCGGGTCGGGGATATCGCCAAGCCCGTCAAGGACAAGGAAGATAATCTTGTTGTCGTTGGCCAGAATAAGATCGTCCATCAAGTCGCCTCCCAGTTTTCCTCGTAGACCACGCGCAAGTTTTCGGCCTCCTGGAAAAAGAGACCGTCCTGCCTGATGTTTATCGTGTTCCAGCTCGAACAGCTCTCGCAAAAATCGGTCCATTCCTCTTTGACGGCCTGGCACTTCACGCAATAGAAAGGCAGATAGACCTGGCTCATGGGAAAAGCCTGCGAAAACTCCCTGACCGCATCTTCGAGATTACCCCGGTGGATGTACGCCTCCGCCATGGCCCGGTGAAGCCCCCTGAATTCCTTCTCGTCCGCGAGGAGCGTCTTCAGGACGTCGATTGCCTCGTCGATCATCTCCAGCTTCAGGCAGAGCCGCGCGTAGAAGAACATGAGAAGCTGGTTCCTGGGCGCCACTTCAAGAAGCCGGCGGTAAATCTTCAATATGACGCCGGGCTCCCCCCTGTCGATATAGAGGTCTTCCAGCTGCCGGAGGAAGACGATATGGCCCGTCTTCGCAAAGCCGCGGCCGTACACCCTGCCCGCGTCGTTCAGCTTGCCCGTGATCTTGTAGACTTCGGCCGAAAGCGTATAGGCGGGGATGAAACGCTTATTGTCGCTGATGATCTCCCGCAGGTCCTTGAGCACCTGCTCGTAGAGCCTGGGGTCCTGCTTCAGGAAGCGCTCCTTCGCGCTCTCGTACTGGAGCCCGAGGAACCGCTGGTCCTCTTCCCGTGTCTTTATCTGCTTCCTCACCTGCTCTTCCATCTCCAGTGCCTGGGCCCATGCTTTCCGGCCGATGTAGAGGTCTCTCAAGGCCCCCAGGGCCTCGAGGCTCGACCCCGTGATCCGCACGACGTCCAGCAGATCCCGCTCCACCGCGTCGAGATCGTTTTGGGCATGGTGGATCTTCGCCTTTTTCAGCAGTATCGCTTCCTTTTTGCCGAGACGCCTTTCGCCGAGGTCCAGGGCCTCGACCGCTTTACCCGGCTCCCCCCTCGCCGCATGCATGTCGGCGAGGAGCAGATACGGCTCTTCCATATCGGGCACCGACCTTATGACGCGGTTGAAATACTCCTCCGCTTTCTCCGGCTCGCCTTTCATTTCATAGAGCTTCGCCTTCTCGAAAAGTTCGTTGGCCTCGTTCCTCCGCCTCTCCTTCCTCTCGCTGCGCCACTTTGCAAGGCCCCTACGCGCGTCGGTGAAAAAACTCGCAATGATGGAAAAGATTACGCCGAGCACAAAAGCGGCGGCGACGTAGTTGGTGACCGTCGTCTCAAGCTTCCCGAAGCCGACATCGAACGGCACCTTGTCGGAATTCAGGAAAGAGAGCAACACGTAAGCAACGAAAAGGAGGAGAAAGAAAAGTAGTGAGATCTTATACTTCATCGGATTATACGCCCTTTTCCTCGATCATTCTCTTACAGGTGATGCAGTAGCGCGCCACCGGGTTTGCCTCGAGCCGTTTCTCACTGATCGGCTCATCACATTCCTCGCATATGCCGTAAGTCCCGGATCCGATCTTATCGAGGGCGGAGTCTATCTCTTTTACCATGTTCCTGTCATTATCGCTCAGGCTCATCAGGATGTCGGCGTTGTACGCGTTGCTCGCGGCGTCCGCCATATCCTGGATACCGTCAGTGCCAAGCGTATACGAATCCTCTTTCAGTCTTTTCGATTTGTTCAGGATCGCCTCGCGCTGCTTCAGCAGCTTCTTCCTGAAATATTCAAGCCTTCCCTTCTCCATTTGACACCCCGCCCTGTTGATTTCTGTTCTTACTCCATGACGTATCTCTTCGCTTCTATCCAAAGGTTCTCAAGATCGTACAGCTCCCTGAGCGATTCGAGAAATACATGGACGACCACGTCTCCGTAATCTATGATGACCCACCGCCCTTCCTCGTAGCCTTCGGTCGAGAAGGGCATTATCCCTTTCCCCTTCATGTCGTGCTCGATGGCCTCGGATATGGTCAACACATGCCGCTCGCTCGTGCCGCTCGCAAGCACGAAATAATCCGCGATGTCCGTGAGCCCGGAGAGATCGAGCACCACCACGTCCCCGGCCTTCTTTTCCAACGCCGACCGTCCGCATGCATCTGCCAGTTCTTTCTTTTTCACTTAATTCCTGTACAATCCGTTCTTGATAATATACCTCTCAACCGTGTGGGGGACCAGATATCTTATCGATTTCCCCATCCTCGCCAGCCCTCTTATCCGCGTTGACGAGATATCGAGCTGGGTAATGTGGTGAAAATAGATCTTTTTGCCCGACGCATGCTCGAACGTCGAGGCGTCAAGCTGCCGCGTCTCCCCCAACAAGCTTGTCGGAAGTCCCGAGAGCCTCATCCCCGGCCTCACCATGACGACGAAATCGGCATACGAGAACAACTCCTGGTGCGCTTTCCACAAACCTATGTCCGAAAAGGCATCCATGCCCATAATGAAATAGATCTCTCCGAACCTGCGGGCAAAATGCTTCACCGTGTCGATCGAATAGGAAACGCCCCCCCTCCTGATCTCCACCGGAGACGTCCGAAAAAAACTGTTGCCCCGCATCGCCATCTCGAGCATGCGAGACCCTCTCATCGGCAGTAGCCCCCCTCCCCGGCTGCTTGAAGGGCTGGATCCGCGCAGGAACAAAATAGACCCTCTCCATGGAAAACGCCTCGCGCACTTCCTCGGCGACCCTCAAGTGGCCTGTGTGCACCGGGTCGAAAGTCCCCCCGAACACCCCTATGGCCATCAGTTCCTCTGCTGTCCGTCGCCGAAGGCGATAAACTTCGTCACGGTAAGCTCCTCCAGTCCCATGGGGCCAAAGGCGTGCAGCCTGGTGGTGCTGATCCCCATTTCCGCGCCGAGCCCCAGTTGGAACCCGTCGTTCAGCCTGGTAGACGCATTCACCAGGACAAGCGAGGAATTGACCTCTTTCAGGAACCGCCACGCACGGTCGTAATCGCGGGTCACGATGGCGTCCGTATGCTGGGAGCCGTAAGTCCGTATATGGGCTATCGCCTCGTCCATGTCGGCCACGACCTTCACCGACAGGGTCAGGTCAAGGTACTCCTCCTCCCAGTCCGCTTCCGTTGCCTCCTCCAGGCCGGCAACGATCTTCCGGGTCCTTTCGCACCCTTTTATTGCCACGCCCGCCTCCCGGAGCAACGAGACCATCTCCGGCAAAAAGCGCGGGGCGATCGCCTCATGCACGAGAAGGGTTTCCATGGCGTTGCAGGCGGCCGGCTTCTGCACCTTTGCGTTGAGACATACCTTCAGGGCCATCTCCTCGTCCGCCCATTCGTCCACAAAAATGGCGCAGACGCCCTTGTAATGCTTGAGGACGGGCACCCTGGAATGCTCCGCGACGCTGCGGATCAGCGCCTCTCCCCCCCGAGGGATAACCAGGTCAATATAATCACTCAATCCCAAAAGTTCATACAGGTACGCCCTGTCGCTCGTCTCTATGAGCTGCGCCGTTTCCGCCGGCGCGTTGCACCGGGCGAGGGCATCACGAATCAGGCCGAAGAGCGCGCGGTTCGAATGAATCGCCTCTTTTCCCCCTTTGAGGATCACCACGTTCCCGCTCTTCAGGCAGAGGGCAAAGGCATCGACCGTCACATTCGGCCGGGATTCATAAATTATGGCGATCACGCCGATAGGGATGCGCATCCTGCCGACGCGCAGGCCGGAGGGCCGCGTCCACATCTTCACGATCTCACCGACGGGGTCGGGCAGCCCGATCACGTCCCTCAATCCCGCCGCCATTTCATCGACCACTTTCGCGTCCATTTTCAGGCGTTCGATAAGACTCGCCGGCAGCAGCTCGCTTCTTGCCTTTTCGATATCTTTCCCGTTCTCCTCAAAAAGGAACTCTTGCCGCTCCCGGAGCAGCTCTTCGAGGGTACCGAGGATCCGGTTCTTTTCTTCGGTGGCGAGATGCGCCGCCGCATCCGCCGCCCCATGGGCCCTCTATGCTACCTCGATCAGCGTTCATAAGACCACCATGTTGTCCCTGTGGATCACTTCCTCCGTATATTTATAGCCGAGCTTCTTTTCTATCTCAACACTTTTCGTGCCTTTTATCTTGCCGATATCCGAGGACGAGTAGTTGACGATGCCCCGGGCGATCACCGTGTCCGTCCCGGCAGTCACTTCGACGCATTCTCCCCTCGAAAAGTCGCCCTCCACCCCGACAATGCCGGAAGGCAGGAGACTTTTCCCGTGGTGCAGGAGCGCGTCCCGCGCGCCAGGGTCTATCCCGATTCTCCCCTTCGGCTTGAACGCGAAGGCGATCCAGCATTTCTTCCTTGTCAGGCACTTTCGCGCCGTAAAGAGGGTGCCTATCTCCTCGCCGGCGACCACCCTTTGCACGACATCCTTCACGTCGCCCCCCACAACCCTGGTGGGTATGCCGTAATTCCCCGCCTTGCTGCGCCGCCTCCAGCTTGCTCGTCATGCCGCCGACGCTCTTTTCGCTCGTCGTCCCGTGGGCAAGGGCCTCGACGTGCTCGTCGATCTTTCTGACCGTCGTGATCATGGCGGCGCCGGGATACTCGCTTCGGGTCCTTTTCATAGAGGCCCTCGACGTCGGAGAGGAGCACCAAAAGATCGGCGTTGCCGATCTGCGCGATGAGGGCCGAAAGGTTGTCGTTATCCCCGAACATGATCTCCTTGAACGAGAGCGTGTCGTTCTCGTTGACAATGGGCACGACGCCCATTCCGAGGAGGGTGTCGATCGTGTTCATGAGATTGAGGCACCTGCTCCTCGACTTCGTATCCTCATGGGTCAGGAGTATCTGGCTTGCCGTAAGCCCGACACCGGCGAAGGCGTCCATGTACATACTCATGAGCACGATCTGCCCTACCGACGCCAGCGCCTGTTTCCTCGCCATTTCCTTAGGCTTCCTCTTCAGGCCCACCGTTTCCATGCCGCACGCTATGGCGCCCGCAGGAGACAACGATCACGTCCACGGACCGGTCCCTTACGGCCTTTATCTGGCGGGCGAAGTCGTGAGCCCTGGCCCTGCTGATCCTGCCGTCCTTGCCCAGCAGGACCGATGTGCCTATTTTGAGTACCACCCTATGAATATCAGCCATACGCGCGGTCTCCGCCCTTTTCAGCCAGCAGCTCCTTCAGCCCGTCGATCCCTTGCCCTGAGGCCGCGCTCACGGAGGCTACCGTCTCTCCCCGGGCGCGAAAAAAAACCTCCTTCCCGGCGAGCGCCTCCGGGCTGACGAGATCGATCTTATTGAGGACAATGATCCGCTCCCTCGCGGCGAGCTCCTCTTTGTAAAGGCGCAGCTCCGTGGACAGGGTCGCATAGTCGCGCTCCACGTCGGGGGACGCCACGTCGATAACCCAGAGGAGCATGGCCGTCCTCTCGATGTGGCGGAGGAAGGTAAGTCCCAAACCCTTTCCTTTGGAAGCCCCCTCGATAATACCCGGAATGTCGGCAAGCACGAGACGCCTGTCGTCTTCGATGAGCACGCCGAGGGAGGGGGTCAGCGTGGTGAAAGGGTAGTCGCCCACTTCAGGGTTTGCGCTGGTGAGGCGGGAAAGGAGCGTCGATTTACCGGCGTTGGGCAATCCGATGATGCCCATGCCCGCCAACAGCTTCAATTCGAGCTTAAGCGCGTGCCGCTCCTGCCCTTTTTCGCCTTCCTCGAACTCGGTGGGCACCCGATGGACGGGGCTCACGAAACGGGCGTTCCCTCTGCCGCCGCGGCCGCCGGCCGCGGCCACGTAGGTCTGTCCCTCTTCGACGATATCCGCCAGGAGGAGACCGTTTTCATCGCGCACCTCCGTCCCCGCGGGGACGTAGATGAAGAGATCGGCCCCGTTCCTCCCGGTCTTGTTCCGGCCGCCGCCGTTCTTGCCGCTTTCTGCTCTGTAAACCCGTTTGTAATTGAAATCGAGAAGACTGATGAGGCTTTTCTTGCCGACTATGGCGATGTCGCCCCCTTTTCCTCCATCGCCTCCGCTGGGTCCGCCCCTGGGCACATATGGTTCTCTTCTAAAGCTGACACACCCTCGACCGCCATCCCCCGCTTTTATATAAAGAGTAGCTTCATCGACAAATTTCATTCCACAGGATAAACGCTCACCCTTTTTTTCTCCCCCTTGGCCTCAAATACGACATGCCCCTCAATCAGCGCAAAAAGCGTGTTATCCCGCCCGATTCCCACGTTCGTGCCGGGGTATATCTTCGTCCCGTGCTGTCTCACGATAATGCTTCCCGCCAACGCGTGCTGCCCTCCGAAGATTTTCACGCCGAGCCTCTGGCCGCTCGAGTCCCTGCCGTTCCGCGAGCTCCCTCCGGCTTTTTTATGCGCCATGTGTCGCCTCCACCTCTATCTTTTCTATCACCAGCTCCGTGTACGCCTGCCGGTGCCCCTTCTTCTTTTTGGTGTCTTTTCTCCGTTTGTACTTGAAAACAGTCACTTTCCTCGCCCTACCCTGGGCCACTATCTTCCCGGTCACCGACGCACCCGCGACATAAGGATTGCCCACCAGCATGCGCTCGCCGTCATTGACCGCCAGTACGTCACTCAACGATATAAGCTCGTCGGCATTCCCCGGCACCTTTTCGATCTTTACCTTCGATCCTTCCGTTATCCGGTACTGCTTGCCGCCGCTCTCTATAATGGCATACATACCTATCTCCTCATCTCTCCTCGTAAATTTGAAACCATAATAATAGTCGAAAAGGGCTGAAAAGTCAATAAATAACTTGCTCGGCGGGCCGAAGAAGCGGGCGCGGAAAGAATGGCGCGGGAGCGAGTCTCAAAAAAAATTGCTCTTCCCGAAAAAAACTCTTGACATTGCGTATAACAAAGTATAAGATTGTCATACTGACAGAGCCAAACCATCCGCGAGGGTGGGACGGAAAGCCAAAGGGTCTCCCGCAAGACAGCCTGGTTGCCAGAAAAAATGGTGAAACAAGGAGGCACGTATGAACCAGATGTCTAACACGTACCTGGGAAGAAAGACCATCGCCAGGATGATCGCCCTTTTCGCCGCAGTAATCTGTCTCTGGTTTGCGGGGACGGGAAACGCCCTCGCAGATGCCACGCTGACGCTGACCGGCGGCGGACCCGCAACTTATGGCAATATGTATGTCGGCCCTTACCAGGTGAGTGTCAACGGCGGGGCCTCTTCCGCCATGATCTGCGACGACTATGCGACGGATATCTCCAACGGGTATAGCTGGAGCGCGAACGCTTACACCTTCAGCCAGCTTTCATCGCTCAAATTCTTCGGCAATACGAGCTTCGGCAACAATGTGACGACCGCCGACCAGGCTTACCGTGGAGGTCTTCTATCTTTCCAGCCAGATGATGCAGCAGCCCCAAACGTCCGGTAACGCGAACCTCGCTGCCATCTCATATGCGATCTGGGAGATCATGACTCCCTCCGCCCAGGCCGGCGCCCCGACAGGCAGTGGTCCCACGTCAAGCGCATACTGGCTCAGCCCAGGCGTCCCAGAACTACGCATCCGTGAACACGGCCGATTTCCTGGTCTATACTCCTACCGTACCGGGCAACAACACCCAACTGGGCGCCTCTCAGGAATTCATCAAAGTCACCGGTGCGCCCGTGCCGGTCCCTCCTTCCCTTCTGCTCCTCGGAACCGGCCTTCTCGGCGCCGTGGGACTGAGGAGAAGGAGCAGCAAATAGACGCGCTCGTATGGTTGAGGGGAGGCGCAGCCGCCTCCCCTTGTGAGGCTCTTTGACGGTACAAACAACGTGAGAGGTGGTTTCCATGAAGGATGCCGTGATATGCCTCCGCATAAGCAAACACCTGCGCAGCGCTCTTGAGCGTATGTCGCAGGACGACAGGAGGTCCCTTTCTTCGACGGTGCAGAATATCCTGTACGCACATATAGAAGAGCGCGGATTAGGTGACCTCGCCGAAGAGAAACGGCACTACCTTCGGAAAAAGATCTCCGCCCCGGCGCTTTTGAGCGGCCCCGACGGCACCGTATACGCGGGACTGGTGCGAAATATCTCGCTCGGAGGGATCGGCGTGGCGGCGCCCCCGAACTTTCCGTGCGAGCAAGCGGAAAACTTCAGGATGTCCGTTGTCTTCACCCTCCCGAAAAGCGACACGCCCCTGGCCGTGCAGTGCATACCGAAGCACGTCCGCGAAGGCCCACAGGTGTACGTGGGGGCGTCTTTCGTCGACGACGGCTGCCAAACCTTCGAAGCGATTCGCCGCCACTTCGTCAACTAACGTGCAGGTTCGCGCACACGAAAAAGAGCGGACCGGCCATGCGGCCGGTCCGCTCGATTCTTTTGACCTATCGCCTCCCGATCCGCGCGCCGATGCGCCGGCGCGGCCTGAGTTTTTCAGATCAGTCGATCTTGTTGAACATTTTTTTCGGGGCGCCGCAGATCGGACACTTGTCGGGCGGCTCCCCCTCCACGGTGTTCCCGCACCTCTGGCAGACATAATAGTCCGTCTTCGCGTTCTTACCCAGGTCGTCTGCGGCCTTCCGGTAGAGGGCGGCGTGGATCTTCTCCACCTCGTTCGCGAGGTTGAAGGTCATCTCCGCCCCTTTGTTTCCCTCGCTCTTCGCCGCCGCGAGCATCTCAGGATACATTTTCTGAAATTCGAACACCTCGCCGTTCACGGCCTCCTCCAGGTTCTCTTTCGTGCTCCTGATGCCGCCCATCTCCCGCAAGTGATTGTGGGCATGGACCGTCTCCGCCTCCGCTGCGGCGCGGAAGAGCCTGGCCACCTGGCCGAAGCCTTCCTGGTCCGCCTTCTTCGCAAAGGCAAGATATTTTCTGTTGGCCTGTGATTCCCCCGCAAACGCGGCTTTCAGGTTCTCCTCGGTCTTTGACATGGCTATCCTCCCATTTTTTAGAATTTCGCGTGGTACTCCCGCACTTTTTCCGCAATCATTGGGGTTCAGCACCCCCTCCACCGGCAAAGCCACGACCCGCTTCGCGGGTGCCCCGGCCTCCCCGCTCATACAGAATTTCGCGTGGTATTCTTTCACTTTTTCCGCAAAAGCGGCCCCGAAGTCGTAGCACTTCTGTTCGTCCTCGGGGTCCGGCCTGTACGTCACCTCGACGCCCGGCTCATAGGTCTCGAGGCCGATCTGCCTGATGGTCTCGTACACTTCCCTGACCGCACCCCCGCTCCACCCGAAGCTGCCATAGGCCCCGACGATCCGGTTCCTGGCCCTCAAGCCCCTCAGATAGGTGAGGAACTGAACGATGGGGGGAAAAGGGATGTTGTTGAGGGTCGGCGAGCCGATGAGGGTGCCCCTCGCCTTCCAGAATTCCTTTACCGCAACGCTTATGGGCGTAGCCCTGAGCTTGATCACCTTGCACTCCAGCCCCGCGTCCTTGATACCCCTGACGATGGACTGGGTCATCTGCTCGGTGCTGTGCCACATCGTGTCGTAGATTACCGCAACGCTCTGCGCCGCCTTCCCCTCCGCCATATCGAGGTACATGCGCACTATCTTTCCCGGGTCCTGTCGCCAGATTATGCCGTGGTCCGGCGCGATGACCTGAAGCTCCAGGCCCAGCTTCATTACCTCCCCGATCTTCGCTTTGATAAGCGCGCCGAAGGGCATGAGTATATTTGCATAGTAATCGATGACCGCGTCCTCCAGCTCCGCAACGGACGCGCACGCGATGAACTCATCGTCGAAATGGGCCGACGACGCGATGTGCTGCCCGAAGGCGTCCTGGCTGAAGAGCACCTTCTCCTCCTGCACGTAGGAGACCATCGAATCGGGCCAGTGGAGCATGGGCGTCTCGAGAAAAAGGATCGTCTTCTTCCCGGTCTTCAGCGTATCGCCCGTCTTGACCGTCCTGATGCGCCAGCCGGAGAGGTCGAAGAACCTCGCGAGCCCCTTTTTCCCTTTTTCAGTCATATAGAGGGTGGCCCCAGGGGCTACGGCCATCACCCGGTCGACGCTCGTCGCATGGTCGTTCTCGATGTGGTTGATGATCACGTGCTTTATGGCCGCCGGGTCTATGATCTCCCGGATGTTCTTGAGCGTGATGTCCGCAAAATCATGTTTCACCGTGTCGACCAGGGTGGGCTCCTCGTCGAGGACCAGATAGTTGTTGTAGCTCGTCCCCCGCGGCGTCTCGTAGCCGTGGAAGTCCCGGATAGCCCAGTCGACCGCACCCACCCAGTAGATCTTGTTCCTCACCTCAACCGTTTTCATCTGCTCGCGCCCTCACTCGTCACTTGTCGCTCGGCACTTTCGCTGTCTCCTCCATGAGCCAACCCTCGTAAGCCGGCAGCACGGATACCGCCTCCATCGCTTCTATCTGCGGCACTTCGTAAGGATGAAGCGCCCTTATCTCCTTTTCGACGTCGACGTACAGCTCGCGCCTTGTCTTCATGATCCCGATCCATTCCTCCGCCTCTTCGAGCCGTCCCTTCCACCAGTAAACGCTCCTGACCGGCCCGATTACCTGGAGGCAGGCCACCAGCCTTTTTTCGAGAAGGAGGCGCCCTATCCGCTCAAGGGTCTCCCTGGTGTCGACGGTCGTCACCACATTGATCATCATAGATCACAGAATATTATAAGACCCGGCCGGATGCACCGCATGAACGCTGTCCTCGCCCACATATTTTATTTAACTTGAATTAGAGAGAGATTCATATTATTTTCTTTTCGAAATGTTCCATATCAACGATGAATATGCCATAGTGCTCGCGAGCGAGTCAACACGAAGGGTCGATATCCTGAGAACCCTCGGTATATCGTTCTCCATCATGCCCCCCGGTATCGAAGAACGCAGGAGGCCTTACGAGTCGCCGAAGGACTTCGTGCTGAGGATCTCTTACGAAAAAGCCCGGAAGGTCGGGGACCTCTTTCCGGACAAGTGGATCATCGGCGCGGACACGGTCGTTGTCCACAAGGGGAAGGTGCTGGGCAAGCCGAAAACTGACGAAGACGCCGTCGCCATGCTCAAGAGGCTTCGGGCGAACTGGCACAAGGTCTTTACGGGTTATTGCATCCTCAATGCGTCGAAACAGATCGTCTACCAGGACGTGGCGGAGACAAAAGTGTTCATCAAGGACCTGACGGATGACGAGATAGCCAAGTACGTCGGCACGTCGGAGCCCTTTGACAAGGCCGGCTCTTATGCGGTACAGGGGAGAGGCGGCTATATGGTGAAGGAGATAAAGGGCTCCTATACCAATGTGGTCGGTCTCCCCATCTGTGAGATCACCGAAGCCCTTCTTTCCCTGGGCATCCTCTCGTGAACGATATCCGGGAAAACCTCGCCGCCGTGCGGGGAGAAATACTGACTGCCTGCCGGAAAGCAGGGCGCTCACCCGGTGAGGTGCGGCTCATTGCCGTCACGAAGATGGTCGATGCGGAAAGGGTACGGGCGGCGGCGGACCAGGGGGTGAGCGATTTCGGAGAAAACTATCTGCAGGAGGCGCGGGGCAAGATAGAGGCCCTCGGACCGGACCCACGTGGCATATGATAGGCCATGTGCAGTCCAATAAGGCAAAGTACATGCCGGGGCTCTTCAGCTACGTCCATTCCGTCGACCGGTGGGAGCTGCTCGAAGACCTCGACCGTCGCGGCCGGGAGCTCTCCATCCTCTTCGAGGTCAATCTTTCCGGAGAGCCCCAGAAACACGGCGCCACGACTGACGTTCTGCGGTCCATGCTGGAAAAGACGCCGGCGTTGCGCCATGTAAAGCCCGTGGGCCTGATGACCGTGCCCCCGCTCGCTGCGGACCCTGAAAGCACACGCCCTTATTTCCGGCGCCTGGCCGAGCTGCTCCGGGACGTAAACAGGGAATTCGCCATGGAGATGCCGGAGCTTTCCATGGGGATGTCCGCCGATTTCGCGGTCGCCATCGAGGAAGGGGCGACGATGGTCCGGATCGGTACGGCCATATTCGGAGAGCGAGTGTGATACGAGCGAAGCGAGATGAGCGGGGAGGCTCCGGTGGCTTTGCCGCTGGAGGGGGTGCTGAACCCCAATAATTGCGGAAGGGGCGACGATGGTCCGCGTCGGTACGGCCATATTCGGAGAACGCGTGTGATACGAGCGAAGCGAGATGAGCGGGGAGGCCGGGGCACCCGCACCTGCGGGTCGTAGCTTTGCTCGTGGAGGGGGTGCTGAACCCCAAGGACTGAAAGCGAGCGCATGCGAAGCGCTGAGCGGGGAGGCTCCACGAGCTTTGCTCGTGGAGGGGGTGCTGAACCCCACTAATTGCGGCCATATTCGGAGAGCGTATATGAAACCATGGGAAGGAAGGTTCACGGCGCCGACGGACGCGCTCATGGAGCGCTTCAGCTCATCGATCGCGACCGATTGGCGCCTCTTTCGCTACGACGTGGAAGGGAGCGTCGCCTACGCGGAGATGCTCGGAAAAATAGGCATCCTGAGCGAGGGCGAGACGTCCGGGATTGTTGCGGCCTTGTCCGAGATAGCGGCCGAGATAGAGAGCGGCGGCCTCCCCTTCAGGGACGACCTGGAAGATATCCACATGCACGTCGAGCAGAGGCTGATCGAAAAGGTGGGCGACCTCGGCAAGAAGCTCCACACGGGCAGGAGCAGGAACGAACAGGTCTCCCTCGATACGCGGATGTACGTGAAAGAAGAGCTGGCCCGGCTGGACGATGACCTGAAAACACTCATGCAGGCGATAATAACGAAGGCGGATGCGGAAAAAACCGCCATTATGCCGGGATACACCCATACGAGGAGGGCCCAGGTAGTCCCCTTCGCCCATTTTCTCATGGCGTCCTACTATGCCTTGAAAAGGGATAGGGAAAGGGTCGCCGGGGCGCGCGCCGTGGCCGACGTGATGCCCCTGGGCAGCGGGGCCCTGGCCGGCTCCACGCTTCCGATCGACCGCGAGTTTTTAAGGGAGCGGCTCGGGTTCGCGCGGATCTCCGAAAACAGCATGGACGCGGCCGGAGATCGCGACTTCGTGCTGGATGCCCTCTACGCCGCCGCCGCGATCATGCTCCACCTGAGCAGGATGTCTGAGGACCTCATTCTTTTTTCCACGGAGGAATTCTCTTATCTCTCCCTGCCTGACGGGCTTTGCACGGGCAGCAGTCTGATGCCCCACAAGAAGAACCCCGATGCCCTGGAGCTGATCAGGGGCAAGGCTTCCCGGTCGATCGGCGCCCTCTTCGGCCTCTTTACCCTGATCAAGGGCCTTCCCTCCACCTACAACAGGGACCTGCAGGAAGACAAGGAGCCGCTTTTCCAGAGCCTGGCTTCGACCCGCGACGCGTGTGCGATCATGGCCCTCGCCGTGGCCGGTCTTTCGATTGACAGGGAGGCGATGGAAAGGGCCGTGCGGATGAGCTTTATGCCGGCGGTAGAGATGGCGGAATACTTGTCCGCGAAAGGTGTGCCGTTCAGAGAGGCCCACCACATCGTCGGGACAATGGTGAAGGCGGCTGAGGAGCGGAAGGGGTTCCTCCGGGAGATGAGCCTCGACGAGATGCGCCGTTACTCGGACGCCTTCGACCAGACGGTTTTCGACTACATAGACCCGCGTCATGTCGTGGAAAACAGGAAGACCGAGGGCGGAGCGAGCATTCGTGAGGTAGAGAGGCAGATTGAGAAAGAATCGGCTTATCTTCGCGGCTCTTAGTCTCGCCCTCCTCGCGGTCGTCGCGTGCGGCAAAAAAGGAAACCCGCGCCCACTGGGGTTGCCCGTGCCGAGGACCATAAGCGACCTGAGGGGCGACGTAAAAGACGGCGTGCTCTTTGTCTCTTTCTCCCTGCCCACGAAGAACAAAGACGGGACAAACGTGTCGGGCCTCGAGGGTTTCAGGATCATGAAGAGACTGCGGCGCCTGCGGCGGGGGCTTCGACCTTTGGAAGAATATCCGTCTCTCGGACAATCAGGGCTATACGATAAGGGACAACAGGCTCTATACCTACGACGACGACCTGCGCTCCGGCGTCGTCTACGGGTACAGGGTATACCCCTACAACACAAAGGGCATACAGATGGACGGCTCGAACGTCTTTTCCCTCACCTGGCTCAAGCCCCCGGGGAAGCCCACGGGCGTCACCGCCGACGAGGAGGACTCACGCATCGTCTTGTCGTGGGAGAGGACGGATGGGCTCACGTACAACGTCTACCGGTGGGACAACGGCACCTACCCCCTCTTCCCCCGGAACTCAGGCCCCCTTGCCGCCGCCTCTTTCACCGATGGACCCGCGGAGAACGGGAAGACGTACAAATACGAAGTGCGGGCGGTGAAGATGGAGGGGACGACGCCCTTCGAAGGGGAAGGCGCCACAATTTTAGCGACACCCCGGGATAAGACGCCCCCCGCGCCCCCGGCAATGCCGGCACTTTCGATGCGGGACGGGGGCGTCTTGCTCTCATGGACGCCGAGCCCGGAGGCCGACCTGGCGGGGTACAACGTCTACAGGCTCGCCGGGGGAAAACCTGAAAAGGTCAACACGAGCCTCCTGCCCGAGCCCCGCTTCCTCGATAAGAACCCGGGCGCCAACCTCCGGTACGTCTCGTATTACGTGACGGCGGTCGATCGAAGCGGCAACGAAAGCGGCCCATCGCGGGAACAGATCATTATACTCAAAGAGTAGGTCATAGAGGACTGCTACGGCCTACGATGAAAGAACCTGGCATGGAAGGGCCGTAGTGTAGTATACTGTCTGTTCACCACGCATGCGACCGGGGGTAAAGGACCTTACTATGCACCATTTCGCCTATAAAAACGGCATGCTCCATGCAGAGGACATCTCCATCGAAAGGATTGCCGCGGCGGCCGGCACGCCTCTCTACGTTTACAGCCACGCCACGCTGGAGCGCCATTTCCTCGTGTTCGACCGCGCCTTTGAGACGATACCTCATATCACCTGTTATTCCTGCAAAGCGAACACGAACATCGCCCTCCTCAAGACGATGGCGAGGCTCGGCGGCGGCGCCGACATCGTGTCGGGCGGCGAGCTCTACGCGGCGCTGGCCGCATCGTTTCCACGCGAAAAGATAGTCTTTTCAGGCGTGGGCAAGTCAGAGGAAGAGATCGAGTACGCGGTGCGGTCCGGCATCGCCATGATCAACATAGAATCGGAAGGGGAGCTCAAGGTCATCGCCGCGGTCGCAAAGCGAATGGGCAAGGACGTGCCCGTCTCCATAAGGGTAAACCCGGAGATCGACGCGAAGACGCACCCGTACATCACCACGGGTCTGAGAAAGAACAAGTTCGGCATACTCTGGCCGGAAGCACGCCGCCTCTACCTGGAGATAAGGGAGACTGAGCACCTCGTCCCTGTCGGCATATCCTCGCACATCGGATCCCAGATCGTCGAGATACCCCCTTTTGTCGCAGCGATACGCTCCCTGAGACAGATGGTCTCCCAGCTTGCAGCCGTTGGGATAGCGTTGAGATACATCGATATCGGCGGGGGTTTGGGCATTACCTACAAGAACGAGCTGCCGCCCCATCCTTCCGAATATGCGAGGGCCGTGGAGGCAGAGATCGAGGGCACAGGGCTTACGCTGATACTCGAGCCGGGCAGGGTCATAGTCGGAAACAGCGGTATCTTCGTGACAAAACTGCTCTATGTCAAGACCACGGCCGAGAAGACCTTCTCCATAGTCGACGGGGCGATGAATGACCTGGTGCGGCCCGCTTTCTACGGCGCATACCACGAGATCCTCCCTGTAAGGCAGACAACGGCGAAAAAGGTGAAGGTGGACGTGGTAGGCCCGGTGTGCGAGTCGGGTGATTTCTTTGCAAGAGAACGGAGCATGCCTCCGCTTCAGCCGGGCTCCCTTATCGCCGTCATGGGCGCGGGCGCGTACGGTTTCTCGATGGCCTCCAATTACAATTCGAGGCCGAGGGTGGCGGAGGTGCTCGTGAAGGGAGAGGAGTTTTTTGTCATCAGGAAACGGGAGAAATACGCCGACCTCGTCAAAGGCGAATCCATTCCCGGGTTCTTAGAGGGATAGCCATGGAGTCTCTTCAGTTCTTCAAAATGAGCGCAAGCGGCAACGATTTCATTGTCGTCGACAACAGGGACGGTTCTTTCGACGCCATGTTCCCCGACACCGTAGGTTTTGTGCAAAAAGCCTGTAGAAGGTGTCTCTCCGTGGGGGCAGACGGTCTCATCCTCATCGAGAAATCGGACACGCTCGATTTCACCTGGCGGTTCTACAACGCGGACGGCTCGGAAGCGGAGATGTGCGGAAACGGGGGCCGGTGCGCGGCCCGGTTCGCCCACATCCGGGGGATCGCGGGGAAAAAGATCACCTTCGGCACCCTTGCGGGTACGATGAAGGCGGAAATACGGCCCGACAGGAGGGTCAAGCTCCAGCTTACACGGCCCGTGGACCTGAAGCTCGATTACCCTATCCAGCTCGATACGAAGGAGATATTTGTGAGCAGCGTCGACACGGGCGTGCCGCACGCCGTGCTCTTCACCGACCACGTGGATCTGGCGCCGGTGGCGGACCTGGGAAGGATGATCCGGTTTCATAAGTCCTTTTCGCCGAAAGGCACGAACGTCGATTTCGTGCAGGTCGTCGACAAGGATAACGCGCGGATCAGGACCTATGAGCGGGGCGTCGAAGGCGAAACGCTCGCCTGCGGGACCGGGGCCGTGGCCGCGGGCGTGATACTGCGGGAAAAGGGGCTTGCGGGCGAGACCGTCAATATCTGGACAAAGGGCGGGGAGGTCATCCGTGTCTACGTCAACGACGATGTCTTTCTTGAAGGGAGCGCGCGTGTAATTTACAGCGGGACGCTCTGGCCCGAGGCGCTGGAGTAGCAAAACCCCTTCAGGGATGGCAATTTTGGATTTTGGATTATGGATTTTGGATTAATCAAGAATCAAAAATTCATAATCAAAAATCGCTTTTCAAAGGAGCATGTATGGAGCTGCGAGGAACGTATACGGCGCTCGTCACCCCCTTCAGGGATGGCGCAGTCGATGAGGATGCGTTAAAAGCCGTCCTGGAATTCCAGGTGCGGGAGGGCATAGACGGGATCGTCCCCTGCGGCACCACCGGGGAGGCGTCCACCCTCTCCTACGAGGAGCACGAACGGGTGATCGAATTGGCCGTCAAATGGGTGGGGGAAAAGGTGCCCGTCATCGCGGGCACAGGCTCCAACAGCACGAGAGAAACCATCGAGCTGACGGAGATCGCGAAGAACCTCGGCAGCCACGCGGCGCTCGTTGTCGCCCCCTATTACAACCGGCCGACACAGGCGGGTCTCTATAACCATTTCAGGCAGATAGCCGAAGCGGTGGACATCCCGCTGGTCCTCTACAACATACCCTCCAGAACGGGCGTCAACATGCTCCCCGACCTGGTAGCGCGGCTCGCGCAGGTGCCGAACATTGCCGGCATCAAGGAAGCATCAGGCTCCATGCAGCAGGTAGCCGACATCTACAGGCTGACAAAGGGTGGATTCCCCATACTCTCCGGGGATGATAACCTCTTCCTTCCCATGATGTCCGTCGGGGCGACAGGCGTCATCTCGGTGGTCTCGAACATCCTGCCTGCCCGCATGAAGGCGCTGGCAGACGCCTTCCTGGAAGAAAAAGACCCGGTGAAAGCCCGGGATCTGCACGTCTGGCTGATGCCCTTCTTTCACGGCCTGTTTATCGAGACCAACCCCGGGCCGGTCAAGGAAGCAATGTACCATATGGGAATGATCGAGAAGGGGATAAGGCCGCCTCTCTGCGGCCTTTCCGAGCAGAACAGCGGCTATCTCAAGGCGTTGCTGAAAGAATACGGGCTATTTCAAAGGGATTAGAGCCTGCGCGGGGGCGTCTCATGATAAAGCTCATCATTACGGGTGCCTGCGGCCGGATGGGGAGCGCCGTGCTTAAGCTCGCCGCCTCCGATCCTGCCTTCGTCGTTACCCATGTGGTGGAGATTGCGACCCATCCCCTTTCCGGCGCGACGATCGATGTCCCGGGCGTCCCCGGGGCGTCCTTCCTGCTGGAGGACAGCCTCGCCCACGTCGTCGACGATTGCGACGTCATCATCGACTTCACCCATTCCGACGCCTCCCTCCTCCATCTCCGCCTCGCCTCTTCGAGCGGCAAGGCCATCGTCATAGGCACGACGGGCATCCCCCTCGAGGTCCTGGCGGAAATGAAGGCCCTGCCGCATGCAAAGGCCGTGATCTCCCCGAACATGAGCATAGGCGTCAACGTGCTCTTCACCCTTGTCGATCGGGCTGCCCGGCTCATCGGCCGCGATTATGACACGGAGATCGTCGAGATGCACCATAAGTGGAAAAAAGACGCGCCGAGCGGCACTGCGGTCAAATTGCGCGATATCATCAAGGCCGCCGGACCGGACCGGCAATGGACCGAGGTGACGGGCAGGAGCGGCATGATCGGCGAGCGAAAAAACGACGAGATCGCCATTCTGGCCGTAAGGGCCGGTGACATCGTGGGCGAGCACACGGTCCTTTTCGCGGGTGCCGGCGAGCGGCTCGAGATCACGCACCGGGCCTATTCCAGGGAGAATTTCGCACACGGTGCGCTCGCGGCGGCAAAGTGGCTCGTCCGCCAGGGAAACGGCATCTACGATATGAAAGACGTCCTCGGCCTTTGAAGCAAGGAAGTGCCGAGTGCTCAGTGACGAGTGACGAGTGAAAAAAGATTCTCTGCTTTAAAATTCACCACTCGTCTCTTTGCGCTCTGCACTCGCCACTCTGCACTCGTCACTCTGCACTCGTCACTCGGCACTCGTCACTCGCCCCTCGCCTCCCCGCTTGATAAACTTTTCTCTTGGAGCTTGATAAATTTTTCTCTTGCGTCTATAATGTGGTTCAATAAGTCAATAATTAATCATATTCCAGGTGCGGACATGGCAAAATATGCAAAAATCCCTGAAGCAACCGTGAGAAGGCTGTCGAACTATCTGAAATGCCTCGAAGACCTGGAACAGAAGGGAGAGAAGGTCGCGTCGAGCGCCCTTATGGCATTGATCTGCAACGTCAACGCGGCCCAGGTGCGGAAGGACTTCGCCTACTTCGGCGAGTTCGGGATAAGGGGCATGGGCTACAGCGTCCACGAGCTGAGGAATCACATCAGGGAGATCCTCGGAACAAACCGGGAATGGAGAATCGCCGTGGTGGGGATCGGGAACCTCGGAAGCGCCATCCTCATGTACAAAGAGTTTCTGAAGCAAAGCTACAAGATCGTCGCCGCCTTCGACCAGGAGCCGGTGAAGGTGATCGGCCATATCTCGGAAAAGATAGGCAAGCCCATCGAGATCCTCCACATTGACCGGCTGAAAGAGGTGGTAAAGGCGAGAAACGTGGAAATCGGCATCATCACCACGCCGCCCCCGGAGGCCCAGAAGGTGGCGAACCTCTTCGTCGAGGCCGACGTGAAGGGGATCATGAATTTCGCGCCCACCCAGATCCGCGTGCCGTCGAACGTGGTGCTCCGGAATGTCTTCTTCACGGCGGCCCTTGACAACCTCGTCTACCATCTCTCGAACTAGAAAGGGTCCTCTTCTCGCCAGCCTCGCGCTCCTTTGGCTGTCCGGTTTCGGCCTGCGTGCGACGGTGCTCGCGGTGCCGCCCCTCATTCCCCTGATCCATCGAGACTTCCACCTGTCGCAATCGGGAGTCGGCGTGCTTACCTCGCTGCCTTCCCTCATGTTCGCGCTTGCAGCCGTGCCCGGCTCCGTGCTCATCGCCAGGCTCGGGCCGGTGCGGACGCTCGCCCTGGGGCTCTTCCTCACCGCTGCCGCCTCGGCGCTGCGCGGCGTCCACGGCGCGGTACTCCTGTACGGGGCGACAATTCTCATGAGCGCGGGTATTGCCGTCATGCACCCCGCCCTCCCCGGGATTGTCCGCGATTGGATGCCGGACATGGTGGGCTTCGGCACGGCGGTCTACTCGAATGGGCTGCTCATGAGTGAGCTCCTCGCGGTCTGGCTGACGAGCCCTTTCATCTTGCCGCTTCTGGCGGGGAGATGGGGGCTTACCCTCGCCGCGTGGGCGATACCGGTTTTTATCACGTCTCTCCTCGTTGCAACCCGCGCCCCCCGGAGGGGCGCCTCTGCGAAAGCCCCGCCGCGAGTCGCATGGTGGCCGGACTGGAGGGACCCCCTCCTCTGGCGGCTGGGGCTCATTTTAGGCGGCGTCAACTCCATTTACTTCGGCGTAAACTTCTTCCTCCCCGATTACCTGTATCAGACGAACCGGCCGGGTCTGGTCATAAGCGCCCTGACCGCCCTCAACTTCTGTCAGTTGCCGGCTTCCCTGCTCCTGCTCGCCCTCGCCGGCCGGCTCTCGCGCCTTCGCGGCTCTTACGTCGCGGCCGGCCTGCTCCTGATCGCGGCCCTTCTCGGCATTGCCTTCGGCCCGGGACGGTGGGTCGTCGCGGCGTCCGGTTTCCTCGGGTTCCTCACCGCGTCATCGCTGATCCTGATACTTGCCCTTCCCCCGGCACTCGCCGCTTCCGACGACGTGCACCGCCTCTCCGCCGGGATGTTCACGATCGCTTACTCGTGCGCCGTCGTCATCCCTGTCTTGAGCGGCTTCCTCTGGGACATGACGAAGACGCCGGTCTCCGTCTTCCTCCTGCCGGGCACCTGCGCCCTCGCCATTGCCGCGATCGCCTCCGGCCTGCGCGTCGGCAAAAAGGGATGGTAAAAAAAATGACTTGAGCGCCGCCCGTAAGCGGTGGTAACCTGATGGGTCCTTGCGAAAATGGAGGCTACCCGAACATGCAGGCCATCCTTGGAATAGTAGTGCTGATCGCGTGTGCCTGGGCGATAAGCGAAGAGAGGAGGAAGGTCAGGATTGGTGAGATCCTGCTCGGCCTCTCCGTCACGTTTCTCATGGCCGTGGTCATGCTCAAGGTCCCCTTTCTCAGGCACGTCTTCGATGTCCTGAACAGGGGCGTCTCTCTCCTCGAAGAATCGACCCGGGCGGGCACGTCCTTTGTTTTCGGGTACATCGGTGGGGGTCCCCTCCCCTTTGGCGAGACGCATCCCGGCTCGGCCTTCGTCCTCGGTTTCCAGGCCCTCCCCATCGTGCTGGTCGTGAGCGCGCTTTCTTCCCTCCTCTTCTACTGGCGCATCCTCCCTGTCGTGGTGAGGGCCTTCGCCTGGCTGTTCGAAAAGACCATGCGGGTAGGCGGCGCCGTTGGCCTCGCCGCTTCCGCGAACATCTTTCTGGGCATGGTCGAATCGCCCCTTTTTGTCCGGCCTTACCTGAAAGAGATGACGAGGAGCGAGCTCTTCGTCACGATGAGCTGCGGCATGGCGGGGATAGCAGGCACGGTCATGGTGCTCTACGCGTCGATACTCAAATCGATCATGCCCGACGTGATGGCCCATATCCTCATCGTATCGATCATCAGCATACCCGCCGCCATCATGATCTCGAAAGTGATGGTCCCGGAAGTCGGCGGAAAGACAGCCGGCCGGATATCCCCGCCCCGACAGGCGACAAGCACAATAGACGCGATCACCCAGGGAACCATGGAAGGCATCAGCCTCGTTATCAATATCGTCGCCATGCTCATCGTCCTCGTCGCCCTCGTCTATCTTGCGAACAGACTCCTCGGGCTCCTGCCTGGCCTGGGCGGACAGCCGATCACCCTGCAGAGGCTTCTCAGCTTTCTCATGGCGCCCGTCGTGTGGCTCATCGGCATCCCCTGGTCGGAGGCGCAAACAGCGGGAGGACTTATGGGGACCAAGACTATTCTGAACGAGATGCTGGCCTATCTCGATATGGCAAAACTCCCGCCCGGCGCATTGAGCCCGAAAAGTAAGCTGATCATGATCTACGCGCTTTGCGGGTTTGCAAACCTGGGGAGCCTCGGCATCATGATCGGGGGTATGGGAAGCATGGCGCCCGAGAGGAGGTCCGAGATCATCAGCCTGGGCATCAAATCGATTATCTCGGGCACCCTTGCCACCCTGCTGACGGGGGCAATCGTGGGCCTCATCGTCTAGGGGCTTTTTTCAGGAGCACGTGCCGGGCGCAAAAAAGCACGGGCGGCCGCGCCCTCGCGCGTGAAGGGGGTTCGAGGCAGGCTGCTCCTCGAACCCCCTTCACGCCGGCTTCTGACTCGCCGCTAGTGACTTGTAGGCGGTGGGTATTTTTTGAGCCTTTTCCTGACCTTTCCAGTATTCGATGCGCTCCTTGATAAAGCTTATCCAGCTATCAACCTCGCCGGCCTTGTAGCCTTTGGAGACCATGTCTTTCTTGAAATCGCCTATCACGGGGTCCGCGGCCTTTACCCACCTGGCGCTTTCCGCGTCGGAAAGCGGGGGCAAAACCTGCCCCCCCTGCTTCTGGAAGAACTCGCCGCCCTCGATGTCTATCGCGTTCCATGCCGTCAGCCATCGCGGGAGGAAGTCGTTGACGGCATAATCGGTGATGGTCTTCTGCACGTCAGCCGGGAGGCTGTTCCATTTATTCTTGTTCATCACGAGATAAAAGGAGAAGACGCTCCCTACCTTCCACGAAGGTGTGACGTACTTTTCGACCTCACCGATCTTCCAGCCCTTGAGCTGCTCCATGGGACCATAGTTGCCTTCCGTCACGCCCCTCCTCAGGGCCTCGTACAGGTCGGCCATCTCGACCGGCATGGGCACGGCGCCCAAGTCCTTCGCGATGTCCCCGATCCTCCCGGTGCCCCTGATCTTCATGCCTTTAAGGTCTTCTAAGGTCCTCACGGGCTTGCTGAGCGTCTGGAGCACGTTCACCGGGCTCGTGGAGAACACGATGGGGTGATAGGCGTCCCACTCCTTCGGCTTGAACTTGTCATAAAAATCGTTCGACACGTGGCCCGCTATCCAGGGGTCGGGAAACCGAGGGGCAGCTCCATGATCTCCATGACCGGGAAGCGCCCTCTCGTGTAGGAGCAATGGGAGAAGCCGATATCGGCGATACCCGTTGCAACACCGGCTGCCATCTTGGGCGCGGTGAGCAGCGTGCCGCCCGTGTACTGGGTGATCTCCACTTTGCCCGCCAGCTTCTTGTTCAGCTCTTCACAGAACTTGCCCAGCATCACCGAATTCATATGCATGGTCGGAAAAAAGTTCGCGAGCTTCAGCTTGATCACGTCCGCGCATGTCACGGAAGAGACGGAAAAGAAAAAAGCAAGAACGAACACGAGCACTATCAGTTTTCTTGGCATCTTTGAACCCCCCTTTTATTTTCTTGTAACCCGCTTAAGTCTACATATCTCCACGGTCTCTTATCCTCACCTCCTCACCAGTACACGGAATCCATCTCTTTCATCTCCGTCGGACGCTACTTTTCACGCATCGTCCGTGCCGCCGCCATGACAGAATCGACGATCTGCTGGTATCCGGTACAGCGGCAGAGATTACCGGAAATCGCCGTCCTCACCTCGAGGGGGGTGGGATCGGGATTCTCACCGAGCAAAGCCTTGGCAGACATGATCATGCCGGGGGTGCAGTAGCCGCACTGGATGCCCCCGTGTTGCACGAAGGCCACCTGAAGCGGGTGGAGCTTCTCACCTTCGGCGAGCCCCTCGATGGTGGTGATGTGGCTATTCCTTGCGTCCGCGGCCAGAACCAAACAGGAGGCAACGGGCTTGCCGTCCATGATAACCGTGCAGGCGCCGCATTCTCCTTCGTTGCACGATTTCTTTGTCCCGGTGAGGCCCATCTTGTCTCGCAGCACCTCAAGCAGTGTCAGATGCGATTCTATAGTGATCGTATAGGTAATTTCATTCACGGTAAGCGTCAGGGGTATGAGGTTTGTCATGAGGCTCCTCCTTAGTTTGATCGTTTCAGGGCTTCGAGCAGTGCCCGTTCCGTGAGCACTTCCACCATGCTGCAGCGGTATTCCAGCGACGAGCGCACATCGGTGATCGGGAAGCATTCGGTCCCCGAAGCCCTTCCCGCCTCGGCGGCCAACGCCTCGTTAAGGACCTTCCCTTCGACTATCGCCTCCGCGGCCGTCGCCCGAACCGGTGTAGGGGCCACTGCCCCGAGGGCGATCCGGACGTACGTGCAGACTCTGTTGGCGTCGAGTGAGACAAAGGCGGCAACACCCACCAGGGCTAGGTCCAGGGCCGCCCGCCGCATGAGCTTCAGGTACGCGCCTTTCCCTTGAGGGAAGGGAACGGTGATATGTGTCAGGATGTCGGTCGACGCGAGACTACAGGCCGAGGGACCGGCAAAAAGGTCCTCCACCGGGCAGGTGCGCATCGCCGGAGGGCCCGATAAAATGGGCCTGGGCTGAGAGGACGATGAGCGGCGGCGGCGTATCCGCGGAAGGGACCGCGCTGACCAGGTTTCCTCCCAGGGTCGCGAGGGTCCTGACCTGGGGGGAGCCCATGACGGAGACGGCGTCCCAGAGCGGCGTGTAGGTCTCTTTCACGAGGGCCGAGCGCATTATGTCTGCCATCGTGGTCAGGGCGCCTATGCTGAGACCCTTTGCATCGCCGCTTATACCCGACAGGCCGGGGATCATTTTCAGGTTGATGAGATGAGCGGGAGTTGCCGTGCGCTTCTTCATTGCGAGGAGAAGGTCGGTCCCGCCTGCCAGCAGTTTGGCATCGTCGCGGTAGGAGACAAGGAGGTCCAGCGCCTCGGGGAGAGAGGCGGGGGCATGGTATTCGAATTTGGGCAGTCTTCTGATGAACATTACTTTCCCTCCTTCTTCTTCAGTTCTCTGAGGATCTTCTCGGGGGTGATCGGGAGGTCCGTGATCCTGACCCCCACGGCATCATAGATGCCGTTCGCGATGGCGGCGATGGTCGAGCAGGAGCTCGCCTCACCGGCCCCCTTCGCACCGAACGGCCCATAGGGGTCGTGGGTGTGGATGTGGCTGACCACGTATTCGGGCGTATCGAGCGCCGTGGGCTGTTTGTAGTCCCGCCAGCTGTGGTTGAGCATGCGGCCGCGCTCATCGTAGAGGCATTCTTCCAAAAGGGCATGGCCGGTCATATGGGCAGAGCCGCCGTTCACCTGGCCTTCAAGCATGACCGGGTGGATGGGCTGGCCTGCGTCATCACCGCTTACCCCTTTTCGCAGGCTCACCTTTCCGGTCTTCATATCCACGTCCATCTCGACGGCTGTGGCAATGAAATCTATGCCGTGAGCCAGATTGCCGGCTCCCGTCTTCCAGTTCACGAGGTCGATATCGGTCGCGGCCCAATAGCCCCTCCCATAAAGCGGGGTCCCGTTGTCGTAGTACGCGGTCCTGACAGGGTCCAGGATTTTGATCGACTTCTCGGGGTTGCCTTTCACATAGATCCGGGAGTTCTTGAACTCAAGGTCAGCCGGCTCGGCCTGGAGCTTTTTCGCCGCTATCTCCGCGAGCTGCCGCTTCAGGTCATTGGCCGCCGCGATCGTGGCATTCCCGTCCCAGTACGTGCAGCGGTCGGAGAACATGCCGGAATCGAGGATGGCCGTATCCGAGTCGCTTGGTCCCTGGATGACGTCCTCGAAGGGGATGCCGAGAATCTCCGCGGCCATCTGGCAGAAGATGGTGTTGCAGCCCTGGCCGATCTCCGTGCCGCCGTGCGTCAGCATGACCTTCCCGTCCTCCTGCAGTTTCAGAAGGACCGACGATCCGAAGTGGCCCCCCAACCGCACACCCGAGGGGTGGGACGCGCAGCTAAAGCCGATGCCCCTGCCTTTGGGGCGCGACTTCCTGCTCTCCTTCCAGGCGATGGTTGCCGCCGATTTTTCTATGCATTCGGGCAAGCCGCATACATCGACCACGATGCCGTTTGCCGTGGTATAGTTGCTCGTTACCGCGTTGAGAGACCGAATTTCCACCTGATCTATCCCTAAGTCCTCGGCCACGATGCCGAGCAGAGAGTCGACCGCGTACTGGGCCAGCACGATCTCCTGACCTCTCACCGTACCGCAGGGCGCCCTGTTGGAGTAAACCAGCTTGCCATGATACTCGATGGCGGGCACCTTGTAGGGAAGGTTGAGCCAGGCCCCGAAGAAATAGATATTGAACGGCCCGATGCCCGCGATGGGCCCGCCTTCGAGGACGCATTCAGCCTTAAGGGCAGTGATCCTGCCATTCTTCTTCACCCCCATCTTCAGGGTCGCATCCATTGCATTGCGCTGCCGGTACCCGGCGAGCACCTCGTCGTAGTTGAGCACAATTTTTACCGGCCGGTTCGTGATCTGGGCCAATTTGACCGCCGCAAAATCGACATCGAAAGGGTCGTGCTTTCCGGAGAACGCCCCGCCTACGAAAGGCGTCACAAGGCGCATCTTCGAGAGAGGCAGGTCAAGGGCCCTGCACATGTGGCGCCACGTCGGATAAGGGCTCTGTTTGGAGCCTGCAGCAGGACCCTGCCCGTTGCGTCCACCTCGGCGAGGCAGGCGTGCGGCTCGATAAAACCGACGGCCACGCGCTGGGAGCTGAACTTTTCCTCCTTGATGTAGTCTGCCTCTTTAAAGCCCGCCTCAGGGTCTCCGAACCTGAAATCGGATGTGTAGGCAATATTACTGGCGCAGAACTCATTGACAAGGGGGGCGTCCGGCCGCAGCGCATCTTCTGCCGTCAGCACGACGGGCAAGCTCTTCATAGTCTATCTTTATCAGGTCGAGGGCCTCTTCCGCCGTATCCTCGTCAACAGCAGCGACGGCAGCCACCCCTTCGCCAAAATGGTGCACCTTGGTGATGGGCATGGGGGTCTGGTCCCTCGTATCGGGCCTGGTACCGAAGGGGATGCCGGGAAAATCTTTTCCGGTGATGACCGCTATCACCCCCGGGAGCTTTTTCGCCTCGCTCGTATCGATGTTCAGGATCTTTGCATGGGCTACCTGGCTCCGCAGTATCTTGCCGTAGAGCATCCCCGGCGCGATGAGGTCCCCCGCATAGCGCGCCTTGCCCGTCGCCTTGACCCTTCCGTCCGTTCTCTCAACGGGCTTGCCGACTACCTGGTATTCTTCTTTCTGCATGCTTTCCCCCTTATAGGATTTATACGCGGCTATATCTTTCCCTCTCGCTCCATCTTCTTCTTGATCTCTTCCCTGAGGCCCTTCTTATCTACCTTCCCCACTTTCGTCATCGGCAGGTCTTCCACAAGCTCAACCCTTTCCGGAAGCTGGAGAACCGAGGCCCCCTTCTCCTTCAGGAAAGAGACGATCTCCCCGAGTGTCGGCGCCGAACCCGGTTTTGCCACCACAAAGGCGCAGACCCTCTCGCCGAGGATCTTGTCAGGCATGCCGACAACGGCGGAGTCGGCGATGGCCGGATGCGTGCTCATCAAATTCTCGATTTCCACGGCGCTGATGTTCTCACCGCCCCGGATAATGATATCCTTTATCCGGCCCGTGACCCAGATATTGCCGAATTCGTCCTTTTTTGCCTGGTCGCCGGTCCTGAAAAACCCATCCTTTGTAAAGACCTTTGCCCTCTCCTCCGCGGAAGAGTCAAAATAGCCGGTAAAGATGCCCGGCCCCTTTGACACGAGCTCACCCTCCGCGTCGACGGGGACTTCCCTGTCGTCCTGGTCGACGATCTTCAGCTCGTCGTAAGGGCAGATCGGTGTGCCCACGCTGCCGCATATGAGGTCGATACTGTCACCCAGCCGCGTGCTCGCACAGGTACCCTCCACCGAGCCGAACCCGTTGACGAATAGGGCGCCGATCTTCTCGCCGACGGTCTTGACCAGCTCACGAGTGCTCGGGGCCCCGCCGACGGATATTTTCTTGAGCGAGCTGAGGTCGTACGCGCCCAGGTTCTCCATCTGCACCATCCGTGCGATCAGGGCGGGAACGGTCGGAATCGCCGTCACTTTCTCACGCTGTACCCACGCGCATATGTCGTCCGGCTTGGTCGAATCGAGCAGCACAAGCTTCGCGTGGCAAAAAATAGACGCGGCCATACCCCAGTGGACGCTCAGGTTGTGACCCAGGGGCGTGATGACCATCACAGTGTCCTGGCTCGTCAGTTCCCACCGATAGGCATGGTACTCTACATTATTCCAATAGCAGTTGTGCGTGCGCGGGCTTAGTTTCGGCATCCCCGTGGTCCCGCCGGTGGGCAGGATCTGGGAGACCTCGTCCGGGTCGGGGCGCCTCTCATCCAGGGCCTCGAGCTCCCGGTGGGTCGGCTCCGGCCGCGCCACCAGTTTTTCGAACGTATGATACCGCGTCTCGTTGGATGTCCTTGCCTGGACTATGTGCGCTATCTGGGGGTTCTCCTTGCATACGGCATCGATGACCGGCTGATACGCGATCTTGCCGTACTGCTGTGGAAGGATCCAAGCAACCGGCTTCGTCAGCTTGCTCAGATGATTGATTTCCATTGGGCTGTGCCGTGGAATCAAGACCACGATGATGGCCCCTATCTTCTGGAGCGCAAGCCAGGAGAATACAAATTCGTGCCAGTTAGGGAGTGCACGAGCACCCGGTCTCTTTCTTTGATGCCCAGCTCCATGAGGCTGAGAGCCAGCTTGTCGACGGCCTGACGAAATTCCCGGTTCGTCCATCGGCCCACATCGTCCACCAGGCCGAGTTTATCGGGATATATATCGCTGTGCTTGTTAAAGAAATCCCCCCACGTCATGCCGAGCCACCACCTCATTGCGGTATACTTCTCGATATCGGCGCCCGCGTAGGCTGCACAACCTTCTATTGGCATAATATGCCCCCTTTTATTGGGTATTTGTCGTTGTTCTCTTCTGTCCCCGGCTCGAAACCGAGCTGGCGCGATATCCTTGACACGGCGCCGCGCAACCGCGTCTCGATGAAGCGGTACCTCTCGGGATCGACGCGGGTACTCAGCAAGGGTACGACGAGAGATCCGGCCACACGCCCGTACAGGTTGAAAATAGGGGCGGCAATCGAGTTAATATCCTCGTAATATTCCCCGTAACCGTAAGCGACTCCTCCCGAGCGGATCTCTTCGAGCTGCCGCCTCAGCACGTCAGGATCGGTTATGGTGTTCCCGGTTATGGGCGTCAGAGCAACCGAAGAAAGATACAGGGAGAGCTCATCTTCCGGAAGATATGCAAGGATCGCCTTTCCGGCCGCTATCGCGTAAGCCGCCGCGCGGTCACCGACGGCTATGACATGCCTCAGCGGCCTTGAGTTGTCCACTCCGTAAAGGAAGAGGATTTCGGTATTTTTCATCACCGTGAGTCTCGACATCCTCGTTAATCTCCCCGGCCAGCTCGATCATGATCGGCCTGCTGATGCGCACGAGGTGATAAGTCGAGAGGTAACGTGAGCTGAGGGCCATAAGCTTCGGGCCGAGCAGGTACCGTTTGTTGGATGCGTCGAATACCAGGTAATCGCGGTCGACGAGATTGGACAGCAAGGGCGAGAGACTCCCCTTCGGAATGCCGGAGATCCTCGAAAGCTCGCCATGGGTGATGCCGTTGTCCCTGGTGGAGATGGTCTCCAATATAAGGATGACCCTATCGGCCGACTTCACTATAGCCATCGCCCTCCGCCCTCACCAAAGATGTTTACGTATGAAAACTTATGTTTGCACTTGTATCCTCTAATGTTATTCCACCCTGCCTCCCATGTCAAGAAGAAAGAGCTAATTGCCGACTAGGTTGGGGCTCAGCGCCCCCTCGATGAGCAAAGCTCATCGAGCCTCCCCCCTCACAACGGCCTTGTGCCGCCCGTCTTTTCTTCCGCCTCCATTTTTTCGGCTATGATCCGGCGAAGCTCCTTCTTGTCGATCTTGCCCACGTTCGTCATGGGAAAGGCATCGACCATCTCCAACCGTTCGGGGAGCTTAAAGACCGTGATGTTCCTCTCGTCTTTGAGGAACGCCTGAAGGTCCGGAAGGTTAAGCGTCCTGCCCGCTTTTGCAAGGACGAAGGCGCAGCCTTTTTCGCCTAAGATCCGGTCGGGCATGGCCACGTAGGCGCAGTTTTCGACGTCGGGATGCGCGAGGATGTGGTTCTCAACCTCTTCGGCGCTTATCTTCTCGGCGCCCCGGTTGATGGTGTCCTTGATCCTCCCCTCGACGGAGAGATACCGCCCCCTGTACATCCTCACCACGTCCCCCGTGCGGTAGAAGCCGTCGGCCGTGAAGGCCTTCTTGTTGTATTCCGGGGAGTTGTAGTAGCCCCTGATCGTTATGGGGCCGCGCACGAGCAGCTCGCCCCTCTCCCCGTAAGGCACGTCCTTCTCGTTCTCATCGACGACCCGTACCTCGTCCTCGTCGAACATGGGCGCTCCCTGGGAGTTGAGGAGCACGTCCTCCCCGTCGCCGATGCGGCTCCAGAAACCCATGCCTTCGCCCATCCCCAGGTTCTGGAAGTAGTCACAGCCAAGGACGGGGCGGATCTTCTTGGCCACCTCCGCATTGAGCCTGGCCCCACCCGCGATGACATAGCGCAGGGACGACAGGTCATAGTCGCGCAGTTGCGGGAACTCCATCCACCGTATCAGCAGGGCCGGGGGTGTCGGCATGATGGTGACCTTTTCCTTAACGATCGCGTCCAGGACGGTCTCCGTCCTCGGGCTCGGGATCAGGACGACCTTTGCCCCCCTGTAGAGGCCCCCCAGGAGGCCGGGGCAGCTCAGGGCAAAGTTGTGGTTGACCGGGATGGCGATGCCGACGACCGACTCTTCGGTTACGCCGCAGATATCGCCGACCGCCTTGAAATTGAGGCTGTAGTCGTTGTGCGTCCTCGGGATGATCTTCGGCACCCCGGTTGTGCCCCCCGAGAGCTGAAAGAGCGCCGGCTCAAGGGCGTCGGGACGGTAGTCTGCGAGCCTGCTTGCGGGCATGCGCTCTTCGATCCTGTCCTCCAACAGCGCAGATATTGAGATGAAACCCTCCTCGACAGGCGCGCCCGAGACGAACTGGAGCGTCATTTCGGGCGCCTTCTCCCGGACCTCAGCCGAGAGGGCCTGATGGGAAAAGTCCTTGAACCTGGCGGGCATAAAGTGGGCACGGCGCCGGTGAACTGGGCGAAGAACGTGATCTCCGCGCTCCTGTGGGCCGGCAGCGCCATGATCGGTATGGCCCCTATCTTGACCGCGGCGTAGAAGCAGCAGGCAAATTCCAGCTCGTTGGGCAACTGGAATATAACGCGGTCATAGGGCCGAAGCCCCTTGTCGATGAAGTGGAGGGCAAGCCTCGTCGCCTTTATCCCAAGCTCCCGGTAGGTGACGTAACGGCCCTCGGCCGCGAGGGCGGTCCTGTCGCCGTATCTGGCGACGGCCCGGTCCAGCTCTTCCCCTATCGTCTTGTCGACCCAGAGGCCTTTTTCTCTGTACAGCCTGATAAACTCTTCAGGATAAGTCACGAAGCCTGCGAGCATGGCACCCTCCTTATTGTTATGCTTTGCCCCTTATTATACGGATTTCCGCGCCTTCATCGCCTCGGCGGCAGCCAACACGGCATCGACGATCTGCTGGTAGCCCGTGCAGCGGCACAGGTTCCCCGAGAGCGACCTGCGCACGTCATTGCTCGTCGGCTCGGGGTTCTCATCGAGCAGGGCTTTCGCCGCCATCACCATGCCGGGCGTGCAGAAGCCGCACTGGATGGCCGTCTGTTTCACGAAGGCCTCCTGCACCGGGTCGAGCCTCTGACCATCGGCAAGACCTTCTATTGTGGTGATCTCCTTGCCCTGGGCGGCCACGGCGAGGACGAGGCAGGATGCCACGGGCTTGCCGTCCATCAGCACCGTGCAGGCGCCGCATTCTCCCTCGTTGCAGGATTTCTTCGTGCCGGTGAGGCCGATGGTATCTCTCAAGACCTCCACGAGCGTCCTCTGTATCTCGACACAAATGTTGTAGCTTACGCCATTGACTCTTCACTACCATATCCTGCTTCATATGCCCTCCCCGTGCTTTTAAGCGGTTATTCTCTTTAACGCCACCATAACGGCCCTTCTGGTGAATACCTCGACCATGGCGCAGCGATAATCGAGGGACGCGCGTATGTCCGTTATGGGCCGGCACTGCATGCCTGCGATCCGTGCTGCCTCGGCTGCGACGGTCTCATTAATCGCCTTGTTCGTCAGCATGAGCTTCCACCTCGGGCAGCCTGATCGGGGTAGGCGCCACGGCACCAAGGGCAAACCGGGCCTCCCGGCAGACCGACATATCCGGGTCGAGCTTCAGGCAGGCTGCCACCCCGACCAGGGCCAAGTCCATGGCGTGTCGCCGCATGAGCTTCAGGTAGCATCCCGACGAGCCGGGTCCGGGCTTCGGGATCGCAGATCTCGACAAGAATCTCCTGCGTTTTGCGGACCGATTCTTTCGGCCCGGTGAAGAATGCCTCGACAGGGACGGTCCGTTCCCCTTCCGGTCCCACGAGCTTGACCGACGCGTTGAGGGCGATGAGCGGAGGGGCAGTATCGGCAGAGGGTACGGCGCTGCAGAGGTTGCCGCCGATAGTGGCGAGGTTCCGCACCTGGATCGATGCCATCACGTCTACTGCGTCCCTGAGCGGGAGATACTCTTTCTTGATAATCTCGGAACGCTCGATTTCCGCGAGTGTCGTGAGGCTGCCTATGCGCACCCCCGAATCGTCCGGGACAATGCCCTTCAACGAGGCCACGCCGCTCAAGGCTGATCAGGTGAACGGGTGCAGCTTCCCTCTTCTTCATCGCTATCAAAAGGTCCGTTCCACCGGCAATGTAGCTGCAATTGCCGGTGTGCCCTGCCATGAGCTCCAATGCCTCCCCGACGGAAGCGGGTGTATGATAAACGAAAGCCGGCAGCCTTTTGATAAACATCACTTTCCCTCCTTTGCGCGGATGCCTGCGAGTATCTTTTCGGCCGTGATGGGCAGGTCTTTGATTCTCACGCCCACGGCGTCATAGATCCCATTGGCTATGGCCGCTATAGTGGAACAGGAGCTTGCCTCTCCCGCGCCCTTTGCCCCGAAGGGACCATAAGGGTCGTGGGTGTGTATGTGCTCCACGTGATACTCCGGTGCGTCCATCGCGGTGGGCTGCTTGTAATCACGCCAGCTATAGTTGAGAGGAATACCTTTTTCGTCGTAGAGCGACTCCTCCCAGAGGGCATGGCCCGACATGTGGGCGCTGCCGCCGTTTACCTGTCCCTCCAGCATGGCCGGATTGATGGGCTGGCCCGCGTCGTCGCCGTGGACGGCCCTGATCAGGTCCACCTTCCCCGTCTCCTTGTCGACCGCCACTTCCACCGCCGTGGCGATGAAGTCGAGACCGTGAACGAGGTTTCCCTTGCCCGTCTTCCAATCGACGATGTCGATGTCGAGCGCGGCCCAGGTGCCCCGCCCGTAAAGGGGTGCGCCTTTCTCGTAGTAAGCTTTCCGTACCGCGAGGAGCCAATCGATCCCTCTGGCCGGCTCCGCCCGCACAAAGACGCGCTTGTCGGCAAACTCAATCTCCTCAGGGCTTGCGCCCAGGCCGGGTGCGACTATTTCCGCAAGCTGCTTTTTCAGGTCCCTGGCGGCGGCAATGGTGGCGTTCCCGTCCCAGTAGGTGGCCCTGTCGCCGAACATGCCGGAATCGAAGATCGTCGTGTCGGAATCGCTCACACCCTGAATGATATCTTCGAAAGGCAGGCCAAGCTCCTCTGCCGCCATCTGGCAGAAGACGGTGTTCGAACCCTGTCCGATCTCCGTCGCGCCCTGGGTGATGATCACCTGGCCCTCCTCAAGGAGCTTCAGCATCACCGAGGAGCCGAAATGGCCGCCGAGCCTGGGGCCTGAGGGGTGCGACGCGCAACTGAAGCCGATGCCCCGGCCGGATGGCCGTGCTTTCCTCGATTCTTTCCACCCTATCTTTTGGGCAGACCTTTCTATGCATTCGGGCAGACCCGAGACGTCGACGACGATGCCGTTGGCGCAGTTCCAGTTATTCGGAATCGCGTTGATTGCCCGCATTTCCACCGGGTCGACACCGATATCTTCGCCGACCATGTGGAGGAGGGAATCGATGCAGAACTGGGCAAGGACTATCTCCTGCCCCCGTACTGTCCCGCAGGGAGCCCTGTTGGAGTAAACGAGTTTTCCGTGATACTCGATGGCGGGGATCTTGTAGGGAAGATTGAGGAACGCCCCGAAGTAGTAAATGTTAAAAGGGCCGATGCCCGAAATGGGACCGCCTTCGAGGATGTTTTCTGCACGCAGGGCCGTAATGGCGCCGTTCTTTTTGACGCCTATCTTCAACGTTGCATCCATGGCATTCCGCTGTCGGTACGCAGCCAACACTTCGTCATAGTTGAGCGCTATCCTTACCGGCTTGCCGGTGAGCTGGGCCAGCTTAACGGCTGCGAAATCGACGTCGAAGGGATCATGTTTTCCCGAGAATCCGCCGCCCACAAAGGGGTTGACGATCCTCATCTTTGAAAGAGGGATGTCCATGGCCCTGCACATGTGCCGCCAGGTGATATAGGGGCTCTGTTTTGAGCCTTGCAGCAGCACCCGGCCGGTGGCATCGACTTCGGCGAGGCAGGCGTGCGGCTCGATAAAACCGACCGTGACGCGCTGGGAGCTGAAAGTCTCTTCCCTTATGTATTCCGCCTCCTTGAACCCCTTTTCCACGTCGCCGAAGGCAAAATCCGTGAAATAGGCGATATTGCTCTTCTTGAACTCATTCACGAGAGGTGCGCCGGGGGCAAGGGCATCCCGGCTGGTCAGGACAACGGGAAGCTCCTCGTAATCCACCTCGATCAGGTCAAGCGCCGTTTCCGCGGTATCCTCATCGACGGCAGCGACTGCCGCGACGCCCTCCCCGAAATGGTGGACCTTGGTAATAGGCATGGGGATCTGGTCCCTTATGTCGGGTCTCGTTCCGAAGGGTATGCCCGGAAAGTCCTTGCCCGTGATGACGGCCATGACACCGGGTAAGGCGCGGGCCTTGCCGGTGTCGATGTTGAGAATTTTTGCATGGGCCACGGGACTTCTCAAAATCTTGCCGTGGAGCATGCCCGGCGCCACGAGATCGCCTGCATACCGTGCGGAGCCCGTCACTTTCACTCTCGCGTCTGTCCTTTCCACGGACTTGCCAACCACTTTGTAATTCTTCATCCACCTACCTCCTTGGAAAGTCTTCCTGAAATCCCCTAATTCACGCGCCCTCACCCGCCGCCGAGCAGCGACAGCTTGATGGCCACACGGTCGCCGTCCCGCAAAGACGTCTCCATGCCCTGGGGCAGCTCGCCAAGGCCGGACCCGTTTACCTCGACCACCCACCCTTCGTCCAGGGCCTTTCTATCGCGAGAAAGGAATTGCAGGCTGTTTGAAGAACGGCCGGAAAGTTCTTCAAGCAGCTCCACCAGGCTGACATGAGGGCGGTCGAAGTCGATGCTCGGGAGGTCTCTATCCCCGAGCAGCATGAAGTTCGATTCGAGTTGTATAGTCATTGCGTTACCTCCTTTTTCCCCGCCGCTGCCCCTCAGGAGACGGGAGAGAGCGCCCGGCACCGCAGGCCGCCCCGGCAAAGCCGAGCCGGCGGGAGAGCAACGAGGCCGCCTTGAGCAGCTTCGGCTCGACAAAGGACCTGTGCTCCGGGTCGAAGCGGGCCGCCTGCATGGTGGCCACGATCGAGCCCGCGAGCACACCGTGCATGTTGAACACGGGCGCGGCAATCCCACAGATGCCGTACTGATATTCTTCTCGCCCGTAAGCGATGCCGGTCGAGCGTATCAGCGCGAGCTCGCGCCTCAAAACACCGCGGTCGGTGATGCTGTGCTCCGTTATTGGGGAGAGCGTGACCCGGTCGAGATACGCGGCAAACTCCTCTTCCGGCATGAAGGCGAGGATGCATTTCCCGGTGACGTTGCGAAGAGCGGGGCGAGCTCGCCCGGCGCAATCGAGTACTTGACCGGCCTCGACGATTCCTCCTTGTAGAGGAAGACGACCCGGTCCCCTCTCTGTACGGCAATCTCGGCGTCCTCGTTCATTTCGAGGACGAGATTATGGACGATGGGCCGCCCGGTGCTCACGATGTCGAGGCTATTGAGATAGCGGCTCGTCAGGACGAGGATCTCCGAACCGAGCGTATAAAGTTTCCCCAGCGGGTCGAAGGCCAGGTAACCGCGGTCGACGAGATTGGAGAGCAGGGAGGAGAGGCTGCCCTTCGGGATCCCCAGCATCCTCGAAAGCTCGCCGTGGGTGAGGCCTCCGTCCCCGGATGCGATTGCCTCAAGTATCCTCACCACCCTGTCCGCCGATTTCACTACCGCCATGCCCGAGACGTGCCCCCGTGGGTTTACATATGAGAACTCAGTTACAGTATGCAAACTACATTCAGGATAGCCGATCCTTTCCGGCCGGTCAAGAAGAAACACGGACTTGGTAGTTTTGGTAGGCCGCGATGTGAGACTGCCGCGATGTGAGCAGCCGGGAATGGCTGCGCGTGTTACATTGGTTGGTTTATTTTATAAAGGGCCTTATTCGAGGTAGGCGCCGATGATGCAGCGCAAGCCGGCCACCAGAGGGGCGATCGGCGGGACGGCGCCGAGGTTGTCCAACACGGCCTCGATCACCTGCCTGTTCCTCACGCTCCTCCCCATCTGGATCTTCAGCGTGGCAAGGTCGGCGAGTCCATCCCTCCGGACCTCAAACGCCGTCGTCGCATCCTTTTCGAGCACCTCTTCCATATCGGCGAGGATGGCCTCGACCGCATGCATGCGGGGCCGGACGCCCTCTGTGCCACCGCTGCCCGCCGCCGCCTCTTTTGGCGGCGCCGGTGCCGGACAAGGCTCCGCAGGCAGCCCGATCCTGAATGCCTGAGGGTCCTGACGGTAGCGCCCGATGATCCCCGTCTCTCCCCCCGCCTCCACAAAAACGCTCCCCTCCATCGTGATGGCCGCGCTGATCCCGCCCCACATATCCATGACGGCGCTGATAACAAGCCCCCTGTCGCCCAGGAAGTCCAGGGCCTTTTGAAGCCCCTCCCTGTCGCTGATCCCCATCGTCGACGCGAAATCGTTCATCGTGAAAAAGAAATTAGGATGGGGAGCGGCCTCGGCAAGGTCATAGAGATGCACAAGGAATAGCTCGCCCAGCTCTTCGGTCGTCATGCCACCCTCCCTCTCTTATTCTCAAAGCCCAAGCGGCCTCATTATACCATGTCACGCGGGAAAAGCAACGAAACGCGCCAGTGCCTCTTTTCGGGTTCACAGCCACGAATCGAGCAGGCCCGCGAAGAACTGCTTCGCTCGCTCCAGGAGCGGCCTTTCACCCCATTCCTCCGGCAGGATTTGCCTCGACTGGCTGAGGTCATCCGCGAAGCTCTCCTCCATCACGGCGCCGAACTCCGGTCCGAGGACAACGGCGTTTATCTCGTCATTGCGGGCAAGGCTCCACCTCTCGAGGTTCGTTGTGCCGACCGTCGACCAGACCCCGTCGACACATGCGGTCTTGCCATGGAGGATAGCCCCCTGTCGCTCGTAGACTTTCACTCCCGATCCAAGAAGCTTCCCGTAGCACCGCCTCCCCGCCTGCCTCACGACCCCGTGATCGGTAGTCCCGGGGAGGATGATGCTGACGTCCACGCCGCGTTTCGCCGCGTCCGTGAGGGCTTCCACCATCTCCCGGTCAGGCACGAAATATGACTGGATAATATGCGCCGATTTTCTCGCGTGGGCTATGGCAGCCATATACATGAGATATGTCGCCCGGTTCATGGAGCCGCCCGTGCTGCCGATCACCTGCACCGGATGGTCACCCTTTTGCCCCGTGTCCGGAAAGTAGCGGGCCTCGGCGACGGCAGGCCCGTTTTGCCTTTCCCATGTGGCGAAAAACAGCTTTTGAAACTCCGCTACCGCCGGCCCTTCTATCATGACATCGGTGTCCCGCCAGAACGCCTCCGGAGGTGAAACCCTGTCGCCGGGGCGTCGGGATTTCAGATAGGCCCTCCCGATATTGATGCCGCCGGTAAAGGCGACCGCGCCGTCGACGATAAGGAGCTTCCTGTGGGTCCGGTGGAAGACGGACGTGCCCCCGAGGACCCGGAAGAGGCTTACGGGGTTGAACTCGACCGTCTTCACCCCTCCCTGGCGAAGGCGGTCGAAAAACGACCGCGCCGTCCTTCTGCAACCCACACCGTCGTAGATAAGGTTGACGGCCACCCCTTCCGCCCGTTTCTTCAGGAGGAGCTTCGCGAACTGACGCCCCATCGCATCATCGTGGAAGATGTACGTCTCTAAATTGATATGGTCCTTTGCCTCACGAATGGCCCTGAGCATGGCCCTGAATGTCGCCTCTCCGTCGATGAGCAGGGTCACCCTGTTCCCCATCGTCGGAGGGCTCAGGCCCACGGCTTCCATAAGGGCGGGGTATTCCCGCAGGATGTCCGTCCCACCCGGCTCTCCCGCAAGACCACCGGAATCGGCCGTCCTCTCCTCCCACGGCCGCCCCTCCCGTACATTTCTCACGATCGGACCGTCGCTACGGTGGAGTCGATAAATCAAAGGACGGGCATCCGGGAGGGGAGAGCATGACAACAAGCAAAAAACCCAGGGGGAAAGGAAAAGCAGAAGGCCAAACCGGGCAGGCACGCGGCCGGCGGCGGCAGGCCGACCCGTCTGCCTGTCCGGACGGCCCGTGAGCCGGCGGGCGGCGTTGGGAGGCGAGAGATGAAAAGTTATACGCCTTTTCCTCCTGGTAGAATATAGCGTCCATTGGTCGGTTTTCGCAACAAAGGCTCACCCCATCGAGGCATCGTGCGCCTTACTTATTGCAAAGAACCGCTATTGGCCATCCCGGAGACGGTCGCTCAGCTCGCCCAATTCCTGTCTCATCGCCTTGAGCCTCGATGCGCAGGAAGCCTTGATCTCGCTGTCTTCCGCGGCCGGGGAGATGCGGTCGCAGAATCCCAGCAGGTCCTGGTACTCGTCCATTTTTCTGCTGAAAACATCGAAGATCGCTTCTTCCTCCTTCGTCCTCTCCGCAGCCTTCCGTTCGAGCTCCGCCCGCGCCTCGGACGACATCTCAACCTTCGAAGGCGTCCCCGTCGCCGGCGGGGAGTTGGCACACCCCGCGATTGTCACGGCCGCGATGAGGAGCAAGAGAGAAAGGATTTTGGACATGCTCGGACGACCTCTCTATCAATTAATAGCAGGAATGGGCTCGAATTTCAAAGAATAGTTGCTCACGGCCGGGAGGGCGGCCGGGCGCCGGAGGAGGATCGATCTCTCACTACACGAGGCGGAACTTTGGCAGACGGCCGCTCTTCCGCTCGCTTACTCCTTCTTGTAGAGCCAACCGCGCCAGGTGCCGTCCTTTCCCACAGACTCCGCGAATGCCCTCTTGCCGTCACGCGTATCGAGATACATTGTCGAATCGTGAGGGGGCTGCCCGAACTTGAGGACAATCCTGTCTCCCTGGACACTGCCGATAACCCTCAGCCAGCCCGGCGCGACAGCCTTATATTCGCCCCAGGAATAGACCGCCGTCACCCCTTCGAGACTCAGCTTTTCAACTACCACCGTAGTCGACCGGTAGGGGATGCAGATCGCCAGCCCACCTTGCCACGCACCCGACAGCCTGGCGATGGAAGGAGAGATGCCCGGTCCGGGAGGCTCGATCTTCAGGTCGTCAGGCAACGGCGTGAGGGTGCGCCAATCAACGGCCCCGGCGCCGCCTGCCAAACCAAGAGCGAGGATCAGGGAGGCCTGAATAAAGACCGAGAAGGCAAAACGGCTTCTTTTTCTCATCATGCTGGTCCCTCCCGGTTGTGAACGGTCTTTAGCACAGCATCGATAGCTCTTTTTCGAGCCTGTAAATATACTATAAGATGGCGAAAGGTACGGGGCATGCGCTTTCCGAAACCCGCAAAAATGTCGTCTCGGCGATAATTATGGGGTAAGATAAGACTAACGCTACAAAGAGAAGGAGGAAGATATGACAACGATGCTGAAAGAGATACCTCCGGAGGAGGTAAAGGACAACCCTTTCACGCTGATAGGGAAGGACGGAATGCTGGTGACGGCCGGCGAGCCGGGGTCCTTCAACACCATGACCGCGTCCTGGGGAGGTCTCGGCGTCCTCTGGGCAAAGAACGTCTGCTTCAGCGTGATCCGGCCCGTTCGTTACACGTACATCTTCATCGAGCGATCGGACGCGTACTCGCTCTGTTTCTTCGAGGATAGGTACAAGGACGCCCTCACGCTGTGCGGGACAAAATCGGGCAGGGACACGGATAAGGTTGCCGCGACGGGCCTCACCCCGGTGCTGGATGACGGACCCATTTATTTTGAGGAGGCGCGCCTGGTCTTTCAGTGCAGGAAGCTCTATTTCCAGGACCTCATCCCCGGCAATTTCAAGGACCGCGCCATCGATGCCTTTTACCCGCAGAAGGATTACCACAGGATGTATGTGGGAGAGGTAACGAGGTGTCTGGCCCGGTAGCCGCCGTCACGGTGCGAGAAGCCGGTGATGCTCTTTTGCGGCCCATGGATAATGACGCCCCTTCCCTCAGGGCGAAAGCCGGGAAGTTTTTTTCCTTGACGTCTCAAGGAGTTCCATATAATGATATTGTATTTCGGTAATATTTCGGCACAGTGGGGCCGCATGTGCTGGAAAAGCTGGGAGAGGGGAGCTTGTCCGTGAGCAAAAGTCTACAACGCGCACCGGGGAGGGAGGAGATATGAACGCGGTACTTGTCCTTGTCTTGGGTTTTATCGTCTTTTTTATCGGTTATCGCTGGTATGCCGGTTATATCGATTCACACGTCATAAAGGCCGACGGGAAAAGGGTCACCCCCGCGAAGATGTATATGGACGGGGTCGAATTTATGCCGACAAGCAAGAACGTGCTTTTCGGCTATCAGTTCAAATCGATCGCCGGGGCGGCGCCTATCATCGGCCCGATCATCGCCATCCAGTGGGGCTGGCTTCCCGCGCTGATCTGGATATTGGGAGGCGCCCTCTTTATAGGCTGGGTCCATGACTATTCGAGCGCCATGATAGCGATGCGCAACGACGGCGCGTCGTTCGGGGGCTTGAGCCACAAGCTGATCTCCCCCAGGGCGCGCATCATCCTCCTCTCATTCCTCTATTTCTATCTGCTGCTCATCGCGGGCGCCTTCGGAAACGTGGTGGTGAGCACCGTCACCGGACTGAAGCAGGCGCCCATGGCGTGGCTCTTTCTCACCATCGGCGGCGTCCTGGCGGGGCAGATGATCTACCGCTGGAAAAAGGATATTATCCTGACCACCGTCGTCTGCGTCGTCATCGCCCTCATCGGCATCGCGCTGGGCACGGTGGCCCCTTCGGATTCGATCATAGGCGCAAGCCTCGCCAACAGCAGGCTCCTCTGGGCGCTGGCCGCCGTGGTCTTCTGCTATTTTGCCGCGGTGCTGCCCATCTGGAGGTTTGCGCTGCCCATCAACTACGTCGCGTCATATATCGTCTTCCTCGGGCTCTTTTTCGGGATTGTAGGGGTCTTCGTGCTCCACCCCAATTTTACGCTCCCGGCCGTCACCACTTTTTCGATCAGCGATCGGTCCCGTGTGGCCGATCATGTTCGTCACCATCGCGTGCGGCGCGATCTCCGGCTGGCACAGCATAGTCAGCAGCTCGGGGACCGCCCGCCAGCTCGAGAACGAGCTCGATGCGCGGCCGGTGGGCGCGGGCGTGATGTTCGTGGAGATGATGCTCGCCTTGTTTGCCCTGGTGATAGCCGGCACGATCTATGCCTCGCCCGCGGCATACGGAGCGGCGGCGAAGTTGGGTCCGGGCGTCATTTTTGCGACGGGCGTCGCCAAGTTCCTCGGCGTGTTCGGCCTGCCCGCGGCCGTCGGTAAGACCTACGGCAGCGTCATGATGGTGGTCCTTGCCATTACCATCATGCAGCTCGTCCTCCGGTTCATGCGCATCGCCACGGCCGAGCTGATGAGCGACGTGAGCCCCATCTTCAAGAATGCCCATATCGGCACCTTCGTTGCAGGCCTGCTGACCCTCGTCCTCATCATGACCGGGTGGTGGCAGTACCTATGGGTGCTTTTCGGAGGGGCCAACCAGCTTATGGCGTCGCTCGCACTCATGCTCATCACCGCATGGCTCATGTCGGAGGGCAAATCGTATGCGTGGGCGTTCTACCCCATGATCTTCATGTTCGTGACTACCATAGCCGCCCTCTGCTATACCTCTTACAGCCTTCTTTGGAAGGTGGCAACGGGGATGGTGAAAGGCGAGGCGCTTGTGGGCAACACGCTCATGGGTCTTGTGGGTTTCTTTCTGGTCATCGCGGCGCTTGCCCTTGGGGTCGAAGGGGTAAAGGCATTCCGGAGGTACCGGGCAGCATGGCCGGGCCTTGCGAGTAAGGCAGCCGCAAAAGTGTGACAAGGCCCTCCCGTTCTCTTGATAAGGAAGGGGGAGACCGCCTTTTTGAAAGTGATAAGGGCCGTGCCCTTTGCCGGCCCTTATGTGGTATTTTGTAGATAGACGGCTTAAGGAGGCGTCAACATATGGGCGAAGATGAAAAAAAAGGCGGCCTATTCAGGGCGGTGAAGGACTTCGTGTATGGCGTGGCCGCTCACGATTCCGCACGCTTCGCACTCAAGACAAGGGCGAGCATGGAGCACCTTTTCATCCTGATCACCATGGGAGATATGCTCGGCGTGCCCATTCTCCCGCCCTACTATTCTTTGAGACTCCTGCCCTATGTGGTTCCCCAGATTGCCACCTGGAAGAGGAGAATGTTGAGGGAAAAAGACCTGACGGACGGTTTGGCGTAAAAGGCTGACGAACGAGGGGCGACCGCTTCCCCGGACAAAAAACGCTTCGGGGTCACCGGGACGCAACAGCCTTTCCGTCCGTCGTCTATCGTCCCTCGTTCCTCGATAATTTAGGAGGTGTACCATTTCTCTCGCAAAAATATTTGAACAGTATCCCGACAGACGGTACATAATGTTCGGTGGAAAAGGCGGGCTCGGAAAGACGACTTTTTCAGCGGCGACCGCGTACTACCTGGCAAAGCATGGGAAGCGGGTCCTGGTTTTCTCCGTCGACCCCCAGGCTTCGTTGAGCGACATTTTCAAAAAGGATATCTTCGGCAAGGGGCCGACCGAGATCATCCCCAATCTCTATGCCCAGGAGATCGACGCGGACCGGAGGATAAGGGAATACCAGCAGGAGATACGGCAGAAGATCCTCGACATGTACGGCATGGAGGCGATCCCCGAGGAGATAGAGAGCTACATCCAGGCCGCTGCCGCGGAGCCGGCGATGGAGGAGAGCGCGATCTTCGATGAAGTGGTCGATATCGTCGTCAAGGGCGATTACGATTATTACATCTACGACCTCGTGCCCCTCGGCCACGCCCTCTATTATCTGAGCATGGCCTCCGTGTACGATGCATGGATAGGCAAGATCACCGGACTTCGGGAGCAGATGCGGGAGTACGACCAGGTCGCCGCCGTCATGCGCCGCGAGAAGGAGATGGACGAGGATGCGATACTCAACGAGCTGCTCTACATAAAAGAACGCATCAACAAGTCCTCCAGCATCCTCACGGACAAGGAGAAGACGGCCTTCTTCTTCGTGATCACCGCGGAGCAGATGATAATCTCCGATACGCTCAAGGCGGCCGAGCTTTTCAAGAAGTTCGACGTCCCCTTGAGCGGCTACATCATCAACCGGGTGCTCTCCGACTCGTTGAAAGACCAGGATATCCCCGAGTACCTGAAGAACAGGCTCACCATGCAGGAGCACTACCTCAAGGTGATCAACGAGACGTTCGCCGGGCAGATACTGGCGTCCGTGCCCGAAATGGAGAGGGACGTGACGGGTCTCGCGATGATCGAGAAACTTGCCGCAACCATGTTCTGAAAGGACGGGGATGTGACGAGCGGAGCGAGGCTGAGCGGGGAGGCTCGGAGGCTCCGCCGAGGAGGGGGTGCTGAACCCCAGTAATTGCAAGAGGAGGTCGAAACGTGGATACCATCAGCATAACCAACAGCATCACGCTGAGCATGAGCAAATATATAGAGGACCATCCCAAGCTCAAGTATATCTACTTCGGAGGAAAAGGCGGCGTGGGCAAGACCGTGATGGCGGGCGCCGCCGCCCTCTGGTCGGCGAAAAAGGGGAAGAGGACCCTCCTTGCCTCGACCAACCCCGTGCACAGCCTGTCGAACCTCTTCGGACAGGATGTATTCGGCAAGCCCGTGGTCGTCTGCAACGAGGACCGGTGCCATGCGTTTGAGATCGATACGCGGGACACCATAGAACGGTCGAAACAGGAGATCAGGGAGAAGATAAACTGGTTCCTCAAATTCGCCGATATCACGACGAAGGCCGAGGATTTTATCGAGTCGGCCACCATGAACCCGGCTTTCGAAGAATCGGCCATGTTCGAGAACATGATGGACATCATCTTCAAGGACGAGTACGATTTCTACGTGTTCGACACCGCCCCGACCGCCAATGCGCGGCGGCTTCTCGGCATGTCGAAGGTCTACTCCCTCTGGGTGGAAAAAATGCTGAAGAGCAGGGAAGAGGCGAAGTCGCTGCGGGAAGTGCTCTCCTTTACGAAGAAAGTCCGAAAAAGACCCCCTGATGGATTACCTGCTCAGCTTCAAGGACCGGATGGCATCCGCCCAGAAGCTCCTCACGGACGAAGCGCTCACCGCCTTCTTTTTCGTGACCCTCCCGGAGAGTCTGCCCATCGCGGTGATCACCAGGTTCATCAACTGGTTCTATGAATTCGGCATACCCGTGGGCGGCGTGATCGTCAACGGCGTGATACAGAAAGACCAGGTACATGACAACACGGTCGAGTTCGTGCGGAACAGGATAGCCATGCAGGACGAGCACATGGCGGAAATATGGAGCATCTTCGGGGACAAGGTGAGGGCGATCGCCCCCCTCTTCGAAACAGAGGTGAAGGGCACGGCCATGCTGGAGAGGACGAGCAAGTACCTGTTTACCTAGAATGCGCAGGGCGGCTTCACTAGGTCGGGGTTCAGCGCCCCCTCCACCAGCAAAGCTGATCGGGGCGCCCGCTTGCGGGTTGTCCCCGCTCAAAACTGCTTAGAAGCCGTCTCCGCTTTTTTTGCCTCACAATCTCTTTTTTCGGGCTCGCAATGGGAAATAATAAGTCCTATAGGGCCTATTCTTTTGCGCGCTCGCCGGTAATTGCAACCCGCGGTCTCTTATGATACATTTGGCATGGGGCCTCTATGAAAGAAGGAAAAGTTTATCTTGTGGGAGCGGGTCCGGGAGACGCCGGGCTCCTCACCCTGAAAGGGCTGCGGTGCCTTCAAAAAGCAGACCTGATCGTCTACGATTTCCACATCAACCCCCAAATCCTCAATTACGCGAGAGACGACGCCGAGTTTGTCTATGCCGGAAAGAGGGGAGGACACCATGAGATGTCGCAGGACGAGATAAACCGGGTCCTCGTCGAGCGGGCCAGGGCCGGCAAGGTCATCTGCAGATTGAAAGGGGGCGACCCGTTTGTCTTCGGCAGGGGGGGCGAGGAGGCGGAGCTGCTCTCACACGCAGGTATACGCTTCGAGGTGGTGCCGGGCGTCAGCTCGGCCGTAGCGGTCCCCGCCTATGCCGGCATCCCTTTGACCCACCGGCGCTACGCCTCTTCCTTTGCGGTCATCACGGGAAGCGAGGCAGATTCGAAGCTCGAAAGCGGCACGTACTGGTCCGGCCTCGCCAAAGGCTGCGATACCCTGGTCTTTCTCATGGGGGTAAAGAACATAGAAGCCATTACCCGCAAATTGATCGAGCACGGGCTGTCCCCCGCGACGCCGGCCGCCCTCATCCGCTGGGGCACGAGACCGGAGCAGCGGACGGTAGTCGCGCCGCTCCGGGAGATCGCGCAGGCCGCCAGGGACGGCAATATCCATCCCCCCGCAATTATGGTGGTGGGAAAGACGGTCATGCTGCGAGACACCCTCAAATGGTACGAGGAAAAACCGCTTTTCGGCCACAGGGTATTGATCACCAGGGAGTACACGCTCGACTACGAGCCGCTCGAGGAGCTTGGGGCGGAGGTCTTCGAGTTCCCCACCGTGCGGATCATGCCGCCCGAAAGCTTTGACGAGGCCGACCGCGCGATCGACCGGCTTCACACGTATAACTGGCTCGTCATCACGAGCGCAAACGCTTATCAGTACTTCATGGAGAGGCTCGTGCAAAGCGGCCTGGACCTGAGGGACCTGAAAGGCATGAACATCTGCGCCATCGGGTCCAAGACCGCGCAGGCGATCACGCGCCTCGGGGTGAGGGTCGATCTGGTCCCCGATGAATTCAGCGCCGAGGGACTGACCGATGCGTTTTTAGCGCGCTTCGGCACGAAGAGCGACCTGACCGGGCTCAGCCTGCTGCTGCCGAGGGCGGCCCGCAGCCGGGACCTCTTTCCGGAAAGGGTGCGGCAGCTCGGAGGGCGAATCGACACGCCCACGATCTATCGCGCGGTGAAGCCGGAAAAACACGGAAAACGACTGCAGCGGTTCATGTCCGAAGGCCGCATCTCCCTCGCCACCTTCACGAGCGGAGGCGCCTTCAACAATTTCTTCGATATGTTGGGAGAGGAGCGATCTGCCGTTCCTTAAAGACGTGACCATCGCGGTGATCGGCCCGGTCACAAGAAGCGCGGTGGAAAAAAAGGGCCTGAAGGCAGCGATCATGCCGTCGAAGGCGACGATCCCCGCCATGGTAGAAGAAATCATCAGGTGGGTGGTGCAACACCGCTAACGCCCGTTTTCTATAGCTTTTTCACAGCCTCTCAGCGGCAAGTATGAGGATGCAGATTTGGTGGCGCGCAAGGTTCGAGACGCGGAGGCGTACATAGGCGAGGCACCCGATCCATATTGCCTTGCTGGGTCGCAAACGTCGGAGCGTCGCGGACCGCCGCGCAACGCCTGTCTTTTCACGTTTCCGGTTCATCCTTTTTATGAAGGGGGTGGCTCCGACGGCTTTGCCGGCGGAGGGGGGCGACGCAGCCCCCAATGGTTGCGCGCCTCAGACGCAGACCGCGCCCCTCGCCCTAGGAGTCCAGGGCCTCTCGTAGCTTCTGCGACAGCACGTTAATAGTGAAAGGCTTCTGTATGAAGCTCTTGCACCCCTGCTGCATGATCTTTGTCACCTGCCGGTCAAGGCTGTAGCCGCTCGAAAGCGCGACCACTACCGACGGCTTGATGCCTCTGAGTCGCGCCAGTGTTTCTTCGCCGCCCATGTCGGGCATGACGACGTCAAGGATAACGAGGTCAATGGCGTCACGATGCTTTTCGTAAATGTCGATGGCTTCCTGCCCGCTCCTCGCGATCAGCACGGAATATCCGAGGACCTCCAGCATATCCTTGCTTACCGAGGTGACGGCCTCTTCATCGTCCACGAGGAGGATCGTCTCCGCGCCCTTTTCCACCGGCCGGGGCACTGTTGGCACATCGCCCACCTTTTCCGCCGCCCTTTTCGATGCGGGCAGATAGATGCAAAAGACGGTCCCCCGTCCTTTTTCGCTGTAGACGGTAATAAGCCCGTCGTGCCCCTTGACTACGTTGTAGACGGAAGCCAGCCCCAGACCTGTGCCCCTGCCCGCCTTCCTCGTGGTAAAAAAGGGCTCGAATATCCTCTCTTTGGTCTTTTCATCCATGCCCTCGCCCGTATCCTCCACGGAGATCTTCACGTACCTTCCCGCTTTCAACGAGTAAGGCCGCACAAATCTCTTGTCGAGGGTCACGTTTTCCGTCGTGAGAGAGAGCGTCCCGCCTCCGGGCATGGCCTGCGACGCGTTCAGGTAAAGGTTGAGGAGCATCTGCTCGATCTGCCCGCTGTCCGCGTCCACGGCAGCCAGGTGCTCCTCGTAGCGTGATTTGATGACGATCTCCTTTCTGGTGCGGCCGAAGATCTCCGAAGTCTTTCTGATAATCGCGTTCACGTCCAGCGTCCGGATCTCGTACGTGGCGCCGCTCGCAAACCCGAGGAGCTTCTTCGTCAGGTCGGATGCGCTTTTCACCAGCTCTTCGATCCCCTTCAGCTTGCCGTATATAGGGTCGGCGGGGTCCAGCCGGTGGAGGAGGAGAGACGCATGGCCCTGTATGCCCATGAGGAGATTGTTGAAATCGTGGGCAATCCCTCCTGCCAGCGTTCCTATGGCCTTTATCCTCTCCGACCGGACGAGCTGCGCCCCAAGTTTTTTCTGATCGGTCTTATCGAGGAGGAGCCCAAGGACGGCGGGAGCGCCCTGGTCCTTCGTCGGCGTGGCGTACACCTCGACGTAGACGGCCTGCCCATCCTTTCTCTTCCCCCGAAACTCATACTGCATCGAGCCGGCCTCTCCCGGCAGCCGAATGTCCGCCTCCTCTCCGACCGGACAGCAGTCCTCCGGAAAACCCAGGTCCGCGGGCCTTTTCCTCTCCACAATCTCATCGATGGCATAGCCGAATATATCGGCCATCTCGCAGTTCACGTACGTAAAGAAGCCGTCCCGGATCAGAAAGACGCCCACCAAAGACTGCTCTGTGAGGCACCTGAACTTGCTTTCATATTCACGGAGGGTCCGCATGGTTTTTGCATACCCGTTTCCCGCAGGCACGTCCGACCCCTGGACGGGCCGTGCCGCCTGATGCTCCATGGCGGCGATCTTTTGGCGCGCACGAACCAGCTCATCGATGAGTTCCACTTTCGTCCTGCCGTAATCGTCCATATTCCAGCCTCGAGTTTGACTTGCACCCAGTCTTTCAACACCACGCCGAAAACTACAGCAGCAGCGTCTGCGAGGCATGTGCACCGCCCCTTTTAGGACCGCCCGTTATGTTTTTGCACATATTTGGCATCCGGTCAAGAATATAATGCAATTCTTACAAGAACCACGCGAAAAAAATGTTGCGCTGCCCCTTTCCGAAACGATGTAACCGGGGCTGCCGCGTCTTTTATGCCGCCACTACTCGCGCGCCCTTTCCGGTCTTTGTGCTTCAGGGGTGTAAAAATAATTCACATACTGCGTCAAGTATGGTATCTATACTGCAAGCTCTCGGGTCTTTGCACGTTCGAGAGGTGGTGAAGACATCATGCGACGACTCTCACGTGTTTTTCCAAAAAGATTCAGCACGCGCCTCTTCCTCGTCACGCTCATCGCGGGCCTTATTCCGGTCATCATTTTCGTCGTCCTCATCGATATCTACGGCGACCGCATCGAGAAGGAGATCACGAGGATCATCGAGAAAGGGTACGAACGGGACATGGCCCGGAGCGAGGTCATGCTGCGGGAACTGGGCGAGGCGTCCGTTCACAGCCAGGTGAACGGCATCGCCCTGCAGCTCGATATGGTCATTCAAACAGTACCATGGATGACCGTAAGAGATCTTCAGAGGGACGAGAAATTCAGAGAAGTGGCGATCCAGACCGTGGGCCGGACGGGTTATACCTTCGTGTTCGACTCGGATACCGCCATCGTCCGCCTGCACCGGGACCTGCGCCTGGAGAACAAGAACCTCCCGACGGTCTTTCGTCATCTGCCGGAGCTGCAGAATATAGTGGAGAGAAGTCAGAAGGGACCGGAGACGGCTTACGGATATTACCAGTTGAAGGCCGGGGACGGGAACATCATGAAGAGGTTCATCTATATCATCCCCCTTCACAACACGACGGCCGACCATGCCCGGCTGAGCGTTGCCGCCACCATCAACGTGGATGACTTCCTGACCCCGGTAAAGCAGGCTGAGGCCAATCACAACGAGACGAAGCAATTTCTGATCAAGGCATCGAAGGGCGTGATAGAATCGTTCAGGCACACGGGGCTGCTCTCGATGGGGGTCGGCATACTCGCCGTCTCGCTCATCGCCTTTTTTGTCATGGGGATCTACCTGTCAAGGGCAGTGAGCCGGCTCAGGGAGGCGACGGCGAGGGTCAACCTGGGCGATTTCTCGACCCCGGTAAAGCCGTCCGGGTCGGGTGAGGTGGCGACGCTCATCGACGATTTCAACAGGATGGTAGATACGCTCTCGGCAACCACGGTCTCAAAGCAGCTCTTAGAGGCGAGCGAGGCAAAGCTGCAGCAGGCCAACGGCGAGCTTCGGCGGGAAATTGCGGACCGCGAGCGGACGGAAGAGGCGCTCGCCGCCGAGAAAGAGCGTCTCAGCGTCACCCTGCGCTCCATCGGCGACGGCGTCATTACGGCCGACAGCGAAGGGCGGATCGTCCTCATCAATAACGGGGCGGAGAGGTTGACCGGTTGGCTTCAGGACCAGGCCGTGGGGCAACATCTTTCGCAGGTCTTTCGCGTCGTGACTGAAGCGCCCGGCAATCAGGGGAATACCGGCGACGTGTCCGTCGCCGGGCAGCAAGCGCCGGAACCCGGCTTGAGCCAGAAACTCCTTCTCGCGAGGGACGGCACGGCGAGGACCATCGCGGAGACGAGGTCGCCTATTCTGGACAAAGGGGGAGGCACCCTGGGGACCGTCATCGTCTTCCGTGATATTACCGTGGAAAAGCGAATGGAGGAAGAGCTGCTGCAAGCGCGCAAGCTCGAATCCCTGGGCGTCCTCGCCGGAGGGATCGCCCACGACTTCAACAACCTTCTCGCGGTCGTCCTCGGCAATATCTCCTTTGGAAAGATGTTCCTCAAGGAAGAGGAAGGCAAGGTGTCCGACCGGCTCGTCGAGGCCGAGAAGGCCTGCATGCGGGGAAAAGAACTTACCTATCAACTGCTCGCCTTCGCGCGGGGCGGCGAGCCGCTGCGGCGCACAATGGCAGCGGCGGAGCTGATAGAGGATTCGGTCAGGTCCTGCCTGAACGGATCGGACGTGAAGGTCTCTTTTTCGTTCCCCGAAGACCTCCCTCTTCTCACGGTGGATGAAGGGCAGATGCGCCAGGTCATACAGAAGATCGTCAAGAACGCGGACGAGGCCATGGGCAACGAAGGCGTGCTCGAGGTCGGAGCGGAGAACATGACGCTCGGCCCGGCCAATCCACTCGCGCTGAAGCCGGGAGCCTACGTGCGCATATCTCTGCGGGACGAGGGGCCCGGGATAGCGGGGCCCGACCTCCAGCGCATATTCGATCCCTACTTCACGAAAAAAGAGCTGGGGCACGAAAAAGGCACCGGCCTCGGCCTGAGTATCTGCTATTCCATCGTCAAGGACCACGGCGGCTCGATCACGGTTGAATCCGAGGCCGGAAGGGGGAGTCTGTTCCGGATTTATCTGCCTGCCGCGGACCAGGAAGGGTCTCTGCAACAAGCCGCCGAGGCAGCGATCAGCCCGGTCCCGCCAACCGGTGACGGTGAAGGGAGGAAGGGCAGGCTCCTGTTTATGGACGATGACCGGGGCGTGCGGGACGTGATGGTCGAGATGCTCATGCATCTGGGATACCATGTCAGGTTTGCGGGTGACGGTCTCGAGGCGATCGAGCAGTACCGGGAGGCCGCATCCGCCGGCCTACCCTTCGACGTGGTGATCGCCGACCTCACCATACCCGACGGCATGGGGGGAAAGGAGCTGATCAAGGAGCTTCAACGCATAGACCCGGCGGTCAGGGCAGTTATTTCAAGCGGCTATTCCAACGATTCCGTGCTTCGCGACTTCAGGGAACACGGCTTTCAGGGATGCGTGGTAAAACCCTATAAGATCGAGGAGTTGTGCTCGGTGCTGGACCTGGTGATGCGGGGCGACCGGCCGGACGCGTAGCGCTCGCCCCTTCACGCATTTTTGCAAAAAGAATAGGTCCTATAAGACGTATAGGACCTATTCTTTTCTTTAAGGGCGCGCCTCAGCCGCCGGCCCTGTGCTCTCCTTCAGGACGCAAAAGTCCGCCAAGCTGGTGAGGCCCATACAGGCGTCGATTGCCTCGTCCACCCGCTCGATGAACTTGAAGTGCATGTTCTCCTTTATGCTCTCCGGCACTTCTTCCAGGTCTTTCTCGTTCATTTTGGGCAGGATCACGTTCGTGATGCCCGCCCTGCGGGCCGCGAGCACCTTCTCTTTGACGCCGCCGATGGGCAGCACCAGTCCGCGCAGCGTAATCTCACCCGTCATTGCCACGTCGTTCCTCACGGGCCGGTCGGTGAGCAGAGACACGAGGGCGACGAGCATGGTGATGCCCGCGGACGGCCCGTCCTTGGGGATGGCCCCGGCCGGCACGTGCACATGGACGTCCTGCTTCTCGAAGACCTCGTCGGGTATATTGAAATCCTGCGCCTTGCTCCTTATGTAGCTCCACGCAGCCTGGGCGGATTCTTTCATCACGTCGCCGAGCTGTCCGGTCAAAAGCGGCGGGTTCCCCTTGCCCTTCATCTTCGTCGCCTCGATGAAAATGATATCTCCGCCCGTGGGGGTCCAGGCGAGGCCCGTGGCGACGCCGGCGTACTTCGTCCTTTCCGCCACTTCCGAGTAGTGCTTTATAGGCCCGAGGTACCTGCGGACGTCTTCGCCCCTGACCACCGTTTTCTCCGTCTTCCCTTCCGCAACCTCCTGCGCTATGGCCCTGCACACTGCCGCAATCTCACGCTCCAGGTTCCGTCACCCCGGCCTCCCTCGTGTAGGAGCGGACGATTATCTGGAGCGCCTCTTCCTCGAATTCGACGAGGTCGGCCGTGAGCCCGTGCTCGCCAAGCTCCTTCGGAATGAGAAACTCCCTGGCGATCATGATCTTCTCTTCTTCCGTGTAGCCGGGCAGCTCCAGCACCTCCATCCTGTCTTTCAGGGCGGGCGGTATGGGGTCGAGGATATTCGCCGTGGCAATAAACATCACCTTCGACAGGTCAAAAGGCACTTCCAGGTAGTGGTCGCTGAAGGACCAGTTCTGTTCCGGGTCGAGGACCTCCAGGAGGGCGCTCGACGGATCGCCCCTGAAGTCCATGCCGATCTTGTCGACTTCGTCGAGCATGAAGACGGGGTTGTTCGACCCTGCCTTTTTTATCCCCTGGATCACCCTGCCGGGCAGGGCGCCCACGTATGTCCTGCGGTGGCCCCTGATCTCGGCCTCGTCGCGGATGCCCCCGAGGGATATCCTCATGAACTTCCTTCCCAGTGCCCGGGCGATCGACTTGCCCAGGGACGTCTTCCCCACTCCGGGCGGCCCGACAAAGCAGAGTATGGGCCCCCTCATATCGGTCTTCAACTTCCTGACCGCCAGGTATTCGAGTATCCTCTTCTTCACTTTCTCAAGGTCGTAGTGGTCTTCGTTGAGGATCCTCCTCGCGTCCTTGATAATGAGATTGTCTTCCGTAGAGTAAGACCACGGCAGATCCACGAGCCAGTCGAGGTAGGTCCTTGCCACCGTGTACTCGGCAGACATGCTGCTCATCTTCGATAGTCTGTCGAGCTCCTTCTCCGTCACCTTCTGCACGTCGGGCGGCATGTTCGCCTCTACCATCTTCCGCCGAAGCTCGTCTATCTCCGTATACCGTTCGTCGGTCTCGCCAAGCTCTTTCTGGATCGCCTTGAGCTGCTCCCTCAGGTAGTATTCCCTCTGGGTCTTATCGATGCCCTCTTTGATGTGGGACTGTATCTTGCTGGAGAGCTCGAGGGTTTCAAGCTCGCGGTTGAGCATGACGGTCACCTTCTTGAGCCTCTCCTTCAAATCGATCTTCTCCAGCACCTCCTGCCTCTCGGCAACGCTGATATTGACCGTTGAAGCGACAAGGTCCGCGAGGTTCCCGGGATTCTCTATCTTTGTCGCGATCTGGGAAAGCTCCGACGAAAGATACGGCGCTATCTCCACCGCCTTTTTATAGAGATTCTTCAGGTTGATGTACATCGCGTCGATCTCTATATCCTTCTGGTACTCTTCGAAGATGGGAAGGATACGGGCCCTGAAATGGGGTTCCCTCTGGGTAAATTCGACCAGCTTGAACCGGGCGAGCCCCTGGACCACGATCCTCTGGCTCCCGTCCACCATCTTTACCATCTTCATGATGGTGGCGACCGTGCCTATCGTATAAAGATCCTCCAGCTCGGGATCTTCAATGTCCGGGTTTTTCTGGGTAAGGATAGCGATAAGCCTGTCCCGGCCCATTGCCTCGTCGATCAACCGGATAGACCGCTCCCTGCCCACTACCAAAGGCACGATCAGATCAGGATAAGCCACCGTGCCCCTCAACGGAAGCACGGGCACCTCCGCGGGAATGAAGAGCTTATCCTTCACGGTCTTATCGTTCTTATAACCAATAACCATTGAATTCCTCCCTACTTTTTGACGTCTTCGAACTCAACGTCAACCACGTCGTCATTGCCGCGGCCGCCCTGCTGAGAGTGAGCCTCCGCCTGCGGTCCGGGCTCCGCCTGCCTGCCCTTGCTGCTGCTGCGAGGCAGTCTGCTTATAGAGCACCTCCGCAAGCTTATGGGAAGCCTTCGTCACCTGATCCATGGCAGGTCTCATGGCTGTTCACGTCTCCACTCTTTACGGCATCCTTTGCCGAGTTGAGCGCGTCCTCCACCGACTTTCGCTTCTTCGGCGCCGATCTTGTCCCTGCTCTCGTTGAGGGTCTTTTCCGTCCCGTAAATGAGGTTGTCGAGCTGATTGCGCAGGTCGACCTCTTCTTTCTTTCTCTTATCCTCTTCCGCGTGCAGTCTCGGCATCCTTGACCATCTTCTGGATGTCCGCCTCGCTCATGCCCGTCGATGCCGTGATGGTGATATTCTGCTCCTTGCCGGTCGCCAGGTCTTTGGCCGACACGTGGAGAATGCCGTTCGCGTCGATATCGAAGGTCACCTCGACCTGGGGCATGCCCCTCGGCGCGGCGGGAAGGCCGACCAGGTGGAATTTTCCGAGAGTCCTGTTGGCCGCCGCCATCTCACGCTCGCCCTGAAGCACATGTATCTCGACCGTCGTCTGGTTGTCCTCCGCGGTCGTGAACACCTGGCTTTTCCGGGTAGGAATGGTGGTGTTCCTCTCGATAATCTTCGTCATCACGCCGCCGAGGGTCTCGATGCCCAGCGACAGAGGCGTCACGTCGAGGAGAAGCACGTCCTTGACCTCGCCTGCCAGGACGCCTGCCTGCACGGCCGCGCCCAGCGCCACCACCTCGTCGGGATTGACACCCTTGTGCGGCTCCCTGCCGAAGTACTGCTTCACCATCTCCTGCACCTTCGGTATGCGGGTGGAGCCGCCGACGAGGACGACCTCGTGCACGTCCGACGCCTTCATCTTTGCGTCGGCGAGCGCCTTCCTGCAGGGCTCCATGGTCCTCTGGAAGAGGTCATCCGATATCTGTTCGAGCTTGGCCCTCGTGAGCTTCATATTGAGGTGCTTGGGGCCCGTCTGGTCCGCGGTAATAAAGGGCAGGTTGATCTCCGTCTCCATGGTCGCGGAGAGCTCGATCTTCGCGCGCTCCGCCGCTTCCTTCAGCCTTTGCAGGGCCATCTTGTCGCGGGAAAGGTCGATGCCCTGCTCCTTTCTGAACTCATCCACGATCCAGTCCATTACCCTCTGGTCTATGTCGTCACCGCCGAGATGCGTATCGCCGTTCGTCGATTTCACCTCGACTACGTTGTCGCCCACTTCCAGGATCGAGATGTCGAAGGTGCCCCCGCCGAAGTCATAGACGGCGATCGTCTCGTTCTTCTGCTTGTCCAGGCCATACGCAAGGGCCGATGCGGTCGGCTCGTTGATGATGCGAAGCACGTTGAGTCCGGCGATCCTTCCCGCGTCCTTCGTTGCCTGCCTCTGAGAATCGTTAAAATAGGCGGGCACGGTAATAACCGCGTCTTCCACGGGCTGCCCCAGATAGTTTTCCGCGGATTTCTTCAGTTTCTGGAGTATGAAGGCGGAGATCTCCTGCGGCGTATAGCTCTTTCCCCTTACCTCCACCCTCGCCACGTCGTTTGCATCGCTCACCAGTTTATACGGTATGCGCGACAGCTCGCCCTCCACCTCGCTATACCGTCGTCCCATGAATCTTTTTATCGAAAAGATCGTATTTTCAGGGTTCGTGATTGCCTGCCGTCTCGCGACCTGACCGACAAGGATTTCCCCTTCTTTTGTAAAAGCTACCACGCTCGGGGTGAGCCGGCTGCCCTCTTCGTTAATGATGACCTTCGGCTCCCCGCCCTCCATCACGGCGACCACGGAAAATGTGGTTCCGAGATCGATTCCGATTACCTTGTTCGCCATAACGCTCCTCCAGGGTTTTTAGTCTCCAAAAAAGACACTCGTAATATAATCCCGCCCCGGAATGTTGTCAAACCCCCGAGGTTTCCGTCCCCCGGGCTAAAGCTCATCAAAGTTTTCTTTCAACGTCCGCGCAATATATGCCCCCACGGCTTCGGAAAGCGCAGCCGGTCCCCCTTTCGCTATGTCCCGCATCCCCACATCGAGGCTGCGCAGCCCCTTCAGCACCCCGGTAACCGCCCGCGCCTTCTTCAGATAGCGCTCTTCCGCCGTGCCTCCGCCCCGAATGGCCTCTATCACGGACTCTGCCGCCAAAACCCCGCTTTTCAGGGCAGACCCGATCCCCTCTTGCGTGAAGGGCAAGAGCATGCCCGCGGCATCCCCCACCAGCAGAACATTCTCCCTGGCAGGGAGGAAAGAGCCCCCCAGGAGCGCATCGTACAGGTCGGCCACCATGCAGCCGTCCCGCCACAGCGGTCTCGCGTCGGGGGGGAAGCCGAAGCCCCGCAGGATCTCCTTTATGTTCTCCTTCAACCGTCGTATATTGCCCCCCTCGATAAGCAAGAACCCTCCCTTGTAAGAGACGTAGAATCTGGGGGACGGAGAGGCAAAGGGAAAAAACCAATGGAACCTGTCCTTCGAAATCGAGAGATCCTCCCGATAGCACTCACGGTAGGCGGGTCTACACCGGACTTTCAGATCGGGCCTGATGAATTTCCTGACCATGGAAAGCGCGCCGTCCGCACCGATGACGCACCTCGCGGAGAGCTTCTCTCTCTCCTTGTTCTCTCTTGCGATCTCGATTTCGTAGCCCCCTTTATGACGGGTGATAGCAGCCGCCCTCGCCCCATCGACACACCGCGCGCCCGCGGCCACGGCATTCCGGGACATCCAGTAGTCCAGGTTCTTCCTCCACGCAACGGGGAAAGGGCTTGATATTTCCGTGACGCTCTCCGGACCCACGTGGAGGGTGACGCCCGTGTAGCGGCCGGGATCGCCCAGGACTTCCGCCGGTATATCGCCAAAGTGCTCCTTTATCAGGTTTTTTGCCCAGAGGCCCATTACCATGCCCGTGCATACCTTGTCCCTGGGGAGCCTCTTCTTTTCCAGACAGAGGGTCTCCAGCCCCGCGGCCGCGCATACCTTTGCGGCAACAGAGCCTCCCGGGCCGCTGCCTATCACGATCACGTCCCATGCCTTTTGTTCCATGGCGTCTCCCAATCATGAAAGCGAGAGTCAACCGCTCGTCACTAACAAAGGCGGCGTTTAATGTCTAAAAAAAGGAATTGGCCGCGACCTCTCAATCAGACAGGCGTCGATCGTCCGGCGTTTGCAGCCATATGGCATACTCGAACCCGTCGATGAGGGCCAGAAAAGAGGCCTTATTGATGTTGTCGGATGTGGCCGCGACGCTCCAGATCTCCGTCCCGTCGGTAAAGATGATCGATACCTCCACCGTGGCGGATGTCCCGGCCTTGGTGTCGTGGATCCTCGAAGAGAAGTCGACGACCTTTATCGCCCGGATGCAGGGAAAAATGGAGGCCAGCGACTTCTTCAGCACGTTGGCAAGGGCATCCACGGGGCCAACCCCCGTTGCGGCTTCGTGCATCTCGCCGTGGTCGGCCTTGATGCTCACCGTCGCCTCCGGGCGGTGGCCGTCATCGATGAGCCGGTACGCCCCGAGAAGCTCAAAGGGCTTTGTGTAGCTGTCCAGGGACCGGAGGATGTTCAATTCCTTTGTGGCGTCACGGATATTGAGGAGACGTTTCATGCTTTTCCTCTTCCAGAAGCAGCTTGTAGTCGATGCTGTCGACGAGGGCCTGCCAGCTTGCCTCGATGATATTCTCGGAGACGCCCACCGTCTCCCAGGTCCGGACCCCGTCGCTCGACTCGATAAGCACCCTTATTATAGTCCCCGTGCCTTCCCTCGTCGAGAGGGCCCTTACCTTATAGTCGACGAGGGTCATGGAACGGAGCACGGGATAAAACGTGTGGAGCGCCTTGCGGAGCGCCCCGTCGAGGGCGTTGACCGGGCCGTTGCCGAAAGCCGCCGTGTGCTCGATCCTGTCGCCCACCTTCACCATGATGGTCGCCTCCGAAGGGGCAAGGCTCTTCTCCTGCTTCTCCGCGACCACGCGGAAGCCGATCAGCTCGAAATATTTCTTGTGCACGCCCAGGGCCCGCTTCATGAGAAGCTCCAGGGACGCCTCGGCGCCCTCGAACTTGTAGCCTCCGTGCTCCATCTCCTTGACCCGGCGCAGGACTTCCCTCACCGCCTTTTTGTCGTTTTCCATGTCGATGCCGAATTGCCTTGCCTTGAGGAGGATGGTGCTCTCACCGGAAAGGTCGGACACGAGGAACCGTTGGCTGTTGCCGACCAGCGGCGGGTCGATATGCTCGTAGGTGGCCGGGTTTTTCCGCACCGCACTCGCGTGTATGCCCCCTTTGTGGGCAAAGGCCGCGCTTCCCACGTAGGGACGGTTCTTGTTTGGTATCAGGTTGGCTACTTCATCGACAAAAACGGAAAGGCCCCTCAGGGCCTGCAGCTTCGTCCGGTCCATGCCCTCGCAGCCCATCTTCAGGATGAGGTCCGGGATGACGGAGCACAGGTTGGCGTTGCCGCACCGCTCGCCGTACCCGTTGGTCGTGCCCTGCACGTGGACGCATCCGGCCCTCACCGCCATCAGGCTGTTGGCGACCGCGTTCTCCGTGTCGTTATGACAATGGATGCCGAGGCTGACCGGGACCGACCGAGCCACCTCACCCACCAGGTCCTCTATCTCGAAAGGCATGCTGCCCCCGTTCGTATCGCAAAGCACGACCACGTCGGCCCCCGCGTCGGCCGCGACCCGTACGACTTTTACCGCATACTCCCTGTTGCCCCTGTACCCGTCGAAGAAATGCTCGGCGTCGAAGAAGACGGTCCTGCCGCGTTCTTTCAGGAAGCGTATTGTCCGCTCGATCATCTTCAGGTTCGTATCGAGGCCGACCCTCAGGGCGTCCCTCACGTGCAGGTCCCAGCTCTTGCCCACGATGGCGACACACTCCGTATCCGCCAGCAGCAGGGGCCGCATGATCTCGTCCCCCTCCGGGTCGGACAGGGCGCCCGCCTTTATGGTGCTCGAGAACGCCACGATCCGGGCATGGGTGAGGCGGCACTTTTTCACCTCTTCGAAATACTCGAGGTCTCTCGGGTTCGATCCGGGCCAGCCGCCCTCTATGAAATCCATCCCGAACTCATCGAGCTTTTCGGTCACCCTGATCTTGTCGTTCACGGAGAACGCGATGTCTTCCGACTGCGCGCCGTCCCGCAGGGTCGTATCGTAAAAATCGATCCTCACTGCTCTTCCACGACCTCGTCCGCGTCAAGGCCGAAGGCCGTGTGCAGGGCCCTGACCGCCAGCTCGCCGTATTTCTCCTTGATGACGCAGGATATCTTGATCTCGGAGGTGCTTATCATCTCGAGGTTGATGCCTTCGTTCGCAAGGATGGAGAACATCTTTGTGGCGATACCCGAATGGGACCTCATGCCGGAGCCCACGATGGACACCTTCGCGATATCTTCATCGACAGCCACCAGCCGCGCGCCTAACTCGCCCGCCACCTTCTCCATCAGCTTATATGCCTTTTTGGCGTCCGCCTTCGCCGTGGTGAAGGTCATATCGGTATACCCCTTGTGGCTCACATTCTGGACGATCATGTCGACCACGATGTTCGCCTCCGCAAGGGGCGAGAATATCCTCGACGCCGTGCCGGGCCTGTCGGGCACCTCGCTCACCGTTATCTTCGCCTCGTTCTTGTTGTAGGTCACACCCGCAACCACTACCTGCTCCATCGTCGGTACCTCCTCACAGACGAGCGTCCCCTTGCCTTCGACGAAAGACGACTTCACCAGAAGGGGGACTCTATATTTCCTGGCAAGCTCGACCGAGCGTATCTGCAGCACCTTGGCCCCGAGACTCGCCATCTCGAGCATCTCTTCATAAGATATGCGGTCGAGGCGCCGCGCTTTTCCCGTGATGTTCGGGTCGGTGGTGTAGACGCCGTCCACATCGGTATAAATCTCGCACAGGTCCGCGTGGAGCGCCGCCGCCACCGCCACGGCCGTCGTATCCGAGCCGCCGCGGCCCAGGGTCGTGATGTTGCCGCTGCCGTCGATACCCTGGAAACCGGGGATCACCACGACTTTTCCCTCCCGCAGGTGCGAGACCACCTTCTCGGCTTCTATCTCCTCGATCCTGGCCTTCCCATGGGCCGAATCGGTCACGATCCTGATCTGGGACCCCAGCAGCGACACGGCGTCCGTGCCCAGCTCCTTCAGGGTGAGGGCAAGCAGCGCCGAGGTGACCTGTTCGCCCGTGGAAAGGAGCACATCGAGCTCCCGCTCGTCCGGCAGCCCGGAAAGCGAGCCTGCGAGCCTCAAGAGCCGGTCGGTCTCCCCGGACATGGCGGAGACCACCACTACCAGGTCCGCCCCTTGTTGTTTGTAGGCGATAACCTTTTCGGCGACCTTCCGTATACGCTCAGGACTCCCCACGGAAGTGCCGCCATACTTGTGCACGACCAGCATCCTCTACCTCCATCACGATCGTTCTTTCCTCTTCCCCGACAGCCTCCAGGGTGACCTTTATCACATCCCCCCATGGAGGGAAGCGCTCCGCCCATTCGACGGCCACAACCCCCTTATCCAGGAAGTCCTCTATATCGAGCGTCTCAACGGCATCGGCCTCTATCCTGTAGAGGTCCGCATGGCACAGGTCTACCCTGCCCTCGTAGACGTTCATGAGCGTGAAGGAGGGCGAAAGGACATACTGCCAGTCGGGAACCCCCATGCCCCGGGCAAGCCCCTTCACGAACTGCGTCTTGCCCGCACCCAGCTCCCCGTAGAGCAAAAACAGATCACCCGTCACCGCGGACGCCCCTATGTGGGCGGCGATGGCGATGGTCTCAGAGGGACTTTTCGATATAAACTCTATCCGCTCCATCCCTGATATCCCGGATGGCCGGCCCCACCCCTGAGATCACCTCTTGCGCCATCAGGTCCATATCCGTAAACTCGCGGGCATACGTGTCGGCGATATAGCCGTGGAGATACGCGCCGAAAAACCCCGACTCGGTGAGCGTGTAGCCCTGACCCGCGAGCCCGCCTATAAAGCCGGTCAGCACATCGCCGCTGCCTCCCTTGGAAAGGGCGGGGTTGCCCGTAGGATTGATGAAAGCCTCGCCGTCAGGCGAAAAGGTGACGGTCGGCGCACCTTTCAGCACGAGGCCGACTCCATGCTTTTCAGCAAACCTGCGCCCTCTATCGAGCCTGTCCCGGTTCACATCGCCCGGGCTTGCCCCGATGAGGCGGCCGAACTCGCCCGGATGGGGTGTGAGGATCGCCCTCCCCTTCTCTCTTTTGAGCAGGTCCGCATGATCCTCGAAGGCGCCTATGCCGTCTGCGTCTATCACGAAGGAGACATCGAGGTCCCCGTAGAGCCTCCGGACGAGGGCCATCGTCTCCGGCGCCCTGCCGAGACCGGGCCCAACGACGACCACGTCTTTGTCGGCGACAAAGTCCCGCACCGCATCGAAGGATGAGAGGAGAAAATAACCCCTGCCCTGATCGTCCACGGGGTACGTCATTGCCTCGGTAAGCTTCGAGGCCGCGATATTGTGCAGGCTTCCCGGGATGACCAGGGTGACGAGCCCCGCGCCTACCTTAAGCGCCGCGCTTGCTGCCATGACGGCCGCGCCGGTCTTGCCGGCCGAGCCCGCAATAACGGCCACGCTGCCGAACATGCCCTTGTGCGCCTCCGGCGGCCTCTTGCGAAAAATGCGGCGCAGCATCTCTCCGTCCACCACATGGGCGTCGACCCCGAGAAAAGAGGCCGCCGCAGCAGGCAGCGAAATATCGACCACCGTCAGCCTCCCCCTGTAGGAGACGCCCGGGTGGAGAAGCTGCCCGAGCTTCGGATGGCCGTAGGTATAGGTATGGGTCGCCCGCACCGCGACCCCGAGGGGAAGGCCGCTCGTCCCGTCGAGTCCCGACGGGATGTCGACGGCGATCACCGGCTTCCCGGAGCGGTTGATCTCCGCGATCACGGCCGCCTCCACGCCGGTCACCTCTTTTGTGAGGCCCGTGCCGAATATGGCGTCCACGATCACGTCGGCCTCTCTCATGCCTTTCGCTGCTTCCCCCGATGCCGCCCCCGCGGCGACCATCGCGCCCCCCATCGACAGGTAAAGGTCCATGTTGAGCCGCGCGTCTCCCTTGACTGCGTCGGGCTCCGCCAGGAGGAACACCTCCGTCGGGAAGCCGTCCCGATGCGCATACCGCGCGATCACGAAACCGTCGCCGCCGTTATTCCCCCTGCCGGCGATCACGGCAATCCTGCACCCGGGCCGGAGGTACGTCTCCCGCATGAGCCGGTACGTGCTCCTGCCCGCATTCTCCATGAGCACGGGCGAAGGGATGCCCCACGTCGAGATCGCGTACTCATCGTATTTCTTCATCCTTTCGGGAGAGAGCACTATCATTGTTCGACCCTTACCTCACCACCGCCACCGCATACTTCCGCTCATGGGATATGCTCACCTCGTCGTACCTCACGCCCTGAAACACGACAAACGGGTTGCCCTTCTCGCCGGAGCGGACTTCGATGCCCTTCCAGGGGAGCCGCCTGCCCCATGCCTTCATGAACGCTTCTTTGGCCGCGAACCTCCCCGCGAGCGACTCCGCCCACCTCCTCTTGCCTTCGGCATACGCGGCCTCCTGCGGGGTAAACACCTTGCGCAGGAACGCATCGCCATACATCCTCCCTAAGCCGCTCGATCCTCGCAACCTCGACTATGTCAATGCCAAGCATGGCCGCTTTCCCCATTCATAATTTATAATTACTCCTTTCGGATGAGGTCGATCATGTCTCTCACCGCCCTGTCCAGGCCGACCAGCACCGCCCTCGCGATAATGCTGTGCCCTATGCTCAGCTCGTCGATCTCGGAGATCTCTACGATGGGACGCACGTTGTCGTAGTGAAGACCATGCCCCGCGTTGACCCCCAAGCCGGCCGCCTTGCCTGCCCGCGCCGCCGCGATGATCTTTGCCAGCTCCTCCCGCATGGCGCGCTCGTTCGGCGCGTCGCTGTAACGGCCCGTGTGGATCTCGATCATGTCGGCCGCCACCGACCGCGCCGCGCTCACCTGGGCCTCGTCCGGGTCCACGAAAAGGCTCACGGCAATGCCCTTTTCCCTCAAGCCTGCCACGGCGTGTCCGATCCTGTCCCTGTTGCCGGCCACATCGAGGCCGCCTTCCGTGGTCAGCTCCTGCCTCTTTTCCGGCACCAGCGTCACCATGTCAGGCAAGATATCCCTCGCTATCCCGACCATCTCCTCCGTGGCCGCCATTTCGAGGTTCAGCTTTGTCCGGACAACCTCCCTGAGGAGCCTCACGTCCCTGTCCTTTATGTGCCGCCGGTCTTCCCTGAGGTGCACGATTATGCCCGATGCGCCGGCCATTTCCGCGAGCCCCGCGGCATACACGGGATCGGGGTAGCAGACGCCGCGCGCCTCCCGCAATGTTGCAACGTGATCGATATTGACCATCAGCTTCCGCATCTCATCTCTCCCATGACAGTCCAACGTTAAAAGTCGAACTCACTTATTCCCTATCCGCTTCAGAACGACCCTGACGGCAGCGGGCGCCACCCTTCTTGCCTCCAGTGATTTTGCGTTGAGAGGAACATCCAGGACTTCCTGCTGCCGGGTGAAATTGGCCGTTAACCGGGAGCGTCTCTACAGCGGCCTCTTTTTCCAGCAATTCTCTGGGCCCTTCCACGTCGGCATACGCGGGATGCCAGGAAGCGACTTCATAGGTGTTCGCCCACCTCTTATCCAATTTTACTATAATGCGCAGGTGTTTTTCCACAAGCTTGTCCAGTTCCACCACCACGTAATCGGGCTTTGCATCCTCCACTTTCAACCCGTTCGGCACGATCACGTCCCCTTTCCTGATGCTGAAGATCTGGCGTCCTTCCCTGGCGCGTGCAAGGTTGAGGGGCACCTTGATATCGTCGGCCTTCAGGTTCTTCAGCACGGAGAGCGGCCCGCCCACGGTGATCATGACATTCCTCGTATCGGTCTCTCTCACGATCATGCCTTTGCCCGGGTTCTCGAAAGAAAGGGGGACCAGAAAGCCCATCCTCGACTCCCCCACGTAAGTCATGGAAAACCAGAGCATGAAGCTGAGCATGAGGGCGAGCGCCTTCAGCCTGATCTCGTGGAAGAGATATGTTTTGACCCGGACCATGGCGAGGCGGCCTATCTCCGAGAGCCTGCTTCCTCCGGCACCTGCGCCGCCGTTGCTCATGAATGCGCGGCCTCCAGCCCTTTCGTGCGGTCGGCAGCCGCCTTATCGCCCTGGAGCAGCTCCTTCAGCGCCCTCTTCAGGGCATCCGGGCTTGCGTTCCTCACGATGACGCCGTTGCTCGCGTAAGAGACCTGACCCGATTCTTCGGAGACTACCACGGAAACCGCATCCGCCACCTCGGTGATGCCGATGGCCGCCCGATGTCTCGTCCCAAAATCTTTATCCATATCGTCCCTCGCCGACAGGGGAAGGACGCAGCTCGCCGCCCTTATCCTTCCCTCCCTGATGACGACGGCGCCGTCGTGCAGGGGAGACGTGGGCTGGAACAGACTTATTATCAGCTCGGCGTTGACGTCCGCATCGATCTTGATCCCGCCCTCCATGAATTCATCGACCCCGATCTCCCGCTCCAGCACGATCAGCGCCCCGGTCCTCCTCTTGCCCATGACCGTGCACGCGTTGACAAGCTCGTCATAGAAGAGCGTCTCTTCCACGTAGCTGATCTTTCTGAAAAAAGGGCTCCTGCCCAGCACGAAAAGGACCCGCCTGATCTCATTCTGGAAGATCACCACGATCACGAGGAGGATGGAAGAAACAAAATTATTGAGGATCCAGCCAAGGGTGAAAAGCTCCAGCTTCCTCGCAAGCGTAGAAGGCAAAAAAGACTATGATGAGACCGAGAACGAGCTGAAGTGCCCTTGTCCCCTTGATAAGGAGCAGAATGCGGTAGATGATGAACGCGACGATCAGGATGTCGAGAACGTCCTGCCACCGCATGAGGTGTGTCATGACTCTATCACCGCCTCTTCCTCACTGTAATAGGCAGCATTGATCGAGCGAAGCGAGCTGAGCGGGGTGGCTCCACGAGCTTTGCTCGTGGAGGGGGCGCTGGAGCCCCGGTAATTGCTCAGGATGTCGAGCACGTCCTGCCACCGCATGAGGTGTGTCATGGGGTCAGCCCGGAGCAGGGGATGCCATCAGGGCTTCCATGAAAGTGACGACCCTGCGCGTCCTCAGTACGTCGTGGACCCTCACGATATCCGCACCGTTCCACACCGACATGGCCACACTCGCGAGCGTGCCCTCGGCCCTGTCTTCCAAGGCGGCCGTTCCCGCGATGCGGCCTATGAAGGACTTCATCGACGTCCCCATGAGAAGCGGCTGCCCGAGCTCCTTCAACCGCCCCAACTCCCTGATGATGGCCAGATTATCCTGCACGCGCTTCCCGAAACCGATGCCGGGATCGATGACGATATCCTCTTCGTCTATCCCGGCCGATCGCGCAAAGGCGATCCTTTCGACGAAGAACTCCCTGATCTCTCCCACGACGTCCTCATAGACCGGGTCCTTCTGCATATCCCTGGGCGTCCCCTTTATGTGCATCAGCACGACCGGCACGCCGGAGGCCGCGACGACGCCCGCCATGTCCGGGTCAAAGGAGAGAGAGGAGATATCATTTATTATATCCGCCCCCGCGTCGATCGCCGCCCTCGCCACGGCGGCTTTGTAGGTGTCCACGGAAAGGGGGACGTCCGAATGTTTTCTGACTGCTTCGATTACCGGGAGGATCCTCGCCAGCTCTTCGGCAAGGGGGGTGGGCTCGGAAAAAGGTCTCGTCGATTCGCCCCCGACATCGATGATATCCGCGCCCTCGTCGATCATGGCCAGGGCGTGGTCGAGTGCCCGGTCCGGGGAAAAGAAAGCGCCGTGGTCGTAAAAAGAATCGGGCGTCACGTTCAGGATGCCCATGACAAGAAGCTTATCCTTGAACCGTTTCCGCCAGGTCATTCACTTTTCCCTTGAAAAGGTCATCTATTTCCTGGCCGTCGAGCACCTCTTTTTCAAGCAAGGCCGTGGCGACCGCATGCAGGATATCGATGTTTCCGAGGAGAAGGCCCTTCGCCCTCTCGAAGCAGCCCGACACAATCGCTCTTCAGCTCGCCGTCTATGTCTTTTGCCGTGCTTTCGCTGAAATCCCTCTGGCGATGCATCTCCTTGCCCAGAAAGACCGGCTCCTCTTTTCTCCCATAATTGAGGGGCCCCATCTCTTCGCTCATGCCCCACTCGCAGACCATCTTCCTGGCGATCTCCGTGGCCCGCTCTATGTCGTTGCCCGCTCCTGTCGTCTGATGGTTGAGGACGATCTCTTCGGCCGCCCTTCCCCCGAGCAAAATCGTGATACTGTCGAGAAGGTACTCTTTCGAATACGTGTGCCTCTCGTCGATGGGGAGCTGCTGCGTGAGGCCGAGCGCCCGGCCGCGCGGTATGATGGTAACCTTATGGATGGGGTCTGAATCGGGTATCATCTTTGCGACGAGGGCATGCCCCGCTTCATGGTAGGCCGCATTTCTTCTTTCCTGGTAAGGGATGATCATGCTCCGCCTTTCCACGCCCATGAGCACCTTATCCTTGGCCTCCTCCATGTCGGAGAGCTCGATCTCTTTCTTATCGTTTCTCGCCGCGAGCAGGGCGGCCTCGTTGACAAGGTTGGCCAGGTCCGCGCCTGAAAAGCCCGGCGTGCCCCTGGCGATCACGGAAAGGTCGATCTCTGCGGAAAGGACCGTCTTCTTCGTGTGGACACCCAGTATCTCTTCCCGGCCCTTCACATCGGGTATGGGCACCATGATCTGCCTGTCGAACCGGCCGGGCCGGAGCAGCGCGGGATCGAGCACGTCGGGCCTGTTCGTTGCGGAAACCACGATGACCCCGCCGTTCGACTCAAAGCCGTCCATCTCCACGAGGAGCTGGTTGAGGGTCTGCTCCCTCTCGTCATGCCCTCCGCCGAGCCCGGCGCCCCTGTGCCTGCCGACCGCGTCTATCTCGTCGATGAAGATGATGCAAGGCGCGTTCTTCTTGCCCTGGTTGAAGAGGTCGCGCACCCGGGATGCGCCGACGCCGACAAACATCTCGACGAAGTCGGAGCCGCTGATGCTGAAGAAAGGCACATCGGCCTCGCCCGCGATCGCCCTGGCGAGGAGGGTCTTCCCCGTCCCCGGCTGTCCGACGAGGAGCACGCCTTTCGGTATTCTTCCACCCAATCTCGTAAACCTCTTCGCGTCCCGGAGGAACTCGATGATCTCACCCAGCTCTACCTTTGCCTCTTCAATGCCCGCGACGTCCTGGAAAGTGACCTTGTTATCCTTGCCGTTCGCCATGCGGGCCCTGCTCTTGCCGAAGGCGAGGGCCTTCCCCCCGCCCGCCTGCATCTGCCGCATGAAGAAGATCCACACGCCGATGAGCAGCAGCATGGGGAACCAGGAAACAAAAATCGACTGCCATATGCCCGAGTCGTCATCCGGTTTCGCCTGTATCGTGACCTTGTGCTGCCGCAGCAGCTTCACGAGCTCGGGGTCGTCGGGGGCAAAGGTCTTGAAGTCACGGCCGTCCTTCATGATGCCGGTGATATTCTTCCCCTGAATGACGACGGACGACACGCGGTCCGCGATGATCGATTCGGCAAAATCGCTGAACGCGACGGTTTCATACTGTTTTCTTGGCTTATGGTAGATGTTGAACAGGAAGAGGATAAGGAGAATGATGAAAAGCCAGATGAATACGCCTTTATTAAAAGGGTTGATTGCCTTGTTCTTCATGCCTAGGGTTTACCACAAAATCGGCTCGGTTTCAATAGATCGGCCGGACCGGGTCTCCCCCGAACTTTTCTGCGAATGGCTGAAAATACGACTATAATTACTGAAAGGAACAGTACATCTTCTTCCAGGGGGGATCTATGTTCAGGGCATTACTTCGGACTGACGCCGGTGTTTCGGCCCTTGTGCTCCGCATTTTCCTGGCCGCGGTCCTCTTTCCGCACGGCGCCCAAAAGGTGCTGGGCTGGTTTGGAGGCCCCGGCTTGTCTGCCGGTATTTCCATGCTCACGGTGCACATGCATATCCCGCTCTTTTTCGCCATCCTGGCGATTGCCGCCGAGTTCCTCGGACCCATCGGCTTGCTTTTCGGCTTCCTCACAAGGATTGCCGCCTTTGGCATAGCCGTTGAGATGGTGGTCGCCGTCCTGCTGGTGCACCTCAAATTCGGCTTCTTCATGAACTGGTTCGGCAAGCAGGCGGGTGAGGGGTTCGAGTATCACCTCATGATGATAGGCATGGCCCTTGCCCTGATTATCGCGGGCGGCGGCCTCTGGTCCGTCGACAGGTCTCTCACGAAAAGAGCGTAGAGCGCAGCCGTCTTTTCCGGCGAAGTCGTGCGGTTCTTCTTGACTTTTCCGACCCGCCTTCCGCCGCTACTTCGTCGCCTCGGCGTCCGCGACCACCCCTACCCTCACCGCGACCGTCTCGCCGCCGTCCGGAACGCCGGGTCTCGGGCCTCCGGTATCACCTATCTCGCTAAGTTTCTGAACGAGGCAATGTATCTTGTCGCTTTTCAGCTCCGCGGAAACCGATTCCGCCGCCTCGCCCGACGACCGCGTGACGCCGCGCGCCCCCGCATCGACGAGCAGCCTTTCGACCTGCCGCGCCGCCGCGTCGACATCGGCCACCCGGACGGTCAGGTCGAGGCGCTCGGGTCTCTTCTCTTTCGGGCTCATCGAGGCAGGCTCGGGCGGCGCAGCCGGCACGCGGGTCATGGCAGACCGTTTTTGCGGGAGAATTGACCGGCCTTCGGCGGTCGCGAAGGCAGGCGCTTCAGGCCGGGAGCCGACCAGGGACCCTCCGGCGTCTGGCGCGTAATCCGCCTGCCCTCTCAGGAGACCCACCTTTTCTCTCTCCCGGAGGAGCCTCTCCGGACCGGTCGGTCTTGCCTGCTCCCCGGAAGGCTGCTCCGCCGGCCCGTCAGGCGACGCCCTTTTTTCATCTCCCCTGCCGTTCTCCTCCCCGCCCTTGCGCCCGGCGTCGAGGCCCGTTCCCCTGTTTTGCCCGGCAGCGGTTGACTTCTTTTCCGGGGCGGCGGGAGACGGCTCGCCCCGACGGGCCGCCGGGGCCTCTTCCGACACCACCTTGGCCGCCTCGAAAAGAGGCGTCGTGGTTTTGACCGCGTAGGCCACCAGACCGACGATCAGGAAGGTGGCGAAGACCTCCAGGGGCACCTTTACATAGAGCGGATAGAAGAACCTTCTCAGTACTCCGCCCCTTTTTTCCGCTTCCTCTCTTACACAGGCCATGATCTTCCCGCCGAGCCACGGCGGCGGCTCGACCTCTTCGAGACTTTTCATCAGTCCTATCGTTCTCTTCAGGTCTTCCGCAGCGGCCGCGCATTCCCCGCAGGTCGACAGGTGATCCCTGACGAGCGTGCTTTCCTCGGGCGCCGCTGCCCCTTCGAGGCACGGGGCAAGCATTTCCCTGATTTTCCCGCATTCCATAAGATTTATTAGACACAGCGAGGGAGATATTTGTTCCGTGGGCTTCAAATCTCGATGAAAGAAGCGGCGCGGTCTTTTTCGCTCTATCTCTTCGTCACCCCGGAGCTTCTCACGAGTTGCGCCAGGGTCTCATAGGGCTGAAAACCTACGGCCCTCCGGCCGGCCACGATGAAGGTGGGGACCGCCGTGATCCCGAGCGTAAAGGACCGATCCCAATCGGCATCCACCGCCGCCCGGAACGTTCTCGCCAGGACCACGTGACGGGCCGCATCTGCGGGAAGTCCCACGGATGCGGCCAGGCCCACAAGCTCGTCCACCCTGGCGATGTTCAGCTTTTCCGCGAAATAAGCCCTGAAGACCGCGTGGTGAAATCGATCCCCGGCACCCTCGGACTCCGCCCATTTCCCAAGCTCCTGGGCCAGACGGCTGTTGTACGTCTTTGTGCGGCCGGCCAGGGGCAGACCGAGCGAGTCCGCTACCCTTTTGAGGCGCTCCTGAATACGCGGGACATCCACATTGCGTCCGGCAAAAAGCTCTTCGAGGGTCAGACCTTCTTCCGGGGTCTCGGGATGGAGGGGGAAGGCGAGCCACCTGACTTCGATCTCATACTCCCGGCTCAATCGATCAGTACTGACCGTACTGAAATAGCACCACGGTCACACGTAATCGGAGAATATTTCGAGGACTGGCGGCTCGTTCATGCGTCTCTTTCACCTCTTCTTTCTTCGTTAAGCAAGGCAGCCATTGTTGCAGCACAACATGCCACTATGACCCACGTCCTCATTCCGGATACCACGAAGACCGAACATTTCCTGAGTCCCTTCAAAGGATAAGGCTACTATCGTAAAATTGTCAACAACAGGAAATCCAGCGAGTGACCTTGAAGATATATTCTTGCCGCTTGCTTCCTATCATTCATGGTATAATATACCCACATATGAAGGCTGAGCTGGTGGTACATCAGAAGGTCACCGATGACCATGGGAACACCATCGAGATCAAGATATGGCAGGTTATCGCGACGAATGCAGACAGGCCCCACGGCTATCGCTATTCACTCGCCTACATCGTAAATGGAGAACGCGTCATCGGCTACGACAACGGCGAGGGCAAAGGGGATCACAGGCACTACCGGGGGAAAGAGGAGCCATATCATTTCGACGGCATTGATCGGCTTTTTGATGATTTCTACACCGACATAAGGGGGTACATCAAATGAGAATCAAGAAAGTGAAGATCGGCATAAAGTCGGCCGAGGACACCCTGAACGACGCAAAGGCGGTCATGAAGAGCCTTGCACAGGGTGAGACGGTGCAAAAGACCACGGGTGTCTATTTCACGAGTATAGAGGCATTCAGGAAGGCGCTTACGCCAAAAAGATTGGAACTCCTTCATACAATCAAGAGCAGAGCGCCGGGGTCGCTTCGGGAGCTGGCAGAGCTTACAAAAAGGGATGTGAAGAATGTTTCCGATGATGTGAAGTACCTGGAACAAGTAGGGCTTGTCGAACGGTGCGGTAGAGGCAGGGCGACCAGGCCGACCATCGGTTACGACGCGATTGCTTTGGAGATCGCAATCTGAACATATGACAGGGGATAGGCGACGGCTGAACGGACAGGAACTCTACCAGGCCTTTCCCTGCCAACAAGAGGGGAGGTGAAGGAGAATGGAGAGATTCATAAATAGGATGTTCCATAGCGCTGGTTTTCGTTCCGTGCCAGTAGACGGTAATCTCCATTTTCGTTCAGTATCGGAAGGCCACGAAAACAATCAACACGTGAACATATTTGCAGTACCAAACATAAAACCGACGGACACTTGTAAAGCGGATGTTGCGGGAGTAATGAGATAATTTATGCCTCTTTCTTTATGAGACCTTGAACTCCATCTTGGAAGTATTGAGTAGCTTTATGAGCGTGTCTCGGAACAGATATGGATTGGTACGGCCGTGTAAGTCTCAGACAAACGAATGGAAATCTTCTTCCCGTATAAAGCGCGTCACCGATGCGTGTCCGGACAGCGTCGTCGCTTCTTCAAAAACTCCGTCCGGAGCCATTCCTCCGGTTTTGAAGGTTCATTTTCGGTGTCTGCCAAGGGGCGTTCCTCCGAAACAATAGGAGGAGGCCCCACATGCGAACGAATATCTATATCCTGATCGTCCCCGACAGATATGTCACCGCCCTTCCCCCGATCAGCACCCGGCTCTCCATATCCACGCAGAAGAGCTCTCCCCCGCGGCCTGAAAGCTGCAAGGCATGCAACTGCTTTTTGCCGAGACGTTTGGACCAATAGGGCACCAGGGTGCAGTGGGCAGAGCCCGTGACCGGGTCCTCCGGGACGCCTGCGCGGGGCGCGAAGAAGCGTGAGACGAAATCGCAGTGGCTGCCCCTCGCCGTGACTATCACACCCAGACAATCGAGGGTTGCGAGGCCCGCGAGATCGGGCGCCAGGCGCCGGACCTGCTCCTCTTCCTCACACACAACGAACAAGTCCCGCGACTTCAGGACACGGGAAGGCCGGATGCCGAGCATATCGCGTAAGTCCGGCTCCGGATCGAGCGGCTCCGGGGGACGCGCGGGAAAGTCCATCATAAGGAGGTCCCCCTTTCGCTCGACCGACAGCTTGCCGCTCCGCGTCTGAAAACTTACCTTCGAAGCCTGGGGGTCGACAAACTCGAAAATGGCGAAGGCGGATGCAAGGGTGGCGTGGCCGCACAGGTCGACCTCGATCTTCGGGGTGAACCAGCGGAGCTCATAGGCGCCGCCGGCATTTACGAGAAACGCCGTCTCCGAGAGATTGTTCTCTTCGGCTATCGATTGCATGATCCCGTCTTCCAGCCATTGCCCGAGAAGACAGACGCCTGCCGGGTTTCCCGCAAAGACCCGGCTCGTGAACGCATCGATCTGGTAAAATGGAATATCCATGCTCATACGGGTTTTAACAACCCATTTTTACCCAATCGCCTCTTCTCCATGTTTCACCTCCCTGGACCGTCTGCCCTGTCGGCGCCTGTCTTCCATTATCAGAGAAACGGTGCAAGATTTCAACGACTATTTCAACGGAGCCGGGCCCGCCAATAGAGCATTTTGCAGAACTGATTACCGTTTCAATGTCGTTATCCAGGCGGAACCATTATCCTTCGCTTGCTTTCGCTCACGTCTCTCACCCGCTCTAACGCCTCCTTCCGCTGGCCTGCGGAACTCGGGCCGCCCGCTACCGGCGGGTGCGGCCCTCAGACATCCTCGGCCTGCGCCGCCGCGCACCGCTCCTCCCGGCGTAAGGCGGGACCCGAGAGACTTCCGCGATGCTGCGCTCAGGATAACGGTTCCGCCCTGGTCGGTCGGTACCTTATTTTGCAAAATGCTCTAAAAGCTGTGAAAAGGTCCGCCATCCGTTGTAGACTTTGGGTGAAGGGACGCGCGGAAAGAAAGGGGTACGTGACTATGTTCGATGTTATCGTTCTGGGTGTGGTCGGGATATCGACGCTCCTCGGTCTATGGAAGGGCCTAGTGAGGCAGGTAGTAGGGCTTGCCGGCCTCGTGGGGGGTTACGTAATGGCCGTGAAGTTCTACGGGCCCTTCGCGGCGAAGTTCCTGACGGGCTTCCGTCCGGCCACGGCCAGCGTCATCAGCTTCCTTGCCATCTTCGTCGCCTGCATCATAGCCGCGTCGATAATCGGGTGGATAGCGGAAAAGCTCATGGGCACAACCGGCCTGGGGTTCCTGAACAGGGTCGGCGGAGGGATACTGGGCGGGGCGAAGGGCTGTCTCATCATCTCCGTTGCGGTGATGATGCTGATCGCCTTCCTGCCTCCAAACAGCACCGTTTTCAAAGACTCCGGAACCATGAAGTACATTCGGCCCGTTGCCGACATAGTGAGCAGGTTCGCCCCTCAAAGTATCAAGACGAGGTATGACGAAAAGGCGGTGAAACCGGGACATCGCCGATCTCAATGATGTTCGGATTGAAGCGCCGATCTCAATGAATCGGTTGCTTTTCCCGCAAGAGGGATGTATCTTTGCACTAGATGAAAAAAGACACCCCTTCCCCCGGTTTCAGCAAGAATGACCTCCTCGGCGCATTCAAAAAGGCAAAGCGGCCCCTTTCGTTCATTGATTTGAGAAGCCTGGTCGACTCATGGAAGGACCGCAAGAAGGAAGTCAAAGCGTTCCTCCGGGAGATGGTGAGAGAAGGCTCGCTCATCAGGCTGAAGAACAACAGGTTCGGTATCCCCGACGAAATGAACCTCGAGGTGGGCACCCTCTGGTGCACGCGAAGCGGAAACGGGTTCGTCACGACAGAAAAGAAGGCGGGAAATGACATATTTATCCCCTCCCGCTTCATCAAAGATGCGATTCACGGAGACAAGGTGGTCGTGCGGATCGAGCACCTGGCCCGTGGCAGGAGAGAAGGCCGGGTCGTCAAGGTGACCGAGAGAAAGACAAAGAACATCACCGGCTTCGTGCAGCAGCATAAGAACCTCTTCCTCCTTGTCCCCGACGATGAAAGGATCTCCGCCCATTTCATCGTGGAGCCCGGCAAAAAGGCCGTCGAGTTGAAGCATGGCGACCTTGTCGCAGCGAAGGTGACGGGGTTCCCTGAGGGCGGCGACCCCGGTTGCACGATCCTCAAAGTGTTCAGGGCGTTGGACGATGCAAAGAAGATTTCCCAGTTCATCGCCTACAAGCAGAGCCTCTCCCCCCGGTTCCCGCGAAACGTCGAAAACGAGGCAAAGCAGACGCGGCTCGATATCGTGAAGCCCGGCAGGCTAGACCTGAGGGCCATCGGCCACGTCACCATCGACGGTGAATTTGCGAAGGATTTCGACGATGCGGTATGCGTCGAAAAGACAAAAAAGGGCTTCCTGCTCTACGTATCGATAGCCGACGTTTCCCACTATGTGCCGCGCGATTCGGCCATGGATAGGGAGGCGTACAGCCGGGGCACGAGCGTCTACTTCCCCGGCACCGTCATACCGATGCTGCCGAAACAGCTTTCCAACGATATTTGCAGTCTGAACCCCAATGAAGAGAGGATGGCCCTTACCGTAAGGCTCAGGTACGACACGCAGGGCAGTCTCCTCCAGGCCTCTTTCGACCGTTCCGTCATCAGGAGCGCCCACAGGCTCACGTACCACCAGGTGGAGGACGGTCTTATCAAAAAGGATGAAGGGGCGGCACGCGTGCTGAAGGGACTGATGCCTCGACCGGAGTGGATGGGCGAGCTGGCGCAGCTACTGAAAAACCGTCGCGAGGCGAAAGGGAACCTGGACTTTGACCTACCGGAGCCGGAGCTGATCCTCGACATGGAAGGGGGGATAAAAGACATCCTGAGGTCGGAGCGCCTCTTCTCCCAGAGCATCATAGAAGAGTTTATGATAGCGGCAAACGAGGCCGTGGCCCGCTTCATCACGGAGCAAAAGCGCCCCGTCATATACCGTGTCCACCAATCACCTGAGCCTGAAAAGCTGCATGATTTCGCGCGTCTGCTGCAAACCCTGGGGGTTCCGTACAAGACCGATCACAAAGGCAGGCTCCCCCTCCAGTCCATATTGAAGAACGTGCGGCAGCAGGAGCATGAATTCCTGATCAACCGCATCCTGTTGAAGTCGATGAAGCAGGCACGGTACTCGGCGCAGAACCAGGGCCACTTCGGCCTCGCCCTCGATTTCTACAGCCACTTTACTTCTCCTATCCGCCGGTATCCGGACCTCGTCTGCCACCGCATCCTCAAAGGAATCATCGGCGGGAACGGCAGCCGTCCCCTCTACGGAGAAGAGGAGCTCGAAAAGATGGCGGCCCACCTTTCCGAAAGGGAGCGGGCGGCCATGGAGGCGGAGCGGGAGACAGAGGACCGGATCAGGGTGCTCTTCATGAAGGAGCGGGTCGGCCAGGCATACGAGGGCATCATCTCCCATATCACGTCCTACGGTTTCTTTGTGGAGCTGTTCGATGTGTTCGTCGAGGGACTCGTGCTTCTCTCGAGCCTTAACGACGACTACTATGCCTTCGAAGAAGACAAGTTCCGCCTCCTGGGCAGGAGGACCCACAAAATCTTCCGCATAGGAGATCATGTGAAGGTCACGGTCGCATTGGCGGACGTGGAGAAGAACCTCCTCCACTTCACCCTGCTGAAGACCCCATCGCCCGCCTCAAAGCCCGAACGCCGCCGACGCCGCTAGTCAACGGAAGGGGGACACACCTCCAACAGCAGAGGAATGTCCCCCCAATCCTTCCTCACTCCTCACTCGTCACTCGGCACTCCTCTCCTCTCCCCTCTCCCTTCCTCCCCCCTCCCTTGTCACTTGAGCCTTGAGTCTCCAGGCAGTATACGCTACACTATGGCGGGTATGGAGACGGCCGCGGAAGGCGCAAGGAGGCGGGAATGAAGGAAAAGATCGAAAAGGTCGCCCAATGGATCGCCGATTCAAAGAGGGTCGTCGTCTTTGTCGGCGCCGGCATGAGCACCGAGTCCGGTATTCCCGATTTCAGGAGTCCGGGGGGTGTGTGGGACAGGTATGACCCCGAAGATTTCGATTTCGGGCGGTTTCTCTCCAGTGAAAGCTCCCGGCAAAACTACTGGAGGATGGCGACCGAAATGTACGATTCCATGAAGAACGCCCAGCCCAACGCAGGCCACCTGGCGATCGCCGAGTTGGAGAGCCTGGGGAAGCTCGACTGCCTGATCACGCAAAATATCGACGGCCTCCACTTCAAGGCGGGCAATTCGGCGGAAAGGGTGCTGGAGTTGCACGGCACAGCCATGTACGTGACATGCCTCGACTGCGGCAAGAGGTATGAGCGGGACGACGTGCAGGCCCGCCTCTCGAAAGGAGAGAAAGCGCCCCGATGCGAGGCGTGCGAAGGGCTCCTCAAGCCGGCCACCATCTCTTTCGGCCAGGCCATGCCGGAAAGGGAGACGGCGGAAGGCTACCGGCGGTCGGAGTCCTGCGATCTCTTCATTGTTGTCGGCTCCTCTCTCGTCGTCCATCCCGCCGCCGCCATGCCTGTTGTCGCAAAACGCGCAGGGGCGAAGCTGGTCATCGTCAATCGCGATGAGACCGCCTGCGACAGCCTGGCCGACCTGATCATCCACGATCAGGCGGGCCCGGTGATGGCGGCGATCCTCACCCATGCAAAACAGCTTCTCGGAGGAGCGACCAATTGGAGAAACTGAGGTTTACCCACGTCTGGCTCTTCATCGGCTTTTTGCTGGTCGCGCTCGTGATAGTTGCATCATTGATCCCAAACCCGCCGGAGCTGACGAGTATGCAGGGGGCTGACAAACTGGAGCACGCCGCGGCCTACTTTACCGTCGCCTTCTGGTTCGGTCAGATCTACACCAAGAACCGCGTGCGGTGCGCCATCTGGCTGGCCCTCATCGCTCTTGGCGTGGGTATCGAATACCTCCAGCGTATGACCGGATACCGGACTTTTGATTATGCCGATATGGCGGCGAACACGGTGGGGGTGTTTTGTGCCCTCCTCGCAGCCCAAACCCCGCTGGCGAGAGGCCTCGCGGTCGTGGAGAAGTACCTGCTCCGCCTCGTGCGATAAGATATGACCTATCTCAACCCGTCCTCTCCCTTGGCCTCTTCTTTCTTCAGTCCGCCCACCCGGGCGAGCGGTCTCCCCCCGGCGGTGACGGCGACGGCAACGAGGATCTCGTCGGCTTTCGGCGCGTCGTTCACCGAGACGGTCATCCCGTCGAAGTGGGACCGCACGAAAGCGGCGTCCTTGAAGTGGACGGGGATATCTATCTCGTCGCCCATCCTGCCGACCTTCTTCACGGAGGGGATGATGGCCTTTCCGCCGCCCACCGCGGCCCTCAAAGGCGTGCCCAGTTTCGGATGGAGCAGGGCCGCCGCGTGCTCGTACTCGCCGTTTTCTCCGACTATCGCGGCCTTTCCGTAGCTCTCGGGCGACCGCCCTTCCAGCGCGGCGACCGCCCTCTCGCCGAGGATCTTCCCCAGCTCCTCCCCGTCATCGATGAGGACTGTCAGGTCTTCCTGGTACACGCCCGCATAAGGGTTCTTTATGACGGCGATGGCCGCCACCTTTCGGAGCGGCTTCTCGGCTTTCCTGGCGCCGTCGATAAATATGTCCTCAACAACGGTGACAATCTTCCTCACTTCCATGGGACACCTCCAGTTTTGTCGTGCTCTTCCCGTCGATCGTCTGCATCAACCGCCCTTTCAGGATGACGACGGCGTCTCTGATGACCCCCGCCGATCTCAGCCTTGCCGCCTCTTCCCTGCCGTTTGTCACGGCAGCGATGACTACGCCTCCGCATCCAGAGGACCCCGCTCGACGGTCACGAGCTCGTCCGGAATATCGGTGAGCGGGTCCAATTCCCGGCCCTTGCGCCGCACGACCCCGGCCGCCTCGACGAAGGTCCTGTTCGCGACGAGCGTGGCCGCGGCATCCGCGAGGGCGGCCGAATCGGCCACGACGCTGACTATGTCCGCAAGGCCGAGGGTGAAGCTCCTTCCGCCGAAGCCGCTCGTCGCCACGCCGAAGGAGCGCAAGCCCTCCACCTTCAGCACGTAGGGCGTAGGGGCGCCGCTGCCTATATCCCCTATGCCTATGGACACCTGCCGGCCCGACCTGTTCCATATGGCGATATCGCCGCCGTTATTGACAGAGAGAAGATCGATCTCCCCTGATGAGCAGAGATGCTCCCTGACGAGGTCGGCGACCGCGCCCGCCACCGCGGCCATGGGCGTCAGCGTCGTCTGCGTCGACGGCCCTGACGGCCCTGATCATCCTCTTGGCCGGCTTCGGGAGATAGTCTATCTGCTTGATCCTGTAAGCCTTCTGCCTCAAAATCGGGAGGGCCTCCCCGATCTCGTGCAGGATCCGCGCCACGTACGCCTCGATCTCCAGCCGGTCGAAAGGGAAGGCCTCTCCCCCCTTCTCTCCCGCCAGCACCAGTGTGGCCGGACCCACCTCGATCAGCATCTAGCGCCCTTTGCTTTTCAGCACCTTTTCTATGGGCTTTATCGAATCGATGTGGCCCCCGATGTCGGCAAACGTCTCCCTTCGCATCGTATACTCCACGGGCAGCACGAACGACGGCGTGGGAGAGAGGTAGATGCTGCCGTGCCTGATCTTTCCCACATCCACCAGGAAGTTTATGCCCCCGCCGGGAAAGATGAAGGGCCGCGCCCCTCCTATCGTGATCGCCACCCTGCCCTCGTGCACCGCCCTCGTCAGCTTTATGGGGTTCTTCGTCACGCCGGCCCGCGCCGACCCGCCCACGCCGGCCGCGAACACCGCGCTGACCGTCGAACGCTCACAGGAGTCGCGCAATACCTCGATGAATTCCATTGCCTCACGCGTCGGCTCCTCCTTCGCAAGGCCGCCCTTCCTCATCCTGTAGAAGGCGACGCTGCGGCCCGTCGTCTCCGTGATGAGGAGGCTCATGCCCTCCCGCATCCTCTCTGCGTCTATCCCGGAGACCACGTCCAGGGGTCTTGTGATGCCGGTGCCGCCCCATCCCTTCCCCTTGCCGACGAAGTACCTGCCGTCGGTGCTCTTCTGACCGACTATCGACACGCCGGAGCGGGGCTTGCCGATATGTTTTCCCGCCGGATGCTCGCTGAAGAGGCCCGTGATATGGCCGTCGAGGACGATCACCTCGTCCGCGGCGCGGACCATATACGGCGCGAACAGCCCCGATACCGCGCTGCCGCAGCCCACCCGCATCCGCTCCTCCGGCATCCCGTTGATCTTCGGCGCCTTGCCGAGGGCGATCTCGATGGTAGACCCCTCCTCGACCTCCATGGTGACCCATTCGCCCTTGAGCAGCTCCAGCATCACCCTGGCCGCGAATAGCCCGTCTTTTGAGGTGAGGGTGTTGACCCCTCCCAAGGAGAGCATTTTCGAGCCGTACTCCTCGGTGCAGAGATGGCCTATGTGCCGTTTCCCCTTGCGTTTCACATAGATGGGCCGCGCTTCTTCCCCCAGGAGGCGGTCCGTGTCGATCTTTACCTTCATCCCGCTGTAGCTCAAGGGGGCCTCCGTCACCACCGTGACGATGTCGATGCCGTCCCTCACGCCGGACACGATGAAAGGTGATGGCCTGAAGTCGGGATAGGTCGTGCCCGCGCCGATGCCGGTGAGGAGCGGCCGCCCGATGAGCGACGAATCCGCGGACTCGACCATGTCGGCCACCTCCTCGTAGGAGTGGACCCTGCCCTTTCTGGCTATCAAGCCCGCCTTGTTGTAGTAGCGCATGCAGGCGCCGAAGCTACTTTCCGGTATCCTGCACCCGATGGGACAGGCGATGCAGACGGGTGCCGCGCCGGCTGCATTCCGGGCGTAAAGACGTCCTTGGGGCAGACCTTCATGCACGTCTTGCACTCGACGCAGCCCTCCCCCATCCGCACCTTCTTCCCCTCGACAGAGAGAATACCGAGAGGACAGACCTCCCCGCATATCCCGCAGCCCTTGCATTTGGTCAGGTCAATCCTCATCGCCCTTACTCCCGCTTCTCAACCGCAGGTTAAGCGCTTTCGCCTCACTCACGCTGCCTGCGCGCCGCCTTTTTCCCTCTAGACTATCGCTATCCGCCTCACCGACGGCGGCGTGTTCCTGCTCACGTCCACCTTGATCACGCCGTCTACGAGGACGGCCGCGACACCCGGCACGTCGCCTATCTCGATGGCCCCTTTCGCGTCCTTCCCCGCGGACCCCATGGGCGCATCGATCACCTGCAGATCCGCCGCCTCCCCTGCCCTCACCAGCCCCTGGGCCAGGGAAAAGACGGCCTTCGTGTTGCCCGTGGCGCAGCAGACGGCGGTCTCCGCCGGGATATCGCAGAAAGAGGAGATCAGGTTGATCGTCCTCCATATGCCGAGGGGCACGACGCCCGTGCCGGAAGGCGCGTCGTTCCCGATGATGAGGCGGGAAAGCATGCCTTTCTCTTTCAGGAACGTCGCCACCTCCACCGCTGATTTGGGATTTCCGCAGTGGACGATCTCGATGGCGCTTTCCGACCGCTCGATCACCCGCTTCGCCTCGGGGACGGGGATGCTCGTCGGCCCGCCGTTCAGGTGGCAGACCACCGTCGGTTTTGCCACAAGCACGTCGTCGCACGTGACGGTCGAGCTCCCCGGGATCGATGTCCCGCCCACGTGCATGAGCACTTTCATGCCGTACTTCTTCGCCCACCCGGCCATCTCGGCCGCTTCGGAGGCCGTTTTCACCGTGCCGAGGCCGATCTCGCCCACGAGCCAGACGCCCTCGGCCGCGAGTTCCTTGAAATCCTCCTCCAGGAGCCCCTTCTCCAGGATCAGGGCGCCGCCGTAGACCTTCACCCCGCCCGGACGGACCGCCGCGAACGACTTGTGCGCGAGCAGCGCGAGGGCCTTCGTCCCCTGCCTGTCCTTTGGTCTGCCCGGCAGGTGGACTTCACCCGCGGAGATCATGGAGGTGACCCCGCCGTGCAGGCTGCTCTCGATGAAGCCGAGCTGGTTCTGCCTCGGGGTGAAGTCGCCGAAGACCGGATGCACATGGGAATCGATGAGCCCGGGGCAGACGGTCATCCCGTTCACGTTGATCGTCCTGTCGCCCCCGCCGGCCTGCCCCTTCTCGACGGCCAATATCACGCCCGTCCTCGATGACGATGGAAAGAGGGCCTTCCTGGATAGGCGCCCCGATGTCGCCGGTAAATATCGTCCCCACATTCGTCAAGACCACTCTCATGGATAGCCTCCTCTCATTCGTGTCATTTCTTCTTTTCCGTCAGCCCTTTCAGCCGCTCCACGTGGCACGGCAGGTCGTAGACCTCGACCCCGGTCGCGTCCCTGATGGCGTTCACGACGGCCGCGGCCTGGGGTATAAGCGCCGGCTCCCCCACCCCTTTTGCGCCAAAGGGGCCCGTAGGCTCCTCGTCCTCGACAAGGAAGACGTCGACCGCCGGCATGTCCATGGAGGTAGGGAGATAGTACGTATCGAAGGACGCTGTCTTGCCGGGAATGAACTCCTCCATGAGGGCGAGCCCGATGCCCATGGCAACCCCCCCGCATATCTGCCCTTTGATGGCCTTCGGGTTTATGGCCTTTCCCACGTCATGGGCCGCGTAGACGCTGCTTCACCCGGCACGCGCCCGTCGACTCTTCCACCTCGACCTCCGTCATGTGGGTGGCGAAGCCGTAAGTGGCATAAGGGACGCCCTGGCCGGTCTCCCCATCGAGGCCCGTGGCGGGCGGGTTAAAGAAGCCGTCGAACAGGAGCCTGCCCCCGTCCTTCATGGCATAATAGATGTCCCCCAGGCTCCTCCCCCTGTAGTACCCGGCCTTGTCGAGGAGCGCCCTCAAGCCGGCCGCGGCCTCCTGGACCGCCTTTCCCGAAACATAGGTCTGCCGGCTCGCGGACGACGAGCCCGCGTCCTTCGACGTATCCGTGTCGCCCCTGTCGAGGAGCACGTCGCTCCGGGCCATCCCGAGGGTTTCGAGGAGGATCTGGAGGAGGACCGTGTCCGACCCCTGGCCTATCTCGCACGCCCCTGTATGGAGGATCACCTTTCCCCCCTCTCCAAGCTCTACCGAGGCATGGGCGGGGTTGGCCACACCCGTGTTGCCGATGCCGTAATACATGCAGCCGAGACCGAACCCGGAAGCCCGTTTTTGCTTCTTCCGCGCCCTCCAGTAAGGCTCGACCCGCCTCAGTGTCTCCACAAAGCCGGCGCTCGCAGATAAGACCTGGCCGGTGGCGGTGACCGATCCCCGCTTCAGGCCGTTCTTGATCCGTATGTCGAGGGGGTCCATATGCAGCAGGGCCGCCACCTCGTCGAGCTGCGACTCGTGGGCGAACGCGAGCTGGGGGACGCCGAAGCCCCTCATGGCCCCGGAAACGGGGCCGTTCGTGTAGAAGAGCGTGCTGTCGGCCCAGACGTTCGCCACTTCATACGGTCCGGTCGCGTGGACCGCGGCCCTCAGGCAGACCGCATCGCCATAGGAGGCGTACGGCCCGGTATCTCCCGTAATATCCACCTTCACCGCGGTCAGGACGCCGTCCGCCCGCGCACCTGTCTTGTACTCGATGGTAAGGGGGTGCCGCTTCGTGTTCGCGAGGAAGCTCTCTTCCCTGGTATAGCGCATGAATACGGGACGCTTGAGGAGATAGACCGCCAGGGCGATGAAGCCTTCGACGGTCACATCGAGCTTCCCGCCGAAGCCTCCCCCGGTCGTTGCCTGGATCACCCTGATCCGCTCTTCCGGCATGGCAAGGAGCCGGCTGATCTCCGCCCTCTTGTAGTGGATATTCTGCGTCGACGACTTCACCGTGATCCGCCCGTCTTCATCCACGTACCCGATCCCTGCCTCGGTCTCGAGGAAGGCATGGTCGATCCAGGTTGTCCGGTACGTGTGGGCAACGACAACGTCGGACTCCGCGAAACCCTTCTCCACGTCGCCTTTCCGCACCTTCTTACAGGCCATGATGTTTCCCGTGTCATAGATCAGGGTCCGGCCACCTGCGGACGTCGCGGGGTCGAGGACCGCGTCGATCTCCCCATAGTCGATCCTGACCCGGCCCGCCCCTTCCCGGGCGGCGGCCTCCGTCTCGCCTATGACGAGGAGTATCGGCTCTCCCACGAACCTGACCCTCCCTTGAGCGAGGAAGGGCTGGTCCTTGCGCAGGGAGCCGTGGGTATTCTGACCGGGGATGTCCTGACTGCTCACGACGCGGAGCACGCCCGGCACGGCCATCGCCCCCGACACATCGATGCCGGCAAGCATTGCATGGGGTTTTGTGCTCCTCACGACAACCGCGAAGAGCATGCCTTCCATCCTCAGATCATGGGCGAACTCGGCAGTCCCGCGCACCTTTGCCAGCGCGTCCACCCTGTCGAGGTCCCTTCCTATGAACATGCGCCGCCCCCGAGCACCGACAGGAGGAGGTCCCTCACCACCGGCAGTTTGTACACGAAGGAAGGCCGCATCCCAGCGATGCGTCGTATCTCGTCGAGCACCATCCCGACCGCTTCCCCCACCACGGGCTTTGTCCGTCCTTTCCCGATCAGGAAGGCCTCCGCCAAACGCGGCCTGAAGGGCACGGGGGTGCAGCTTCCCACGGCGATCCGCACATCGGTGAAGACGCCGTCCGCCTCAAGCAGAGCCCATGCGACGGAGAGGCGGGAAATGGCCCACCCTGCGCGCCTGGCGATCCTCCGGTACCCTTCCTCGTAGCCGGCCAGGGCCTCCACCTTTACGGAGGTGAGGACCTCCCTGCTCCCGATCGTCGTCCTGTAGGGACCGGCGATAAACCGCTCCAATTCTTCCGTCCTTTCGCCATCTATCGATTCGAGGGTCACCACGGCGTTGTGCACGAGGAGGGGAGCGAGAGAATCGGCGGCAGGGGATGCGTTGACCAGGTTGCCGCCCAGGGTGCCCATGTTCCTTATCTGCGGGGAGCCTACCTGCGAGCAGGCGGCGGCGAGGCTGCCGCAGGCCCTCCTGACGGCCGGATCGGCGGCGATGCGGCCGTGGGTCGTGCAGCCGCCTATAGCCAGCATACCGCCCTCTTCCGCCACGCCCGCCAGCTCCGCCACGCCGCCTAAGTCGATCACGTGGCGGTGGGCCTCGCCTTTCTTCATCCTCACGAGGAGGTCCGTGCCGCCCGCGAGGAGCGCCGCGCCGGTCAGGGACGAGAGGGACGAGAGGGCTTCCTGCTTGCTACGAGCCGCTAGGTACGAAAAAAGGGGCAGCATCTTTAATCGCCTCTATGATCTGGACATACCCCGTGCACCTGCACAGGTTGCCGGCCATGGCTTCCCTGATCTGCCCGTCCGTCGGCTCCCGGTTCTTGAGGAGCAGGCTGTAGGCAACGAGGAGCATGCCGGGGGTACAGAAGCCGCACTGCACGGCGCCGTGGGTGATGAACGACTCCTGGAGGGGGTGGAGCAGGTCCCCCTGGGCGAGGTATTCCACGGTCTTCACCTCTCTCCCTTCCACCTTTGCCGTGAGGGTAAGGCACGCATAGCGGGGCTCGTCATCGATGAGGACGGTGCACGTGCCGCATTCCCCGATGGAACACCCCTCCTTGACGCTGGTGACGGAGAGCCTCTCGCGCAAGGTATGGAGGAGCAGCTCGTTCTCCTCCACGTCGCAGCATATCGCCTTCCTGTTCAGGGTGAACCCGACCCGCATCGTTTCCGACTCTCCCTCTTTTTCAGATCGCGAGATAGGACTTCTTGATGTAATCGTCGTTGATCAGCTTCTCACTCCTCCCCTCGAGGGCGATCCTTCCATGCTCCAGGACGTAGGTCCTCTCGGTGATGGCGAGGGTCTGGAACACGTTCTGCTCCACCAATAATATAGCGACCCCCTTTTCGTGGATCCGCGTGATGTGCTCGAATATCTGAAGCACGATCGACGGCTGGAGGCCGAGGGAAGGCTCGTCGAAGAGGATGAGCTTCGGCCTCGCCATCAGCGCCCTGCCTATGCAGAGCATCTGCCGCTCTCCGCCGCTTAAGGTCTTGGCTTTCTGGGAGAGGCGCTCCTCGATGCGCGGGAACATCTCGAAGACCTGCGCCATCATCTCCCGTATCTGCTCGGGCTTCGTGTAGCCGCCCAGATAGAGGTTGTCGTAGACGCTCATGTCGGGGAAAACCGATGCCCCCTCCGGGACTATGGCGATGCCCTGGCTGATGCGCTTTTCGGTGCTCATCCCCTTCAGATCGAGGCCGTCTAAAAAGATGCCGCCGTCCTCCCGGTACCTGCCGCGCCCTCACGAGCCCCAGCACGGTCTTCAACAAGGTGGACTTGCCCGCGCTGTTCGGTCCGATGATCGAGACGAGCTCCCCCTGCCCGACCGTCACGTCCAGGTCGAAGAGCACCTGCACGTCTCCGTAGTATGCGTCAAGGTGCCTTATACGGAGCATATCTTCTCCCCCAGGTAGGCCTGGATCACCCGTTCGTCGCTGCACACGGCCACGGGAAGGCCCTCCGCGATCTTCTCCCCGTAGCTGAGCACTATCAGCCTCTCGCAGACGCCCATGATCGCCTGCATGATGTGCTCCACGATCACCAGGGTCTTTCCCCTTCTCTTCAGCTCCCTTATGATCTCCATCCCTTCTTCGAGCTCCCTGGGGTTGAGGCCCGCCAGGTTTTCATCCATCAGTATCAGGTCCGCCCCGGTGCCCAAGGCGCGGGCCAGCTCCAGCCTCCTTCTCTTCGGCAGGGAGATCTGCGTCGACCGCATGTCCTTCACGTCCGCGATATTGAGGAATTCCATGATCTCCTCGGCCTTGCCCTCCGACCCTTTCTTCGTGAGGTTCTGCCCGAACATCAGCGCGATGAGCACGTTCTCCTTCACCGTCAGGGTCAAAAAGGGATGGACGACCTGGGACGTCTTCGTGATGCCCGTCCGGCAGATCCGGTGGGGCGGAAGGTTCTTCACGCTCCGGTCCCTGAAGAGCACGTCGCCTCCGTCGGGCCTGTAGATGCCGACGATCACGTTGAAGAGGGTGGTCTTCCCCGCCCCGTTCGGCCCTATGATGCCGACTATCTCGCCTTCCTCGACTTCGAAGCTGACGTTATTGAGGGCCTTCAAGGCGCCGAAGTGCTTCTTCAGGTCCCTCACCGCGAGCAGGCTCATTTCCGGGACCTCCTGAGAGAGAGCAGCCCGACAAAGCCGCTCGGCAGGAAGATGACGACCACGAGGAGGATGACGCCCAGCATGAGCAGGTACGTATAGAGGAGGCTCGCGCCTATCGTCTCATTGGCGATGCTGAGCACGACGGCGCCGAAGACGGGGCCGAAGACGGTGCCGATGCCGCCGAAAAGGGCCATGATGATCATGTGGATCGTATGGGTCACGCTGAAGACGTCGAGCGGGCTGATGTACGTCAGCCAGTAGGCGTTTATGCCGCCCAGGACGCCGATCATCACGCCGGTCACGGCGTAGACCGACACCTTGCAGCGCTGCGTATTGATCCCCGCCAGCTCCGCGGAATTCTCCGCCTCCTTGATCGCCTTCAGGGCATAGCCGAACTTGTTCCTGTCCGTGAGAAACACGATGAAGACGATGAGGCCGACCACGATGAGGAAGGTGTAGTAGAAAAAGGTCTCGTCATGGGCGATGGGCAGGGTGATGCCGTGGCTCCCCTCGAAGAGGGTGACGTGAAAGGTCCTGTCGAATTCGAGCACGATCTGGCTCGCGGCTTCGGCAAAGGCGAGGGTCGCGATGCCGAAGTAGGCGCCCCGGAGCTTCATCGTGTGCTTCCCGATAAAGAGGGCGATCACGCCGGAGAAGACCCCGCTTATCATGATGGCGGGGAAAAAGGGCACGCCCGCCTTCGTCATAAGTAAGGCCGTGGCATAGTTGCCTATGCCGAAGTAGGCGACGGCGCCGAAATCGATGTAGCCGGTGAACCCGGAGGTGAGATTCCACGCGGACGCCAGGCCGATCCAGAGAAAGATCATCGAGAGCGTCCGGTAGTAGTAGCCCTCCAGCTTGAACGCGGGCACAAGGAGGAGGGCAGCGAAGACAACGAGCCAGACGCCGTGCTTTCTCATTCGACGATCCCCTTGCCCATAATGCCCTGCGGTTTCAGCACGAGGATAACGAAGAGGAGAATAAAGGTGATGGCGATGGAAAGACCGGACGTCAGGTAGGTCGCGGTCAGCGATTGGACGACGCCCAGGAGCAGGCCGCCGACCAGCGCGCCGGGGATATACCCCATCCCCCCGAGGACGACCACGCAGAAGGCGATGATCGTGTAGGGGAGTCCCATCTGGGGATAAATCACAAAATGCGTGGAGATGAGGCCGCCCGCAAGACCGGTGATGGCGGCGCCGATTCCAAAGGTAAGGGCGTACACCTTCTTCACGTCGATGCCCACGAGACGGGCCATTTCCTTGTCCTGGCTCGCCGCGCGAATGGCCTTCCCATACCGGGCTTTCTCCAGGAACAGGTAGACGCCGAAGGTCGTGCAGATGGCGATGAGGAACGTGACGAGGCGCGCGATCGGTATGGTAATGGGGCCCAGGGAGAAGCCTATGCCGGAGTAGCTCGTGGTGACGGTCCTGAAATCGGCGCTCCAGAGCAGGAGCGCCAGGTTGCCCAGGATAAGGTGGATGCCGAAGGTACACAGGTACGACATCATGGGAGGCGCCTCTACCACCCGGTTTATCACGAACCTCTGGATCACATAGCCGATCACCCCGGCCGAGATGATGGACGCAGGGAGGGTGATGAAGGGATCGATATGGTAGAGGGTATAGAGCCAGTAGGTGGTAAAGGCGCCTATCATGATCAGCTCGCCATGGAAGATATTAACGATGTTCATGACGCCGAATATGAGCGAGAAACCGCTCGAATACGCGGCGTACACGCCTCCCATGAGAAGGCCCGTGATAAGGGCCTGAATAAAGAGCGCCATCTAAGTTACTTTCTCTCCTTCCACGGCTTCGCGGGGTAGAGCACCGGGCTTGAAGCCACGTTCTTCGGGAAGACCGTGGTCAGCTTCCCATTCTGCACCTGCACGGCGACGGGCGGATGTTCGAGGTTGGCGCCGTCGGCGCCGAATTTTATCTTCCCGTAAACCGTCATGGAATCCATCTTGTGCAGCTCCTCCATGATCTTCACCCTGTCCGCTTCTTTCAGGGGGGGCGTCAGGCCCAGCTTCTCGATAGCCCACTGCTGCACGAGGGCGCCGCCGATGGAGGCCACTTCCACGTAGTCGGGGTTCCTGCCGAACCTCTTGTTGTAGTTGGCGTTCAGACTCCTTCGCCGTGCCGAAGACATCGTCCTTGTAGGGCAGGTTGGGCGCCCATTCCGCCGCGGCAACGACGTATTCCGCGTCTTTACCCAGGGACTTCACGAAATCGGGCACGGTCGGGCCATAGCTGAAGGCCACCAGCTTCGGCATAAAATCGACCTCTTTGAGCGCCTTCATCGTGTTGAGGGCCACCATCAGGTGGGAGCCGACCAGCAGCATGTCGGGGTTCTTCTGCTTCACCTTGTAGAGGAGCGAGTTGTAGTCGGAAAGGGAGAGCGGGAAAAGCTCGAAGTAGACGAGCTCTATGCCCTCTTTCTTGAGGTAATCCTTGAAGCCTTCGGCCGCAAGCGAGGTAAAAAGGATGTCCGAGCCTATGACCGCGGCCGTCTTCGGCTTGGGCTTCAGCACGCCCGCGATCTCCACGCATCCCCGGACCTCCTCGGTCGCTTTGCCGAGGGTCGAAAAATAGTATTTGAAGCCGCGCTCGAAGAGCTTGTTGGAGCTCGCCCCCCCGGAGATCATCGGGTACTTGTACTTTTCGGAGATGGCGCTCGCGGCGAAGACGGAATCGCTGCCGAAGCCCCCGAGGATCAGGTCGGCCTTCTCGATGGTGGCCAGCCTCTCCACGAGCTTCGCGGCCTCCGCCTTGTCGCTCTTGTCATCGAACCACACGAGCTCCACCTGGTACTTCTTGCCCTTTACCGTAATGCCGCCCTTGGCATTGATCGTCTCCGCCCAGAACGTGTAGGCGTCCTTCACGAGGTTGCCGTCCCGCCCGAATACGCCGGTGAGCGGCAGGGCGCACCCTATCTTGAATTTTGCCGTCTGGCCGTATGACAGACCCGGCAGCACAAGGCAGGCAATGATACCTATCACACACACCACTTTCCAGTATCTCATAAGACCTCCTTTTTTTGACAGCGGGCAAAGCCATACTCGCGCCTGCGGCCTTATTTTCCGGGGTCTACCCGGATAAGCTCTACACCCATCTGAGGGTGACGGTTTTCTCATCCAGAAAAAGCTTGACCGAGTCCATGCGGGACTTCGACATGCCGAAGAAGGAATCCTTCTTGGAGCCGAGACCGAAGAATGAATAAGGCTGGGGGATGCCCGCATTGACGCCCACGTTGCCGACCTCGCACTCCCTGATGAACTTGCGGGCCGCCTTGCCGCTCTCCGTGACGATGCACGCCGAGTGGCCGTAGCGCCCTCCGTTGATCCAGCCTATCGCCTCGTCGAGGTCGGCCGGTCTGAGGAGGTTCGCAAGGGGTCCGAAGGCCTCCTCTTTCGCCAGAGGGTCCATATCGGGCGTCACCCCCTCGAAAATGGACGGCCCGAGGAAATATCCCTTTTCATACCCTTTTACCACCGCGGTGCGGCCGTCGAGGAGGAGACGCGCGCCGAGGCGCAGGCCCGCCTCGATGAACTGCTCCACTTTCTCTTTCCCCTGCTTGCTCGTGAGAGGTCCCAGCTCCACCGATTCGTCGAGGCCGTATCCCATCTTCATGGCCTTCGATGCAGCGAGAAACGCCTCCTTCACTTCATTGTACCGCCTGTCGTCACCCAGGACGGCGACGTTGTCCGAGCCGAGGCAGCGCTGCCCCGACATGCCGAAGCAGCCGCGAAGCAGGTAGTTGGCTGCTTTGTCCGCGGGCGCGTCCTCCATGACGACGATCCAGTTCTTCCCGTTCCCGTTGAGGGAAGAGCGCTTCCCGTATCGCCCGCACAGCTCGAAGAGCTCCTTCGATACGCGCGTGGAGCCTATGAGGCCGACGCCCTTTATCCTGGGGTCGGAGAGGATCACCTTGTTCAGCTCCCTGTCGGGTCCCATATGGACGAGGTTGACCACGCCGGGCGGAAGACCTATCTCCGCGGCCACTTTCATCATGGAGTCCGCGGCGACCGGGACCTGCCTGCTGGGCTTGACTATCACCGTGCAGCCGCAGGCAAGGGCATAGGGCACGAAAGACGACCAGGCATGCGTCGGGATGTTGCCGGGGGTAATGATCAGGAAGACCCCGGCGGGCTCGCGGATCTGGTAGCAGTCGATGCCGGTCGCCAACTGGTCGACGTGCTCTCCCCGGTAGGGGCCGAACATGGAGGCGCCCGCCGCCTCGACATTCTCGACGATCCTCGCGCAGGTCCCGCGTCCCTCGTCTATGGTGCAGCCGTGGTCCTGGACGAGCACGCGCGCCATCCACTCGGACTTCTCCGCACACTTCTCCCGCAGGTTGAACACCTTCTTCGCCCGGTCCCTGAACGGCACATCCTTCCACTTCTTGAAGGCCTCGTACGCGGCGCCGATCGCGGCCTCCACGTCGCTGCGCGAGGCGATAGGCGCCTCGGCGATGACCTCACCCGTGGCAGGGTTCGTGGTCTCGAAATACTCCCCCGTACCCGCGTCCACCCACTCGCCGTTGATGTAATTCTTCAGCCTGCCGAAATGTTTTGCCGCTTCAGGCACCAGTGCCATGGTTATTCTCCTTTTTTGCAATTACCTTTTAGAACGTGGGCGGCGTGATCACCCAGACCACGACAACGTCCTCGTCCTTCCTGTTGTTCCAGTCATGGGGGACCTGGGAGGAGAAATAGAAGCTGTCGTTCTCCCTCACCGCATAGGTCCTGTCTTCCAGCTTCAGCTCCATCTCCCCTTTCAGCACGATCCCGAATTCCTCACCCTCATGGCAATAGGGCCGCTGGAGCCTCCCCCCGGCTTTATCACCGTATAGAACGCCTGCATCTTCTTCTTGCCTATGGCCCGGGTCAGCGACTGGATGCGCGCGTCCCATCTGGGCAACTGCATGGCCACCCTCTGGTCCGCCCGCGTCACCACCTCGTCCTCATTCGGGGGGAAAGAGAAGAAATCGACAATATTCGCGTTCAGGGCATCGGCTATTTTCTTGAGGGTTGCGATGGAAGGGTCCGTCTTGCCCCGCTCTAACTGGGAGATGAGGGAGGGCGTGCAGTCGACCAGCCCGGCAAGCTGCCTCATGGTGAGCGCTTTCTTCTCTCTCAGCTCTTTTATCTTGCCGCCGATGTCCACGAATCTCCCGGCTGCCGGGTGAACATATATTTAATTAAGTAAATTATATTTAACTTCGAAATGCCGGTCAAGAAAATTTTTTTGCAGGACTTTCAGGCTGCAAACATTTGCTGTAGCACCGAAAGAATATGCTCCATTACGGGCGGCGAGAGTTTACCGAGCCGGCGGGTCAGGCGCTCCCGATCGACGGTGCGAATCTGGTCGATCACCACATGGCCCTCCCGGCCTTGAAATCGGCACGCCACACGGAAAGGGTAGGGATGGGCCCCTGTGGTAAGAGGCGCCACGATAAAGGTCGGTAGACGGGCGTTGAGGTCGTCCGGCGAGACGACGACACACGGGCGGGTTTTCTGGATTTCCCCTCCCCGGGCCGGACTCAAATTCACCAGGAACACGTCTCCGCGCCGCACCGCCGCAGGCGTCACCATGTCCACTCTTCCTCGTCAAAATGGGTCGGAATGGGGGCATCGAGCATGCGATCGTCGCCGGCCTGACGCATCTCCTCGGCCGCCTCCGCCCATCCACGGCGGGGCATCGCGGGCCTGGCTATGACAACAATCCCATCCCGGACCTCCAGCTCTACCTCTTCGGTCAGCCCGGCTTGTTCGATGACTGCCTTGGGCAGCCTCACCCCCCGCGAATTACCGATGCGAATCAGCTTAGTCTTCATTGAACACAACCTCCATGTCTCTTCTATGTAATTACATTATACTCACATAAAGGGAGGCGCGTCAAGCAAGCCCTCTTGCGGGATTACTTCTTCATCTGTATGATATATTATATAATCGGCGCGGTCGCATTCGTGACCCGTTATCCGCTGTATGTGAAAAGGAACCTGCGTTATGGCCATGGAAGACAAGAGCACTCCCTTTCAGTTCCCCTGCTCCTACCCGCTCAAAGTAATGGGCAGGAATACCAGCGAGTTCTATTCGGCGGTAAGCGCAATCGTCGAGAAGCATGTCGCCCCCGGCAATGAGATCACCTATTCCAGCCGGACCAGCAGCGGGGAAAAGTACCTCTCGATCACCGCCACCTTCTCGGCGGAGAGCCAGGAACAGACTCTACGCGCTCTATAAAGAGCTGAACGAGCACGACCTGGTCTTAATGACCCTCTAATACCGAGCTGCCTTCTTCGCCCCCTCTTCGTTGGCGCATCAAAGCTTTCCTTGACGTACATAGGCCACAGGCGGGGTACCCACGAAGACGCCTTCGCTCTGTGCCCCATGCTCCCTGCTCCCTGCCCCATGCTCCCTGCTCCATGCTCCCTGCTCCCTGCTCCATGCCCCATGCTCCATGCTCCTGCCCCATGCTCCCTGCTCCATGCTCCATGCCCTTACGGTATAAGCCCTCACAGTTTGTAGCCGAACCTCTTGAGCAGGTCGATCCGCCAGGCCCTGCCCTCCTCGTCCTCGATGCCCTTCGGCCGCAAGCCGTCTATCACGCCCATGACCCCATTGCCCTGCTCGCTCGACGCCACTATCACCTCCAGCGGGTTCGCGGTCGCGCAGAAGATGCGGCAGACCTCCTGGATGCCCTTTATCGCGTTGAGGACATTGATGGGGAAACCGTCCTTCAGAAATATGACGAAGACATGCCCGCAGGCCAGGGCGAAGGCCGTGTCCGCCGCCATCTTCTCCAGCTCCTTGTCGTTCCCCTCATGGCGCACCATGCAATGACCGCTCGCCTCCGAAAAGGCGATGCCGAATTTCAGGTGCGGCGAAGACGCGACGAGCGTCTCATAAAGGTCCGGCACGGTCTTGATAAAATGAGACTGGCCGATGATGACGTTCAATCCTTCGGGGATGGGGACGGGGACGGTAGTGAGAGAAACCATATGCACCTCCTAGGGTTGTTTTCGTCATATAAACGGCCGGGTTAATTTTGCGCCTAACTTTGTCGCCGGGGCCCCAGGTCCTCATGTACGCAAAAAGTACGCTCCGGGCCGGACCGCCCCGGCTTCGGCCATCCACGAAATTCCTCCGGCCGGGAAAAGGCGTTGCCGGGACGTCTTGCCTGAAACATCTCCGTTTGGTTGGTGCCCGCTTAAAGACGGTCTACGGGTCCCTGGATTTGCAGAAAAGGAACCATATTCAACACGAGTCACAGGCATTGGTTCATTCTCATGCAGCTGTTGAAAATGTCATTGCCCATCCTTCAGCGCCACATAAAAGTTGTAGTCAAGCTTCTGTTCCTCAATATGCTTATATGTCTTCAATCTCTCACACCGTCTAAAGTAGTTGAAGCTCCCCCATTCTGCGACTAGTCGCTTCCTATTTTTCCTTAGAATACCCAGATATGTGTCCGGAGAGTAATCGCCGCTTGCTATGTCTTTCTGTATATGATGCTTCAATAGTCTTCTGCCGAGGTCGCCTCTATGGTCAATCAACTCGAAGCCTGCATCACAGATCATTCTCACATACCTATCCCTGGTTTCGATATTCCATAAGCACCACGCCTTTTGTTGATTATCCAGCTCATCATCTGTTATCCTTCCAGTCTTAACTAAATCCGAAAAGACTAAAATGTAATTCCTCTTCAAAATCTTATGTATTCGATTCAGGAGAATATTGCGGTACGGAATGTGGGAAAACGAGTCTTCACTCCATACGATATCGTAATTGCCGATCCTACAATCAATATCTAATGCATTTAATTCTTGCACTTTAATTCTCCTAGTCAGGCCGAGAGAGTTTATCTTTTGCTGACATATTTCAATTTCCTTAGCGTTCAGATCGGTGCCGACACAGGACGTATTGAAGCGGTTCGCTAAGAATATTAGGGTATTCCCTAAGCCACATCCTATTTCCAAAACACGCTTTCCATGAAACTCCACATGGCTCAGGGCCAATTCGACAAGTTCCCGCGTTGCATAGTCATACCCTATATGGAAAGAGGGTAGAGTCTTTATATACGTAAGGGCATTATCGTAAAACAAAACAACTCGCTTAAAATGCAAAGATACATTATCCTTCTCTTCGTTGTTATCGTAAACCTCTTTGGCATCGTCCCTGAACTTTCTTAATCGAAGCATAATTGTGGCTCAGTATCTCAGCAACGGTTCTTTATGCTGCCAAAGCATTACCAGAGGGGCATCCTGCTCGAAAAATGTTAAGCCCCTGTATCATCAATTCGCCTGAACTATTGTCAACGGTCAAATTATTCCACCGTATTTCTCTCCTAAACACCTCCCCGGAATCCGCTATTTCAAACCAGTCTTTGTCGAAGACTAATTCCCAACCCTTTACAGCGTGAGCTATTATTGAATTATACAATTGATCGAAATCGCCAGGGATCATGATAACCCGTTTTGCACTGCTAATAGCTTGCAATGTCCCATGTCCTCCATGAGTTAGAACTGTGCTTCGTCTTCCGACAAGATACCTGTAATTAATGTTCTTTCCTAAAAAACTTATTCCTGGCATTCTCCCTCAGACTCGTCCCCGCGACACTTATATGCCCCCTCATCTTCCCTGCTAACGATGACAGAAATTCTCTGGACGAAAATACCCACCCCGTGGAGCAACATGTGATCAATAATTCCACTTCTGCATGTTTCTGCCAAGAAGGGTCTATCATGGCATTCAAATCCAAATATTCACCGGCTTCTAAGGGTTCGTTGGTTCTCGAATTCGGAACCACCACTTTTCCCGTATTTCGTAACTACCCAACTATCGAACACTCCGTTCGTGCCTATGTTCACCAGTCTATCAATTTCTTCGTTGAGCACAGACCACGTGCGCTTCAACAGCTTTAGATAGCTACCATCGATATTCAACGCAGCCGGAAACGGCAGATAGCAACCATGCATTATGCCAACCCATTCTATCGAGTGCTTAGAGGCTACAATCGCCGTTTGTACACCAGGATCGCCAACCATCAGGTTTGGTCTAATGGTGTTGAATATCTCTTCGTTCTCCGATAGGGCCGACAAATACTCCTTCGTGTCTATCGCACCGGTAGCGCAATTTATACACCAGCGAGTCTTTCTGGGAATGATTTCAATTTCAGAGCGCAAGAAAGGACGACATTGTTTGATGAAAGGTTCAGGAATAGCAATGCAAATCTTATGTGTCCTTACATACCGGTCTAAGACAAGCGCCGTCTTATAAAAATGTCCAAGTGCGGTGCCGATATGGGGTATGGCGAGTAGTTTGTCTTCCATTCCCAATTATCTTTTGTGAGAATGATTAAAGCACTCAATGGGAAAATAGTCATTATGATTATTCCGTAATTCAACGGCATAAATAGAGTTACAAGTGTCATTAGGATTGGACCTATTACCTGACTGATTCTACCGGACACCTCAAGAAACCCGAATAAACTTCCCTTATCGCCAGCTACCGTAAATCTCTCGGAAAGCGCACCAACTCTCCCTCTTATTATCGCATGGTAGGATCCAAGAATGAGGCCTAAAAGACCCATTGGTACCCAAAACGTCAGTCCGACCGACATGAAAAATAACAGTACGGGAACAAACATCCACGAAAAGACAATCCATATTAGCACTCCTTTGCCACCTACCTTATTCGCCAATAAGCCCAACCCGAACGTCGACACTATTGCTAATAGTTGCCCGACTATCGTATAAATCAATATTTGAGTTGCAGACAATCCCGCGTATTCTTTCAACATGATGGCAAAAAAATAAATAACAACAACTGCAACTTCGCCTACCAGCCAATACACCAACAACGCCATTAGTATGGACTTTCTATTCCTCGACTTGAATATCTGGAGCACATCACCCAAACTCCATTTAGCCACGGGCGCCGCGGTCCCTTCAAGTCTTTTGCATATGATAGAATAAACATCGGAAAACTGAAAAGAAAATTGAAAGAGGCGGCTACCAGAAAAATATTACGGTATAAATCCGGCCGTTGGATAGGTGGGTATTTCAAATATCCGAGACCCCAGCACAACGAAACTGATAGTATTCCTCCAAGGTAGCCCAATGCCCAACCGGAACCGCTGATTCTTTGTATCTGAGAAGCGCCAGAAATCTCGGGGAGGTAGCTATTATAAACTGGGAGTGCCAAATAATAACCCAGAGCGCTAAAGAAATATATGACTACAGCCCAGGTAACATTCCTACCAAGCCAGGTACTCAAAAGAGCAGTGGCACCAACGCACACCATAGTAGTGACGATTAGAACGAAGGCTCTTTTGTTCTTGCTCGAAGCTAATGAAGCTAATGCGGGTGACAAAACAGCGGAAAATGCTAAAACCACGGCAGTCAAGGCTCCCCATGCACTGTCCCCATTCGGGTTGTCCTTTAAAAGGACTTCCTTAAAGTACAGAGCAAAACCCACCGTCGAAATCAAGAGCGCATGGGCGGAATTACCCATATCGAAAGCATACCATGAGATTCTTTCGATTCGACTCTTCATTGTTAACTTGTCTTTGGTATGCGGTGAGCATTTACCTGTCTCGACAGGTAAACCGTACCGACTGTAAATACAAGTGTTGCTGCGCTGATGAGCCTGCCAAGTCCGAGGTACTGATTCCGTGCTTCAGGCAAAACAGTCACTTGTCCGGGGAAAAAAGCAAGCCAATTGTCAGGCAGATATGGAATCACGACAAAGCAAATGGTTGCTGCTGTGACCGCCTTTATCGGTCCTGAATTCTCTCGTGGCGCCGTAATTAAGGTGACGCAAGTAAAGAAGTTAAGGCTGGCAAAAACGGACTACTTGCCCATCCTGTTTTTGAAATGAGAATCAAATTCAGGCCTATTAATCCCATCGCAGTGACAAAAACTGGCAAGGCATAAGAAAGCTTGTATTGCGCAAAGTAATAGTGATATATAAAAAAGAATCCCACAATGGCCATCGCCAAACCGAACGCGAATCCGATAACCAACTCCTTAAAAGGAAAAGTACTGAAATGAAAAACAAACGCCTCGACGCCTAAGAATAATACGACACAACCGAAACAGGCACCCCAATATTTTGGATCCGTGATGTCAAACAATCGTAGATCATCCATCAAAGATTGAAGATGCTTCTCCACTTCTTCTTTAGGTGAAGAACAGTGGTCCTCACCGTACACGCACAGCCCGGTTGATAATTGCTCTCTGGTTTCTTTTGACGTTCCCAATACCTCGATGAAATTCGAGAGGCTCATCCAAATAGGTCTAGGAACATTCATCATGAGCCGGCACAAATTGACGAATTTTAAAGACATTATCTGAATTGCTTGTCGAACACCCATCATTCTTCTCCCCCAAAGTATATTACGCTCAGACGGGTTTGCTCAGTCTCCAATACCCGTCCCCTGGTAACATAGAAGAAACTTGCGATTGAGTGCCAAAAGTCTCCTTATTTTCTTATTAAATGCCTCACTGTAGCAGAGGACTCTCTGCGGTGTCAAGAGAAATGTGCGTGGATATGGGGATATCCTTCTCATTTTCAGCAGAACCGAGGGGTCAGCCATTGACGGCCTGTTGCCCAAACGGGATTTGGGCAACAGGCCGTCAACAAGGGACAGGGCCTCCTCAATCCCTCTCATTTCTTCTCTCAAGCTTCCGTGTTTCTCCATCCTCTGTTTCAGTCTGATTCCCATCTTCGTTACGGCGGAGCAGCTGACCTCTCATATACTTGGGCGGGCAATGAAAGCGAATCGGTTCTATACTTCCTTTCCAGCTTCTTTCTGGGCTTTCTTTAACTGCCGACCGTCAAAAGTAGCTTCTCCAAACCCCGGTATGTTTACCTTTAGGCTGGAAAGGGCTGAGAAGAGTACTGATGACAATTCTTCGGTAGGGTGCTTGACCGGCTTAATCGCATCTGACGAAGCAAAAAGATTCTGCGAAAGCCTATCGACCAATTCCGGGGGGATCTCTGAACCCTTCTCATCTTTGAACTCAAGCGCCATTTCGACTAACCAACTCGCCCGATCAATATCAAGGTCGAGTCTCTTAAGACGAAACTCTTCTTCAGCGTGTTGGCGAAACCATTGATCATTCCATTTCGCATACCAAACAAGGGTAGCCGCAAGCCCAAGCATTCCGGCCGACAACCTTGTCATCCGGTACCACTCGGGAGAAGTCGTGTCGACATAGGCAAAAATGCCAAAAGCTGCAATCGCAAAGATGAACCCCCAAAAAACGATATGCACTGGGAATTTTTTTCTCTGGGTATCCTTGGTGAGGCCGAACTGTGCGTTTCTCGCTTTCAGGGCGTCCTTCAATTCCCGGTAAATGCCCCTTCTTGCGTGCGTTGCCTTTCGATCATCAAGCTCTTTTTTCTGTCGCTCAAGTTCCTGTTCACGCGTGCCGAGTTGACTGACTTTTTCTTGGTAGTCTGTTTCAAGCTTCAAGACACGATCTTGACTGTCTTTTTCTTGCTGATTCTTCCGTTCTTCTTCTCTCTGATCAACACGCCTTCTGTATTCCTCTGTGTCCCTGATCAACGACTGTGCTATTCCCTCAAGCTTCACCAGCACCTGCTCTCTTTGTCTGTAAAGGTCAGCGAATTCCGTGCCGAACGTGTGCTCGATAGCGTCGAAGTAGGCGTAAGGAGCGAACCCCTTACGAATAGCGCCTATGAACTTGAGCTGAATATGGCGTAAAGATTTGGGGTTGTCTCTATATGTAAAGTGTCGCGGGGATCCCCCGGTTTATTCGCGCTTGATATTGCTGGAACGTTATATATATCGCCGAGCTGACTACAGAATTGATTCGAAGCACACTCGCTGCTTCGTCTTCTTTTCCCTCCCGAAGCTGGGCAAGGGACCTGTTAATGGCAGGGGTACCAGAAATAGGGGTAATGTCGAAAATGACATTTGTCTCCGGCCATCCCATTTCCTCAGCAGCTTTAATAAAATCTTCTACGGCCTGTCTGTCCGTCGTCTTAAAGACTTGAATATCTACGGCAGCCATGGAACCACCCCCTTGTCAACTGACTTGCTATTGACATTGCCACAAGCAGCCGAGGATTTCAAGAAAAATCCCGAATCCGCACTTTCTTATTGCAATTGCCATGTTATGTAGCGGTCGGTAATCTCGACGTGCACGCCCCCGTCGCCTATTGTCGCCTTTTTTTCAAAAAACCGCCGCAGATGCTTTTTGTCACCCCTGGTAGTCATCCCTCCTTGTCACCCCTGGTTGTCGCCCCTCCTTGTCGCTTTGACAGGTTCGCCGGAAACAGGGAAACTCTTATCAGGCCGGGCACCCGGCCCGTTTCAGCCGGTTTCGGAAGATCCCGCAAACCGGCATCCGCTCTTTGATAATTGAGCCCAGACCCGCACCCGACCGCGTTGCTGTCCTGCCGGCCGCTTCCGCGTCCGGTCATGATACGCCCGCTTCGCCGGTCCCGCTCGTTCATTCAACTCAAAACTCAACACCCAAAACTCAAAACTCTCTTCCTCCTCCCCCTCTCCCCCCTACCCCCCCCCTGAAACCGTGCACTTTCGTGCACTTTCGTGCACCCCACCTTCAGAAAGGCTTGCGAGAGAAGGAAATCAGAAGAGGGGTACCGGGGCGGTGAGTGAACAATTTGTGCTGAAAAGGGCTAAAAAGAGGGTAAAACGCGGCAAAAAACACCAAAAACGACCTTTTTTATGCGTGTTCGTGCACAACGGCGACCGGGGTGTGCTTCCGCGCGAGGTATAGCGCATAGACCCGATAGGGAGGGACTTTGGTTGCAAACGCTCGCTCGTCTTTTATATTCGGATGACCCGCACGCCTTTCTTCTTATATGCCTCAAAGTCGCCGTCGGTCGTATAGATCGTGGTGGCGTTGGCCGCCAGGAAGCTCGAAAGGATCAGCGCATCCATCGCATGCAGGCCGGTCCCGTGTGAGAGATTCGCCGCTGAGATGAGAGGGTCCTCCCGGTCGAGCCAGCACACCCGGCACAAAGCCACTATGGCCTCTCGCACTATCTTCTCCGCGTGGGCATCGATAGCGCCCTTTCGGGCGAATCTGGCGAGTTCGAACAGGGTCAGACAGGAGACGGCGGCTTCCTCACCGTCTATGATCGCCGTCCAGATCCGGCCCGCTTCCGCATCTCCCTTCAGAAGCTTGAGAAAATAACCCGTATCAAGCCCGATCATGATCTACTCGCCCGCGGTGGAGCTCGTCGAAGATATCGTCCGCAACCTTTGTTTTCCCCGCAAGCTTCAAAACCCTCATCCCGAGCCTGCCTGCGTCGCGTCTCGTCGATGAAGAACTCAATCGACCGAGCAACCACGGAGGAGACGGATTTCTTTTCATTCTCGGCCAGGCGCCGTACTTCTTTTCCTATATTTTCCGGAACATGCACGGTAATCCGCATAACACACCCCCTGGTATGAGCATAATACAGGCACATAATATAATCAAGGGTAAGCCGGAGGGACATTGTTTCGCATTTCTCCTTTCATGGTTCCCTCACACCGCAGTTTATTTTCAAGATATGTCTGACATCGTCATATTTTTCCTTGACACATAGTTATATCTTGTATTACACTACATTCCTGTAAAAGCCAAACCGCGGGCGACCGTGGGGCGGAAAGCGAACGGGTCTCGGAGCCGCGCCAGCGATTACTCCGGTGAGATAGCCGAGCTGCCAGAATATCATTGTCATACAAGGAGGATGACGTGAAACGAATAATGGTCTTGTGCCTTATTGCCCTGACTATCGTACTGGCTGCATCGACAGGTCAGGCGCACGCCGACTACACCTTTACGGCTCAGGGGACGGCGGGTGACGGCAGGCCCGACAACGGATTGGTTACTTTCAGCTTCACAAGTCCGACCAGTCTTTCCATCACGCTTCAGAACACGGCCGGCCCATCACAGCTCGGCGGCATATCTTCGGTTCTCGACGGCGTCGCGTTCAACCTCTCAGGCGCCCTGTCCGGCGTGACGCTCACGGGGGGGCAAGCCGTCGGGACGGTCACGGCAACGAACGGCCTTGTCTTCAATAACCCGTCCGGAGGGATCACCCAGACAGGCTCGAACCCCTTCGGCTGGAGCATACAACAACAGGGCAGTACCCTGGAGTTGTTCGCCGGGAACGGTTCTTTCAAACCCTACGGCATCGTAAACAATAACATCACGGTAACCGACGGGATAGATAATGCCGAGCACAATCCCTACCTTAACGGACCGGTGACCTTCACCCTTAATCTGACCGGGTTATCCGGCACCCCGGCGGTTACCTCCGCCAATCTCTACTTCGGCACAAGCCCGGATATCCAGGCCGGTAGTCCGGTTCCCCTTCCGGGCGCACTCCTGCTCTTCGCTCCGGGCCTCGCCGGTCTTACGGCACTGAGGAGACGGTTCAAACGATAAGCTCGGCTATGGCAGATATCGGCAGGGGACCCTGGCGGGTCCCTGCCGGTTCTCCGCTATCCGCCTATGTCCCCTTGAAAGCCTCCACTTCAAGCCTCACCATCGCGACGGCAAAGAATCCTTCCTGATCGGCGCCGTATCTCATCGCATACGCGGCGACTATCTCCCCGATAAACTCCTCCCTCATCTCGCCGGGCACTCTCTGGGTGTAGGGAAGCCACGTCGTGCGGATCCAGCCCGCCAGACCCTCTCTTCCTTCGTGCGACATGATCTTGGGGATGAGGCTCGACGCGCCTCACGACCAGACCCGCCATTTCCACCAGGCTTCTGTAGTCCTTATCGTTATGGAATGCGTAGGGGAAGGAGAAACCGTGAAAGAAGGGGCGCCACGGGTCCTGCCGCATCACCGTCTCCACCACGTCCGTCATTGCCGCCGCATTCCCCTCCCCCGCCATCTGGAGCATGATTCTCCCCGACGGCCTCAAGGCCCGTCTGATCCTTTTGAGCAGGGGAAGATGGTCGGGCACCCAGTGAAGGGCGGCATTTGAGAAGACGATATCGAATTCCGGTCCGAAGCTCATTTCCGCTGCATCGAGGCAGAGAAACGCAAGGTTGTCACACCTGTCCATGAACGACCGCTTTGCATGCTCGATCATTTCGGGGGAGCTGTCGATCCCGAGTACACGCCCCCCAGGCAGGGAACAGGCGATTTCGGCGCTCACCTTCCCGTCTCCGCAGCCGATGTCAAGGACCCTCTCGTCCCCCTTCAGCGCAAGTTTCAAAATGAGCTCTCGCGCCCATTTTTCCTGCTGCCTTGAGTGGCGTGAGTACTGCTCCGGGTCCCATCGATACATATATGTCTCCTCACTTTCGGTAAACCTGCTCTATCCCGCGTCAAGCCCTCACCGCAGCGGGGGTCAGAATGGAAACTGGCGCGGCGTGCGCTGTACGCTGATCCACCGCAGCTCCGTGAATTCTTCCAGGGCTGCCTTGCCGCCGAATCGGCCCCATCCGCTGTTCTTCACGCCTCCGAAGGGAACCTGGGGCTCGTCGTGCACGGTCTGATCGTTGATGTGGACCATACCCGACTCGATCCGCTCGGCGATATCCAGGGCCTTGAGAAAATCCCCGGTAAAGACACTCGCCGCGAGACCATACATCGTGTCGTTTGCTACCGCCACTGCCTCATCTGCGCTTTGCACCTCGATTATCGAGACGACCGGTCCAAAGGTCTCTTCACAGCAGAACGGCGTGCCGAGCTTCACGTCCGTCAGGACGGTTGGGTAGCAGCAGAGGCCCTCGTACCTGGCGCCGCAGACGACCTTGGCACCGTCGGCCACCGCCGCCTCGATGCTCTTCTTCACCTGATCGAGCTGGTACTTGTTGATGAGCGGACCGATGACCGTATCGGGTTCCTTCGGGTTGCCGACCTTGAACGTGGCGACCTTGCTCGCGAATTTTTCCGTAAATTCCTTGGCGATCGGCTTCTCTATGATGATGCGGCGGGTCGACATGCAGATCTGCCCCTGATGGAGAAAGGCCCCAAACGCCGCCGCGTTCACCGCGTCATCGACGTTCGCGTCCCTGAGAACGATCATGGGGTTCTGCCCGCCAAGTTCCAGGGCTACCCGTTTAAGGTGCCGCCCGGCCTTCTCGGCGATCTGGCGGCCCACCTCCGTCGACCCGGTCAGGCTGATGCGGCGGACCCTTGGGTTTTCGATGAATTCGTCCCCTATGGCGCCGCTCCCGCCGGGTCCATTCGTGACGACGTTAAGGACGCCTTTTGGAAAACCTGCCTCATGAAAAACCTCGGCGATCACCACCCCGCCTGCGGCCGCCGCTTCCGTCGAGGGTTTGAGGACTGTCGTGTTGCCGTAGGCAATAGGCAGGCAGATGGACCGCAGTGAGAGGATCAGCGGAGCATTCCACGGTCCGATACCCGCCACCACACCCACCGGTTGGCGTATTGCCATGTAGAAAGCCCCCGGAAGATCGGCAGGGATTATCTCGCCGGTCGCACCGTGGACCTGACTTGCCGCCTCGCGCAGCAATCCGGGCGTAAACATGGTCTGGAACATGGCGAAGCCGAAGGTGCAGCCTGTCTCCTCGGCGAGGATCGCCACGATCTCCTGCTGCTTCTTTTCGAGCACCTCGGCCGCCTTCAGGAAAAGGGCCTGGCGCTCCGCGGGGAGCGAATGCGACCAGGCGGGAAAGGCTGCCGCTGCCGCGTCCACGGCGCGGCCGGCATCAACCCGTTTGCCGGCGGGCACACGCGCGAAGACCTCACCCGTGTAAGGGTTGAGATCGTTATAGAGATCGCCGTCGATCGCATCGACCCACTCACCGTTGATGTACATCTTGTAATCTCTCGCCATCCTGGTTCCTCCTCACCGAGAGTTATTTCACGCCATCTGGAAGTAATATGGCGACGCCCTTCACATTTTCACATCTTTTTCTATGCGGTCACGAAAAATGGCGCCCCGCTCGATACCGCGGATGATGATATGGCGGAGGCAGCTTGCGGCATCGGTGCGGGATTTACGCGGCATAACGGATATGGTATCACAGGCAGGAGGGAATCAAAACTGAAGATGTGCAGGGATGTCCCTTAAGCTCCCTTCAGCTAGACGTTATCCCAGTCGATATCCGTTTTCTCGAAGGGCAGCGGTATGATGAAAACCGGCTTCCGGGTGCGCTCAAGGACCTCGACGGCCACGCTCCCGAGAAAGGTCTGCCTCAAGAACCCCTTTCCATGAGTTCCAAGGACGATCGCATCGCAACTTTCTTCATCCGCTGTCTTCAGGATCTCTTCAACGGGATAGCCCAGGGGGACGAGAATCTTGGATACCAGTTCAGCAGACGGGTGGCCGGCTTGAGACTTTGCTTTCTTACAAAACTCCTCGAGTCTATTCTTGATCTCCCCTAGGTCCTTTTCCCGTACCTCCCTTTTTGCGCTTTCCATCAACCCTTCGATCATGGACCCCGCGTACGTGAGAGAAGGACCAGGCTCGACGCAGTGTAAAATGACGATTGTTGCGTCATGTCTTTTTGCCATATCGGCGGCATAAAAAAAGGCGTAGATTGAGTTTTTGCTCAGATCCGTGGCATAGAGAATCTTCTTGATCTCGGGAATCATTTCCCCTCCTCTACAGTCCCCACCTCAGATGTGGAGCCGGAAAATGTCGGTGGAAGATTGAACCCAGGTAAGAATCTATTGGATTCCGGCGGCTAAGTCAACAAGAATGCGGAAAAGTTATCTCATCTTCGCCGATGTTGAGGAAAACAGGTAATGTAACCTTTCCACAGATCCCGGCGACTTATATTTTATACTAGGTAAGCATGAGTGACATGCGGGGGGACAATATGAAAAAGCTTCTACTGGTCGTGGTGCTTTGTCTGATTGTGGCCGTTGTAGCCATGCCGTGCCCCTCTTATGCAAGGGGCGGCGGTGGTCACGGCGGCGGTGGTCACGGCGGTGGTCATGCCGGTTTTGGTGGCGGTCATGCCGGTTTTAGTGGTGGTCATTTCGGTGGCGGCGGATGGGGTCACGGCGGCGGATGGTACGGAGGGGGCCGTTACTGGGGAAGATACGGCTATTACCCATACGGATGGTACGGCTATCCCTACTATCGTTACGGTGGCGGGTATTGGGCAACTCAGTGTGATCCTTACGGCGCGTGCTACAGAGTCTGGGTTCCATACTATTGAGGGCGGGGGAGAGTTACGGACTTGCGTGCGATTGACACGACCCGGCATCGCTACCATATTGCCGGCGTGCAGCCTATCGATCGGCCTGTCATCTTATCGCTACAAAGAAAGAGTACTGCTTAGAGTCTCCCGGGGCAGCTCGCACCGGTAAAACGCCTCACCTTCATTCTACCCGCGCGCTTCAAAGGGACCCTCATTTTTTTCTTGACACGGACGATTAGATTGGTTAAACGTTTAGTCAACATTGTCCTGAACGCTTCATCTATTTCTAGCTCGTCTGATCGGGGAGAGACGTGAGGAACAACTGGCAGTCCATGAAGGAGAGGATAGTGAACGAGAGCGCAACCCTCTTCCTTCACAAGGGGTTTCAGGGCACCACCATCAAGGATATCACGGACGCGGTCGGCCTCACGAAAGGGGCCTTCTACTGGTACTTCAAGACCAAGGACGACCTCCTTGAGACCATCCTGGACGAGTGGGAAAAGACATTCCTTGAGGGATTGATCGAGTCCGATAGGGCGGTCGAAGGCGGTTTCCTGAACAAATTCAAGCGATACCATAAGTATTCGACCGAATATGCCGTCTACCACCGAGAGCTGTGCATGGCCTGGACCATCCTCGCCGCGGAAATCGCGGGGAGCGGCCTCAAGGCGGAGAAGAAGTTCATGGGCGGGCTCGAGAGGTATATCGCATTTGTGAAGGGCCTCATCGAGAGAGGGAAGGCGGAGGGCGTCGTGAAGGCGGACTTCGATCCATCCGTGCTTGCCGACACGATCATCGCGATGCACAACGGGGTCCTCCTCCAATGGTACATCAGGGGCGCCGATGTCGAGGGGCCGCAGCTCGCGAGGGCGTTCAGGAATGTCCTGCTGTCGGGCATCACGATAGCCGGGGCTTGAAAACGAAACGGATTTGAAGCCGTGTGTGCGAGAGAACAAACGATCACAGGAGGTTGCGTATGAAAGATGTCGTGATAGTGGGCGCCACACGCTCACCCATAGGGACATTCGGCGGCGCTTTACGGGATGTGAAGGCCATCGAGCTGTCGCAGTTCATTATCGAGTCGGTCATCAAACGGACCGGCATAGAGAAAAACGTGGTGGACCAGGTGATTATGGGCAACTGCTTCGAGCCGATCGATCACAACGTCGCCCGCATCGGTCTCGTCAAAGCGGGTCTTCCCCTGGAGACCACGGCTTTCCATATCGTCGCGACGTGCGGATCGGGCATGCAGGCCATCATGTCGGGCGTCCAGAGCATCCGCGACGATAACGCCGACTGTGTGATTGCCGGCGGCGTCGAGAGCATGAGCACGGCGCCCTACCTCCTGCCGACCGCCCGGTGGGGGTTCCGCCTCCAGCACCATATGGCCGTCGATATGATCTGGAAATCGATGCAGGAGCATCCTATCGGCGGGGGCATGGGGCTGACCGCGGAAAACCTGGCAGAGCGCTACAACATCCCCAGGCAGGAGCAGGATGCCTTTGCGCTGCGAAGCCAGCAGAACGCGGGGCGTGCGATCAGGGAGGGACGTTTCAAGGACGAGATCACACCCGTGCCTGTCCCCCAGCGCAAAGGGGAGCCGAAAATGTATGACACGGACGAGCACCCGAAGCCGGACATGACCATGGAAAAGCTGGCCGCGCTGCCGCCCGCGTTCAAGAAGGACGGGACGGTGACCGCGGGCAACGCGTGCGGCATCAACGATGCGGCGGCGGCGGTCATCCTTATGACCACGGAAAAAGCGCGTGGAGCTGGGCCTCAAGCCCAGGGCGCGCATCGTGAGCTACGCCGTGGCGGGCGTAGACCCCGCATATATGGGCATCGGGCCGGTGCCGGCAACAAGGAAGGCGCTGAAGCGGGCGGGCCTCACCCTCGACAGCATCGACCTCATCGAGATCAACGAGGCCTTCGCGGCACAGTACCTGGCGTGTGAACGGGACATGGGGTGGAACCGCGACATCGTCAACGTCAACGGGAGCGGCATCTCCCTCGGCCACCCGGTCGGCTGCACCGGCGCCAGACTCGTGGTGACCCTCCTCCACGAGATGGAGAAGAGGGATCTGCACCGCGGGCTGGCGACCCTTTGTGCCGGCGGCGGCCAGGGATTCTCGACGATCATAGAACGGATCTAAAGGGCATCGAGGGGGAGAGCATGGATACGCTGGAGGTGAAATCCGGATGGGTTTTGACCGAAGAAGAGTGGCCCGACTTTAAGGGAAAGATCTTCAGGGACAGGCCGAAAAGCGTCGCGGAGCTGCTGGAAGACACGGTGAGGAACTACCCGGACCGCGTCGGCTTTATCCAGGGCGACCGCCGGCTGACTTACAGGGAATTCGACGGAATAGTGAACAGGATCGCCGCTGGGCTGGAAAAGCACGGGGTAAGACAGGGGGACCACGTGGCCATACTCCTCGCCACGCAGATCGAATTCCCGATGAGTTTTTTTGCCCTGATGAAGCTGGGCGCTATCGTGATCCCCCTCAACACGCGGTTCAAGGGCGAGGAGCTGGCGTACGAGATAAACGATTCGGAGAGCACGGTGCTGATAGTCGACGAGGAGTACTGGCCGATGATCGGGCCCGTGCGCGAGCGGCTGCAGACCGTCAAGAAAATATTTTTCCACGGGGCCGTCGCGCCCGAGGGGACGCTGCCGTTTTCCTCATTGACGGAAAACGAGGGAGACGTCTTCACGAGGGCCGTGCTGGCGGAATCGGACGATGCGGCGATCATGTATACCTCGGGGACGACAGGCAAGCCCAAGGGCGCCGTATTGCACCACAGGGGCTTTGTGCTGACGGCGATGCTGGCAGCCGACTTCATCCAGTACAGACCCGAAGACAAGATGATGTGCTGTATACCGCTGTTCCACATTACGGGCATCTCGGCCGTCATGCTCCCGCCGATCCTCACCGGCGCCGGGGCCGTCTACATGAGGCAGTACAAGACCAAAGATTTCCTTGAGCTTATGCACAGGGAGAAGGCGACGCTCTACATGGGCGTCGTCAACGTCGTCTGGCTCATGGTCAATGCCCCGGATTTCGACAAGTATGATTTCTCCTCCTTCAGGGTGGCCCTCTTCGGCGGCTCCTTTGCCACCGAGGAGATGATCAAGGGCATCTTCAGAAAGCTGCCCCATCTCCGGATCAGCGTAGGGTACGGGCTGACCGAAAGCTTCGCCATCGTCACGTCGACGCCCTTCGAAGACGCCCTCCGGAAAATACAGGCCGTCGGCAAGCCGCTCCCCACGACCGACGCCGCGATAATGGACGACAGAGGGAACCGGCTGCCGCCGGAGACTATCGGCGAGATCGTGCTCAGAGGTCCTAAGATCTTCAAAGGATACTGGAAAAAGCCGGAAGCGACGAAAGAGACGACTGCCGGCGGCTGGCTCCACACGGGCGACATAGGCAAGATCGATGACGAAGGCTTCGTCTACATCCTCGACCGCAAGAAAGATATGATCAACCGGGGTGGAGAGAAGATTTACTGTCTCGAAGTGGAAAATGTGCTGTGCGAGAATTCGAAGGTCCTGGAAGTAGCGGTGGTCGGGGTGCCGGACCCCGTGATGAATGAAGTGGTGAAGGCGTGTATCGCGTTGAAGCCGGGCGAAACCTCAACCATCGACGAAATCCGCCAATTCTGCAGCCAGCGTCTCGCGGACTACAAGGTGCCCAAGTATGTGGAGTTTATGGAGCAGCTTCCGAGGAACCCTGCGGGCAAGGTGACCAAGCCGGAGCTGCGGTACGCGCCGGAAGAGCAGGGTAAGAAATGATTTCCTTAAAGGTCGCCGAAGGAGCATGTCGATGAGTGATAAAGTAGCCTTGATAACCGGGTCGGCGCGGGGTTTAGGCAGGGCAATTGCTATTGGCCTCGCGAAGGAGGGCGTGAGGATCGTCGTCAACTACCAGTCGCGGCAGGATGCGGCGGAAGCGGTCGCGAGGGAGATCACGGAGGCCGGAGGCGAGGCCCTTGTCGTAAAAGCGGACGCAGGGAGACGACGCGGAAGTCAAATCGATGGTCGACCGCGCAGTGGAAAAATGGGGGTCCGTCGATATCCTCGTCAACAACGCCACCACCCACAGGGGCGGAAGGATCCAAAAACTGAAGCTCGAAGAGTGGAACCTCGTCATCGGTTCGGCCCTGACAGGCGCCTTTCACTGCTGCAGGCACGTCGTGCCGATAATGATCGAAAAGAACTGGGGCAGGATCATCAACATCTCCTCCTATGTCGCCCTCCATGGCTACCCGGGCGATACGGCTTACGGCGCGGCCAAGTCCGGGCTCCTCGGCCTGACCATGTCGCTGGCGAAAGAAGTGGCGACCAAGGGCATCACCGTCAATGCCGTCATACCCGGGTTCTTTCCGACCGATATGACGAAAGGACTTTTCGATACGCCGGAAAAACTCGACAAGGAAATGCACAACATACCGATGCGCCGTCCGGGGAACCTGGAAGAGATCTCGGACATGATCAATTTTCTCGTGTTCAAGGGCGCGTATATTACCGGAACCGTCATCAGGGTCGATGGCGGGCTGGCGATGTAGCCGCAAGCAGGAGCGGGGGAGAGACGATGAGAGACGCACGCCAATACATAGAAAGCCTTCGGGACGGACGGGAAGTCTACATACACGGCGAAAGGGTGGAAGACATCACGCAGCACCCCTCTTTAAGGAAGGCGATCGACCACGGCGCCCTCGATTATGAGCTCGACAAGCGGCCGGAGCTGCGCGACCTCCTCGTGACGCGGTCGCCGCGAACCGGAAACGAGATCAGAAGGTATTTCGAGCAGCCGCGGTCGGCGGAGGATTTGCTGAAGAGGCAGGAGCTGATCGAGACGACCACGAGGGCCGATGCCTCCTGGGTCGTCTTCATGAAGGAGATCGGGACCGATGCCCTCAACGCCCTCAACATGATCTGCGCCGACATCGATAAGAAATACGGGACCGAGTATTCGGCTCGGGTAATGAACTACTGGCAGTACCTGGAAGAGCACGATCTCAGCATGGCCGGGGCCGTCACCGACGTGAAGGGAGACCGGCGTTTGAGACCCTCCGAACAGGAGATGCCCTACTATTACCTGAAGGTCGTCGAGCGGCTCACCGACGGGGTCGTGGTGAAAGGCTGCAAGGTGCATACCACCTCATCCCCTATCACGAACGAGCTTTTCGTCCTCCCCACACGGGCGATGGCGGAGAGCGACAGGGACTATTCCATTGCCTTCGGCATACCGGTAAACACGCCGGGCGTCAAGATCATCTCACGCCCTGAGCGCGGCGACCTTGCCGAATTCGATTACCCCTTAAGCGCCCGCCATACGACCCTCGAAGCCATGACCATATTCGAGGACGTCTTCGTGCCGAATGAAAGGATATTCATGAACGGGGAGTGGGAGTTTGCGGGCCCCCTGGCCAACTGCTTCGCCACGTGGCACCGGTTCACCGGCATCTCCTACAAGTATCCGTTCAGCCAGATGATGATCGGCGTATCCGCCCTGGTCGCGGACTACAACGGCGTCCCCAGGGCCTCTCACATCCAGGACCGGATCACCGACCTGGTGATCTACGCGCAATGCATCAAGACCTTCGGCCGGGCGGCCGCCACGCAATGCATAATCACCGAGAACGGGGTCGCCTATCCGAACCCGCTGCTCTGCAACATAGGCAAATACCTCTTTGCGTCCGGCTACCATACCTCGATGAAGGCGGTCCAGGAGATTGCCGGCGGTCTGCCGGCCACGGGCCCGACGGAAGCGGACTGCAAGAACCCCGCGACAAAAGAGCTGATCGAGCGCTATTTGGGCGGGCGCAAGGGGGTCGACGCGATCAGCAGGCTCAAGGTCATGAAGCTGGTCCGTGATATGGGCGGTACTGACGGCGCGGGAGAATGGTGGGTCGGGACACTTCACGGCGAAGGTTCGCTTCAGGCCCAGCGCATGTCCATTTCGAGGGAATATGACGTAAAGACGTGCGTCGACTACGTAAAAGCGCTCCTGGGGGTGAAATAGAAGGAAAGAAACGGCATACGGCGATTTCTTCCTTGACAAGAGCAGGGCGGCTGGATTAACGTTGACGAAATAATGTACGAAAATGGGACCGGTCCCCGGGGTGCGGGGACACACTTTAATGACGCAAGGGGGGTATGTACGATGAAGGGTTACATGAAGAGTTCTCTTATTGCCGGCTGCGTGATTGCGCTGGTCGCGTGCGTTCTGTCTCTGCCGGCCTCGGCGCAAAACGTGATCAGGATGAAATACGCGAGCTTTATGCCGCCGACCCACCCGATCTCTCAGTTGTCGGACCAATGGTGCAAGGAGCTGGAGAAGAGGACGAACGGCCGCGTCAAGGTGGCCTATTTCCCCGCCGGCACGCTCGTCTCGGCAAACCAGACCTATGACGGGGTCGTGAAAGGCATCGTCGACGTAGGATGGAGCATCATGTCCTACACACCCGGCAGGATGCCCCTCTCGGAGGTAATCGTGCTCCCCCTCGGCTACAAGACGGGGGCTCAGGCCACGCGCATGGCGAACGCCTTTTACCAGAAGTTCAAACCGAAGGAATATGACGACGTGAAGCTCTTCTACCTCCACGCCCACGGTCCGGGGTGGTTCCATACAAAAGGACCGGTCAACAAGATCGAGGACCTGAAGGGTCTCCGGATCAAGAGCGACGCGAACACGTCGAAGGTAGTGGCCGCCGCGGGCGCATCACCCACGACGATGCCGATGCTCGAGACGTACGACGCCCTGAAACGGGGTCTCGCCGACGGCGTGCTGCTCCCCATGGAGACATTGAAAGGCTGGAAGTTCGGAGAGCTCTGTAAGCACACTTATGTCAACCACGGCAATGCGTACGGGAACGGCTTCTTCGTCGCCATGAACAAGCAGACGTGGAATTCCCTCCCCAAGGACATCCAGCAGATCATCGACAAGCTCAACGAAGAATGGTTTGAGAAACAGGCGAGAATGTGGAGTTGGGTGGACGAGGATGGGCTCGAGTTCGCAAAGAAGACGGGCCAGCAGATCGTCTACGCAAGCCCCGCGGAAGAGGCGCGAATGGCGGAGAGAATGAAACCCCTGTTCGACGCCTATGTGAAGAGCATGAAGGAGAAGGGCCTGCCCGGCGAAGAAGTGCTTACCTGGTGCCGGAACTACCTGAAGACTGCGCCGGTGAATTAGGAAGATCGACTTATCGGCCCGGGGCGTGCAGATCGCGGCCCCGGGCGCTTCTAACAAGGGGGAAGCGATGTGGCTTATCTTTGAACGAAAGATGTGCAGATTCCTTTTGCTGATAGCGGGCGCCACCCTTGCTTTCATGCTCATTTTCACGCTCATCGACGTAGGGATGAGGCTGGCGGGCAAACCGATAGTCGGCGACTACGAGATCATCTCGTTTCTGGGCGCGGTGGTCATCGGGTTTTCCCTTCCGTACACCTCCTCGCTCAAGGGGCACGTCTATGTCGATATCCTGATCGACAAGCTGCCGAAGCATGCGGGAAACGCGATGACCGTCGCGACGCGCATCCTCAGTATCGCCCTCTTTCTCTGGATAGCCTGGAACTTCTCCGTGATGAGCCAGGACCTCATAAGATCGAAGGAGGTCACGCCCGTATTCAGGCTACCGTACTACCCGATCTCTTTCGGGCTCGCGTTTTGCTGCATCATTCAATGCGTCACCCTCGTCTCGCAGATCGTCGCAATTGTTCGGAGGCCGGCATGAGTGAAGTAACGGTAGGAATACTTGGCATTTTCGTGCTGATGGCGATGTTCTTGACAGGCATCGAGCTGGCTTACGGCATGACCATGATCGGTTTTATCGGGATCGGTTATCTGGGCAGGTTCAGCGCCGCCTCCAACCAGGTTGTCAAGGACTTCTTCGACACCTTCACCTCCTACGGATTCACCGTGATCCCCATTTTTGTGCTCATGGGTCAGGTGGCGTCGAACTCGGATATTGCGAAAAAGCTTTACAATTCAGCCGAGAAATTCGTCGGCCACATCCCCGGCGGCATAGCGATGACCACCGTCGTGGGGGCAACCCTGTTCAAAGCCATGTGCGGCTCGACACTCGCCACCTGCGCCACCTTTGCGGGTATCGCAATCCCCGAGATGACGCGGCTCGGATACAACAAGAAGCTTTCCCTGGGTGTCGTCGCCTCGGTCGGGACCCTCGGGATGCTGATCCCTCCGAGTGTGTCCCTTATCATCTTCGGCATCGTGACGGAGCAGTCGATAGGCAAGCTCTTTCTCGCCGGCATCATTCCGGGACTGCTTATCTCCCTGTTTTTCATATTCGTCATTTACGGCTGGGTCAAAATAGACCCCTCGGTCGCTCAAAGGGCGCCGAGGTCGACGTGGGCAGAGCGCATCAAATCGTCGCCTGACTTCTTCTGGGTGGGGGTTATCTTCTTCGTCGTTATCGGAGGGATGATGGAAGGCTGGTTCTCGCCCACGGAGGCGGGGAGCATCGGGACCGCCGCGGTGCTGATACTGGCGTTTACAAAGGGGTTCCCCTTTGGAAAGTTGATGAAGGCCTTCGAGGAATCCCTCCGGACCGCCTGCATGGTGCTCCTCCTCATTGCAGGCTCACAGGTGTTCGGCCATTTCCTCGCGGTCACGTCGATCCCCTTTATCACCGCCGACTGGGTAGCCGGTTTGCCCATTAACAGAAACCTCGTCATGATCGTCATTATCTTTATCTACCTGCTCGGCGGCTCCTTCATCGACGATCTGGCCTTCATGATCCTTGCCACCCCCATCTTTTTTCCCGCTGTGGTAAAGCTGGGCTTCGACCCCATCTGGTTCGGCATCATAATCGCCATTACCCTCATGATCGGCGTCATCATACCTCCCGTGGCCATCGCGGTCTTCATCGTGAAGAACATCACGGGAGAGCCGTTCAACGTGATCTACGCGGGCGTCTATCCCTTTCTCCTCGCCCTTGTGGCGGCTGCGGCGCTCCTTTTTGTGTTCCCCCAGATAGCCCTATGGCTGCCGGGGTTCTTAGGGTAAGCACAACACCGTCCGGTACCGGAAAGAGTCTGTGGCCGGGTCAGGGCGGCAGAATTCATCCACGAGGAGGCATTATGGCATTCAAGGAAATCGGGGTAGTCGGCTGCGGCGCCATGGGCGCGGATATCGTCCAGTTGGCCCTCAAGGGAGGATATTCCGTCGTCGTAAGGGAGATGGACGACGAGCTCCTCACCAGGGGCCTGGACCGCGTGAAGAACGGCGTCTACAAGCTCGTCCAGAAAGGGATACTGCAGCAGCAGGAAGCGGACGGCATACTCGCCAGGTTGTTGGGCACTACCGCCTTTGACGATCTTGCGGCCTGCGACCTGATCATAGAAGCCGTCTTCGAGGACCTCAAGGTCAAGAAGGACCTGTTTCAGGGCCTGGACCACGTGTGCAAGCCAGAGACGGTCTTCGCGAGCAATACCTCGTCGCTCTCGGTGACCGACATGGCTGCCTCGACATCGCGGCCGACCCGGTTCGTCGGCATGCATTTCTTCAATCCCGCGACAGTGATGCCCCTCGTGGAAGTAATCAAGACCATCTCGACGGATGCCGGCGTCCTGCAGTCGGTAATCGACTTCGCCGTATCCGTCGGAAAGCAGCCGGTGCTCGCAAAGGACAACGCGGGTTTTATCGTCAACCTCCTCCTTACCCCCTACCTCATGGACGCCGTGCGCGCGGTGAGCGAAGGCGTCGCGACAGTCGAGCATATCGACATGGCGATGAGGTTCGGCTGCAACCACCCCATGGGACCTCTCATGCTCGTCGATTTCATCGGCCTCGACGTGCTGGTGAAGGGCGCAACCTCCCTGTTCGAGGAATACAGGGAGAAGCGCTACGCCCCGCCGCCGATCCTGAAAAAGATGGTTACCATGGGGTACCTCGGTTTGAAATCACGCAAAGGCTTTTACGACTGGTCCGACCCCAAGCACCCTGTGCCGTCCGACCTTGCCCTGTAGCCTTCGCGAAGAGAGGAGTCCGAAACATGTCTGAACCGACTGTTTTGTGTGAAGTGAAAGAGAACATAGGCTATGTGACCCTCAACAGGCCCGACGCGATGAACAGTTTCACGAAGCCGGCCGTCGACGAGCTCGTTGCCGTCCTCGACAGGTGTAAAGAGGACGATCGGTGTCGCGCCGTGATCGTCACCGGGTGCGGGGATAAGTCGTTCAGCGCGGGCTCGGACCTCAACACCTTCCTTGAGGAAGCGGCCAAGCCCCTCGGGGGGAGGGAGTGGTCCCGCTACGGGCAGGCCGCCTTTAACCACTTTGACCGTCTCGGCAAGCCTTCCGTCGCGGCGATCAACGGCTTGGCCATGGGCGGCGGCCTCGAGCTGGCGTTGGCCTGCACGTTCAGAATAGCCTCGCAAAAGGCAAAGATGGGCTTCACGGAGATCGCCCTCGGGTTTCTTCCCGGCTGGGGGGGCCATTCAAGGCTCACAAAGCTGATCGGCAAGGCGAAGGCGGCGGAGCTTGTACTGACCGGCGACCTCATTCCCGCCGAGCAGGCATTGGCGATGGGCCTCGTCAACAGGGTCGTGCCGCCAGACGAGCTGCTGCCCGCGTCCGTCGCCCTCCTCGCGAGGATAATAAGGCACAGCCCCATTGCAATCAAGGTGGTGCTGGAGGCCCTCCACAATGCCCAGTACCAGAGCCTGGAAGACTCACTCATCCTGGAATCGAACCTCGGCGGGCTCGCGTGTGCCAGCGAAGATGCGCAGGAAGGTCTGAAGGCCTTTCAGGAAAAAAGGAAACCGGTATTCAAGGGACGGTAAACAAAGGCAAAAACTTCGCCCGGAGGACGCGATGACCTATGAAGCCCTGGTTCTTGAAAGCAAGGAGCATGTCGCGACCATCCGCTTCAGCCGTCCGGAGCGGATGAACCCCGCAAGCACGGCCCTGACCGCCGAGCTGCTCGATGCGCTCTTGCTCACCGACCGGGATGACGAGGTGCGGGTAGTCATCATTACCGGCACGGGGAACGCGTTCTGCGCCGGCCTGGACGTCGGCGAGGCAATCGGGAGGATTGAAGAAAACCGCCCCATCCTCTCGTCACCGGAGCACATGGTGCCCGCCCAGATGAGCGTCCCCTGGATCCCTCTGATCATCAGGCAGATGAAAAAACCGGTGATCGCCATGATTAACGGCGCCGCCGTGGGGGCGGGGTTCAGTATCGCCCTTGCCTGCGATATACGGATTGCGTCCGATCAGGCGAAAATGGGGGCCCCCTTCCTGCGCGTCGGTCTCACCCCGGAGTTCGGGTCGACCTATACCCTGCCGAGGCTCGTGGGGATGGGAAAGGCATGTGAGCTGATTTTTTGCGGAGAGATAATCGACGCCGTGCAATGCAAGGCCATCGGCCTGGTGAACGACGTAATCCCGGCCTCCGAGCTGGAAGAGTTTACGCACAAGATGGCGCACAAGATGGCCCAGTCGCCCTCCCTGCCCCTTCAACTGGCGAAAAGGGCCCTCTACCAGGGGATGGACGCGGACTTTTCGAGCCAGTTGCAATTCGAGGCGCTCGCCCTCGGCACCTGCGCCCGGACAGAAGACCATCTGGAGGCGCTCAAGGCGTTCCTTGAAAAGAGGCGGCCCGTTTTTAAGGATGCGTAAGCCGCGTCTATTCTCCCCTTCCGAGCACTTCGGTCAATTCAAAGTCCATCCGGTCCTCCTGCGTCCCTTCGTCCTATCCTCTCTCGTTATAAGCTAGCCGGCGCCCCCTTTTTGCATGTACGTCATAAGGGGTGGCGAAGTGAAATGAAAAGGGGCCGCGATCTCTCGCAACCCCTCGATATTATTTGGCTGGGGGAGAGGGGGTCGAACCCCCATTCACGGAGTCAGAGTCCGTTGTCCTGCCATTGAACGATCCCCCAAAACCTTCGATTCGCGGCTAAAAGAACGCTTTTCGCGCCCATCATCCTTTGCACTAAAAGAAGTATCAGAATCTCTCCCGCATGTCAACCGTTTTGCGGCCTGGGACCCGCACGAATTCTTCTTGACATTTGCCGGTATTGCCTTTACTTTTCTTTCTATCCGGGAGTGCTGCCGGCAGTGAAGAGGGAAGCGACATGATGAAAGGGAAAGCGCGAATGCCCGGGGCCGCGGGTACGGACCGGCAGGAAGTCCTGCGCCGTTTTGTCACCCTCTTCACGGACAAGGGATGGCTCAACCGGAAACTGAAGATCAGATACCGGGGTGTGGGCTACCGCATCTTCTGCAGCGACACGGAGTTCCTCGTCTATCGGATAAACGATAATGCATGCGTTTCACCCGGCGTACCCGGCTGGCCCGTCTGCATGGTGAGACGGGACGAGGTCTTCCACGATTCGGAAATGTGCCCGTTCCCGTCGCAGGAGCCCGATGCGCGCGACTGGCTGCACTGCATGGCCGAAGAAGACTTCGAGGTGATTTGAGCGTGATGAAAAAAACCATTATTGTTTCCGGCTCTCTGGCCTATGACAGGATCATGGATTTTCCGGGATACTTTTCCGACCACATCCTGCCCGATAAGATACACGTGCTGAATGTCTGTTTCCAGGTAAACGGGGTGCGGGAGAAATTCGGAGGAACTGCGGGCAACATCGCTTACTCCCTCAGCCTCATGGGTGAGAACCCCCTTATCTCCGCATCCGCGGGGGGCCATGACTATCACCGCTATTTTCGTTGGCTCGAGAAAAACGGCATCTCCACCGGGCAGATCAAGATCATCGAGGATGAATTTACCGCAAGCGCCTATATCACCACCGACCTGGCCGACAATCAAATCACCGGGTTCCACCCGGGGGCCATGAGATATACATCCGGGCTCGATTTCGACAACCTGAACCCGGAGGAGACCTTATGCATCGTCTCTCCGGGCAATCTCGACGATATGATCAACTACCCGCGCATATGTAAAGAGCGGTCCATCGACTATATCTTCGACCCGGGACAATCGCTGCCCATGCTGAACGGGGAAGACCTGATCGAGGCCGCCACGGGGTGCAGGGTCCTGATCTGCAACGACTACGAGCTCGACCTCATCATAAAGAAAACCGGCCTGGTAAAAGAAGCCTTGCTCGAACGGACGGGTACCCTCATCACCACCCTGGGAGACCTCGGCTCTAGAATCGATACCACACGCGGCGAGATAAGTATCCCCCTTGTCAAGGCGAGGCAGGTGCTCGACCCGACCGGGGCGGGAGACTCTTACAGGGGCGGGCTGGTCACCGGTCTCGCTCAAGGGACTGGAGATCGCGCACTGCGCCCGGATGGGCAGTGTCTGCGCCTCCTTTGCCGTCGAGTGCTACGGGACACAGGAATACCGGTTCAGCGCCGACGAATTCAACGAAAGGCTGAAAGGGTGCTCCCTGTAGCGTAGTGTCTCAGAATGGGATTTTTTCACACCTTCTATAGCGGCCGGAGCGATTTTTGATGCAGAGCGCGAAATCGGCCGGGCCGCCGACCGGAGCGTACATGGGCCGGGCACCCAGCCTCCATATTGCCTAGGCTGGGTGGCAAGTGAGGATCGCGCGGTCCGGCCGATGACAAAGCTATGCGGCAAAAAGCGCCCGGCCGCCCCCACCCTAGGGGTTGTGTCGCTTGTCCGACCTGTAGCAACTCCCCTTCGTCCGCTTCGCGTACCGCTTCATTTCTGAAACAGCCTCCGTCACCTCTCCGAAGTGAGAGAACGGATGATTTCTGTTGCTGGTGATCCCGATCGAGAGGGAAATGAGGGGGAACGATCTCGGGTTGCCTTGCCTGTCGGTGGCGACAATGCCCCCCGCGTCCTTTTCGGCGCCGTCGTAAAAGGTGGAGATGATCCGATCGAACGCGGCGACTATCTCGGCAGCGGTCGCGTCGATCACGTCGGCATCCATGACAAAGATGAAGTCGTCCCCTCCGATATGTCCCACAAAGCTCCCGGCCGGCTGCCTGTTCTTGACGATATTCAGGACGAGCCTCCCCGTCATCTTGATCACCTCGTCGCCCCGCGTAAAGCCGTAGTGGTCATTGAACGGCTTGAAGTTGTCGAGGTCCGCATATCCGACTGCAAATACGCCGCCTTTGTCGATGAGCTGCTGAATCGTCCTGTTGATCGAGGTATTGCCCGGCAGCCTGGTAAGGGGGTTTACCTCCACCACGCGCTCGGCCCTGAGGATGCAGAGCCGGGTGCGGGCAGGGAGGTCTCTATCCACTTGTGAACGCCAGACATAGTCCTCGATGCAGACCGAATCCCAGCGCGGCGGCGGGATCGATTCATCGATCACCGCGAGCACGGGCAGGTGGGTGAAGATCGGGTCGTTCTTCAGCGTATTGAGTATATTGACCGCGCCCGCGTCGTTGACGGCGAGATCGATGATGAGAATGTCCGGGATGAGAGAGTAGATGTAGTCGAGGCCCGACCCGATGTTGCCGAAGGAAATGATACGGCACGATCCCTCAAGGAGCTTTTCCGTTATAGCGATCAGCGCGGTATCACGGGAGATGAGCACACCGGTCTTCATCATAGCATCCGAAAAATACGTTATAGCGAAAGGTCCGAGGCCTCATCCAGCAGGTCCTCGGCCTCTCGTAAAACAGCCTTGATGTCGGATTCCGACAGCCCGACCAACTTCCATGAGAAGGGATGCAGCGGTGGAACAGCTGAGTCTCCCGCAAACCCGAACCCCCTGCCGCGGAGAAGGACATCGGCAAAATGGACGATCGCCGTCTCCATGGGCGCCACCTTTGCAAGATCGGGCCTATGGTGATATTGAATGACATCGATAAGGGGCTTAGGAAAGCTCCATTGTTCGGCGACCCAGGCACCTACCGTCGCGTGGGTCGTCGAAAAATGGCCGGCCTCCACTTCGTACACCGTAAGGTCGTTCTTCCGGGCCTCATCCATTACCTTCTCGTACTCGGTGGGAAACTTGAGCACGAGCACGACTTTCCCGATATCGTGGAGCAGCCCGTGGATCGACGCCTCTTCCGGCTCCTTTAGCCCCTTCTTCACCGCCATAAGGCGCGAAAGGATCGCGCAGCCCATGGAGTGTTCCCAGAGGCCTATCATCGTCTGTTGCATCAGGTCGAAGACGGTTACGCCGAAAAGGAGACCCCGTACCACGTTCAGGCCGAGTAGAAGCACGGCCTGATTTACGGACGAAATCCTTCCCGGAAAGCCATAAATCGGTGAATTTACCATCCTGAGCACCCTGCTGGTCAGCACCGGGTCCTGCGAGATGAAGCGGCTGATCTCACCGAGTGACACCGTCGGGTCCCCCAGCAGCTCCAGCACATGCTTGGCGACCGCAGGGATCGTGGCAAGCGTCTGAATGCTCTCGATCCTATTCTTCAGGGTTTTCAGATCCATGCGCCTCGTAAAGACCTTCTATATGCTCTCTCAGGAGCCTCTTGAGCACATCCATATGGGGCGCGCTTTCCACCTTCCTGAAGCGCCCCTCGAACCGGGCCAGTACCTCATCGAGGGGAGGTAGCGCCGTGGGTTTCCCGTGCACGTAAACCGCCTGAATGTCCATCTTCCGTATCTTCTTGACGAGGGCCTCGGTAAGCTCGATATCCGCCCCGATCATCATGAGGCCGCTCTTGTTCATTACCGGGCGCTCAAGCTTCATTCCTGGGGTAATATTCTTCGCCGGGATCCTCATGATTCTTCAGCTTTCCTCACACGTGTTCGATCACCGCTACGCGCGGCGTCATGATACTCGATCATGGAAGTATAACATGCTTTGCGTATGCCCGACCAGCAAAACCCTGCCTTTGCCGCGTTCGGAGATTGCAAAAAACCTCCGTACATACAGAAACTTACAAATCCGGCTCATTATAAGATTGTCGGGCGGAATAATCAACGATAATATTTTCGTGATTATTTACCTGCCCAGGCTCGTCAAGGTAATAATCACCAATATTTTCCGCCTTGCGCCTGTTTAAGGTACTTCGGGCCTGAAGATTGCGCTGATATACTTGTAAGCGGAATAGAGACTTAGACAGAGCGAAATATAGATGATGACAAGACCGGGCACATAAAATGTCTGGCTGAAAAGCACGCAGGCTATCCCCACGATCTGGAGCGTCGTCTTCAGCTTGCCCGCAAAGGACGAATAAATTATGATGCCCTCTCCCGCATAGAACGATCTCAGTCCGTTTATGACAAACTCGCGGCTCACCATGACCACCGTCACCCACAGGGGCACAAGCCCGTAACAGGAAAGGGTGATCAGGACGGTCGATATGAGAAGCTTATCCGCGATAGGGTCGAGGTAGACGCCGAGTTTCGTCTTCAGGCTCATACGACGCGCGATCAGGCCGTCGAGACCGTCGGTAATTCCGGCGATGATAAAGAGAATGCATGAGGCAAAGCGGAGCCGCGCGTTCTGTGTCGATATCAGGTAGAGTATTGCAGGTATGAAAAGTATCCTTACAAGACTTAATCTGTTCGGAAGCGTCCAAACAGAGGTTGTTTCATCCCGGCTCTTCATCGAGAATCTTTTAGTTTGTCGTAGTAAAGCTTGACCCTTTTGATGTAGCTGATCGTCTCGCTTATGGGGGGGACAGACATGGTCTGTATGACCCTTTGCGGCCCGGCATTATATGCGGCAAGAACGAGCTCGAGGTTTCCTTTGAAAAGCTGGTGCAGCAGCTTGAGATACCTCGTCCCGGCCTGAATGTTCTCCTCCGGATCGAAGGGGTTGCGGAGCTCCAGGTCGTGGGCCGTATCGGGCATGATCTGCATGAGACCCTGTGCGCCTTTCTGTGAAACCGCCGTGGGGTTCCCGTTCGATTCGGCCAGCATCACCGCTTTTACCAGACGATAGTCGAGACCGTACGCCTCGGAATGGCGTTTGATGAGGTAGTCGTACGCGTTCCTGTCGAGGGCCGAGGCGGAAGGAAGCGCGGAGCCCCCTCCGCCGTGCTCCTCGATGATGACGTGATACCCTTTGCCGGGCTGCCTGATATTGGTCAGGTGATAGATACCCCCCGCATCGACATAGCCATAGATGGCCGCGATGCCGGAGAGGGGGGCCAGGATCATGACGGCAAGAAAAAAGAGGGGCTTCAGCATACTGTTCTTATTGTCATCGAATAATCCGTAATTGTCAAGCCTTTTGCCCATCTCCCACCCATTTCCCCCCTTTCGGGTCTTGCCCCGGGGCACCTGCTCGCGGTATGATATTCTCACCAGGAGGATTACTGCGCATGGCGGGTCTTCTCTACGTCGTTGCCACACCGATAGGGAACCTGAAGGACATAACCCTTCGGGCCATAGAGGTGTTGCGGGAAGTCGATTTCGTTGTTGCCGAAGACCGTCAAAGGGCCCTCAAGCTGCTGAGCCATCTCGATATCAGGAAACCGATCACCACGATCAACAGCTATAATGAAGCGCATCGGGCCAGGACGATCGTCGGCCGGCTCACGGAAGGGGAAAAGGCCGCCCTCATTACCGCCGCCGGCACCCCGTGCATCTCGGACCCCGGCGACGTCGTGGTGAGGGCGAGCCGCGACGCAGGCATCGAGGTGCAAGCGGTGCCCGGTCCCTCCGCCGCCCTTGCGGCCCTCTCCATATCGGGCCTCTCCCCCGACAGGTTCCTTTTTTACGGCTTTCTTCCCCAGAAAAAGGGGAAAAAGAAGAAGGTGCTCCGGGAGATCCTTGCAGGCCCTTTCCCGGTGGTGCTATTCGAGTCGCCCCGAAGGATAGCGGAAACCCTCGGCGTCATCAGGGAAGAGACGCCGGAAAGGCAGGTCGTCGTCTGCAGGGAGATCACGAAGCTTTACGAGGACGTGATGCGGGGCCCCATCGAAGAGGTGGCAGAAGAGGTCGCGTCCCATGAAACGAGGGGCGAATATACCGTTATCGTCGAGGGGAAAGGAAGGCAGACAACGCCTTGAACGTATAGAGCACAAGGAAAAACGCGAGGTTGAGGAGCACGATCGTCGCCCCTGTGGGCAGATTCATGAGGAAAGAGACGAAGATACCGACCCACACGGAAATGACCGCGGTACACGCGGCAAAGAAGAGTGTGCCCCTGAAGCTTTTCGCGATCTGAAAAGCGCTGACCGCGGGGATTATAAGCAGGGCCGAGGTGAGCATTATCCCGACGAGCTTCATCGCGAGGACGACCGTCACCGCCGCCAGCACGGCGAGAAGCGCATTGATGCGGCCCGCGTTGATGCCGGACGTCCGGGCAAACTCCTCGTCGAACGACAGGGAGAGAAGGTCGCCGTACCGGAAGGCGATGACCGCGAGCACGATCAGGGAGAGCACGATGGACATCATCATCTCTCCCTTCGTAATCGACAGTATGTTGCCGAAGAGATAGCTGAAGAGGTCCACATTGAAGCCTGCGGCCAGACCGGCCAGCATCACTCCCCCCGAAACACCGAAGGCGGAGACGATCCCGATGGCGGCATCGCTGTACACGCGCGCCCTCTCGGTCAGCTTGAGGATCGCGAGCGAGCTGAGGGCAACGACCGGCACCGAGACGTAGATGGGCTGAACCCTGAGGAGCAGTCCCAGGGCAACGCTCCCGAAGGTGACGTGGGCAAGCCCGTCTCCAAGCAGGGAAAGCCGCCTCAGCACCAGGAGCACCCCGAGGTTGGCGCAAAGGAGGGCGATGAAGGAGCCGGCTATCAACGCCCGAAGGACGAACGCATACTCAAGAAACCGCAGCACTTCCATGCAAGCACCTCAAATGCGCACCCTCTGTCATTCGGTGAGGGTCACTCGTGTCTGTGGCAGATAATGTGCTGGGCAAAAGAGCCGAAGACCTTTGTCATCTCCGCCGAAAGGCAGAAGTCATCGAACCCCCCGTAAAAGATCATTTCCGTTTCCAGATAGAGAAGTTTTTTTGCATACTTACCGATGCTGCCCGTATCGTGGGTCACCAGGAGCACGGTGACCTGCTCCTTCCGGTTCAGCTCCACGAGGACGTTGAGGAACCTCTCCCTTATCTCGGGGTCGACGGCGATGGTCGGCTCGTCAAGGATGAGGAGCTCCGGTTCCTTGATCAGGGCCCTTGCCAGGAGGACCCGCTGCTGCTGCCCCCCCGAAAGCTCACCTATCAGCTTGTCCCGTAGGTCCGTGATGTCCATCAGGTCGAGCACCCTCGCCAGGGCATCCCGGCCGTCCCCTCCGGAGATGGACGTCCTCTTCGGGACAAGCCCGAGGGCCACGATCTCCTGCACGGTGGCGGGGAAAAACCGGCTGAGGGCGGGGTTCTTTTGAGGCAGATACCCTACCTTTCGCCAATCGCGAAAACGGGACGGCGCATGGCCGAACAGCGAGACCGAGCCGTCGACCGGGGTTTCGAGACCAAGGATCAGCCGTACGAGGGTGCTCTTGCCGGAGCCGTTCGGGCCCACGAGGCCCACATAATCGCCCGCCTCGATGGAAAAGGAGATATTACGCAGCACATCCCTGGTCTCGTAGGTAAACCTCAGGTCCCGGACGGAAACGACTTCTACCGGCATTGAAGACCTACCTTCAGGTTGTCGAGGTCACGCTCGAGCAGGGAAATGAAGGTCACCCCTTTTTGCAACTCCTCTTTGGTCACGTTATGGCCGCCGTTGAGCGGGAGCAGCCGGGCGCCCGTCTCTTGCGCAATGGTTTCGGCCATCCTCGGCTGCAGCAGCTCCTCGTAGAAGACATATCGTATGTGGTGACGCCTCATCTCTTCGACGATATCCGCCAGATGTCCGGGGCTGGGCTCGGCGTCGGGAGAAAAACCGTATAAAGAAACATAACTCAGGTTGTACCTGCGGGCAAGGTAATTGAAGGCGTAGTGGCCGCCATGCACAAAGAGCCGCGTTTCGCAGGACGCCAGACCCTTTCCGAACTTTTCATCGAGCTCACGCAGCTTCGCCTTGTAGGCCGCCGCGTTCTTTTCATAGAACGACTTGTTCTGCGGGTCCTTCTCGATGAACCCCGCGAGGATGTTGTCGACCATGACCTGGCTATTGCCAAGGTCCAGCCAGATATGGGGATCTACGGCCCCGGGGCCGCACCGCCGCGCCTTGCCGCCTTGTCCGGGCCCTGGTCTTCCGATTCTTGCCTGAGCCTTATACCCCGGCTTGAATCGACAACGACCAGGTCGCGCCGCAGCGCGCCTTCGATGATCGTTGCGGCCCACGGCTCCATAAACGCGCCCGTGTACACAAAGATGTCCGCCTTGTGTATCTTCATGACGTCCCCGGGCTTGGGCTCGAAGCTGTGAGGCTCCACGCCCGGCGGGAGGAGAAGTTCGACATCCCCCTTCGCGCCGCACACGTTCTTTGCAAAATCGTAGAGGGGAAAAAGCGTCGTTACCACCAGGAGCCGGCCCCCCCGCCCGGCCTGGTCCCCGGAGGGCCGGCACGACCCGAGGGCAGCCAACCCGAAAAAGAGCAGGCAGGAGAGGAGAACGGCGCCCCTTCTCATTCCCCCCTCCCCTTCCGGCGGCATTCGCGGCAGAGCCCCTGAAGCTGAAGGATATGGGAGAAAAGCGCGCCTTTGATCCGCTGCGCCACTTCCTGTTCGAGCGCCTCCCCGAGACAGAGATCGATATCTTCGACCTTGTGACACGACAAGCAGACAAAGTGATGGTGATGGCCCTTGTTCGCGCAGAAATAATAGTAGAGCTGGCGGTTCTCATGGAGGACCCTGGTTATCACGCCGCCATTGGCAAGCTCGTCCAGGATGCGATATACCGTGGGAAGACCGACGCTCCTGCCGGATGCGCCCATCTTCCTCTGCAGCTCCTCGGGGCTCAGGAAAGTCGATTCGGCCGCCATGACTTCGAGGACCGCACGTCTCCTCGGGGTCACCTTCAGCTTGAGCCCCTTAAGCAATCCTTCGAAGTCCTCCACGCTCGCGCACCTCATTAAATAGAAATCATTTCTATTTAAACAGACGATGCCCTCAAAGTCAATCGCTCATCTCTTTTATGGGTCGCGCCCTTTCGGCTATTGCTTGCCCATGCCGACCAGATACACCTCCCCGCTCACCGACCGGGAGGCTTTCGGCTTAAACGTCGTGACCTTCGAGAAACGGACTTTCAGCGCGGCCGCCATATCGGCGAAATCCGGGCTGAAGAAAAGCTTGATGAGGAAGTTCCCTCCCCTTCTCAGACCTTCATCCGCGATCCTGAGCACCGCCGTATAAAGCTCGTGTATCCGGGCGATGTCGGCCTCCCTGATGCCTGAGAGGTTCGGGGCGATATCGGAGGTGATCACATCGAAGGCGGGGATCGCCGTCTCTCCCAGCAGGCCGGCCACATCGACCTCCCGTATATCGGCCCTTTTCAGCACCACATTGGAGGCGGGTACGGGTGTGATGGGCAGGATATCGAGGCCGACGACCAGGCCGGATGCGCCCACGAGCGCCGATTCGAGCTGCACCCAGCTTCCGGGCGCCGCCCCTAAGTCGAGCACGTGATCGCCTTTCTTTATTATGGCGAACCTCTGCTGTATCTCTTCGAGCTTGTAGGCGCTTCTCGCCCGGTATCCATCTTTTTTCGCCTTTTTGTAGAAGCTGTCTTTTACGACATAGCGGGCGTGCATGGACTCTTCGGGATACTACCTTTTCACGAGTGAATGGGGGTCGATGATGACGCCTTCCTGCGGCCGGGCCGCCTCCTCCGGCTTCCCGAAAGCCTTGCCCACGAAACGCAGAAAGGCTTTTTTCACTGCCGCGACTTCGGCAAGCTGGAGAAGAAGCCCCTTATAATAATCGAATCTCCCAAGGCAGGAGAAGAGGTAGGCATAATCTTCGAGCATCCGCTTGAATTGGGGCAGGCTCTGCGCCGGCCCCTCTTTCCCGACGAGCTCGTTCAGGAACGCTTGTTTTCTCTCCTCCAGCACGTAGGGCGGAAGCACGATGGAGGGATTGAGCACGTCTTTCAGCGCTTTCCGGTCTTCCTCCATACCCGGCCATCGGGGCGAAAAAGGCTCGAAGATCTCGTGGGAGAAAATGTCATCTGCCGAAGCCGCGGAGGCAGTATCCGGTGCCGGGAGCAGATAGATGTCCTCGGGCCTTTTCACGTCGCTCTTTGCCGCCGAAAGCATACGGTGGAGGCTCGCCGCCTCCTCGGCCTCATGACCGGACAAACCGGCGGCCTCTTCGATCAGATAGCCTGCATAGGCGGTAGAAATGGACGGAAGCACCATGGGCGGTACCATCCGCAGCGCGTAGTCCTTCAAGAGCCCTTCGAGCTCATCCCTGGCCACTGGCAAGCTTTTCAGATCCACGAGGCCGTCGGAAAAATGAAGTACCGCGTGGCTCAGGACAAATTGGTTCTTTTTCATCTCGAGGGCGCTCAGCACCACCCTCGTCATCTCGGGGTCGTAGTTCGACAGGAACGCGCGCGCCTCCCGGCCGGTTTCCACCCTTTTCAACACGGACTCTCCCGGTATTCTCGGTTCCTCCACGGGTATGCCTTGTGTTTTCAGCCGGAAAAGCGCCTTTTTGACGAGTTTCTCCAGCGCCTTGTCGGCAAGGGACGGATAAAGGAGGCTCAGGAATCGGCCGGCGCTCTCGCTCTTCAGCGAACCAACCGCCTGAATCAGCGATTCCAGCTCTTCCCTCGGTAGCCTGAGGACCCGGTCGACGGTTTCTCCCGTCCAGGTGCCGTCTGAGATGGAGGTGAGGATGCCGTCCATGTTGCAATTCTGTCATAACCCTCCCCTCTTGTCAACGCTCCCACCCTCTCTACTCTCTTTCGGGATCAACGTTCCTCATTTTGTTTTCATTTTTTCTTGACAAAGAAGGCGTCAATGGGAGATAATTTCATCTAACGGAAATTGATTTCGATAATCGGAACGGTGGTCACATGGCCGGATCAGAAGAGAGTACGTTCTACAACAACAAATCGCTCGAAAGGGCACTCCAGATACTGAGGGTCTTTCACACGGAGCGGCCAAGCTTCACCCTCTCAGAGCTCTCCAGGACCCTGCTCATACCGAAAACCACGGTGCTCAGGCTTTGCTCGACGCTCGTGCGCTATGAATTCCTCAGGTTTAAACGAGAGACGAAGCAATACTCCCTCGGACTCAAGCTCTTCGAACTGGGTGGCGTAGTCTTCGCCTCCTTTTCTATCAGGAGCATTGCCGCCCCGTATCTCGTCAGGCTGCAGGAAAAGGTGGGGAGGACCGTATTCCTGGGGATTTTTCAGGATGGTGATCTCGTCTATATCGACAAGAAGGAAGAGCCTCTGAATCCCATCAGGTTCGCATCGCACATCGGAACGAGGAGGCCGCCTCACTTCGGCATGTTAGGGAATGTCCTCATGGCGCACCTCTCCGATAACGACGTGACGGAGCTGCTGAAAAAGTATCCGCTCTCAGCCATGACGAAGAGAACCGTGACAGATGAGACCCTCGTCAGGGAGAGGCTGAGGCTTATCCGTTCGCAGGGGTATTACATAGACCGGGAAGAAGCGATTGAGGGCATTACCGGGATTGCAGCGCCTGTCCGTGATTTCAGCGGAGAGGTTGTCGCGGGCGTCGGAGTCGGCTTTATATCCTCGGCGGAAGATGACAAGGGTGTAAAGAGGATCGTAAAAGAGACTCTCAGGACGGCTGCGGCAGTCTCCCGGGCTATGGGATACATCGAACAGAACGCGACCACGTCTATTTAACGACGAAAGGGGGAAGCGTGGCTAAAGAGGAAGTGCTCATAGAAAAGGCCGATCATACGGTCCTCCTGACGATCAACCGGGAGGCCGCTCTCAACGCGTTAAACAACCGAATCATGCTCAGACTCCAGGAGATATTTGAGACGCTCGAGGCAGACGAAGACTCCCTGGTTGTCATCATCACCGGGGCAGGCTCCAGGGCCTTCGCGGCTGGGGCCGATGTGAGGGAGATCAAGGATGCCGGAAGCGGAAGAACGGCATTTATCACAAAAGGGCAGCACATACTCTCTCAAATCAGAAGATCGAGCAAGGTCGTGATCGCAGCGGTCAATGGGTATGCGCTTGGGGGTGGATGCGAGCTGGCGCTTGCCTGCGATATCCGGATCGCCGCGGAAAACGCAAAGTTCGGCTTACCGGAAGCAACGCTGGGTGTGATGGCGGGCTATGGGGGAACCCAGCTGTTGCCTCGTCTTATAGGCCCGGGAAGGGCCAAGTATCTGATGCTGTCAGGGACTATGCTGAGTGCGGCAGAGGCCCATGCGTGCGGCCTCGTAGAGAGGGTCTGTGGGAGAGAGACTTTGATGGGGGAAGTGAGGAGCCTGGCAGGCAGAATCGCTTCGGCGGGTCCTCTTGCGGTGCGGGGATGCAAGCGTGCCATAGATGTGGGTCTGGAGCTGCCTATCGAGGAGGCACTCCGGTTTGAGCTTGCCATCTACGATGAGGTGGCCAATTCCCAGGATGCGGAAGAGGGACTGTCGGCGTTCATCGAGAAACGAAAGCCGGTGTTTCGGGGAACCTAGTGTAGTGTCTCAAAGAAGTCTTTACATGCTGGGATGTCTGTTCCCATGAATGATGGTGGGCAGACAATTGTAAAGCCGTTACTGAGACAGTACACTAGCAGTGGTTTGAATTAAATACCTTAAGGAGAAGGAGCGATGAAATACGAGAAGTTATTTGCGCCGATCACCATGCGCGGGGTCACCTTTCCCAACAGGATACAGCGCACTTCCATGGTGTCGGGCCTGACGACAGAGGAAGGATTCGTCACGGAGGACCTCAAGAAGAGGTATCTGAGAGAGGCGAAAGGCGGCGTCGGGGCTATCGTCGTAGAAGCGGCCGTTGTTATTCCCTCGAAAAGTCCCTATAACCTTCGCATCTCAGGCGACGAGTTTGTGCCCGGTATCACCGGGGTGGTCAAGGCGGTCCGCGAGGTGAACAAGGATGTAAAGATGGGCATCCAGATCATGCAGCACCTGAAGCTTGCGAAGTCCGGCTGGAGACAGAAGGTCGAGGATTTTAAGACAGAGGACCTGCGGAAGATCGTGGAGGACCACGTTGCCGCTGCCGGGCGCGCCCTTGCCGCCGGCTTCGACTTTATTGAAGTCCACATGGCCCATGCCTACGTGCTCTCATCTTTCCTCTCCCGCGTCAACAAAAGGACCGACGGGTATGGAGGCAGCCTTCAAAACAGAATGAAGCTGCCCATCGAAGTATTCCAGGCCGTCCGCGCCCTGGTCGGCGAGAACTATCCGCTTGGCGTCAGGATAAACGGCGAAGATTTTCATGTCTCCGGCAATACCCTGGCTCAGAGCACGAGGATCGCCGTGAAGCTTGCGGAGCTGGGGGCGGACTATATCAGCGTGTCGGCCGGCAGCCGCTTTGAAGATGCCCTGACGCCGCCGGAAGGGAGCCCTCCCGATCCGATGTCCGGCTACAGCGGTCATCGCATGAGCCCCTGGTTCTGGTGGCCCGACGGCACCCATGTTTTTCTGGCTGACGGGATCAGGCAGGCGGTCAGGGCGGCCGGTTTCATCACGCCCATAATCACGGCCGGAAAGATCAGGGAGCCTGAACACGCCGAGAGGATTTTACAGCAGGAGAAGGCAGACATCATCGGTCTGTGCCGGGCCCTCCTTGCCGACCCCGACTGGCCTGTCAAGGCGAAGGAAGGCCGGGAGAAGGAGCTCGTCCGGTGCGTCGCCTGCAACTGGTGCCTGGAAGCCGACTCCCGCTATGAGAAGGTGAACTGCAATCGCTGGCCCCAGGGCATGCTGAATGCGCCTGACCCCTTTACACCTGCGATGGCGAGGCCGGGGGAATTCAAGAAAGAGGATCTCTAGCCACCAGTTACCGTGTTGCGCCGGGGGGGGTCGCACAGAGAAGGCGTTCTAAAGTTTTTAAGGAGTCTATGCATATGAGCTTCGAATTTCCGAAACACAGTCGGGACCAGGTTGAGAAATACGTGAACAAGCGGTGGTGGCTCGGCCTCAACCTGGGTGATATCCTGGACCGGACCGCCGACGTCTTCCCTACACGGGAGGCTGTTGTCGACGATAGGGGCCGCATCACCTTCGCGGAATTGAGGGAGCGGGTGGAGCGGTTGGCCGCGGGCCTCATGAGGCTCGGCATCAAGCAGGGTGAGGCTGTGCTGCTGCAACTGCCCAACTGGGGCGAGTATGTCTACTCATATTTCGCCCTCCAAAAGATCGGAGCAATCCCGGTGCTCCTGATCTCGGGCTACAAGCAGCTCGAAGTGAGCCACCTGGGTAAGCTGACCGAGGCGACCGCCTGGATCGTCCCGGCTGCCTACCGCAAAATCGACTATGCGTCATTCCTGGGTGACGTGCGGTCGTTCAACCCCCAGTTGAAACAGGTGATCTCCGCAAGGGCCTCCGGAAGCACGCCGGGGTTTACCGGCAGCATCGAGAGGTTAATGGAGACTGCCCGTGACCGAGGACGAGCGGGCGGAGCTCACCCGCAGAAGGCCGGACCCCGCTCATGTGGCCCATATCATACCCTCGGGAGGGACCACTGGCCTGCCAAAGGGCATACCCAGAACCCATAACGACTACATTTGCAATGTCGAGTATATGCACCGGGGATGGGAGATGAACACAGGCGACGTCGCCCTTGTCGTCGTCCCCGTCGGCCATAACCTCGCCCTCCTCAACGTGGTTGCCTCCGTCCTCTTCGGTTACAAGCTCGTGCTCCTCGATTCCACGAAGCCCGTCGATATTTGCGCGGCCATCGAGGCGGAAAAGGTGACCTATATGCCGATGGTGCCAAGCCTCGTGCGCAGAATACTGGAACAACCCGAGTCTGGGAACCTACAATCTGGCATCACTGAAGAAGATATCCGCAGGCGGAGAGCCCAGCACGCCGGAGCTGATCCGGGAGGTCTATAAAAAGCTGAGCCTGTACGTATATAAACGAGTTCGGCATGAGCGAAGGCCTTCTCTGTCGCACGAGCCTTACCGACGACGTCGAGACGATCTGTACCACGGTAGGAAAGCCCTGCTGCCCGTACGACGAGGTGCGAATCCTGGATGCGGACGGAAGCCAGGTGCCCCCCGGCTCGGATGGTGAGCTGGCGACGAGGGGGCCGTGCATCTTCGCCGGGTATTTGAAAAACCCGGAAGAAAACGCAAAATCCTTCACGTCAGACGGCTTTTTCAGAACTGGGGACCAGGCACGGAGGGACGGCGCTGGTAACCTGCGTATCACCGGCAGGATCAAAGACCTCATCATAAGGGGTGGTGAAAATGTGACGCCCTCTCAGGTGGAGGATCTGCTGTGCGGACTTCCGGAGATCTCCGACGCGGCGGTGATCGGCATGCCTGACAGGGAAATGGGCGAAAAGGTCTGTGCGTACCTACGGTTGGCCCCTGGAGCGACGACCGATCTGGACAGGATACGCACGTTCATGGAGAGTAAAGGCGCTTCCAGGCTTTTGATCCCGGAGCACCTGGTTTTCGTGGAGACGCTTCCCCTCACTGAAGCGGGAAAACATGACAAAAAGGCCCTGCGCAAAGACATAAGACGGCGACTTGGGATAGAATAGGCGGAGATCAGGATATCTCTTTTCCGGAGGAAGAAGGATGGCAAGGGAAACGAAGGAGGTACTGACGGACTGTACCCTCTGTTATCACTCCTGCGGCACACGCGTGACCGTGGAGGATGGGAGGGCAGTCAAAGTCGAAGGTCTGGACGCCCATCCCCTCAATAAGGGGAAGCTCTGTCCGAAGGGCGAGGCGGCCCTCGACAACGTCTATCACCCGTCCCGGTTGATGCACCCGTTGAAAAAGGTCGACGGGCGCTGGCAGCAGGTCACCTGGGACCAGGCCCTCACAGAGATCGCCGAAAAGCTGCTGCGCCTGAAGGACGAGTTCGGGCCTTCGGTACTGGGCGTCTTCAGCGGGTCCATCGGCGTCGAGAACCTGGAGATGGCGGGACTGACCCAGCGATTCAAGGCGGCCTTCGGATCACCCAACTTTTTCTCCGTCGAAAGCATTTGCTACCGCATGCGCATCCGCACCCGGCAGATCACCTTCGGCAAATATCCCACGGAGGAGCTCGACTCGAACCTCTATATCCTCTGGGGGCACAACCCGGACGAATCCGACTTCCCCCTCCAGCTCGCCCTCGAGGAGAACCTGAAGAAAGGGGCGAAGCTGGTGGTGATCGACCCGAAGCGGATCCCCCTGGCGGACCGCGCGGAGATGTATCTGCGGATACGGCCCGGCACCGACGGCGCCATGGCCCTTGCCATGATCAACGTGATAGTCGAAGAAAGGCTCTACGACGAAGAGTTTATCGCGGCGTATACGATGGGCTTCGACAAGCTGGTGACGCACATCCGGGAGTTCACCCCCGAATGGGCGGAAAAGATCACGTGGGTGAGCGCGGAGGCGATCAGGAAACTGGCGCGCCTCTTCTCCCGCACGAAGGGGGCGGCCATCTACCAGGGCACCTGCACGCAGGACCAGACAGCCAACGGGACCCAGAACAGCCGCGCCTTCTCGATCCTTCAGATCATTACGGGCAACATCAATAATCCGGGCGGCTGGGTGATCAGCCCGAGGCTGCCGCTCGGGAACGTGGGGATGAGCGTGGAGGGAGAGCCCCTCGGCGCCGATCAATATCCGCTTTTCTACGAGGTGTGGGGCAGGAAGAGCCCCTACGGCGTGGTGACGTGCGTGCCGGAGAGCGTGCCTGAGCGGATCAAGGCGTTCCTCGTCAGCGGCGGCAACCCCCTCGTTTCCATGGCCGACTCGAACGCCTTCCGGGAGGCCTTCAATAAGCTGGAGCTGCTCGTCGTGCACGACCTTTTCATGACCGAGACGGGTGAAGTGGCCCATTACGTGCTTCCGGCCTGCTCGCACCTGGAGAAATGGGGCGTTGCGTATACCTACAACGTCTGCCATTGCCTTCCCTACCTGATGCTCCGAAAGAAGGCAATAGAGCCTTTGGGCGAATGCTGGTCCGAGTGGAAATTCTTCACGGAATTGGCGGGTAAGCTCGGTATGGGTGACAAGTTCCCCTGGAAAACGGAAGAGGAGCTGATCGAGCACGAGCTGGGGCCGACCGGTCTGACCTTCGATGAGCTCCTGGAGGAGAAGCCGGAGGGCGCGTATTACCAGCAGAAGCGCTACGGCATGGAAGAAGCCCGCTTTTCGACGCCGACGGGGAAGATCGAGATTTACAGCGACGCCCTGGCACACATCGGCTTCGATCCGCTCCCTACGTACCTCGAGCCGGAGCGAAGCCCGGCCTCGTCTCCCGAGCTGCTCGGCCGATACCCGCTCATCCTTTCGACGGGAAACCGGAACATGTATTACACGCATGGACAATTTAGGGGCATAGAGGCGCTCCGGGAGAAGAACCCCGAACCGCACGCGGAGCTGGGGCCGGAGACCGCGGCCCGGTACGCCATAGAAAATGGGGACAAGGTCATCATCGAAACGAACCGGGGCCGGGTCCTGATGAAGGCCCGCATAGACGAGCGGGTCTCGGAGGGCGTCGTGCTGGTGCCGCACGGGTGGCCGGGGGATGCAAACGCCAACCTGCTCACCGATACCCGCTGCCGGGAGCCGATAATGGGATACCCAGAGGTGAAATCGCTCCTGTGCGCGATCAGAAAGGCATAGACGACGGTGACCGATAAAGGAGGAGTTATGGGAATCAAGAAACTTGGCGTGGTGGGATGTGGCCAGATGGGGGCGGGCATTGTCCAGGTATTTGCCCAGGCCGGCTATGACGTGGTCGCCGTTGATACAATACCCGCAATGCTCGAAAAGGGCATAAAGGGCATTGAAAAACGGCTCATGGGCCGCGTCGAGAAGGGAAAGCTCGATGCGGCCGAGAAAGACCGCATCATGGGCCGGATCAGGACGAGCGCCAGGCTGGAAGACCTGGCCGATTGCGACCTGATCGAGGAGGCGATCCCCGAAGATCTGGAGCTGAAGAAACGCACCCTGGCCGAGCTCGACCGCATATGCAAGCCGGAAACGATCTTCGGCAGCAACACCTCGGGCCTCTCTGTGACGGACATGGCCGTTGCGACAAAGCGGGGCGACAAGGTGCTGGGCATGCACTTCCACAACCCCGCCCCGGTCATGCAGCTCCTGGAGCTCGTCCGTACGATCATGACGAGCCGGGAAACGATCGACACGGTGAAACAGTGGGGGGCGACGCTCGGGAAAACGGTGGTGGTGGCGCCCGATGTGGGCGGCTTTATCGTCACCCGGCTTTTTACACCCTTCCTGCTCGGGGCCGTAAGAATGCTGGAGGAGGGCATTGCAACCAGGGATGAGATCGACGTGTCTATGAAACTGGCGGTCAACCACCCGATGGGACCGCTTGAGGTAGTCGATTTCATCGGTCTCGACACGGAGCTTTCTATTGCGGAGAGCCTGTACGCAGAGACAAAGGAAGCGAAGTACGCCCCGCCTCTCCTCCTCAAAAAAATGGTGACCGCGGGGTGGTTGGGCAGGAAGACGGGCAGGGGTTTCTACGAATATAAGTAGCGAGCTCACGCGCTAAACTGACCCGTTGATCCATGCAAAAAGGGGAGATTATGAAGAGGTTTCTCGATGGTGTTCTCAAGGTAAACATATGGATGCAGGCCATAGCCGCGATTTCCCTCACCCTCATCATACTTATGACGACCGTCGACGTCCTCGCGAGGCTCTTCGGAAAACCCCTGCCGGGTGCGGTCGAGATCATCGCCATCCTCGGAGGGATTGTCGCCGGCTTCACCACCCCTATCACCTCCTGGATGAAAGGCCATATCCAGGTCGACTTCGTCCTGAACTGGCTCCCCAGATGGGCAAGGAACGCCGTCGAGGCGGCGACGCGGTGCGTGGCCATTGGCCTCTGCCTCCTGGTGAGCTGGAATTGTCTGAAGATAGGGACCGACTTCTGGATAAAGGGAGAGGTGTCGGGAACACTCCTCGTGCCCCTGTTTCCCGTCTGTTATGGTCTTGCCACCTGTTTTTTTGTGCTCTCGACCGTGCTCTTTTGCGATATCCTGAAGATTTTTGGGGGGAGCCATGAGTGAAGTCACGGTCGGATGCATAGCCCTGGCGGGATTGCTTCTCCTGTTCTTCACCGGCCTGGAGCTGCCTTTCTGCATGATCCTGGTCGGTTTTGCCGGGTTCAGCTACCTCGTGAACATCAAGGCGGCGACCCATATGATGGCAAAAGACATCTACGACGTCTTTGTCTCGTACGGATACACGGTCTTTCCCCTCTTTATCTTCATGGGCCAGATCGCATTCGCCTCAGGGATCGCGAAAAAACTCTACGAGAGCGCCTACCGCTTTTTCGGTCACATACCGGGCGGCCTCGCAGTGGCCACCGTCGGCGGCGCTACCGCGTTCAAGGCGCTCTGCGGCTCGGCGGTGGCCACGGCCGCGACATTCAGCAACCTCGCGATACCCGAGATGGAGCGGTACGGCTACAGCAGGACGCTCTCGACGGGTCTCGTGGCCATAGTGGGCACCCTCGGCTGCCTTATGCCGCCCACGATCTTTCTCATCCTTTACGGCCTCCTCACCGAGCAGTCGATAGGCGAGCTCTTCCTGGCCGGGATCGTTCCGGGCCTGGGGATCGCCTGTTTCTTCGTGCTCACCATTTACGTATGGGCCAAGATCAACCCGGCCCTCGCGCCTGCCGGAGAGAGGTCCACGTGGAGGCAAAGGATCGCCACCCTGCCGGAAGTGGGGATAGTCCTCGCGGTCTTCGCCCTCATGATCTTCGGGCTCCTCGATGGGTTTTTCACCCCCACGGAAGCGGGCAGCATCGGCACTATGGTCGTGCTCCTCATGGTCGTTTTGAGACGGCAACTCGGGTTCAAGGCATACGTAAAGGCCATTGGAGAGGCGATGCGCACGGCCTGCATGATCCTCCTCCTCCTGGCGGGCTCTGCGATCCTCGGCCATTTCATCACCATCACCAACATCCCGCAGATCATGGCCGACTGGGCCACGAACCTCCCCCTCAACAGGAACCTGGTCCTCATCCTCATCTGCTTTATCTACCTCATCGGCGGCTCCTTCATCGACGACCTTGCCTTCATGGTGCTCGCGACGCCTATCTTCTTTCCCGTTGTGCTCAAGCTCGGCTTCGACCCCGTCTGGTTCGGCATAATGGTCGCCATTACCGTCATGATCGGCATCGTCATCCCGCCGGTGGCCGCCAACGTCTTCATCGTCCACAAGCTGACCAATACACCAATGCTCACCGTCTACAAGGGCGTCGTCCCCTTTCTGGGCGCCATCATCGTATTCGCCGCCCTGCTCTTCTTCTTTCCCCAGCTCGCCCTCTTCCTCCCCCAGCACCTGATGAGACACGGATGAGAAATAGAACATACCAATAAAGGAGAGATGATTATGAGAAAAAGCGTTCCAGCCATCCTGCTCGCAGCCTTTGTCCTCGGCGTCGCGGGTCTCGCCCCTGTCCACGCGCAGGGCCAGACCCCGATCAAGCTGAAGTTCAGCAATTTTCAGCCCCTCACCTTCTCCGCCGCCCCCGTGATGGCCGCCTACTGCGAAGAGATAAAGAAGCGCACCAACGGCAGGGTCCTGATCACCCATTATGCGGGCGGCACCCTCACGACGGCCCCGAAGGTCTATGACGGGATCGTGAACCAGGTTTCGGACATCGGCCACAGCCATATCGGCTACACCCGGGGGCGCTTCCCCGTCACCGAGATACTCGACCTGCCCGTGGGCTATACGAGCGGCTTCGTGACGACCCACGTAAAGCACGACTTCTACAAAAAGTTCAGGCCGAAGGAGTGGAATGACGTGCACGTGCTCTACTTTTGGGCCGTAGGCCCCCAGATCCTCGCGACGACGAAGAAACCGGTGAGGAAGTTCGAGGACATGAAAGGCATGAAGATCAGGGGCGTGGGAAGACCAGCGGATACCATCAAGGCCCTCGGCGCGGTGCCGGTAGCCCTCGAGATGGGGGATGCCTATGACGCGGCCCAGAGGGGCATGCTCGACGCCATCTTCGAGTCGATGGAGACATGGAAGGGCTTCCGGATAGGCGACGTGGTCAAATACGGCCACCTCACCCAAAAGGCCGTAGGCGGCATCTTCACCTTCTACGTGGCCATGAATAAGGAAAAGTGGGATGCCCTGCCCGCCGATATCAAGAAGATCTTCGACGAGGTGTCGGAGGAATGGGTGGACAAGCACGCGGTAAAGACCCTGGAGGCGGACATCGACGGGATGGATTACTTCATGAAGCGCGGCGGACAGATCATCACGCTGCCGGAAGAAGAGCTCGCGAAGATGAAAAAGGCGGTCGAGCCTGTCATCCAGAACTATATCAAGGACATGGAGTCGAAAGGGTACAAGAGAAGCGACATGGAGCAGCAGTTGCAGTTCATACACGAACGCATCGCTTACTGGAGCAAGCAGGAGAGAGAAAGAAAGCTGAAGAGTCCCTACGTGCAATGACGTCTTAAGTACGGAAGGGACGTTGGACGACCGTGCCCCCGGATAAAAACCGGGGTCACGAGGACGCAAAGCCACGCCGTGCGCCGGCCGGGTAATCGAGCCGGGAGAGCGCACCGCTTGTGATGCACAAAGTCCCGGGGAGCGAGAAGGGAAAAACCTATGTACCTGCCTGATTTTGAATACTATTCACCAGCGACCGTAAACGAAGCCGGCCTCATCCTCGCCCGATTGGATGGCGTCGGCAAGGTGCTCGCCGGGGGTACAGACCTTCTCCCCCATATGAAGAACGGCACAATGGCTCCCACGGCTCTCGTCTCCCTGAAGGAAATGCGAGAACTACGGGAAATAGCATACGTTCCGGGCAGGGGGGTGGTTATAGGGGCACGGGCAACACAGAACGGACTTGTGCGTTCTCCGGTGCTCCAGGAACGCTATCCTGCGATCTGCGAGACTGCCCACTCGATGGCGAACAACCAGATACGAAATCGGGGCACCATAGGCGGTAACCTGGTGAGCGCCGTGCCTTCAGCCGATCTACCGCCAATCCTGATCGCGCTGCAGGCGAACGTAACCTTAGCCGGCCCCCGGGAGACGAGGACCATTCCATTGGAAAGTTTCTTCGTCCGACCCCGTTGTTCGGTCATCGCCCCCGATGAGATCCTCACCGAGGTCGTCATCCCCGATCAGGTGACGACAGGAAGTGTCTATCTTAAGTTCGGACTGCGCCGCTCGGGCGCTTTGGCCGTTGTGGGCGTTGCGGCGAGTGTCGTCTCGGACGGTACGCACGTTCGAGAGGTGCGCATCGTCCTCGGCGCCGTGGCCCCGACACCGGTGAGGGCGTGTGAGGCGGAGAGTCTGCTCAGGGGAAATAGAGTGACGGAACCTTTGTTGGAAGAGGTGGGCAGGGCCGCCGGTTACGGGTGCCGGCCCATATCGGATATCAGGGGGCTCGGACGAATACCGCAGGGACATGGTCGCGGTTTTCACCAAACGTGCCTTGCGTAAGGCCCTGAAAGCCGGGCCTCAGCCGCATGCGACAAGGGGGACCAGATGATGGAACACATACGGGACGCAAAGGGGAGCGTGAGGCGTTATGCCATAGATCTCACGGTGAACGGAGACCCGCGGCCCGTGGTCGTAAAAGCAAATACGCTGCTGGTCAACGTGTTACGGGACCAACTGGGTCTCACCGGCACCAAGAGGGGCTGCGAATTGGGAGACTGCGGATCGTGCACGGTGCTGCTGGATGGAGAACCGGTCGATTCATGCCTGGTCCTGGCCCTGGAAGCGGACGGCTGTGAAGTGGTTACCGTGGAAGGAGTGGCGCAAAGCAGCGAGCTGGACGCGGTGCAGCAGGCATTCTCAGACGCCGCTGCCGTACAGTGCGGCTTCTGCATTCCCGGTATGGTCCTTTCGGCCAAGGCCCTTCTGACGAGTAATCCCCATCCTACCGAACAGGAAGTGCGGGAGGCTATCGCGGGCAACTTGTGCCGGTGCACCGGCTACGTGAACATCGTCAAGGCCGTCTTGTCTGCGGCGAAAGCACGGGAAGGGGGCATGACATGAAAGACACGGATTATGCGGTTATAGGCAGAAGCGTTCCGAAGATAGACGCCCGCGTGAAGCTTACCGGCGAGGCGCTCTACGCCGGGGACCTCAAGTTCCCCAACATGCTCTTCGGGAAGATGCTGACGAGCCCACACGCCCATGCGCGCATCCTGCGGATAGACACGTCCGAGGCGGAAGCGTTTCCCGGAGTGAAGGCCATCATTACCCATGAGGACGTGCCTTCGAAAAAGTACGGTGTCTCCCCGGCCCGTTACGACGAGAATATCTTTTGTATCGACAAAGTGCGGTACGTCGGTGACAACGTGGCGGCAGTCGCGGCAATCGATGAGGAGACGGTGTACAAGGCCCTGAAACTGATCAAGGTCGACTATGAGGTGCTGCCGGCTGTCTTTGACCCTTTCGACGCGCTGGCCGAGGGTGCGCCCCTTGTTCACGAAGAGTACCCGGGGAACGTCAATGTAGAGGTCCACCAGGCTTTCGGAGACGTAGAAGGGGCTTTCAGCAGCGCCTTCCACGTGAGGAAAGACACGTTTGCAGCCCACCGTACGTACCACTCGATGCTGGAGCCTCACGTGTCCATCGCCAAGTGGGAGGACGACAAGGTCACCCTCTACGTGGCCAACCAGAAACCTCACTACCTCCAGCACGACCTGGCCCGACAGTTCGACCTTCCCATGGGCAATGTGCGAGTGGTCAAACCCTACCTGGGAGGCGGATTCGGAGGAAAGGAGTCGGCCATGGGGCTTGACTTTGCCGGTGTCGCCCTGGCCCGCATAACGGGAAGGCCCGTAAAGATGTTTTTCGACCGTCAGGATATGTTCGCCTATAACAGGGGACGCCACCGTCAGATCATGGAGTCTGACGACCGGCGTGGACCGGGACGGGAAGATACTCGGAGTTCATGGAACGTTCGTCATGGACGGGGGTGCCTACACTGCCAATGGTATTGCCACGGCCTACTACTCGGGGGCGCTGTTGACCCTTGCCTATAATTTCGACAACTACAAGTTCGACCTGGTCAGGGCCTACACAAACCTTCCGCCCTGCGCGGCCCAACGCGGCCATGGCGCGCCTCACCCGCGCTATGCGCTTGAAAGCCAGATAGACAGGATCGCAAGGGATCTGAACATCGATCCCGTGGAGATCCGGCTCCGAAACGCGAGAAAGCCCGACACGACCACGGTCAACGCATTTCGTATCAATTCGTGCGAACTGGAAACCTGCATCGAAACCGCGCGGAAGATCTCCGGCTGGGACGACAAGAAAGGCAAGCTGCCGCGAGGCAGAGGGATAGGCTTGGCGGCAAGCGGTTACATATCCGGTGCAGGCTATCCCATCTACCGTACAAATCTCCCGCACTCTTCGGCGCTCATAAAGGTAAATGACGACGGATCCATGGCAACCCTCTACACGGGCGCCGCGGACATCGGGCAGGGATCGGACACGATTCTCTGTCAGATAGCGGCGGAAGCCATGGGGTTCAGGTATGAGAATATGACGGTGGTGTCCGCCGATACCGAAAGGGCGCCCCACGATCTCGGCGCCTATTCCAGCCGGCAGACGGTCATGGCGGGCGCGGCCGTCAAGAAAGCGGGCGAGATGATCAAGGCACAGGTGCTGGAAACGGCCGCGGAGATGATGGAGCTCGATCCGGCGGAGTTGGACTGCAGGGACGCCATGATTTTCGTAAAGAAGAATCCCGCCATTGGAGAACCCTTCGGAAAGGTGGCCCGCGAGCATTTTGTCAGGAAGGGACTCCTCGTGGGACATGGCACGTACACGCCGCCCAAGCTCGGCGGAACCTTCAAAGGAGCCGCGGTGGGGACCTCGCCCGCTTACAGCTTTGCTGCTCAGGTCATGGAGGTGGAGGTAGACGAAGAGACGGGAGAGATAACGCTTAAGAATGTCTGGGACGTCCACGATTCAGGGACGGTGATAAACCCGGGCCTGGTCGAAGGACAGGTGCACGGCGGTCTCTACATGGGCATCGGCGAAGCGATCTGGGAGGAGGTCCGGTTCGACGAGAACGGTCGGATCCTCAACCCGAACCTCTCGGAATACAGAATGCCCACAGCCCTGGATATACCGATGCTCAACTCAGTGGTCGTCGAGAGTTACGACCCGGCAGGACCTTATGGAGCCAAGGAAGTCGGCGAGGGGTCCAGCGTGCCCACCGAAGGCTGCGTGGCAAACGCCGTCCTCGACGCCACCGGGGTCCTGATCGACAGTCTGCCCCTGACGTATGAAAAAGTGTGGCGTGCATTAAAGGGCAAGAAAACAACTACCGGACTTCCCTAAAGAGGAGGGACGAGGGGCACGTCGTTCCGCTCATTTTCGTTTCCCCTACACGGCATACGGACTTCTTAAGCTTTTCACTTACCGCAGGGATGTCGTCTGGAGGGCCTTGTCAGGCGCACGGCCTCATCACTCGGCGAGAATCGCCCGCGCTTCTAAACGAAAAGGGGACCGTAAACTGCCGACGCCGCCTCGTACTACGCCGGCTTCGCTGACGACCAGCTCATCGATGATGACGCCGTTCGCGCCAACTTTCCGAGCTTGTTCCTCCAGGTCGGGGACGGCTTCGGCAAACAAGAACGTGCGCTGCACACCGGGGTTGCGGTAGGAAATTGTTCCGATGACCCTGAAAGGAGTAACGACTTCTTTCTCGGATGAGTAGATATATACGCGAGTTCTTGGCGGCAGCGGATTAAGCGCGTGTGAGCCGCTTGAACCTAGAGGGGTAAAGCGCACTTCTGAACCACTTGAACCTATAGGGGTAAAACCTGCCCACGCGCACCCCGACAAAAGTGCTGTCACTATCACGGTGCAGTAAATCTTTCGGTTAAGAGGCATGACTATCTCCTTGTCCTCAATTATCGGAGAAATGCCGCAAAATTACAACAGCTATCTCTATGCTTTCCGTTTATGGGGCTTCATGGCCGGACCTAAGATCACCGGCCAACCAGCTTTCCATGGAGATGGAGAGCGGAGCGAGGTCGTCGGTGTGGCCTGGCGCCGAGACGAGCAGCAGGCTGGCGGTGAGGATTTTGGGGTCCATCATATTTTCTCCTCTTGAGGATTTACGATTGATTAATAATCTAAACATCCTCCGAATCGTTTGTCGTCGCGGCTTACACGAAGAGTTGGGGCGTAGGGGGCGAGGTGTCCAGACTTTCCGCTCTTATGCCTTGCAGAAAGAATGAATCGTTGGCATAATATCTCAGCGTGAATCGACAGGTTCATTCTTCGTATTTTTCGCGGATATGGCGCTGCCTTCTCCTTGGGCTGCTGCCCATAGTGGCGTATCCGTCTGCTTTCGCCGCTTCTCTCGCGGACATCCCCCGCCCTGTGAGCGACGCCGCAGGGCGTCTCGTGAAGTATTGTAGCGATTCCAAAGCCGCTCTCGATGAACAGGCGGTTGCTACCCTGGTGGATTACGTTTTGACGTCAAAGAATAGCAGGGAATACTCCATCCCGGAATCGAATCAGTGTTACGGGGCCTACTATGAATTCGACACAAAGATCACCCTTCCTCGATTCATGGAGTACTCCTATACCTCTCTCGTTCCGTCGAACATCACGAGACCGTCATCTCTGCGCTACTCCATCTGGTCCAATCCTCGAAGAAACATGCAGAAAATGCCGGGTAGTTGGAGCGCGGTTCCTTCTGACGGGGCTCCGGTCGTTATTCGAGGTCTGCAGCACGACTCCGACACCCCTCATCCCACCACCGGCGTTTATCATGAATATGACCTGAAAAGAACCCTTATCCTGCTTAACCACAAAGGTCGACAGGTGTTATTCTCTATATCGAAACAGGTCGATGAATCAGATGTCGGGAAAAAGGGGGTTATTCTAGGCAACGACAGTGACTGGACCTACTTCTATTCAAGCGAACCGGGGACCATGAAAACCGGGCTTGGGTGGGCGAAGTCCTACATCTACGACTATTTTTCGGTTATCGTTTATGTCGAACCGGACAACTCGCCAACCATGGTCAGGACCGGGGTTTTTCAATGGCTTCGCGCCGGCTGGGCAGGTATCAACTTTGTCAAGCCGGGCGATATACTAGGAGGCTTGAAACGTTTCGCCGAGAATTCCAGAACGGTTCTTGAGTCGCCCCGTCTGCCTCCTCCAGGTCAGTTGACCTCGGTCTATCAATCGCTTTCAAGCATGCCGGCACCGCGTTTGGCCGGCGAATATGCCGCTTTACAGCAGGCGCTGCGATCTTTGGCTATTCAGGCCGGTAAGATAAGCAAATCCAAGGCAGACAAAAAGCAATCCTTTGGCGACACATCAAAAGAACAGATGGTGGAAGAGCTTATGCTTGAATATCTCAAACGGACGCTAGGAAAACCAACGCCCCTCGAAAAACAGTCTTCTCTGTTCTCACCCGCGACATCAGGTTAAGAACCCGGTACGGGTACCTGCCGGGACGCGCCCAAGAAACTGAGGAGGACCGCGCGGCTCATCCGGTCGTGATCGTTCATTCAAATTCGACACTCATCATTCGGCATCCGACGCTTTCTCTGCCCTTCCCGACCCCTTTCGTTGCTTGCGGATTCCACGGGGAGGGATTATTTTTACTTGATACAAGACGTTGGTTCGAAAGGAGAATTGCATGAGATTGGATAAGTTCACCGTCAAAGCGCAGGACGCGATCTCGGCGGCCCAGAGGATTGCCGAGGAGTCCGGGCACCAGGCGATCGAGAACGACCACCTCCTCTATGCCCTCCTTCAGGAGAAGGACGGCACCGTGGAAACGATCCTGGAAAAGCTCGGCGCAAATCCGGCAGCGGTCAGGAGCGACATAGAGAAAGAACTGTCAAAGCTGCCGAAAGTCGAGGGGGCCGGCCGGGAAACCTATATGGGGCAAACCCTCAAAAGGTCGATAGATATCGCCTCCGCCGAGGCGGAGAGGCTGAAGGACGACTACGTGAGCACCGAGCACCTGCTCATCGGAATCGCGGATGCGAACAAAGGGGGCGCTTCCAAGGTGCTTCGGTCCCATGGCGTCACCAAGGACCGTATCTACGCGGTCCTGAAAGAGGTGAGAGGGACCCAGAGGATCACCGACCAGAACCCCGAAGAGAAGTACCAGGCGCTCCAGAGGTACTGTAGAGACCTGACCGAAGAGGCGAGGAAGGGAAAGCTCGACCCGGTGATCGGCCGCGACGACGAGATAAGACGGGTGATGCAGGTCTTGTCGAGGCGCACGAAAAATAACCCGGTGGTCATCGGCGAGGCCGGTGTAGGGAAAACGGCCATCGTGGAAGGGCTGGCGCAAAGGATCGTGCAGGGCGACGTACCCGAGACATTGAAAGACAAGAAGGTCCTCGCCCTCGACCTCGGGGCGCTCCTCGCTGGCGCCAAGTACCGGGGCGAGTTCGAGGACAGGCTGAAAGCAGTCCTTAAGGAGATCGACGAGGCCGCGGGGACGGTCATCCTCTTCATCGACGAGCTTCATACCATTGTCGGCGCAGGCGCGGCCCAGGGCGCTGTCGATGCGTCGAATATGCTGAAGCCCAAGCTGGCCCGCGGCGAGCTCCGGGCAATCGGCGCCACGACCCTCGACGAGTACAGGAAATACATCGAGAAAGACGCCGCGCTGGAGCGCCGTTTCCAGCCCGTCCTGGTGGGAGAGCCGAGCGTCGAGGAGACGATCGCCATCTTGAGGGGACTGAAAGCGCGTTACGAGGTGCATCACGGCGTGAGGATCACGGATTCCGCGCTCATCGCGGCGGCCACCCTTTCCCACCGCTACATCACCGACAGGTTCCTGCCGGACAAGGCGATAGACCTGGTCGACGAGGCAGCCGCCAAACTTGGGATCGAGATGGACAGCGTGCCGGCGGAGATCGATGAGATCCAGCGAAAGCTCATACAGATCCAGATCGAGATGGAGGCCCTCAAAAAGGAGAGAGACCAGACTGCCAAGGATAGGCGGCAAAAGCTTGAAAAAGAAGCATGGGACCTCACCAAAGAGGTCGAGGAGAAACGACGCCATTGGGAAAAAGAGCGGGAGCTCGATTACCGCCATAAGGGACATAAAGGAGAAGATGGACAAGTCTCGCACGGAGGCGGATGAGGCGGAAAGGGTGGGCGACTTCGGAAAGGTGGCCGAGATCCGCTATGGCCGGATCGTCGCCCTGGAAAAGGAACTGGCGGAGAAGAACAACGACCTGGCAAAGCTCCAGAAAGATAAGAAGATGCTGAAGGAAGAGGTGGACGAGGAGGATATTGCCGCGGTCGTCTCCAAATGGACCGGAATCCCCGTCTCGCGGATGCTCGAAGGCGAGAGGGAGAAGATGATCCATATGGAAGAGCGCCTCCACAAGCGGGTCGTGGGACAGGACGAGGCCATCGCGGCCGTATCGAACACCGTCAGGAGGGCCCGCGCGGGCCTTCAGGACCCGAACCGGCCTCTCGGCTCCTTCCTCCTCATGGGACCCACGGGCGTCGGAAAAACGGAGCTGGCAAAGGCCCTCGCGGAATTCCTCTTTGACGACGAACAGGCCATCATAAGGATCGACATGAGCGAGTTCCAGGAGAGACATACGGTCTCCAGGCTCATCGGCGCGCCTCCGGGGTACGTGGGCTACGAAGAAGGCGGCCACCTGACCGAGGCGGTGAGGAGGAGACCTTACTCGATCGTGCTCCTCGACGAGATAGAAAAGGCCCACCAGGACGTGTTCAACGTGCTCCTGCAGGTACTCGATGACGGGCGCCTGACGGACGGTCAGGGCAGGACCGTCGACTTCAAGAACGCGGTGATCATCATGACCTCCAACATCGGCAGCCAGTGGATAACGGACGTGGCGGCGGGCGATTACGACGTGATGAAGGAGCGGGTAATGGAGGCGGTCAGGTCGCAGTTCAAGCCCGAGTTCATCAACCGCGTCGACGAGATGATCATATTCAGGGCATTGACGCCGCAGGACCTGAAGAGGATTATCGACCTCCAGCTCGCGTACTTCGTGAAGAGGACCGCGGAACAGGGCGTGGTGCTCGAGTTCACGGACCGGCTGAAAGAAACCTTTGCCAAAGAGGGCTACGATCCGGTCTATGGCGCACGCCCGCTGAAGAGGCTGCTCCAGAAGAAGATACAGGACGAGTTGGCCATGCTCATCCTTAAGGCCGAGATCGGGGACGGCGATGTGGTCGTTGTCGATGTGGACGACAAAGGCAATGCCGTATTCCACAAGAAAGAAAAGAAACGGCGGGCGGCGGCGTCCTAGAGGTCGGAAAAATGAGGGTCTTATTTCTTGACAGAGGGCCGCGTTCCTGTTTTAATATCGCTCTTGGACGCAAACGACGTAGGCGCGTAGCTCAACGGGAGAGCGCTACCCTGACACGGTAGAGGTCAGGGGTTCAACACCCCTCGCGCCTACCATATTATCAAGGCTTTTCGGCAAGTAGATATTCCTCTCAGTCCCCCGATTGTAGAGTTTTTGTATAGTTCGCGTTGAGGGCGTTATGCTTCTTGCCTCCCTTCCTTTTTTCATTTTCTGTTAGTTCCTTTTCTACGTAGCCCAACAACAAGCGCGTGTCCGTAAGGTCCGGTTCAGGCTTTTACACTCTATTCAATGCGACGATTGTCGCCTTTTTTCGGTTGCGGCCGGGCAAGCGGGGACTTAGCTTGTCTTTATCACGCTAGATCAGAGAGGTCCCCATGGAAAACCTTGCCGTATGGTTTGAACTGCCGGTGACGGACATGGAACGGGCAAAAAGGTTCTATTCAGAGGTATTCAAACTCGATATAGACGTTCGGGACCTCGGCAACAAGCCTTATGGGCTTTTCCCCATACACGGTTACGGTAATAGTGGCGCCCTGGTGAAACACATGGATTTTCAGCCCTCCGCGAAGGGGGCCACAATTTACCTGAATGGCGGCCGGGATCTGTCGGACCCATTGAGCCGCGTCGAAGCTGCCGGTGGCAAGATACTGCTCCCCAAGACGATCATAAGCAAGGAAATGGGATACTACGCCTTGTTTCTCGACAGCGAGGGAAACAGGGTGGGACTCCACTCGATGAAGTAGGGGCAAAATAGAACGGCGGCAACAGGGCTTCGGCGGTTTTCAAGGCTGTCACCGGACAATCCGGGGAGTCAAGGCCATTGCAAAGGGGCCGCGAAAGTAAGGAGGAACCGATGAAAACGAAAGTGGGTTTGTGGATTGACCATAGAAAGGCTATTGTCGTGACTGTGACCGACAAAGGGGAACAGATAGGACTGATCATATCGAGGGTTGAAAAGCAGCCCCGCCGTTCCGGCGATTCCCCTCTCAAGGGCCCGTACGAGCCATACCAGGTACCGGCGCAGGATAGCCTCCAGAGAACGCGTACCGAGCATCTCAACGTCTACTACGATACGGTGATCGCGTCTCTTCGCGATGCAGAGTCAATTCTCATATTCGGTCCCGGCGAGGCAAAGGGCGAGTTGAAAGAGCGTCTTGAAAGAAGGAGCCTTGGCGGCCGCATCGTAGCCATTGAAACAGCGGACAAAATGACGGACCGTCAGATTGCGGCGAAAGTTCGACAGCACTTTCCGAGCAGCGTCCGGCAGTAGGATGTTGGTGTAAAAGCCTGGATTTGACCTATCGGATTGTGTCGGACCATGGCGCGGGTTTCTTTCTCCCTAAAATCAGACTGAGGACTCGGCAGAAGATTTGAAGCGGCAATGCTTAACTTAAAGAGAAAGGTAAAGCCATGTGACTCTTTACCATCCGGATTTCTGCAAAAAATTGTCGTTTTCTAAGGCCAGCTAAGGTAGACTTTTACGTACCTGACTTCCAGACCGTTCGCGTCTGAACGGGATAACAGGAAGGGAAGCCTATGTCTGAATCCGTTTCCGGGCCGTGCGTTGAATTCCGTTTTGCCCTTGCCGATTCCATCGCTTTTTTGAACCCCGATCACTGGGACCGCGTGGCAACCCGTTCCGGGCTGTTCCTCTCGCGCCTCTTCCTTCAACTCCTGGAACAACACCTTCCCGGCAACCTATCAACGCACTATGCCATCGTTTATGCAGGTGACCGGCCCGTTGCTGCAGTGGTTGCGCAGAGCCTTGAGATTCGGGTTGCAGACCTATCCCCTGGGAGCCTTCCCGAAGCGACGCCCGGTTTTTGGCATTCCCTGGGAGAGGCTTCGCAGCGCTCCATCAGTCAGGTTCGCAAGCGGGTCTTGCTCTACGACAACCTCTTGCTGTGGCCCTTCCGCGAGGAACCTATGCCGGCGGTCGCCCCGGGGGATTTGTGGCCTGATGTGGCCTCGAACCTCTGGCACCGCTTTCGGCGCCTGTTGAAGGTCGCAGAGCATGCCGTGGAGCTCCCGGTCGCGTGGGTCCACGTGCGCTTTTTAGTCTGCGGAAACTTGCTCTCGACGGGTCCGCACGGTGTCGCCTTCGCCGAGGGCGAAGACCCGGCGAGGCTCTGGCCGGCGGTGGTAGAGGCGCTTAATCGCATGAAGAGGTCCAGCACAATCTTCGGCGAGTCGGACATGGTGATGATAAAGGACTTGACGGACGAGCAGGCCGGGGCGGGGTTAGCCCTGCGGAATTCTAATTTTCGCCGCTTCGAAACGGAGCCGAACATGGTGCTTGAGCTGAATCCATCCTGGGCCAGCTTCGACGATTGCCTCAACGACATGAAGTCCGCCTATCGGAGCAGGATAAGGAAGACTTTACAAAGCCTGGATGAATCGGGAATCGTGCTTGAGCGCATCATTCCGGAACAGGTGGAGGCAGGCGCCGCCGAAATCTACGGGCTCTACCACCAGGTGCACGATCGCAAGAAGCTGCGCCTGGCGACTATCGGGGAAAAGTGGATCCCCGCCCTTGCACGGCAGTACCAGAACGATTTTCGCACCGTGGTGGCCCGCCCCAGGCAGGGCGGCAAGATCCTCGGCTTCATCACGCTCATCCGGGACGGGGACAGCGCTTTTGGCTACTACATGGGCTTCGATAAGGCCGGAGCAGCCAGAGGCCTTCCGCTGTACGTGTCTCTGGTCTATGCGGGCGTGACGCAGGCAATCGAGATGCGAGCGTCGCGTGTCGTCCTGGGCCGGACGGCCCTGGGACCTAAAGCCCAGATCGGCGCCAAACCTCAAGCGATGTACGGCTACCTGCGCCATCGGAGCTCGGTCCTTAATTTCGCGGTCCCGAGTATCCTGGCCGTGCTTCCCGCGCCAAAGCAGGCTCCCGATCGCCATCCCTTCAAGAAATAGCCGGCCGAACCGGAATTGCCTCACTCCTTATAGATCTTCTCGTACTTCGCCTTCAAGACATACAGGTCTTGGAGTATCTGCGCGCTCGGCAGGCCCTCTGATTTTGCCCTCGCGACATACTCATCGATGATCGGCTTCATCAGCTTCGGTATCTTTGCCATATCGGACGCGGGCAAATAGAGCACCTGATGGTTATACTTCGCTTTTGACCAGGCCACGGCCTCCGTTACGTGGTCGTCCACGTACTTGGCCGTCCATTCCGACTGCTCCCGCCTCAGGCCGTCGAGCACCTTCTTCACGTCGGCAGGCAGCGAGTCCCATTTCTTCTTGTTCATTACCACCGCGAAATCGGTGAGCGCGATTTTCACAATGGTCGTGTACGGACAGTAAGCGGCCATGTTGAAGTCCTGGAGGATTTCGATAGAGGAGACGATGCCCTTCACCACACCCTTCTGAATCGCCTCGGGTGTGTCGGATTGGGGCATGGCGACGGGTATGGCGCCCAGCGTCTTGACCGCATCCGCCAGGGTCCCCGATACCCGCACCTCCATGCCTTTAAGGTCGTTGAGTGTCCGCACGGGCGTCTTGGTCATGAAGCTGGATGGCGGGGACGTGAACAAGGCGAGCACCTTCACGCTCTCGAACTCCTTGGGCTTGTATTTTTCGACCAGATCGTAGAGGACCATGCTCGCGACCTTGGAACTGGAGAACCCGACGGGAAGGGAGACAGCCTCCGAAACCAGGAAACGGCCGGGCTGGTAGCTCATGGCAAAGTTTCCGATGTCGGCCAATCCCGATTGGACGCCGTCAAAAATGTTCTTCGCGCCGATGAGCGTGCCGCCGGGGAAGGTGTGGACCTTCACTTTACCGTTGGTCCGCTTTTCCACCTCCTTTGCCCACCTCTCCATCTGCACGCACGGAAATGTCGTCTCCGGTGGGAAATTGGCGTAGTTGAGGCTTATGGTTGCCTGGCCTCGCGCCACCCCGCTCGGGACAGCAGTGAAGCCGCAGATGAAGGCGACCATAATCAATAATGCGATCAGTTTCCCTCTCTTCATAATTACCCCCTTTTGTTCTATGCTCGACCTTCGACCGGTGCCGCCGCAACGTTGTCCATGGCCTCATCTCCTTCCCGAACCAGGCGGGTCCGTCCCTACCCGGCATCTACCGCTGCTTTTTTCGCCTGACGAGCTACGCGCCTTCCGCGAGGAGCCGCATCAGCTGCTCCATGGACAGTTTTGACAACCCCAGGGCGTCTAAGGTTCTTCCTGTCTTCATAAAGTCGCACCCCGCTACCGCGCCGGCGATGGTGAGGAGGGAACGGGCGACCGGCACATCCACCCCAGCAAACGCGGCGGCCGACACGAGAAAGGCCAGACCGCACGCAATGTCCTCCGTCACGTAGCGGTGGCGGTAATCGATTGTTTCGGACCAGAGCCGGCTTGCCATGAGGAGCCGCTTGGACTCCCTCGGGTACATCCACTCGTTGGGCCGCGTGTCGTCGTAGTAATCCTCGAGGGGATAGTGGTTCGGCCTGTAGCCGAAGCCTTCCCTCACCCTGATCCGCTCCCCGTCGAGAAGGGAGATCACCTTTCTGACCCCCGGCGTGGTGCCTTCGTTGTGAATATCGTACGGTGCGGGATGCTCGATCGGACCGGTGTTGAGGACAATGAGAGGCGGGTGGATGACCGGTCCCGCGTTCATAAGGGCGCCCGAGAGGGCGTCTTCGACGGCGTGGACCGAAGGGAAGAACCCTTGGATCTTATCGATGGCGTCATCGGTCCTCTTCGCAGGAAAGACACCGGTCGGAAGATGACCGGCCCTTACCACTATCCGGACCTCGCGGGGATCGATCTTCCTTGTCAGGTAAGGGTTTGTCCCTGTTTCGGCAATCGCGATCTCTTTCCGGCACCCGTTATCACGGAAGTGCTTGTACATAAGGTAGGAGCCGAAAGTGCCGGGTGCGAGAAATAGTACCTGGCCGTCCTCAAGCCAGGGAGTGAGGCTTTCCGCGACAGGTAACTGGGTGAATGCGGGGAGGATCGACACGATCAGCTCCACGCCCCTCACCGCTTCCCTCACATCGTCGGTCACGACCGCGATCGGGGCTTCCCCCTGGAGCGTCGGCCCCGACACCTTGATCGTGCCTGTCGCCGCGATCTGCCTCAGCTCCTCGGGGAACTTGCTCCACATCCTCACCTCGCAGCCCTGCAGCGCGAGGTCGGCCGCTGCGGCGAAAGAGCCATTTCCGCCCCCCAGCACCGCCACTCTCTCCGTCATGAGCGCCCCTCCTTTTTAGTCCCTGGGCATCGCTTTGAGCACCTTTATGAGAGCCCGGTATTTCTTCTCGAACAGGGCCTTTGACGTACCGTCGCCGTACTCGTATATCCCTCTTCCCGCACGCGGACCCGTCTCTCCCCTCTTCATTTTTTCCTCGATAATGTCGGGCGCCTTGAACCTTTCGCTCTTGTAAGCGGCATAGAGGAAGCGGTCCGCATAGTAAAGGATATCGAGACCGCCGAGGTCGATGAACTCGAGGAGGCCGAACACGGAGAGCCTGAAGCCGAAGCCGTAACGGATGGCGGTATCGATATCTTCGGCGGTGGCAATCCCTTCCTCCAGGATGCGCACGGCCTCGTTCATGGCCCCTGCCTGGATCCTGGGGATGATGAAGCCGGGGCTGTCCCTGAGCACGACCGGTACCTTGCCGATGCGTTTAAGGAGCCGGGTCATCCCCTTTACCGCGCCTTCCGCTGTCATGTCCGCATGGGCAACCTCCACGAGGGGGATGACGAAGGCGGGGTTCAGCCAATGGGTGATGATGAGCCTCTCGGGATTCCTCAGCCCTTTTGCCATGGTCTTGATATCGATGGTCGACGTGGCGGATGCGACGATCGTCTTCGAGCCGATCAAAGGAGAGATCTCCCGGAAGAGCTTGATTTTCAGCTCCGGCCTCTCGGGCAGGGCTTCGAAGATATACTCCCCGGCAAGGTTCTCTTTGCTAATTCCGCGACAAAATGTGAGGGAGGAGAGCACGCCGGCCGGCCGCAGGTCCGTATACTTCACCTTCCTCAGCAGCTTCATGGTCGAGCCGAGCTCATCGCGCGAACGGGCGATAACCTCTTCGTACTCTTCTTCGCTCCTCTCCTTCACGTCGACTATCTTCACGGGCAGCCGGGCGAGGGCAAACGCGAGGGCGATTCCAAGGCCCATGCGTCCGGGACCGACAACGATAATCCTCTTGTCCCTGCTCACTTTACCGTCCTTGTGCTCTTCTTCCGACGGGCACGTGTTTCAGGCAAAGTCGAAAGATCGTGTTCCCTCAGTCTCCGCACGTAGTCCAGGATATCCCTTTTTGTGTTTTCCATATGGGCAGACATGGCCTTATCGAGCCTCGCAGGGTCTTTCAGCTTGATTGCCGTGAAGATCTCATGGTGGTCATCCCGCGCCTGCCCGGCGATCTCGGGAAGATGCAGGCAAGCCTTGCGAAACCTCAGCATATGCTCCCTCAGCATCTGGGCGATCTGGTACAATCGTTTACTCCTGCTCGCCATGCAGATGATGTCATGGAACTCCGTGTCCAGGTCGATCATCTTTCTTCTCCGGCCCGTTCTCAGGATCTGATCGGTTTTTGCCAGATTCCTTTCGAGCTTCTTCAGATCGTCGGGTGCGACATTTTCGAGCGCGCGCCTGGCTGCCAGTTGCTCGATGGCGGCCCTGGTCGTAAAGAGGTCCTCGATGTCATATTCGGACAGGTCATTGACGATATAGCCCATCCTTGCCACGGGCCGCACCAGGTTTTCGAGGCCCAGCTTATGGAGGGCTTCGCGCACCGGTGTTCTGCTCACCCCCATTTCCGTCGCCAGGGTGGTTTCGACGAGCCTCTTCCCGGCTTCGATCTTCCCGGAAAGCACCATCTCCCTGAGGCGGTCGTACACCTGCTCCCTTAAGGAGAGCGAATTCTTTGTGAGTAGTAAGACCTTCATATGTTTCACGGATTAGCGGCTCATCTGTACTTCACTGAAGTACAACCGGCATACTACTACGGCCCGCTCCGCGATGTCAATGAAAAAGCGCCCCGAGTTTTTTCCACTTTTCGCTCAACGATCCGTCGGGAACAAGGCCAGAAAAATCATTTGACATCGGTTCTGCAACGGTGGTATCGATGCTAAAGAGACATGGGAAGTGAACGAAGGCGCGTTTTGCCCGCCACGGGTCGCTTCGAGCTATCCCACGCGCGGACTCTTCCGGAACTTTTCGGCGCCTTCTCTTGTCTCAAAGAACAACATGCACGATACCTGACTCGCCCTTCACTGCGGCTTCAGGTATCGGAAAGGAGTGCAAATGACTGCCGATAGGGATGAAAAGCATCGCGAGAGAGGGTTCGATAAAACCCCCGGAAGAGCGAGAGGGAGGGGGTCTATGTGGCATCATCGGGCGATCACGTTTCTCGCCGCCGCGGCGTTCTTCGTCGTGCCGGCCTTCGGAGCGTCGGCCCTAGACACGCTGCAAGGCATCACGCCGCCGACCCTGAAGGGAACCTTGCCGAGCGTGCAGACGCCCGTGGTGAAGCCGAACGCACAAGCGCCTGCGATCAAGCCGAGTGCACAAGCGCCTGCGATCGTCACATCCATAGGCATCATAAAGAAACAGGGGATGACGTCCTACATGTATGGAACACACGTCCTGGTCAATGAAAACGGAAGGACATTGTATGCCCTGAAGAGCGACCGCATCGGCCTCGACTCGTATGTCGGCAAAAAAGTGGCCGTTTCAGGCGAATTGATACCCGGTTATCCTGTCGAGAACGGCCCGAATTACCTTAACGTGGGCTCCGTTCGCGAGTGAACCCCCGGGGACCGCGCAAAGGAGGCGGAAGTAATGGGATCGTGGATCAGATGTCTATGCGGGGGCCTCATTCATACCAACCCGGGCGCCGGGACGCATATCTGCCAGTTGATAGAGGATTCAGACTATGACGCAGTAGACGACCCGGTCGACAGGGACAAATTATCGGACCTTTTCTTCAAGAAAGGGGTCACCGTCTATCGCTGCCTCAGTTGCGGCCGCCTCCTCGTGGAATGGGGTGACGACAAGGGCGGCCCCACGTTCTATCTGCCGGAGCAAAAGTACGTTGAAATCGCAGCACGTGAGCCGGCCGCCCTCCAAGACTGCTGCCCAACGGGCGGTCCGGGATCGAAGGATGCGGAAACCGCCGAAGAGCCCGAACCTCCGGAAAGCGACCAGGAGGATTATGAGCGGCTGAAAGCGTTGGAAGCTCTCGCGGAAGAGGCATATAGCGAAATGTACGACGCAAGGTCTCCCACCGGATGCTATTCCAGCGCAAAGGAAGCGTTGCGCGACGCCATTGCGCTGGCCGATCGAATGGGCCGCCAGTTGGACGTCGAAAGGCTGCAAAAACGGCTGCAGCACATCAAAGACGTGTTCAGGCATCAGTTCACCTAACTTTATCGGGGTCAGCCGCCGGCCCGGTCGGCACGGGCGGCAACGTGCCCTCGGGCTTTCCCCTCTATAATTAATATGAAGGTATCGCCCCCGTACCCTGGCGCTCTTTCGCATAGGACAGCACCTATGGAGGCCGATGTCATACGCCTTCAACTCCATCGAATGCGGCAACCGGAAATCTTCTTGCCGAAGGGCTTCGGTCATGGTAGTTTACCAATGCGGCAAAGGCAGAAAGGGAGGCGGCTTATCATGACCGGTGCGGAGATTATTTTACATACGGCGGCGGATGCGGGTGTGGAAATCTGTTTTGCCAATCCCGGGACCACCGAGTTGTCGCTGGTTGCAGCACTCGATACGGTCAAACGCATCCGTCCCGTGCTGGGGCTTTTTGAAGGCGTCTGCACGGGCGCGGCCGACGGCTATAGCCGGATGAAACAAAAACCGGCCCTGGCCTTGTTGCATCTCGGCCCCGGCCTTGCCAACGGCATTGCCAATCTCCACAACGCGAAACGCGCCCGATCTCCCATTTTGAATATCATCGGCCAACATGCGACGTGGCATCTCGATGTCGATCCTCCCCTGAATATGGATATCGCGTCCCTCGCCCGGACTGTCTCCGGCTGGTACAGGCAAAATGCATCGATAGAAACATTATCGCGTGACGTGGCCGAGGGGGTGGCCGCATCGCGCTACGGTCAGATATCGACGTTGGTTGTCCCCGCGGACCACCAGTGGACGGAACACACACCGGATAAGATCACGCTGCCGGAGTTTACCTTCGATAGGGTCGATCAGGCGACAATTGCCAACGCCCGCAAACTTCTCAAAGAAGCAAAAAAACCGGCCCTCATCTTGGGCGGACGGGCCCTGCGCAAACCAGGCCTGGAGGCGGCAGCGCAAATTCAGGCAAAAACGGGATGCGGTCTCCTTATGATCACCTATCCTGCATACTTTGACGCAGGCGTTGGTCTGCCCGTCCTCACACGCATTCCTCATTTCCCGGGCCAGGCACGGGCACTCCTCGGTAATTTCGATACCTTAATTCTCGCGGGAACCAGTGAGCCTGTCACTTTTTTCGGCTACCGGGACGAAAAGAGTTTTCTGCTCGACGATCGACAACGCCATTTCAGAATCGATACGGATAGACAGGATGCGGCGGTCGTGCTGGAGGCGCTGGCCGACGCCCTGGGTGCGACAACCGGTAAGAATGCGACCGACTCGATGGTCGCGAAATATGCGCTGCCGAGGCTGCCTTCGGGCAAACTGAATGCGGAAAAAATGTGCGCCGCGATTGCCGCCCTGCAGCCGGAACATTGCATCGTTGTCGATGAAGGCTTAACATCGAGCACATCTTACTATTCATATGTGCCCTTCGTGAAACCCTATAGCCAGCTCAATCTGACGGGAGGGGCCATCGGGCAGGGAATGCCTTCGGCGCTGGGTGCCAGCCTTGCCTGCCCCGACAGAAAGGTAATAAATATGCAGGCTGACGGGAGCGCAATGTACACAGTTCAGGCACTCTGGTCTCAGGCTCGTGAACATGCAAATGTCATCACGGTCATCTGCTCGAACCGTAAATATTTCATCGTCGAGCTCGAATGTCGGGCGGCCGGATATAACTGCCTGGGGGCTGAAGCCAGGGCGCTGATGGACCTCACCGACCCGGCACTGGACTGGGTCGGTTTGAGCCGGGGCATGGGGGTGCCGGCCGCTTCCGTGACGACCGCCGAGGAATTAATCAGAGAATTCAAAGCTGCCCTGAAGGAATCAGGACCGCATTTGATCGAGGCAATTCTGGAACAATAAGGTCAAAAGCGCCTCCTATCGAATAGAAAGCAGCTCCAGCTCGAAAATCAGTGTCTCGTCGGGACCGATCACAGGGGGTGCGCCCTGCGGTCCATAGGCGAGCCGGGGCGGTATGAAAAGCTGCCATTTCGACCCGACCTTCATGAGCTGAAGTGCCTCCGCCCATCCCTTTATGACGCTGTTGACCGGGAAAACAAAAGGTTGGCCTCGCCGATATGAGCTGTCGAACTCGGTCCCGTCGACAAAGGTGCCCCGATAGTTGACCACCACCGTGTCGGTGGGCCTCGGGGTCCGTCCGGTGCCTGTTTTCATGACCCTGTACTGCAAGCCGTCCGGCAGGGTCCTTACGCCTTCCATTGTCCTGTTCCGGGCAAGAAAGGCCTCTCCCTCCTGCCTGTTCTTTTCCGCGTCTTCTTTTATCACGTCGGCGCTTCTCGCCGCCATCTGTTTCTGAGTATCAGCCAGGGCCTGCGACATGTCCCGATCATTCAGGAGGAGCTTCCCTCCCGTGTAGGCGTCCCTGAAGCCCTTTGCCACCACGTCGGGGTCTACGTCCATGCGGAATTTCTTCATGTCCATGCCCATTTGGACACCCACTGTGTAGCTCGTCTTCTCCTTCTCTGTCCGGAGCGTCTGGCCGTCCGCCCCGCAGACCACCCCTGACGCGAGCACCACCGCCGCAATGACGACCACTCTTGCCCGATATTTCATAACGAGGCCTCCAGCTTTTTGAAAGTGTAAGGCAGGCGGGCAGAAAAAACAAGAAGGCGCCTATTTCGGCAGGGTGTCAGAATAGTACTTCACAGTCGGAAGCGGCAGGGTTCGGACCCCTCGGCGTGTTTCTTACTTCGGAGTCACACTTGCTTTTCCATCCGCATGAAGATACGGCACGGGTACCAGGACCATAGCTTTCACATTTGATTCTACCTTGCTGCCAGAGGGATTTGGAACCTTAGAGACCGTTAAGCTCCATAGCTGGCCCGTCTGAGTATCGAGCATATATTGATCATCGCGAACGCGCGATATTTCCACAACGACATAACGAGCGTTGGGGCGGATGCTGGAGAGCGCCCTGTGCGACATTGCATCCTTTGTTGCACCCTCTGCCGCATCTTCGGCGTAGGAGAAGACCGGAAGGATTATAGCCAGGATCGTGATAACCCCCACCGCATATCTTGCCGCACTTGATGCTTGCATAAGAAATTTGTGTCGTTTCAAATTACACCTCCTGGACGATTTTTGTCGAAACTTCTGCCGTGACATGTGATCGCTGTATAAACAATCTATTTCTTTTCTTTGCGGAAAGCGGGGTAGTGCAGGTGAAATGGGGTAAAAACCGCTGCGGCAGAGCCACCGACGTCATGGCCAAAACCGTTATAAATCCTTTCCCAGAGAAGGCGGAGGCTAGCAGATCCTCGGGAACTGATCGCTCGCCAGCATTTCGACTATCCTCTTCACGCCGTACGCGTTCCTGATCGTCACGATGCCGGGGTGGTCCTGCGTCACGCGGCCTATGAGGGCGGCGTCTTTTCCGTACCTGTTCCCCCTCATCGCGTCGAGGACCCGCGCTGCATCGCCTTCCGGCACGACTGCCACGAGCTTTCCCTCATTGGCCAGATAGAGGTAATCGAGGCCCAGCATCTCGCAGGCGGCCGCAACCGCCTCCGAGACGGGGATAGCCTCCTCGTCGATCTCTATCCCCGCCGACGAGCTCGCCGCGATCTCTTTGAGCGTGGTGGCGATGCCTCCCCTCGTGGGGTCACGCAAGGCGTGCACGGAGGGTGCGGCGTCGAGCATACTCCTGACGAGCCCGTTTAACGGCGCGACGTCGCTCACGAGGGGGCTCCTGAAATGGAGGCTCTGCCGCTGGCTCAGGACCGTCACGCCGTGGTCTCCTATGGTCCCGCTCACGATCACGACGTCGCCCGGCAGCGCACGCTGCACGGAGATATCGACGCCATCCCGCACGACACCGACCCCCGCGGTATTGATGAACAACCCGTCGGCCGCGTGCCTTTCCACGACCTTCGTATCCCCGCAGACAATCGACACGCCCGCCTCTTGGGCGGCTTCGCTCATGGAGACGACTATCCGCTCCAGGTCGGCGACGGCGAACCCCTCTTCGATGATAAACCCCGCGCTCAGGTAAAGGGGCTCGGCCCCGCGCATCGAGAGGTCGTTCACGGTCCCGCAGACGGCGAGCCGGCCGATATTGCCGCCCGGGAAAAAGAGCGGCTTTACCACATAGCTGTCGGTGGTGAAGGCCGCCATCCCCTGCGGCAGACGGAACGTCGACGCGTCTTCGAGGGGCAGCAGCAGGGGATTGCCGAAATAGCGGACGAAGAGGCCCTCTATCAGCTCATGACTCATCCCCCCTCCGCTTCCATGACCAAGCAGTATCAGTTTTTCATCCATAGAGGTAGTAGGCAGCGCAGCTTCCTTCGGAAGAGACCATACACGGTCCTACGGGGTGAAGAGGGGTGCAGATAGTTTTGAAAAGGGGACACTCGTCAGGCCGCGTGACACCCCTTATGACCTCGCCGCAATGGCATCCGTCCGGCACCGCGCTCTCCGGGACCTCCACATCGAAGAGGCGCCGGGCGTCGTGGCGTGCATACTCCGGCCTGATGCTTAGCCCGCTCCCGGGGATCGCCCCGAGACCCCTCCAGCATGTGGGGGCTTCCTCGAAGACCCGTTCCATCATCTCCCGGGCAGGCCTCGTCCCCTCGGGCGTCACGCATCGCGGATACGTGTTCGCCACGCGGGGCTTGCCTTCTTCACACTGGCGCACGATCTCGAAAATGCCCCAGAGGATGTCGACGGGCTCGAACCCGGCCACTGCCGCGGGCATATGGTACGAATCCGTCAGGAACTGCCACGCCTTCCATCCCGTCACCGCGCTCACGTGCCCCGGACAGAGGATGCCGTCGAGCCCGATCTCCCGTGAATCGAGGATTGCCCTCATCGCGGGGGGGGTGAGCTTATGCATCGACAGCACCGAGTAGTTGTCGAGCCCCTTGCTTTCCGCCTCCGCCACGGAGGCGCCCACGGCCGGCGCCGTGGTTTCGAAGCCGATGCCGAGAAAAACCACGTGGCTCGCGGGGTTGTCGGCCGCGAGGCGAAGGGCGTCGAGGGGGGAGTAGACCATGGTGACACGCGCCCCTTCCGCCTTGGCGGTGAGGAGGCTTTCCCTCGTGCCGGGCACTTTCAGGAGGTCGCCGAAGGTCGCGACAATGATATCCGGACGCTTCGCAAGGGCGATCGCGTAGTCTATATCCGTATTATCGGTGACGCAGACCGGGCAGCCGGGACCGGAGAACATCTCGATGGTCGGCGGCAGGAGCTGCCTTATGCCGAACCGGTGTATCGCATGGGTATGGGTGCCGCAAAACTCCATGATCTTGACGGGTTTCTTCGATACGGCCCATATCTTTGCTTGTAGTTTTTCGACGACCGAGGGGTCGCGGAAGGGTTCACTCTTCTGCATCCAGACCTGCCATCTCTTCCAGAAGCTGGAAGGTTTCTTCTGCCTCGGCGCTGTCCATGACGCTTATCGCATAGCCGGCGTGCATGATGACATAATCGCCTACCTTTGCTTCCGGGGTGAAGAGTATGTTCACGCTGGTCTGGTTGCCTGCAAGCTCGGCATCTGCCATGACGCCGTCGATCTTCGTGATGAGCGCGGGGACTGCGAGACACATAAGATAGAGAGTATACGATAGTTCAGGTGGTCTTACAAGGGGCGAGTGGCGAGTGATGAGTGCCGAGGGGAGAGAGGAGAAGGGAGAGTGCCAAACTGCTGACCCACATCTTTCTGCTTTGCTTTTACTCGTCACTCGCTACTCGGCACTTCTTGTCTTGCATTTAACTCGGCACTCGTCACTGCTTTTCCACTCGTCACTCGTCACTCTTCACTGGCGTGCGCCACGACCGCCTGACCGAGGGCTATGCCGCCGTCGTTGCAGGGGACCTGCCGGTGCGTCACGCACGTCAGGCCGGAGGCCGCAAGCAGGCCGACGGTGAGGTCCGTGAGGAGCTTGTTCTGGAAGCACCCGCCGCTCAAAACGACCGTCTTTATGCCCGTCTCCGCCGAAAGCAGGAGCGAGACATGCCTGATCACGTGCGCCACGGTATGGTGAAACCGCAGGGCGATCTCGGGTGTGCCCACCCCAGCCACCGCATCTGCGACGATGCCGCCTAAGAGCGCGCCGAGCCTCACCTGGTACCTGCCCTCGTCCTTCTCCACCGAGAAGGGATAGGGCGCATCGGGGCCGGCCGGGGCCGCGACCATCTCCAGGGCTATCGCCGCCTGCCCCTCGAAGGTAATCGTCCTCCGCAGGCCCAAAAGGGCGGCGACCGCGTCGAAGAGACGGCCGCAGGACGAGGTGAGGGGCGTATTTATCCGGTTGGCGATCTGCGTGGTGATGATCTCCCGCTCCTCGGCCGGTATCTCCGAGAGCGAGGGGAGGTCGGGCATCTCGCCCCCCAGGGCGTGAAGGTATGCGAAGGCGAGGCGATAGGGCCTTCTTATGGAGACCTCGCCGCCGGGTAAGGGCATCCGGCCAAGACTGGCGGCCCTGTCGAAGCCCGCATAGGTGCTGATCAGGAATTCTCCCCCCAGACCGTCCCGTCCGGGCCGAAGCCCGATCCGTCAAAAGCGACGCCGATGACCGGACCCGGCAGGCCGTGCTCTGCCATGCAGGAAGCGACGTGGGCATGGTGATGCTGCACGCCCACAAGGGGAAGCACACCTCTGAACTGCCGGGCGTAGCGGGTCGAAAGGTAGTCGGGATGGAGGTCGTGGGCGACAATCTCGGGAGTGACGCGGAAAAGCCGCTTGTAAAGGTCTATGGTGGCAATGAAGTGGTCGAGGGTATCCAGGTTTTCGAGGTCGCCGATGTGCTGGCTGAGGAACGCAAACTGATCGCGGGTGACGCAGAAGGTATTCTTCTCCGCGGCGCCTAAAGCGAGGATGGGTCTTGTCTTGAAGGGGAGCTTCACCGGACTTGGCGCATAGCTCCTCGCCCTCCTGATCGCCTCGGGCTTACCGTCACGGATGCGGGAGACGCTGTCGTCGTACCGTGAATGAATATCCCTGTTGTGGAAGAGGAAATAATCGGCGAGCTCCCCGAGGCGAAGCCTTGCCTCGTCGTTATCTTTTGCGATCGGCTCCTCGGACAGATTACCGCTCGTCATGACGAGGGGTTTACCGAACGCATGAAGCAAAAGGTGGTGGATCGGCGTATAAGGCAGCATGACGCCCAAGTACCGGTTCCCCGGGGCCACGAAGGGCGACACGGACGAGCCTTCCTTAAGGCGCAAGAGCACGATAGGCGCTTCCGGCGCGCTAAGGAGACGCGATTCGTCATCGTCTGCGAGGCAATAGCGCCGCACCTCCACCATGTCCTGCATCATCAGCGCAAAGGGCTTGTCAGGTCTTCTCTTCCTCTCCCGCAAAGCGGCGACGGCGTCGCTATCCGTCGCGTCGCAGGCGAGCTGAAAACCGCCCAGGCCCTTGAGGGCCACGATCGCGCCCGCCTTCGAGCAAGACGGCCGTCTCGCGAATCGGGTCATCCCCTGCCGCACCTGCCTGCTTGCGTCTTCCAGCCATACCCGCGGCCCGCACACCGGGCAGGCATTCGGCTGCGCGTGGAAGCGACGGTTCAGGGGGTCTTCGTATTCGCGCCGGCATTGGTCGCACATGCGGAAGGGGGCCATGGTGGTGTACGGCCTGTCGTAGGGGATGTCCGTGATGATCGTGAACCTGGGGCCGCAGTTCGTGCAGTTGGTAAAAGGGTAGCGATATCTCCTGTCCAGGGGGTCGAAGAGCTCGCGGACGCAGTCGGCGCAGGTGGCGATGTCGGGCGAGATGAGCTGGTAGCCCGCATCAGACCGGCTCTCCCGAATCTCGAAGGTCAGGTAGCCGGCGGGCTTCCCTTCTTGCCGCCTCGACGCCCTCTATACGGGCCCTGGGCGGCGCGTCATGCGTGACGCGGCCGACGAACGCGTCGACCTCCGCACTCTTCCCCTCCACCTCTATCTCGACCGCGCTGCTCGTATTGATGACCCAGCCCTTGAGGCCGTGTTCCCCGGCAAGCCTGAAAATGAAGGGGCGGAAGCCGACGCCCTGAACGACACCGTAGACGGTGAGGTGTTTCAGGACTTGATCTTTTTCAGCCAGGCTATCCAATCCTCCAGCCCTTCCTTCGTACGGCACGAGACCTGAAAAACAGGGGCTTCCTGATTGACGGCAGCCACGCCTTCCATGAAGCGGGACACGTTGAAATCGATGTAGGGCAGCACGTCCATCTTGTTCAGCACGACCGCCTGAACGGTACTGAACATGCCGGGATACTTGAAGGGTTTGTCGTCCCCCTCCGGCACCGACGCGACGAGGACCCGCACCTTCTCCCCCAGCATGAACTCGGCCGGGCAGACCAGGTTCCCCACATTCTCGATAAACAGGTACCGAGCCTTGTCGAGAGAGAGCTTTTTGAGCGAGGTTTTTATCATGGACGCATCGAGATGGCAGGCCCCTCCCGTGTTGATCTGGACGACGGGCACCTGTTTTTCACCCACTTTTTCCGCATCGAACGTGGAGGCTATGTCCCCCTCGATGACCGCCATCGGCTCGCCCAGCCCTTCTATGGTCCTCAGTATGAGGCTCGTCTTGCCCGCCCCCGGCGACGCCATGATGTTGACGGCGACGATCCGGCGCTTCTCGAAGAAGCGCTTGTTCTCCGCGGCCATCTGCTCGTTGGCGTCGAGGATGTTCTTTACCACGTTGATCTTCATCGTCTAATCCTCCACTTCTATGCTTTCCATGTAAAACTCTCTCCCGGCCGTCACTTCCCCGCTCCGTTTTCCGCATTGGGGGCACAGGCCTTCCATCTCCATACCGAACGTACAGGAGCAGTTGGCGCAGCGTATCACGGCAGGGACCTTCGTCACGGAAAGGCAGGCGCCTTCCGCGGGGGTGTCCTTCGAGATCACGTCGAAGCAGAACCTGATAGACTCCTCGACAACGCTCGAAAGCTCCCCGATAACCAGGTTGATCGAGGTTATCCGCTGGTCCTGCGCCGCGTGCACGGCCATATCTATAATATTTTGCGTCAGGCTCAGCTCATGCATGTTCGATAGTACCGCCTTAGTATACCACAGTGGAAAGTGCCGAGTGGCGAGTAAGGACGAAACTCATCACTCTGCACTCGCCACTCTCCACTCGGCACTCTCCACTCGGTCCGGCTGTCACCGACTCGACGCGGCCGCGCCCCTCCTGCGTCGCCCGCGCGCGAATTCGATTATGCCGGGAAGCAGCGAGATCACGATAATGGCGAGGATAACGAGGGTAAAGTTAGCCTTGACCACAGGTATGTTGCCGAAAAAATAGCCGCCCGAGCACGAAGACCAGCACCCAGCCTATGCTGCCCCCGATGCTGTAGAGGACAAAGCGCCTGTAGGCCATTGCGCCGACCCCGGCGACAAAGGGCGCGAAGGTCCGGACGATGGGCATGAACCGCGCGATGATCACCGTTTTTCCGCCGTATTTCAGGTAAAACTCGTGCGTCCTCTCCAGGTGCTTCCTGTTGAGCAGCCGGGACTTCCCGCTCGAAAATACCTTGGGTCCGGTAATACGACCGATCCAGTAGTTTGACGAGTCCCCTATCATTGCGGCAAGGGGCAGAGAGAAGGCAAGCCACGAGAGGTCGAGAGAGCCGAGGGCCGCGAAGGCGCCCGCGGCAAAAAGCAGGGAATCACCGGGCAGGAACGGGGTAATGACGAGCCCCGTCTCGCAAAAAAGGATGACGAAGAGGAGGAGGTGGGTCCAGAAGCCGTAGTGTTGTATCACCAGGCCGAGGTGCTTGTCCAGATGGACAATAATATCGAGTCCGTATTTTATCAGGTCCATGGGATGTCTGCCTTTCTCCTTCGACGGCCCCCGGCTAAGATCGAGCCTGCTACGAGCCTTCTTTCAGGCTCCTTCTGTTATCCAGGGCGCTCTTGATGGTGAGGGGATCGATATAGACGATATCACCGCCGATAGGTATGCCCGAGGCGATGCGGGTGATCCGCACCTGGAACGCCCTGGTCATCTCGACGATGTAGTGGGCGGTCGTATTGCCCTCTATGGTAGGGTTGGTGGCGATGATAAGCTCCTTTATGCCCTCCCTGGCTATGCGCTCCAGCATCACCGGGATCCTGATCTCCTCGGGCCCTATCCCCTCTATGGGGTTTATGACCCCGTGGAGTATATGATAACGGTAGACGCCGGGAAATGCCGATTCGATCACCATCAGATGGGAGGGCTCTTCCACGACGCAGAGCGTGTCGCGGCCGCGCCTTTCGTCCCGGCATATGTGACAGGGGTCGATATCGGTGATGTTGAAACAGGTGCTGCAAAGCCTCACTTTTTCCTTCACCTCGGCAATGGACCGGCTCAGCTCCGTGACATAGGACTCGCGCGCGTTGAGCAGGAAGAAGGCGAGCCTCGTCGCGCTCTTCTTTCCGATGCCGGGCAGTTTCGAGAGGCGTTCTATCAGTCTTTCTATAGGCTCCGGATAAAGCATCTACATCCCGAAAGGAAGCTGCATACCGCCGGTGATCTTCGCCAGCTCTTCCTTCCACATGTCCTTCGATTTGCTCAAGCCCTCATTCACCGCCGCAACGACAAGGTCTTCCAGCATCTCCTTGTCCTGTTCCTTCCATATCTCGTCGGAAATCGAAAGCGAGATCAAGTCCTGCTTCCCGTTGACGACACAGGTGACCATACCGCCGCCCGACTGTCCTTCCACCGTCTTCGACTCCATCTCCTCCTGCAACTGCTGGAATCGCTCCTGCATCTTTTTTGCCTGGTTCAGAATCTGCCCAAAACCCTTCGACATTATTGCCTCCTTTAGACCGCGCAATTACTGGGGCTCAGCGCCCCCTCCACGGCAAAGCTCGTCGGGATACCCGCGTGCGGGTCGTCCCCCCTCACAGAAAAGGACATCTCTCAAACCTTGAATAACAGCTCCGCCTCCCTCACGTAGTCATCGAGGGTATCGCTCCTTCTCCCCGATCCGTCGACAAACCTGACGGTCATCTCCCTGCCGAAAAATGCCGATGCATGCTTCCTTAGCTCACCCGCCCTCGCGGCGTCGTTTTTCAGGAAGGCCGAGTCTTTGTCCAGGGAGACGACCATCTTGTCCTCCTCGACCCTCATATCGAGGCTTGCGAGCATGCCGAAAAGCATCTTGCTCTTCTCCTTCAGATAGGTCACAAAATCGCCTTGTTCCGGCGGGATGTCGGCCTCGACCGCCTGCCCCGGCGGGGCCGCGTGGCGTGTGGCGCCCGCCTGTGCGTAGCGCGTCGCATTATCCGAAGGAGTGTCTCCATACGGGGTCCGAGGCGGCGCATGCGACGAGACAGGGGACGGGGGCGGCGCCTCTAGCATCTTCTCCACGTCCCGGAGCTGCGAGAGATTGTAGAGATTGATGAAGAGGACCTCCAGGGATACCTTCGGGAAGATGCCGCGGACCAGGTTTTCCGCGCTCAGCATATGATGCACCATATTCTGTATCTCGTAGTATTCGACCTGTTTCAGAAGCCCCGACACCTTTTCATATTCCACGTCGTCCATGAAGACAAAGGGGGGCTTGCCGTCCCAGACTTTTATCATCAGCATGTCCCTTAAGAACGAGAGGAGCCCCTTGTATATCTGATAGGCATCATTTCCCTCTTCGAGGCTGCGGGCGATCAGCGCCAGCCCTCCCTTCGGGTCCTTCTCGATGACGGCCTTGATGATACCGAAGGCCACCTCCCTCCGGATCACCCCGATCACGTCGATCACGTCTTTTTCCGAGATGCGTGTGCCGCTGAAGGCGATAACCTGGTCGAGTATCGATTCGGCGTCGCGCAGGCTTCCGTCCGCTTCGCGGACCATGTAGTTGAGCACCGCCTCGTCGTAGTCGATCTTTTCGTCGAGACAGATGCGGCGGAGCTGCTCGACGATCTGCGACTCGGATATCCTCTTGAAATCGAAGCGCTGGCACCGTGACATGATGGTGTAGGGGATCTTCTGGGACTCGGTCGTGGCGAGGATGAAGATATTATGGCCGGGGGGTTCTTCGAGGGTTTTCAGAAGCGCGTTGAACGCGGGCTCGGTGAGCATGTGCGCCTCGTCGATGATGTAGACCTTGTACCTCCCTTGCATGGGGAGGTACCGCACCGTTTCCCGCAGCTCCCGTATCTCGTCGATGCCCCTGTTGGAGGCCGCATCGATCTCGATCACGTCCACAAACCCGCCGACGTCGATAGCCTTGCAGGTCTGGCACGCGTTGCACGGCTCCTCTTTTACGCCTTCGAGACAGTTGACCGCCTTTGCAAGGATCCGTGAGATAGAAGTCTTGCCGACCCCCCTTGGCCCCGCGAAGAGATAGGCATGCGCTATTCTGCCGCGCGTGATGGAATTTTTCAGGGTGGTGACCACGTGTGCCTGCCCGACCACGTCTTCGAACCGCCCTGGTCTCCACCGTCGTGCGATGACTGTATAGCTCATGCGATTACCGGGATAGATTCACTATTCGCCATGAAAAATTGATTTCTCCGGGCCCCGACATTCAAAATTCGATACTGCCTTTATAATAAGGCCAGGCAACCTGCGGCACACGGAGAAGCCACTACCGCTGCTTCCTTCCGGACCTGACGGGGTTTGTAACCTTCACGTTGCGCAGGGCCCGGCCACCTTAAAATCCCGCTCGTCACGTCATGGCAAAAAAGAGTGGCGGAGAGAGAGGGATTTGAACCCTCGGTGCCGGTTTTGCCAGCACACACGATTTCCAGTCGTGCTCCTTCAGCCGCTCGGACATCTCTCCCTCGGCTACTGTTATACCACAGCGGCGGGAGGTTGCACAAGTGATGGCCGCCCACAAGGGAGAGGGGCAAAATGCGTCGATGCGGGTATATTTCGTGCTTGCCTTTTCAACGGACAGGGCATATCATTTCCCAAAACGAGGTTTGCGCGGCAGTTCGGCAAGATCACCATGACCATAGCCAGGCTCATTCTCGCCATCGCCATTCTGGTCTTTGCGGCACGCATCGTCGTGATGAATTGGAGCTGTGTGATCGTCAACGTGAGGAACAAAAAGGCGCGCGATCGATCGGCGCCTTCTCGACGGTCCCCCTCGTCTCGTTCGTTCTTGCGGCTCTCGCCTCTCTCGTCTATCCCCGACCGGAGAAGATGTGGATGATCGCCGTCCCGCTCCTCGACATCGCGCACTGGCGCCTGCTTCCGGCTCCCGGTGCGGTTGATCCGAAAACGCGAGGGCAACGCGACGGACCTTCCGATCCTTGCCCGGTTAGGCTACACCGTTAACGAACGCAAGGGCCATATATTTCGCTCCTCCCTCCTCGACGCAGCGAAGGATCGTCCCCCTGGAAGAGACAAAACTCTGCCCATTTTCCATGCGGAGCTTTGCGACCCGGCCCACGTCCGAAGGCATGATCCTGTTGAGATCCCCCCTTTCGACCTGGACGAATGCCCCTCCCCTGGATATGTTTCTCACGTTGACGAGCACTTCCTGGCGGTCCAGGACGAGAGAGAGCTTCATGTCGGTCTGTTCCCGCTCATACCGTCTCTTTTCAGCCTCCATAACACCTCCGTTTATCGAGTCTTTTCTCGCGGCGCACCCGGCTGTCCCGGGTCATACCGCTCTGAAGAGGTTTATCGGAGAATATATGCAGCGACTTAAGATACGAATCTTCGCGAAAGGGAGCACGGGCTACTTATCGATGGTAATGCCCGAATCCCAGATAGTATAGAATTTGTCCAGATATATCTTTGTCTCCAGCGGCAGATGGCAGGTCCATTCGCTCCCGCATCGCCTCACCGATTTGGCGACCCTTTTTGACCCGCAGTTGTATGCCGCGGCCAGATACATACCGGTGGTCTTGACGTCCTTCGTCAGAAGCGACAAGTGCCTGTGGGGCACGTCCGACAGGTCCGAATCGAAGAGCAGTAAAGAGGCCTTTGCCGCGTTTACATGATCCGTGCAGCCCGCGAGAAAGTCCTTTATCAGCCCCGCCTGCGGGTATCTGTTCCGAAGCCTCTTGTAGGTGGGAGGAATGATCTGGAACAGGCCCATGGCGCCCGCGGACGACCTGCTGTAGGCGTACGCGTTGCACGTGTTCGCGCCTATAACGGTGAGCACTTCGTTGACAAGATCGCTTTCTCTGCCCCTCGGGCAATTCATGAATCTGACGGGGTCGATATGCTCAATAATCGAAAGGGCTAAAGAGACGTCGGTCGGCACGTCGGTTTGCAGCCGTTCAAATCCGTATAACCTGGCTTGTCGTCTCTCAAGGTCCTTACGGGCCAGTTCTATCTGCGTCGTGAGATACTTGAGCCCGGCCTCGCGCACCTGAGGGGTGTCGATCTGAGGGCTGTAAGGCGTGTAGACCACCTCTTTGAAGCTGTTCTTGCCGGCCCTCACCGTCGTCCGCAAAGCCAATACGACCATGTTCTCCGGATAGGCTATTTCAAACCTTGAGCCAACGCCGTTCTTACGGACCATCCTCACGTCGAATCCTTCCGTGACCCGTCCGTCAGCGCTTACCAGCACTTCCCGGATCTTCCTCTCCCTCAGGTCCTCCACAGCCAGAAGGAAATTCGGCTTGACGATTTTCTGGACGATGATCTTTTCTCTCTTTCGTCCCCTTCTGCCGGCGAGAATTTTCTTCTTCTCAACGGAAATCAGGTTGCCTGCAGACTTGCCCTTGAGAAATTCCTGTCCTCTCGGGATATCGTCCCTGATGTCGAAACGGGCCTCTTCGCGGCTCTCCTTGTCCATGGAGTCAAAGAACATTCTTTCCCCGGAAGAGCCGCTTTTGTCCGGTGGCAACGGATCGTCGGCGGCCCTGACCGTCCCGTAGGCCGCAAGGACGACGCCCAGTACCGCGAGTGCTGCAAAAAGAGTCCGCCTTTTCATCGCTTCCACATTCTTCCTCTACCAAAACATAAGAGAAACATCGCCCAAAATCAGCAGCCGTGGCAGATTCTATACCAAAAAAAGGCGGAGAAGCCAAGATAAAAAATGACCTTGTTTTTCCAAGGCGCAGCACAGGTTCGCGCAGGGTCGGCGGTATGAAAAAGGGACGACAATTGCCGTTTCTGTGAAAAGCGTGAAATAGCTGTTGAAATCTCGCGCCGTTTCTCTGATAATGAAAAACGGATGGGACGGCGCACAAAGGCCGGTAAATGAAAGAGGTGAAGGACGCTCTATGATCCCGTGGAAGGCGACGCGGGCGCTGCCCGAGCGAAAACGTGGAGATGACGCAATGAAAGCGTTCATGAAAGCCGCGTGTGAAAGAAGCACCATCACCACTTCAACCAAGGTGGCCCTGTTTGTCGGGTCGATCCTTGCCCTGATCAACTACGGCGACCGCATCTTCTTGCGTGGCGACATGCGGGCGCTCGATTGGATCAAACTTGCCGTGACCTATTGCGTCCCCTTTTGTGTGGCCACCTATGGGGCCGCCAGGTACGCGACGAGACATGAGCCCGCACCCGGCAGATCACGAAAATAGCCGGGGCCGGGCAGGCGTTGCGCGGGAAGAAGGCTCGACCCGGAACCGCCGATAAATTTGCCTTTACCTGAATGCCTCTCTCTGGTATAATCTACCCTCTGGTACCTTTTCCTCCTAAATCGAAGATTAACGTGCAGCCGGTACACTACATCCAGTTTTTCCGGGGGACATCCATATGGCCGATGTATTACATCAATGGGAGACGCTTCACAGGAAGGCCGAGAGTCTGCTGAAGAGAAATCCCGAGAGGATCTCAGGGATAGCGGAGAAGAGTGTTCCTGAGCTGGTCCACGACCTGGCAGTGCACCGGATAGAGCTGGAGCTGCAGCGCAAGAACCTCCAAAAGGCCCGCCTCGGCATTGAAGAATTGCGCGCCGAATACCTGAGCCTGTACGACAATGCCCCGGTCGGCTACCTGACGTTCGACAAAGAGGGCGTCATCTCGAACGCCAACCTTACGGCGGGACGCCTGCTCGGCGTCGAGAGCGAATCCCTCTTCGGCAAGCCCTTTTCCGCCTTCATCCACGCCGATTTTCAGGACGCGTTCTCCCTTCACTGCCGAAATGCAGGTCATTCAGAAGGAGGGCTGACCTGCAAGCTGGTCCTGAAGCGGGGAGACGGTACATGCTTCGATGCGAGGATAGACAGCATCGCCGCCAGGTTGAGGCGGCGCAGAGTAGTTCTTTCTGCACTTATCGATATCACAAAACGGAAGCGGACCGAGGCGCAGCTGCGAGAGTCGGAAGAGCGTTACCGGGTGGCGATAGAGAACTCCAACGACGGGGTCGCCCTTGTCAGGGGGGATCGCCACATCTACGTCAACCGGAAGTTCCTGGAGATCTTCGGCTACGCCAGCCTTGAAGAGGTGGTAGGAAAAGCACATTACCTTACCGTCCACCCTGACGATCTGGAAAAGGTCGTCGGCTACAACCGCAGGAGGCAGGGGGGCGAAGCAGTCCCCGACAGGTACGAGTTCAAAGGGATCAGGAAGGATGGTACGCCGATATACATCGAGGCCTCCGTTGCCAGGATTACGTACCAGGGAGAACCCGCCTCACTGGCGTATCTCAGGGACATCACCAGCCGCAAGTCCGCGGAAAAGGCCCTTCAGGAAAGCGAAACAATGTTCCGGCTCCTCTTTGAAAAATCGGCCGACCCCATACTCCTTCTGGACGGGGACACCTACGTAGACTGCAACGAGGCGGCCCTCAGGCTCGTGGGCTGCTCCGGCAAGGACCAGCTCATCGGACTCCACCCGTGGGATATTTCCCCCGAGCGACAACCGGATGGCCGCCTGTCATCAGAGAAGGTGAAGGAACTGACCGACATGACCATGCGGCAGGGAATCAACCAATTCGAGTGGATGCGCCGTACCTTCGGAGGAGAGGAATTCTGGGTCGAGGTGTCCCACACGGTTATCCCCATACGGGGAAGACAGATCGTTTACAACGTGTGGAGGGATATCAGGGAGCGCAAGCAAGCCGAAGCGCAACTCAGGGAGTCGGAAGAACGGTACCGTGTGGCGATAGAAAACTCGAATGATGGGGTTGCGCTGATCAGGGGAGAAGTGATTCTCTACGCGAACCGCAGATTGCTCGATATGCTGGGCTACGACAGCGTCGCGGAGTTCGTAGGGAGAAGATGTCGGCCTTCGCGGTGCACCCCGATGATTATCGAAAGGATCACCGGCTATGCCCGCATGAGGCAAAGAGGAGAACCCACGCCTTCGCGGTATGAATTCAGAGCGCGACGGAGGGACGGCAGCATCGTCTTTCTCGAGGCGTCGGTCTCCAGGATCACCTACCAGGGCGAGCCCGCGTCACTCGCATATCTGAGGGACGTCACCGAGCGCAAGCAGGCGGAGAAACAGCGAGAGATCGTCACCACGATCCTTGAGATGCTCAACGGCCCCGATGACACCCTGAGCGTGATACGCCGCATCCTTCTTCTCTTGAAAGAGCATACCGCTGTCGATGCCGTGGCCTTGCGCCTGCGAAGTGGGGACGATTTCCCTTACGCCGAAGCTATCGGCTTCCCCGAGCACTTCCTCGAAGCCGAGAAGCTCCTTTGCAGGAGAGACGAAGGCGGCCGGATCGTTATCGATGAGCTCGGCGGCCCGCACCTCGAATGCCTGTGCGGAAGGATCATACGGGGACGGACCGACCCCGCGCTGCCCTTCTTTACGAAGGCGGGCAGTTTCTGGACGAACAGCATGACACGACTCCCGGCATCCTTGAAAGCGGATCCCCGGGAGCGAATAAGAGCACTGCTGCATGAGCCAGGGCTATGAATCCGTGGCCCTCATTCCCCTCAAGTCGCGGGAAGAGATCATAGGCCTCCTGCAGCTCAACGACAAGCGCCCCGACCGGTCTGCGACCCGGGGACGATCGAGTTCCTCGAAGGTGTTGCCGCGAGCATCGGCATGGCACTCGCGCGAAAAGAGGCTGAAGAACGTATCTACGCGAGCGAGCGGAAATACCGCAGCATCTTCGAAAATGCCATCGAAGGGATCTTCCAGAGCACGCCCGATGGAAGACTCATAAGCGTCAATCCCGCCCTTGCGCGCATCCACCACTACGACAGTCCTGAAGAGATGATGCGGGACGTGGATCACATCGGGAAAAAGCTCTGGGTGAACAGGGAAGACAGGGTGCGTTATCGGGATCTCGTCCAAAAAGACGGCGTGGTGAGGGCGTTTGAAGCCGAACAATACCGGAAGGACGGAACTACCTACGTGGCCTCGATAACTACCCATTCAGCCAGGGACACGAAGGGAAAAATCCTCTATTACGAGGGCATGATCGAGGATATCACCGAGAGAAGAAGACTGGAGGGCCAGCTCCAGCGGACCCAGAAAATGGAGGCCATCGGGACGCTCTCGGCCGGCATCGCCCATGATTTCAACAATATCCTCACCGCGATCCTTGGGTTTGCCGACCTCGGTTTCGAGGACGCCCCCGTTGACGGCAAGGCGAGGCGGCATCTATCCAGGATCCTTCGTGCCGCGCAGCGGGGCAAGGACCTGGTGACCCAGATCCTGTCGTTCAGCCGGAAAGGCGAGGAGGAGCTGAGGCCGATCCTGTTGGCCCCCGTCGTCAAGGAAAGCACCAGGATGCTGCGCGCCTCGCTGCCAAAGACCATAGAGATCCGGGGGGATGTCACGACCGAGCCGTCGATGGCCCTCGCCGATCCCACGCAGATCCAGCAAATCATCATGAACCTGGGCATCAACGCGGCTCACGCCATGTGGCAAAAGGGAGGCCTGATGACCGTCGACCTTTCCTGCGTCACGGTCACACCGGACGACACACCTGATGCGGGCTTGGCCCCGGGGCCCTGCCTCAAGCTCTCGGTCGGCGACACGGGGACGGGCATGGACAGGGATATCCTCGAGCGGGTGTTCGACCCTTTCTTCACGACGAAGAAACGGGGTGAAGGGACCGGCCTGGGCCTCTGGGTGGTGCAGACCATTGTGAAGAATCACAAAGGCGCGATCACGGTGAGGAGCACGCCGGGGAAAGGGTCGACCTTCGAGGTGTTTCTGCCCCGGATTCCGGAACAGGTCCTCCCCGCGAACAAGCCACCCCTCTCGGCCCTCAAGGGACACGGCCACCTTCTCATAGTCGACGATGAAGCCGACATCGTGGAATTGGAGAAGGAAATGGTCGAGCGGCTGGGGTACTCGGCCACGGCGGTGGTCGAGAGCGGTGCCGCCCTTGCCCTTTTCAGGGAGAACCCCGACAAATACGATCTCGTGCTCACCGACCAGACCATGCCGGATATGACGGGCATCGACCTGGCGCGGAGACTCGTTTCAGTAAGGCCCGATATTCCCATCGTCCTGATCACGGGGTACCGCGATGTGCTCGATGCAGAGCTGGCCCGCGAGGCGGGGGTGAAAGCAGTCGTTGCGAAGCCGATGACCAGGGCTGAAATAGGCCTGACAATAAAGCAGCTGCTCACGGGAGACGGCAAATAAAGACGGCGCTGTTTTTTTCTCGGCCACACGTTGCGTATCCCCCTCTTGTTGTATCGCAGGCCCTCAAAGGCCTTTATCAGCGCTTCCGCCATGGAGCCTTTCTGCGCCGAAGTCGCACATGGTTTGTCAACTTCTCTCTCTTCCCCTCCTCATAAGCTCATAACTGTTCCTCTTGACATCCTTTTTCCAATAATCTTAGAATATGCATGCTTCATTACGCCCGCAAAACAAGCAAGGAGGAATACATGGAAAAACGATATTTGTTGGCGCCGGGCCCTACCGCCATTCCGCCTGAAGTGCTTCTGAAAATGGCCGAGCCGATCATCCACCATCGAAACCCGCTCTTCGAGGCGGTTGTGGAAGAGGTGAGAGAAAACCTGAAATACGTGTTCGGTACCAAGAATGAGGTGCTCGTCTTCGCGTCGTCGGGTACCGGTGCAATGGAAAGCGCGGTTACCAACGCCCTTTCCGCCGGCGACAAGGCTATCTGCGTACGGAGTGGAAAATTCGGAGAGAGATGGGGCAACATCTGTAAGGCCTACGGCGTTGAGGCGATCAACATAGACCTCCCCTGGGGTGACGTGCTCGACCCGGCGGTCATCGAAAACACGCTCAAGGCCAACCCCGATGTAAAAGCCGTCTACATGCAGGCAACCGAGACCTCGACCGGTGCGATATTCCCGGTAAGAGAGGTAGCCGCCATCGTCAAGAACTACCCCCACACCCTGATGGTTGTGGATGGAATTACCGGTGTCGGTGTGTTCGAGCTTCCAGCCGACGCGTGGAATATCGATGTGCTGGTCGGCGGTTCCCAGAAGGCGTTGATGCTGCCGCCAGGTCTTGCCTTCGCGGCCGTGAGCGACAAGGCGTGGGAATTCAACAAGACCTCCAAGCTGCCGAAGTTCTATTTCAACTGGGCCAAGGAACGGACCAACCTTGAGAAGAACCAGACCAACTTCACCCCCGCGATCTCCCTGATTATCGGGCTTCGCGAATCCCTGCGCATGATCAAGCAGGAGGGGTTGGAGAACGTCTACAGGAGGATCGAGGGGCTCGCCAGGGCAACGAGGGCAGGCGCGGAGGCCTTAGGCTTGAAGATATTCGCGAAAGCACCCAGCCCCGCGGTGACGGCCATCGTCGCGCCCGACGGCATCGATGGGCAGGCGATTTACAAAACCCTGTGGAAAAAGTACGGCGTCACGGGCGCGGGCGGACAGGATCAACTGAAGGGCAAGATATTCAGGCTCGCGACCTTGGGCTATGCCGACAAGTACGACGTGATCACCGCCGTCGCAGCCGTGGAGTTTACCCTGAGGGATCTGGGATACAAGTTCGAGATGGGCAAAGGAGTTGCCGCGGCTACGGAAAGTCTGAAAGACGCGTAGCATCAACCCGAGGGTGACCCGGTGCCTCTCGCCCATTAAGCGCGGACGAGGGGTACCGCACTAGCCGAAGGAGATGGGGATGAAGATACTTATCGCCGACGCCATGTCTGACAGAGCAGTCGATATTCTCAAGTCAAACCATCTGGACGTTGACGTAAAAACAGAATTGAAGAAAGAAGAGCTTCAGGCCATCATAGGCGAATATGACGGCCTCATCGTTCGCAGTGCGACCAAGGTCACCAGGGACATTATCGAGAAAGCGGACAGGCTCAAGGTGATAGGCCGGGCCGGAATCGGGGTAGACAACGTGGATGTTGAGGCAGCCACGGAAAAGGGGATCGTCGTGATGAATACGCCCCAGGGAAATGCCCTCGCAGCAGCCGAGCACGCCCTGGCTCTTATGTTTGCGCTCGCCCGGAAGATAGCCCTCGCCGACCGCACGATGAAACAGGGAAAGTGGGAAAAGAAACTTCTCATGGGAGTGGAGGTCTACGAAAAGACCATCGGCGTCATCGGGATAGGGAATATCGGCATGATCGTGGCCGAAAAGGCGGTTGCCCTGGGAATGAAGGTCATCGCCTACGACCTCTTCGTCTCCCGTGAGGTTGCGGCCGCGAAAGGCATCGAGCTCGTCGATCTCGATATGCTCCTCTCCCGCAGTGATTTCATCAGCATCCATCTGCCCCTGCTCAAGGAGACGAAGGGTCTCCTCAACAAGAACAACATCCCCAGGATGAAGAAGGGCGTTCTGATCATCAATACGGCGAGGGGCGGGATCATCAATGAGGCCGACCTTTTCGATGCGCTCGAAAGCGGCCAGGTGGCGGGAGCCGCCCTCGACGTCTTCGAGACGGAACCACCGCCCGCGAACCATCCCCTCGTCCTCTCGGACAAGGTAGTCGCCACGCCTCACCTTGGCGCATCAACCAAGGAGGCCCAGAGCAAAGTGGCGATAGATATCGCAAACCAGATTACCGATTACTTTTTGAACGGCGTCATAAAGAACAGCGTCAACGCGCCTCCCGTTTCAATAGACACCCAGACGGCCCTCTCGCCTTACCTCGTTCTCTCGGAGAACCTCGCCCGTTTCGTCTCTTTCCTCTCCGAGCCCCCCATCAAGGAAATCGAGATCGAGTATCGGGGAACGATTGCGGAAGTGGAGACGAAGATACTGACCCAGGGGATCGTCAAGAACATTCTCTCGCCCCACCTTATGGGGGTAAATTACGTAAACGCCCCGATCCTTGCCCGTTCGAGAGGCATCAAAATCAAGGAGATCAAGCAAAAGGAAGATGAAGATTTCGCGACTCTCCTCGGCATCAGATTAAAGGGACCCAAGGGCGAGAACGTGGCCTATGGGACGCTCCTCGGGAAAAAGAGGCCGCGGCTGGTCAAGGTAAACAAAATCCCCGTCGATGCGGATTTGACAGGCAGCATGCTGTTCCTCTACACCTATGACAAACTCGGTATTATCGGGGGCCTCGGATCGTTGTTGTCAAAACACGGCATCAACATAGGGGGCATGCGCTTCGGCAGGGAAGCAGTCGGCGGTCTTGCCATATCGCTCCTTGACGTGGACGAGCACGTCGACGACAGCGTAATCAAGGAAATTCACAGCCTGCCCAACGTCATTTCCGCGAGGAGGATAGACCTCTCCTAGACACTCGTCGTTGATACGCCCGGAAACGCCGGCGATCAGCTTCTTCTTGAAATCGTCTGACCGGTGCGGTCAGGGCGGCCGAGGCGATTTTTGATGGATGGCGCGAAGCCGGGCGCAAAAAAGCGCCCGGCCGCCCCCCTACCCCACCCCCAGATACGCCTCGACCACCCTTGGACTGCACTTGATATCCGCCGACTTCCCCTCCATCACTATCCGCCCCGTCTCGAGCACGTAGGCCCTGGCGGAATAATCGAGCGCCATGTGGGCGTTCTGCTCGACCAGCAGGATCGAGATGCCTTTCTCCTCGTTTATGCTCTTGATAAGGGAGAAGATCTCTCTGGTCAGGATGGGCGAGAGACCCATGGAAGGCTCGTCCAGCAGGAGGAGCTGCGGGTCGGCCATGAGGGCCCTTCCGAGGGCGAGCATCTGCTGTTCCCCTCCGGAAAGGGTGCCCGCATGCTGGCGCAGCCTCTCCCTGAGCCGGGGAAACGTCGCCAGCACCATCTCGAAGAGCGCCTGCCCCTTGCGCCTGCCGGCCAGCACATGGCCGCCCACCTCCAGGTTCTCTCTTACCGTGAGATCGGGGAAGATCTGTCGCCCTTCCGGGACCATGGAGATGCCGAGCCTGACGATCCTGTCGGGTCTCTGCCTCATGATGGACCTGCCCGCAAACTCTATGGACCCCGACAGGGGTTTCAGTATGCCCGCCACCGCCCTGAGAAGCGTGCTTTTCCCTGAGCCGTTGGCCCCGATGAGGGAGAGGACTTCGCCCTTATGCACCTCCATGGTAACGCCGTCGAGGGCGGCAGAGGCGCCGTAGGAGACGTGGAGATCGGAGATGCGCATCAGCATGTAAATTCTTCCCCCAGGTACGCCTCTATCACCTTCCGGTCTTTCCTGATCTCCTCGGGCGTGCCCTCGGCGATCTTTTCTCCGAAATCGAGCACCACGAGCCTGTCCGAGAGGTTCATGATGAGGCCCATCTGATGCTCGATAACGAGGACGGTAAGCCCGAAGGTCTTCTTGACCTCCCTTATATCATCGAGCAACCCCCGGACCTCCCGTGGGTTCATGCCGGCCCCCGGCTCGTCGATGAGGAGGAGCTTCGGGTCCGCCGCGAGGGCGCGGACAAGCTCCAGCCGCCTCTGCTCACCGTACGGCAAGCTTGCAGCAAGAAGGTCCGATTTGCGGGCGAGATGAAAAAAGTCGAGCAGCTTCATCGCCTTGTCGACCGCCGCCTTTTCCGCCTCGAGGTATCTTCTCGATTGGAAGATCGCCGCGTGCGGCCCGTACCCGATCCGCCCCAGTATGGGGACCAGGACGTTCTGGAGGACCGTGAGGCTCGTGAACAGCCGGATATTCTGAAAGGTCCTCGCCATGCCGAGAGAGACCGCATGGAAAGGCACCATGGCTGTGATGTTCTTCCCGAAAAACTCGATCGTTCCGGAATCGGGTCTATTGAACCCGGTCAGGAGGTTAAAGACCGTTGTCTTGCCCGCCCCGTTGGGTCCTATCAGCCCCACGACCTCGTGCTCCCCGACAGAGAAGGACAGGTCGTCGACCGCCTGCACGCCCCCGAAGCTCTTGCTCAGGCCCGTGACCACAAGCGCGTTCATGTCTTACCGATCCCGAGAAACTTCGATTCATTCTTTGCAAACAGGCCGTAGGGCCGCAGCATCATCAAGACGATGAGAAATATCGGGATGAACACCCATCTCAGCTCCAGCATCCCCGAAGGCAGCGCGATCCGCAAGCCCTCGATGAAGCCTACCCACAAAAGGCCCGCAAAAATAGTCCCCGTGATGCTGCCCATGCCCCCGACGATGACGATGACGAGAAAGTCTATCGACTTGAGAAGATCGAAATTCGACGGGTGGAGAAAGGTGTAGAGGTGCGCGTAGAGTCCGCCGGCAATACCCGCGAGAAAGCACCCGTAGGTGAAGGCCATCGATTTCATCCTCCCCGTATCGATGCCGAAGGCGGTCGATGCAAGCTCGTCGTCCTTGATGCACTGCCAGAAGAGCCCGTACTTCGAGAAGATGAGGTTCCTCGTCACCACGACCAGGAAGACTAAGACGACGAAGACAAGCTCCAGGTTCGTTATCCTCGGTATGCCGATAAACCCCCTCGACCCTCCCACCACGTCGGCCACCTTGTCCGAGTTGTCGAGAAGCACCCGCACCAGCATGCCGAAGCCGAGGGTCGCGATGGCCAGGAAGTCATCCCGGAGCTTCAGTATGGGGACCCCTATCAGGTAGCCTATGAGACCGGAAAAGAGACCCGCAAAAAACAGGATGGGCAGGAACGCGAACACCGAGTCGATTGCGAAGGCGTGGGTCAGACAGGCGGAGCTATAGGCGCCGATACCGTAGAACGCGGCGTGGCCGAGAGAAAACTGGCCCGTGTACCCGTAGATGACATTGAGGCCGAGGCTTGCGATGATCATGACCAGCGAGTAAAGCACGACCTGCTCCACGTATTCCGTGGCCGCACCCGAGAGAAAGAGGCATTTCAGCAGGACGTAGACAATTGCGGAGATAATGAGAAATCGCTTCGCCTCTTTCAGGAACGTCATACCTTCTCTCTTCTCTTCCCGAAGAATCCGTTCGGTCGAAACAAAAGGACGAGGAGGAGGATGATAAAGATCACGCCGTCCCGCAGCGTCGAGGAGAGGAAGGCGGAGACGAACACCTCCGAGACGCCTATCACCAGGCCCCCGAGGACCGCGCCGTGGACGAGGCCGATGCCCCCGAGCACGGCGGCGATGAAGGATTTGATGCCGGGCATGATCCCCATGAATACATTGATCTGGGGGTAGGCAAAACCGTAAAGGATGCCGCCTATGCCGGCCAGCGCGGTGCCGACCGCGAAAGTGAACGAAATAACGGCGTCCACGTTGATGCCCATGAGCGATGCCGTCTCCTGGTTGTGGGAGACCGCCCTCATGGCCCTGCCGTGCTTCGACCGGTAGACCAGCAGGTAGAGCAGGAAAAGGGATGCGGCGGTGACGGAAAAAATGATGAGCTGGATATTGGTGACCGCGACGAGGGACAGGTCGTAGGCGACCACGTCGAAGGGCCGCGGGAAGGCGATATAGTTCGGGGTGAACATGCTGTTGAGGCTCAGGAAATATTCGAGGAAAAGCGAAACGCCCACGGCGGTGATGAGGAGCGATATCCTGGGGGCCCCCGGAGCGGCTTATAGGCGACCTTTTCCACCACGAACCCGAGCGCGGCCGTGGCGGCCATGGTGATCACGAAGACCAGGGAGAGGGGCATCTGCCATTTGGCGATCAGATAATAGCCGACGAAGCTGCCGAACATGAAGATATCGCCGTGGGCGAAATTTATGAGCCGCAGCACCCCGTAGACCATCGTGTAGCCGAGGGCGATAAGGGCATAGATGGCGCCGAGCTGAAGGCCGTTGACGAGTTGCTGGAGGATGTAGCCGAGAATTTCCATATGCCGGGCGCCCTAAGTGAGGCGCCAGGACCGCTTTCACGGTCTTACCGTGGTCACGTACCTGGGGCCGTCCTTCTCCATTCTCAGTATGACCGCCGATTTGACCGCGTCGCCGTTCCTGTCGAAGCTGATGACACCCGTGACGCCCTGAAAATTTTTGAGCTGCGACAACGCCCTGGTGAGCCTGCTCCGGGCGGGGTTCCTTGAGCTTGTCCAGCGTCTCGAGGAGTATCATGGCCGCGTCGTAGGTAAGGGCCGCAAGGGCATCAGGCACGCTTCCGTGCTTTTCCCTGTACCGTGCGATGAACCGCTCCGCTATCCTGTCCTTCCTCTCGGGGGAGTAGTGGTTCGTAAAGTATCCGCCGACAATCGTGTTCCCCGCGATCTTGATAAGCTCGGGGGAGTCCCATCCATCGGTGCCTATGAGCGCTGCAGTTAACCGCCTTCTCACGGAGCTGCCTCACGATGAGACCGGCCTTGTTGTAATAATCGGGGATAAATACCAGCTCGGGCTTCCTCAGCCGTATCTTTGTCGCGAGGGCGGAAAAATCGACATCGTCCTTCTGGTAGGATTCATACGCGACGACCGACCCCTTGCCCTTCTCGAAGGTCGACTTGAAGACCTCCGCGAGGCCCCTCGAATAGTCGTTCCCCACATCGTAGAGGACCGCCGCCGTCTTTACCTTCAAATCCCTCAATGCAAAAGCAGCGGCCACATGTCCCTGGAAAGGGTCCGTGAAGCACGCGCGAAACACGCAGGGCTTCCGCTTGCCTTCATAGACCGTCACCTTCGGGTTCGTCGCCGCCTCGGTGATCATGGGCACCTTATACTTGGAGGCAATCTCGCTCACCGGTATGGCGACCTTCGATGTCAGGGGACCGACAAACCCCAGCACCTTGTCCTGAGTGATGAGCTTCAGGGCGCCGTTGGCGCCTTCCGTCGGGTCGTTCCTGTCGTCGACGACAAACGGGCTGATCGTATATTTCCCTGTCCGCCCGTAATCTTCGAGGGCAATGTAAAAGGCGTTCCTTGAGGACTCACCGAAGGTCTTCACGTCGCCCGTCAGGGGGGCGATCAGTCCTATCCTCACCGTCTCTTTGGCTCCCGCGAGGCCCGTCCCGAGGAGAAAGATCATCGCCGCAATCAACACGCGTTTTCTCATCATCTCATTTTCTCCTGCTGCTTGAGGCTGCCGGCGCAAAGGACGCGCCCATCTTTTGAGCAAAAGGCGTGTAATATTTAATAGAAAACAACGAATATTGTAAAGCCATTTCTGGCTCGTGCATTGTATGCATCGTTGATTTCCTTGCGGGATGATGGTATCTTTCTCTATCGAATAACGCGGTGGGCAGGTGTTTTTCCGTGAGTCAATTCAAGGTGCTGGTGACGGATACCATCTCGAAAGAGGGCATAGAAAGGCTCGTCAGGGACGGGAGCATAGAGGTCGACGTCAGGCCGGGGATCGGAGGCGACGACCTGGCCGGAATCATAGGCGACTATGACGCCATAATCACCCGAAGCGGCACGCCTATCAACGCGCCGCTCCTGGCCCGTCCCGGTAAGCTGAAGGTAATCGGCCGGGCAGGGGTGGGCCTCGATAACATCGATATAGAAGCGGCAAGCAAAAAGGGCATCATCGTGATGAACGCGCCGACCGGCAATACCCTTGCCGCAACCGAGCTGACCATGGGCATCATGCTCGCGGCAGCCAGGAAGATACCCCTTGCCCATGATTCCCTCAAGGCGGGTAAATGGGACCGGAAGAGGTTCATGGGGGTGGAGCTTTACCATAAGACGCTCGGCGTGATCGGGCTCGGCCGGATAGGCAGCAACGTCGCCATACGGTCGAAGAGCTTCGGCATGCGGGTGATCGCCTATGATCCTTATATCAAGAAGAGCAAAGCCGATTCGTTGGGCGTCACCCTTTGCGACAGCCTCAACGACGTCTTGCGGCAAGCGGACGTGATTACCTTTCACACCCCCCTCACCCCCAGGACAAGGAACATGGTCACGCGCAAAGAGATCGCCCTGATGAAAGACGGCGTGATCCTGGTCAACTGCGCGAGGGGAGGCATCGTCAATGAGGGAGACCTCTACGATGCGATGAAAGCCGGAAAGATCTTCGGCGTCGGTGTGGACGTATTCGAGAAGGAGCCTGCCGGGGCCAACAGGCTGCTGGAGCTGGAGAATGTCTATGCCACACCCCATATCGGGGCGAACACGCGAGAGGGACAGCATGAAGTCGCCCTGATCATCGCCGAGCAGGTCTACGACGCCCTCCACGGAAGGCCGTATCAGAACGCGGTCAACATACCTTTCGTGAGGTCTCAGCTCCCGGCCGCGATGCAGCTCTACTTCGACCTCGCGGAGAAGATGGGGAAGCTCGCCGCGCAAATGGCGAAGGGAAGGATCTCCCAGCTCACCTTAGTGATGGTGGGCAAGATGTTCGAGGAAGACCTGTGCGAGCGCAAGTTCGATGTGCCTTTCAGCTATCAGCCGTTTACCATAGCCGCGCTTAAAGGTTTCCTCGACCTCTCCGTTCCGGAGACGGTCACCTTCATCAACGCCCCGTACCTCGCGATGGACAGGAATATCACGGTCGAGGAGTCGAAGACGGAGCAGTTCGATAAATTCAATGACCTCATCGTATTCAAGGTGCAAACGGACGTGATAGAGACCCTGATCGCGGGCACGGTCTTCGCGGACGGCCTCGGCAGGATAGTGCTCTATGACAAGTTCCGCCTCGATATCGTGCCCGAAGGCACCTTCCTCCACTTCAGGATAATGGACCGTCCGGGGATTATCGGAAAAGTGGCGACTATCCTCGGCGACAACAACATAAATATCGCGGGCTTCGGTCTCTCGAGAGCGGACACGGGAGTGGAGGTCGCCTTTGTCTCGGTCGACCATCCCATCGGCGCTGACGTCCTTGCAAAAATAGACGCTATCGACGGCATGATCGAAGCGAGCGTCATACTCCTGTAAAATGGAACATATCAGAGCGCTCCGGGGTTTCAGGGACATAGACGCAGACGAGATCGAGCGGTTCAACCTCATCGAAGACGCCGCCCGGCTCTATTTTCACCTCCTCGGCTACCGAGAGATAGAGATACCCATCCTGGAAAAGACCGAGCTTTTCACGAGGAGCATAGGCGACGCCACCGATATCGTCGAGAAGGAGATGTTTACCTTCACCGATAGAAGCGGTGATTCGGTAAGCTTGCGGCCCGAGGCCACGGCGGGCATCGTGAGGGCATACCTGCAAGACTCCCTCTACGCGAAGGAGCGAGCGAGCAGGCTCTTCACCGCCGGCCCCATGTTCCGCCACGAGAGGCCGCAGAAGGGCAGGTTCAGGCAGTTTTACCAGATGGACGTGGAGGTCTTCGGGATAGCGGACCCGATGGCCGATGTGGAGCTTATCTGGATGGTCTTCCTCATTCTCGGACGCCTGGGCGTCAAGAACTACACCGTCGAGATAAACAGCGTGGGCTGCAAGGGATGCAGGGATGAGTTCAGGAAGGCCCTCGTCGCCTTCCTCGAGTCAAAGAAAGAGGGTCTCTGCAGCGATTGCGCCGGCAGGCTCGGCAGAAACCCCTTGAGGATATTCGACTGCAAGAACGCGCAGTGCAACGAGGCGATCCGCGAGGCGCCCGTGATCTTCGACTACCTGTGCGATGCGTGCAGGGAGCACTTCGACGACTGCCTCAGCCGGCTCGGCAGATTTCACGTCCCCTTCATCGTGAACAAGCGGCTCGTCCGCGGCCTCGACTACTATACGAGGACCGTCTTCGAATTCACCTCGGGCGATCTCGGCAGCCAAAAGGCATTCGCGGCCGGCGGCAGGTACGATAACCTCGTCGAAGAGATGGGGGGACCGTCCGTGCCGGGGACCGGTCTTGCCATCGGCATGGAGCGCCTCGCCCTCCTGATAAAGGAGCTGCCGCCCAGGGAGGCGCCCCTTTACTTCCTGGCCATGGTGGGAGAAGAGGCTGAAAGCTGGCTGATACCGCTCCTCGACGCGTTCGTCTCGTCCGGGATGCGCCTTGCCTATGCGCAACCCCCGCGGTCTCTCAAGTCTCAACTGAAGTATGCCAATAGCCTCGGCGCCGATTACGCGCTTATCCTCGCCGACGAGGAAGTGTCGAAAGGCGTCGTCCTCGTGCGCAACATGAAAGACGGCACCCAGAAGGAGCTGCCCCTCGACCCTGCGGCCCTGCCCCGCCTCGTCAGAGAATAAAAGAGGGAAATTCTTTCCACGAGCGGGAAAAATGTTCCCGCTCTAATCGGCCAGATGAGGAGATCGGAGGATGGCCGCGCCATGGATGAGCACCCGCTTCTCTCCTTGCGCGACGCGCCCGGTGACGACGTTGTGCCTGGCCCGCACAGGCGTGTTAAGCGGATGCATGGCGGATGCCGGCACCCGACTATGCGCCCTGGACCCCGACAACGGCCCGATGTTCGTGGGGATATGCCTCGGCATCACGGCCGTCTCCGATAAAGCCGGGGGACACCAGGCCCCTATGGACATGAAAAACAAAAGACAAGAAAAGGCCAAAGAGAGCACTGTTCCGCGGGTACGCATGCGACGCCTCCGGGTGATACGCTATGGTCACCAGGAAGTGCTAGCAAGTTCCATTCCACTCGCTCTTGAAGGCCCTCCTTTTTCGACCTCACTCCTCGGCCGCGCGCTTCGCCCACGAATCACGGAGCGGTACGATGCGGTTCACGACGAGTCTCTCCGGAGACGAGTCCTTCGAATCGATGCAGAAATAGCCGATCCTCTCGAACTGGTACCTCGCCCCGGCCCCCGCAGCTTTCAGGCTCGGCTCGGCTCGGCACGAGGAGAGGGCCTCGAATGACGCGGCGTTCAGGTAATCCATGATATCGCCCCGCGCGCCTGCCGGATCGGCGACCCGGAAGAGCCTGTCGTACAGCCGCACCTCGACGGGGACCGAATGGACCGCCGATACCCAGTGGATGACCCCCTCCACCTTCCGCCCGTCCGCGGGAGGACCGTTCCTCGTCTCGGGGTCATACGTGCAATGGACCTCGGTCACTTCATTGGTCGTCTCGTCCTTGACCATACCCGCAAACTTGACGACATACGAGTTCCTGAGCCTCACCTCGCGTCCCGGAGCGAGGCGCTTGTACTTCTTCGGGGGCGTTTCTTCAAAATCATCCCTTTCGATATAGAGGACCTTCGAAAAGGGCACTTTGCGCGAGCCCATCTCCGGGTCCTGCGGATGGTTCGCGCATTCGAACTCCTCCACCCGCCCTTCCGGGTAGTTGTCGATGACCACCCGCAGGGGCCGCAGGACGGCCGACAGCCGCGGCGCCCTCGCGTTCAGGTCTTCGCGCACACAATGCTCCAGAAGACCGATGTCGACGAGGTTCTCATGCTTGGCAACACCGATGCGGCCGCAAAATGTCCTGATGGCCTCCGGCGTGTAGCCCCGTCGTCTCATGCCCGCCACCGTGGGCATGCGGGGATCATCCCATCCGACCACATGGCCTTTTTCGACCAATTCGATAAGCCTGCGCTTGCTGAGGACCGTATAGCTGACATTGAGGCGGGCAAACTCGATCTGCTGGGGGCGCTCGCCCTCGACGAGCTGTTCCAACACCCAATCGTAGAGGGGCCGGTTGTTCTCGAATTCGAGGGTGCAGATCGAATGGGTAATCCCTTCGATATAGTCGGAAAGACAATGGGCAAAATCGTACATGGGGTAGATGATCCAATCCGTGCCGGTGCGGTAGTGACCGGCCCGTTTGATGCGGTAGATGACCGGGTCCCTCATGACGACGTTCGGCGACGCCATATCGATTTTCGCGCGGAGCACGCGGCTTCCGTCTTCGAACTCGCCTGCCCGCATCCTGGCAAAGAGGTCGAGGTTCTCTTCGACCGGGCGCGTCCGGAAGGGACTCTCCCTGCCGGGCTCGGTGAGGGTCCCGCGGTACTCGCGCATCTGATCGGGGTTGAGGTCGCACACGTAGGCCATGCCCTTGGTGATGAGGTTTACCGCGTATCCATAGAGCCGCTCGTAGTAGTCGGAGGCATAAAAGAGCCGGTCGTCCCAGTCGAACCCGAGCCAACGCACATCGGTGATGATCGACTCGACAAATTCGAGGGACTCGCCGCTCGGGTCCGTGTCGTCCATCCGTAGATTGCAGGTACCCCCATATTGGGCAGCGATGCCGAAATTGAGACAGACGGACTTCGCATGGCCGATGTGGAGATAGCCGTTAGGCTCCGGCGGAAACCTCGTGGCGACACGGCCGTGCTTCCGTGTCCTGAGATCGTCGTCAATGATTTCCCGGATAAAATCGGATGGAGGGGCAGCATCACCAGACATCATTTCACCTCGTTGAAGGATAATCGGTCGATAGAAAAAGCTTCCGAACAGTATACAACAGTTTGCCGGCTGTCTCTCCCAATTTATTGACGCCCCACGGCTTTTCGTCCCGCCCTGTCAGGTGTCGCAGATGCGGCAGTCATTGCACGCGCTCTCCTCACCGTCGTCCCGATAGGTCCCCTCAACACCCGCGAGGTTTTCCATGAAGACCCGCTGCCCCTCCCTTCCCCTGACGTAGCCGTTTTCCAGGGGGATCTTCCCGAGGCCGCCGGTGATATCGAGGGCATAATGGGGGATGCACAAACCCGATGCCGATTGCCGCAAGGCGCGCATAATACCGATGCCTGTTTCGAGGCGGACCTTGAAATGGGTCGCCCCCACGACATCGTCGAGCTGGAAGAGATAGTAAGGCTTCACGCCCAGCTCCACCAGCTTTTCAAAAAGCCGCGCGAGGATGTGGCGGCAATCGTTGACCCTTCTCAGGAGCACGGTCTGGCTGACGATGATCGCGCCCGCTTCCCGCAGCACCCTCACCGCGTCCGCGAGCTCGGGCGTCACTTCCCGGGGATGGTTGATATGGATGATGACCCACAGGGGGCCGTGTCTCTTTATCGCCCGCCTGTGGCGACCGAGACCCTCCGGGAAGACAACGGGGACCCTGGTGCTCACCCGTATCACGCCTATACGCGCCATCTTTCGGAGCCTCGCCAGCACGTACTCCAGCTCCTCCGGCTGGAGCATCAACGGGTCTCCTCCCGAGAGAATGACCTCCCTTATCCCGTCGCTTTGCTCCAGATAGGCGAGCGTCTCTTCGCGTGAGTCCTGGGGCCGGAATCCCCTGCCCACGAGCCGTCTCCGGTTACAGAAACGGCAGTACATGGCGCATTCGGCGGTGACGAGAAATACGCCGCGACCCGGATAACGCGTGAAAAAGGACGGGGTGACGGAGATTCGGCCCTCACCGAGGGGGTCCGTCACTCCCTGTCCGGCCAGCTCGGCATCGGTCGGCACCGCCTGGAGCCGCACCGGACAGGAGGGGTTTCCCCTCTCCATGAGGCTGCCGTAAAAACGGGGCACCCTGAAGGGATAGACCGCGGAAACGCGACCTATTTCCTCCATCGACTTGTCGTCCATGCTTATAAGACCGGAAAGACCCTCGACGTCCGATATCAGTCTGCCTTCATCCATAGAGCTTCGTTGCCTTGAGCCGGGGCTGCCCCTCGCGTCTCTTTTTTCGCATCCCCGTTGGGGCGCTGAAGGCAAGGCGCAACCCTCCGGCGGCGACGGACACCTCTCTCGCGGTGCTGCTGTTTTCGGCTCAGGCTACGGCTCTAAGAGCAAAGGGAGGGTAAGGGGGTTACCCTCCTCGCCTTTTTCTCTTCTATTCTTCCGTCAAATACTGTTACTGAAGCGGGGTGAAATTATCTCTTCTGTTCTTCGCCCATGCCGCTTCGTTATGTCCCGGGTCTACAGGCTTCTCTTTGCCGTAGCTGACCGTTTCCAGTTTTTTCGGGTCTGCGCCGAGGTTCACCAGGTACGCCTTCGCGGCATCAGCCCTTTTCTGACCGAGGGCCAGGTTGTACTCGACGGTTCCCCTTTCGTCGCAATTCCCCTCGATCCTCACTTTGCCGGGATGCCCCTTCATCCACCCGTAATCCTTATTCAATATCTCGGCATCGCCGGGTCTTATGTTGTACTTGTCAAAATCGAAATAGATCGGATTCACTGCCGCGGCAAAAGCGGCGACGCGCGGGCGCTTCCTCTTTCTTCACCACGATTTCCGGTTTCTGCGCAGGCGCAACCACCGTCTTCTGCTCCGGTGCTGCGGGCGGCGCTGCTTCGCCTCTCATCTTCTGCTCGAAACAACCGCAGGCCGCAAGGCTCAATGCCACCATAACTACCAAAAGCACGAGGCCGAGAGATTTGATTTTCATAATCATAATCCTCCTTTAGTTAAGGGGTATATCCATACGGACATACCCCCCCTGAAAATGAAGGCAGACTATTTTGCTGGTGCTGGTGCAGGCGCAGGCGCTGGCGCAGGTGCTTCGCCCGGTTTCGCCGGCTCACCCGGTTTCGCAGCCTCTGGAGCAGGAGCGGGAGGAGCGGTCTTAGCTTCCTCTTTTGCCGCCGGCGGCTTCTGATCCCCTGACGGCCCGCAGGCAACCAAGGCAAAACTTGCAAAAAACGAAATGGCTATAAACAGCACTAAAAGCTTCTTCATTCTGTTCACCTCCTTTCTTTTGGAATCTCTCTTTTCGACGCTCTTACAATGCACGTCTTTAATGCATACTACAATATAGCAATCAAAACAAGAAAATTATACACTTTTTGTCAGAATTTCCTTTCTCGCCGCACACGCATCCCCTCCGGGTGGGTTCGAAAGGGTCGACGCAAGCGGCGCATGCCGCCCCCGGGCATGCGCATCTTTGAGCCGCCGTAGTCTTTCGGCAGCTTTCATGTACCTAAATATAGCACAGGACCGCGCCCAAAAACACTATTACGTCAAAAAATTTCCTCCCCGCCCCTCATCGCTCGTCACTTTCCTCCCTCCCTCGTCTCCCTTCTCCCCTCCGAGCCGCCGATGGAACATGAACGACCGCTCGTTTCAATCGCTATGACGACCGTTCCCCCGGATAGAAACACTCCGGGGTCACTAGGACGCAAGAACGTTCGCCTTCTATCGTCTCTCGTCCCTCGGCACTTTCCTTCGTCACCCGTCACTCGAACTTTCCTTGGCATCAGGCTGCAATGTCTGTTATACTTGCAAAAAGCTCCTCACCCGGAGGGACCATGAAAAAACTTTTCCTCGTTTTGCCCCTGGCAATCATTCTGGCCGGTCTCTATAGCTGCGGTTACAATCAAATGCAGACAAAAGAGGAGGCTGTTTTTGCGGCATGGGGGGATGTCGAGGCCGCCTACCAGCGGCGGGCAGACCTTGTGCCCAATCTCGTCGAAGTGGTAAAAGGCTACGCGAAGCATGAAAACGAGACGTTGACCGCGGTCACGCAGGCACGGTCAAAGGTAGGGAGCGTGCAGGTAACGAAAGAGATGCTCGACCGGCCCGACGCGGTTGCGCGCTACCAGCAGGCACAGTCGCAGCTCGGCTCGGCCCTTTCGAGACTCCTCGTCGTCTCAGAGCGATATCCGAACCTCAAGGCAAATCAGAACTTCCTCGACCTTCAGAACCAGCTTGAGGGGACGGAAAACCGGATAAACGTGGCAAGGGTCCGCTACAACAGGGCCGTGCAGGAGTTCAACGTCAGCATCCGGACATTCCCCAACTCGCTCACCAATTCATTGCTCCTCCATCTGACCAGAAAGGAGCCCTTTAAAGCGGAAGAAGGCGCAAAGGTTGCGCCTAAGATCAAGTTCTAGGGCCTGGAGGCTATGAAAACACGGATAGCGGCACTACTTCTTTTCCTCGGGACGGCTGCACTGCTTGACCCTTTTGTCGCGGGGGCCGTGACTGTCCCGCCCCTGACCGCCCATGTCAACGATTATGCCCACATGATCTCCGGCCGGACGGCCAGGGGGTTGGAGGCCGAGCTTGCCGGGCTTGAGAAGACCGACTCGACGCAGATTGTGGTCCTGACCATACCCAGCCTGGAAGGCGAAGACCTCGAAGACTTCTCCATAAAGGTTGCGGAAGCCTGGCGGATAGGATCGAAAGGGGTCGACAATGGGGTGATCCTGCTCATCGTGAGAGACGACCGAAAGGTGAGGATAGAGGTGGGCAGGGGCCTCGAAGGCAAGCTGACCGATCTCGTCTCGGGGCGCATCATCAGGAACAGCATCGTACCCAGGTTCAAGGCGGGCGATTTTGACGGCGGCATCGCGGCCGGGGTATTCAGCATCGTTCAGGTCGTGAGAGGGGAGTACAGGTCGGAGGGCCGCGAGCCGGGACGGGGTCACCGGTCCACGACACCGATCTTCACGCTCCTTATCTTCCTGTTCATCGCCCTCGTCTTTGCCGGCGCCCTCTCGAAGGTGTTCGGCGCCGTGGTGGGCACGGTGGGGCTGCCGATTGCCGCAATATTGTCCTTCCCCGGCCTCTCGTACCCTATCCTCGGGGGGCTTGCCGTCCTCGGGCTCGTCATCGGGCTGCTCATTCATCTCCTGTTCATAGGAAACGGACGGGGTGGAGGGCGAGGCGGCGGAAGGGGAGGAAAGGGAGGCGGAGGAGGAGGCGCTTTCCTCGGAGGTTTCCTGGGCGGCCTCTTTCTGGGCGGCTTCGGGGGCGGCTCTTCGGGAGGCGGTGGTTCCTCCGGAGGTTTCTTCGGGGGCGGCGGTGATTTCGGAGGAGGCGGCGCGTCAGGAGACTGGTGATTTATGAAAATCAGGGCAAGAGAATTGTTCAGCAGGGAACAGAAGGAGAAGATCCGGCAGGCCGTGCGGGCGGCGGAAGGCTCGACGCGGGCGGATATCAGCGTGATGCTCGTCGATGAGAGCGACCGCTATCGCGAGGCAGAGCTGGCGGGCGCCCTCTGCTTCTCGGCGCTCACGGCCCTCGTCCTCTCGATGGCACTAAACCACTTCACCAACTGGTTCTACATCCCCGTCACGTTCTCCCATATCGAATACTTTCTTGCTCACGCCGCGGACCATTTCACCATCTGGTTCTACATCCCCGTCACGGCCGTGCTTCTTTTCCCTTTCTTGCGTCTTTTCAGGGCGTTCCCGCACATGAAGCTCGCCTTCCTCCACCGCAGGAGGGTCGAGGAGGCGGTGCGGGAAAGGGCCGTCTACGCCTTTTTTCAGAAAGGGGTCCATAAGACCGAGGAGGAGACGGGCATCCTCATATTCATCTCCCTCCTGGAGCGAAAGGTCTGGATCCTGGCCGACAGGGGCATCCACGAAAAGATCACATCAGACCGCTTGCGGACCCTCGCGGCGGAGCTGGCCGCCGGCATAAGGGAAGACCGCGCCCTGGAAGCCCTCTGCGGCGTCATCGAGAAGTGCGGCGAGGAGCTGGCGAGGTATTTTCCGGGGAGGCATAAGGGAAATCCGACCGACGAATTAATCTGCCAGTGAGAGCGGCCGGGATCTTTTCGCGCTATGGAGCTGGGTGCGGACGTGTAAAGAAATCGATTTTTAGAAGATGTGTCCTTTGTATTGAGAGGGGCTTTTAAAACAATCAGCGGGAAGATGTACTTTTGATTCCTGAGAAGTAACCCTGTTGTTTGGGACAGTGACGGCTTGCATAGAAAAAGACCCCAGTATTTTCAAGACATTACAAAGAGCTTATGGCGACGATCTTATTGAAAGGCTCTTACTTCTCAGGAAGATCTACTTTTTAAGATGTTCCCTAGTTTCCCTCGTTTTTAGTCCACTTGTTGCAGGCATTATAGCACATTTCCCTCTCAGGCAGCCTCGTTTTGGCGTGTATTGTGCACGGTGCGCTTCGGGGCCTGTTTCCTGATTCCCAACTCCTGCAAGTCTTTCTGGCGGTGAGGTTTACACGTGTGCACGAAAGTGCACGGTTTCCGGGGGGGGGGAGGAGTAGCTAACGCGAATCGCGAAACGCGAAGCGGAAGAGTCCCCTTCTAAGGCCACGGTCGAGGATCATTTGTCAAAGAGCGATGCCGGTCTGCGCATAAGATTCTCCCCTGTTTCCCGCTCTCCTGTCAAAGTGACAACCAGAGGAGACAAGGAGAAGTGACATGGAAGGGTGACAACCAGAAGTGACAAAGAGCACCTTTTACAACTGTGAAGTTAAGCTCTTCCCGGAAGCGGGCGGTCAGTATGCGTTCTTACGATGGGTGATGGTCAGAATGACGATTGCATACCCGCGAGGCGCTTTCTCACCCGCCAAGCATCTTTAACATGATACGAATCATGGTTGCCTCCGTGACGAATCAGGAGACATCCCATCTCTTCAAGCCGTCTTATCAGTTCCTGTCGTTTCATGCTACTTCGAGATCTGCCCGCCGGCGAACATTCGGGATCGCACCGCTTGTCAACTCCTTATGAATATCGCGGAGATTATCGCGCAATTCTTCCTCTGTCTCGCCCTGGGTCCAGTAGTCGGGGTATTCTTCGAGGTACCCTACCCACATCTCTCCATCCTGCCAGTAAATGTATTTTTCCGTTTTCATGACTTATCCTTCATCGTCGCGATATGATATTCCCCCAGATTACTACTATTACTACAGTATTGTAACACTTTCAGGTTCATGTGTGTAGCGGTAACTACCGCACGGCACATTACTCCGCCCTGCGCAAGGCCAAATTTCCCGCCTTTATTTGCCTGCCCATGGCAGCTCAGTTCATGGCCGATGACCCCATAACCCTATTCTCCTTCGCAGAGAGCGACCAGGGGGTAGGTCTGGACAAAGAAAAACACTACCGCCTCGTGCCGCCCGATCAGGTGGAGCTAGAAGACTAAGACGCACGGGTAATTTCTTATTTTCCTGTTGCCATTTGTATTGCTGCATCGTAAGATCTGAACATTCGGAAATGAGTGAGGGGTATTGAGCTTGCCCAATCAATTATCGCAAATGAGCCTTCAAATGGATGTCGAGAGGGCAAAGGGTTTCAAGAGCGGGGCGCAGATTGCCCGAATCGTTTCCGAAGATTGGGCCAAGAGGAACTTATACTGCCCGGCTTGCGCAAACGACGAACTGGCTCAGACCAAGAACAATACGAAGGTTTTTGATTTTGTCTGTCCCGCTTGCGTAGCTCGTTTCGAGCTTAAGAGCAGCAAGCGATGGGACGGACGGCGGGTTCCAGATGCCGGTTACAACGCGATGATGGAGGCTATTTCAAGAGATAGCAACCCTAATCTCTTTGTCCTGCACTATGACGGTAACTGGAGTGTCCGCAACCTGTTGCTCATTCCTTCTTTCTTTTTCACTTCCTCCGCAATAGAAAAGAGGGCGCCCCTTAGGATAACGGCAAGGAGAGCGGGCTGGATAGGTTGCAACATCTTGCTTTCCAACATACCATCGACGGGAAGGATCGCGATCGTTGAGGGCGGAATAATTACGGAGCGAAGCGAGGTACGGAGCAGATACGAGAAGATCAAAGCATTTTCTTCCTTGAACACACGTGTGAGAGGATGGACCTTAGACGTGCTCAGGATTGTTGAAATGCTTCCGAGAAAATTCGCTTTGAGGGAAGTGTACGCACATGAACAGCGCCTGGCCGAAGCACATCCGGGGAACAGAAATATTCGTGCAAAAATAAGGCAACAGCTACAAGTTTTGCGCGACATGGGATTTATCACGTTTTTGGGCGGCGGAGATTACCTGAAAATCTGACTGGCATATCGACCGAAACCCAATAAGGCTTGCAGGGAGGGCCACCATGCGGTATCAACCGGTAATCAGGCAAACGAGGGGAAAGTCGGACATGGAGGTGTTAGAGGATCTTCTCGATAAGCTGAATGCTCTCGATAACCTCATGAGCACGTTATGGCCATCTGTCAGGTTACAAAAAAAATTTGAGCAAATAGTCCGCGCCGTCAGAAAAAGAGTCGAAAAACCATGGGTGCCCAGAGTCATCATTCGCATTGAAGGCGGGAACTTTCAAGGCGCTTCTTCCAATATGTACGTTCATCTTTCCAATCTTGACATCGATAACAAGAATGCCGCTGAAGCTAACCGTAAGGATGAAGGCTGTAGAGAGAGTTTAGCTTACTATCGTTATCTCGAAAACGAGTTGAAGACCTTGAAGCCTTTACTGTGACGCGGCTTGACGGGAGGCGGGTGGTAAAGGAGAAGATGGACGGTGCGGGACGTGGGAGACAGCAAGGGGGGACGAGAGCGTGTTATTGAATAATTGACATGCGTACCGGCCGGAGGAAATTTCGATGATAGGCACCGTGATCGAGGGGTCGCCGACCGGAGCATACTACTGTATGTGAGGATCGGCGGGCACGAAGAGACAGGCGCATGGCGCGAAATTAACCCGGCCGGGCGGTCGGCACCGTCGCCAAAGGCAAAAACAACGTCGCCTTGGTCGCCGTCTCAATAAAGCCGTGGTGTCGATAAAGGCCCGCTGCTCTTTCGTCCTTGGCATCGACTACCAGTGCATAGGCCGCAATCTCGGAGCGCACCACGCGCATGAGCGCATCGGCCAGCAGCGCGGCACCGAGGCCCTGCCCCTTGAACGCCTGGGCTACGGCAAGACGTCCCATCCGGACCGCAGGAACGGAGGGGTAACGCGGCAATTTCCTGGTGAGTTCCGCCGGCAAGTCGCCGATGAAGACGCTTGCCGACGCCAGAGTGTAATAGCCCGCAATGCGACCGTTACCCGAGAGCGCAACAAAACAGGCCGTTACCCTGCGCTTAATGTCCTCCGTGACTCGTTCCCTGAAGTAACCGTCCAGAGGCTCGGAGCCGCTGCTGAACTTGCGGCGGTTATGAGTGCGGTCGAGGGGGACCACCCGAAACAAGGTAGCGCTCATTCAGCGCTCATTAGTTCCCGATGACGAGCAAAAGCGCGCTTTAGGGTGGGCGTGGCCTTGGGCGGAGCGAGCAGCGCCTGGGCAAACTGCTCCTGGTCGGCCAGCGACAGCCTGAGAACCTCCCTCTGCCGGATGGCGTTTTCGGCCGCTTCCTGAACGGCAGTGATGACGAAGTCGGTTATGGTACGGTTTTGCAATGCAGCAGCGCGCTTGAGAGTAGCGTGCGCACTACCTTGCTGATACGCGCCTCAAGGCGGGCGGTCGACGTAGGGCTTGAACGCATGACGCACCTCCTCACGACAGTATACGGCATTTAGCCGTACATATCAAGCAAGTCTGCTTCACATGTTCACGTGTGTCCAGCAACTAACAGATGGGCCTAAAGAGATGGCGGCCTCATGGCTGGCCGGGCCGACTTCATCGGAATTCGCACCTGGCTATTGGCGCGCAAGAACAATCAGATAGCAGGCCTTGGTGGTCCTTAGGGCGTGAAGACTCTAATCCTCAAGCCCTTGATCGATCTGAAGTGCTTCGCATTGGAGGTGGTCAGAATGAGATTGTTCTCGGTGGCGATTGCCACAACTATGGCATCGCCGGCCACCCCGAAGGTCGCTCATTTCTTCGAGCACCGTGGTAGAGCTTTTCCCCTTCATGCCGAAGAAAGGGTGATCCTCAATCTTCTGCTTTCGGCTTTGCAGTGCAGGAACAGTCTTTCCCTTTACGTCGCCCATACTTTTGCGCCCCCGACCTCACAGCAGCCTGATAAAGACATCAACGCCTATTCCAGCTTGCCTTATGATGGCTCGCAGCGTACCAAGGTCCAGTTCTTTGTGGTCAGGATCAACCACCTGACAAAAAGGCTCATCACGACGAGGATTATGTGGCTCCCCTCTTGTCCCTTGAAATGAAAGCCGGCCGTATCCAAGGCTCTTACGCACTCACGTCCTGATATCCCTGCAGGCCGCTCATTCCTTCGAGCACCGCGGTCGAACTTTCGCCTTCATGCCGAAGAAAGGCTGTCTTCTTCGAGCGCACGACGTACCCTTTGATCGCCCTTTGATGTTCACGATCGCCTCTCCCTTTACCTTTCCGTGGTAAAGTAACCTGACGGTCTCTCGCCTTTCGAGGGCTTCGAGCACTTCTTTCATTTTGTAGCGCAGGTCAACCACTGATGCCTCCATGAATTAGCCTCCTTCAAAATGTATAGTCTTATTATGCATTATCACGAAGGAAGATTCAAGCGGTTCGGTACATGCAGCGTACTCGCGTTGATAGCTCAACCCTCGCCGGCCTTCAGGTTCTTGAGGCAGTTGGGCGCTGTGCCAGACGGCGACGATCCAGACGGTCCGGTCCTTGATCCTGTAAAAGAACCGATAGGGTGAGACGATGAGCTCGCGGAAAGGGAGGTCGGGGAACTCCGGGACGAGTCTGCCTGACTCGGGGAACTCTTTGAGGCGCGAGAGCGTCTCCTCTGCTTTCTTCCGGAAGCTCCGGGCGGCGTCTGGATTATCTCTGTAAATGTAGGCGAGGGCCTCAAGGAACTGCCGGCGGCCCGTAGGGGTAAAGAGGATTCTCAAGGCTTCGGGGCCTCAGCCTCAAGGAAGCGGTCCGCTTCCTTCAAGACTTCATCAAGCTCCCAGCCGACGCCCGCCTCTATCTCTTTCTCGCCGCGAGCGAGCAGCCGCAGGATGTCGAGCTCATGCTGGGACTCTTCATAGGCCCGCATGCCCACCATCACCGCCGCCGACCGACCGCGCCGGGTAATGAAAACAGGCTCTCCGGATGACGATACGCCTTTGACGATCTCGCTGGCCTTTTGCCTGAGATCGGAAATCGGTATGATCTTTGGGGTCTTTCCCATTAGCTGTACCTCCCATGCTACGTTTAATAGTACTTTTAATGGGGCACGTTGTCAAGGACCACGAGGGGAACGCCGCACTTGAAATATATGCATGAAATTGGCGGATTTAGGACGCCCACGCCAGGCGCGAAATTGGCCCGGCCGCCCCCTGGTTAAGTTAAAGAAAAGGGCAGGAGATTTCTCTCCTGCCCTTTTCTTTAACTTACTCCCGGCAACGACCTACTTTCCCACAGAGTCACCCCTGCAGTATCATCGGCGCAGGAGGGCTTAACTACCGTGTTCGGGATGGGAACGGGTGTGACCCCTCCGCCGTGGTCACCGGGAAACTTCAAGAAAGTTCCGAGTAGCGAGTGCCGAGTGCCGAGTCAAAATGCCTTAACCTTTACTCGCAGCCGGGAACGATCCAAAATTATATGGCAACTGAAATGAAGTAATGAAGTATGATCAAGCCGCTCGATCGATTAGTATTAGTAGGCTCAATGCATCGCTGCACTTACACCACTAACCTATCAACCAGGTAGTCTACCTGGGATCTTAGCCCGGTATCACTACCGGACGGGATAACTAATCTTGAGGCGGGCTTCCCACTTAGATGCCTTCAGTGGTTATCCCTTCCGAACATAGCTACCCGGCACTGCCACTGGCGTGACAACCGGTACACCAGAGGTCCGTCCATCCCGGTCCTCTCGTACTAGGGACAGCCCCTCTCAATTATCCTGCGCCCACAGCAGATAGGGACCGAACTGTCTCACGACGTTCTAAACCCAGCTCACGTACCGCTTTAATTGGCGAACAGCCAAACCCTTGGGACCTACTTCAGCCCCAGGATGCGATGAGCCGACATCGAGGTGCCAAACCTCCCCGTCGATGTGAACTCTTGGGGGAGATAAGCCTGTTATCCCCAGAGTACCTTTTATCCGTTGAGCGATGGCCCTTCCATATGGAACCACCGGATCACTAAGACCGACTTTCGTCTCTGCTCGACTCGTTTGTCTCACAGTTAAGCTGGCTTATGCCTTTACACTCAGCGGCTGGTTTCCAATCAGCCTGAGCCAACCTTCGTGCGCCTCCGTTACACTTTTGGAGGCGACCGCCCCAGTCAAACTACCCACCAGACAGTGTCCTCGACCCCGATTAGGGGCCTGAGTTAGAACCTCAAAGCAACAAGGGTGGTATTTCAACGTTGGCTCTGCCCCAGCTAGCGCCAAGGCTTCACAGCCTCCCACCTATCCTACACATGCTACCCCGAAGTTCACTGTCAAGTTATAGTAAAGGTTCATGGGGTCTTTCCGTCTTGCTGCGGGTTGACGGTATCTTCACCGCCAATACAATTTCGCTGAGTCCCTGGTCGAGACAGCGGGGCAATCGTTACGCCATTCATGCAGGTCGGAACTTACCCGACAAGGAATTTCGCTACCTTAGGACCGTTATAGTTACGGCCGCCGTTTACTGGGGCTTCGGTTCAACGCTTCGCCTTGCGGCTAACATCTCCCCTTAACCTTCCAGCACCGGGCAGGCGTCAGACCCTATACCTCCTCTTGCGAGTTAGCAGAGTCCTGTGTTTTTAGTAAACAGTCGTCACCCCCTCTTCACTGCGACTCCAGCCAGCTTCGGGAGCAAGTCCCTACACCAGCCGGAGCACACCTTCTCCCGAAGTTACGGTGTGATTTTGCCGAGTTCCTTAACCAGGGTTCTCTCAAGCGCCTTAGGATTCTCTCCTCGCCCACCTGAGTCGGTTTGCGGTACGGTCACCAAATAGATTCACTACGAGGCTTTTCTAGGAAGCATGGGATCAGCCAGTTTATTCCCGCATACGCGAGATCCTCGTCACGTCTCGGGGTTATGACCCCACGGATTTGCCAATGGGATCCCCCTACACGCTTGAACCGGGACATCCATCACCCGGATGACTTACCCTTCTCCGTCCCCTCTTCGCTCAAACACCCATCTGGTGGTACAGGAATATTAACCTGTTTCCCATCAACTACGCCTTTCGGCCTCGCCTTAGGGACCGACTAACCCTGAGAGGATTAACCTTGCTCAGGAAACCTTGGGCTTACGGCGACAAGGTTTTTCACCTTGTTTATCGCTACTCATGTCAGCATACTCTCTTCTGCTTCCTCCAGCGCCCCTCACGAGACACCTTCGCAGGTGGGCAGAATGCTCCCCTACCACCCGCACCTTATGGTGCGGATCCGCAGCTTCGGTACTGTGCTTGAGCCCCGTTACATTTTCGGCGCAGGTCAACTAGACCAGTGAGCTATTACGCTTTCTTTAAAGGATGGCTGCTTCTAAGCCAACCTCCTGGCTGTTTTAGCCTACCCACATCCTTTCCCACTTAGCACAGTTTAGGGACCTTAGCTGGCGGTCTGGGCTCTTTCCCTCTTGACGACGGATCTTATCACTCGCCGTCTGACTCCCCCGCTTTGGGTTATGGCATTCGGAGTTTGGTTGGGTTTGGTAGCCTTGTAGGACCCCTAGCCCATTCAGTGCTCTACCTCCATAACCGATCACGGGAGGCTATACCTCAATATATTTCGGGGAGAACCAGCTATCACTAGGTTTGATTAGCCTTTCACTCCGATCCACAGCTCATCCCCTCAATTTTCAACTTGAGTGGGTTCGGACCTCCGTCCCGGTTTAACGGGACTTCATCCTGGCCATGGATAGATCACCTAGCTTCGGGTCTACTCCGTGCAACTATTCGCCCTATTCAGACTCGCTTTCGCTACGGCTCCACCTAACGGCTTAACCTCGCTGCACAGAGTAACTCACTGACTCATTATGCAAAAGGTACGCGGTCACCCGGAATTGCTTCCAGGCTACCACAGAATGTAGGCAAATGGTTTCAGGTACTATTTCACTCCCCTCACCGGGGTTCTTTTCACCTTTCCCTCACGGTACTTGTTCACTATCGGTCGCCAAGTAGTATTTAGCCTCAGGAGATGGTCCTCCTAGCTTCCCGCAGGGTTCCACGTGTCCCGCGGTACTCAGGATTCTGTCCAGGAAGGCTGCTCTGTTTCGACTACGGGACTATCACCCTCTATGGTTAACATTTCCATATTATTCGTCTACAGAACAGTTTGGTAACTTCCCGAGGTCTCCGTGAAGACCTCCAACGGAATCCTACGACCCCGAACATGCAACGCGCACGGGCTATCACGCATGCTCGGTTTAGGCTCTTCCCATTTCGCTCGCCGCTACTTTGAGAATCGAATTTCTTTCTTTTCCTGAGGGTACTGAGATGTTTCACTTCCCCTCGTTCGCCTCCCCCCGACTATGTATTCATCAGGGGGA
>CAVSOX010000015.1:0-60000 GCA_963729685.1 uncultured delta proteobacterium | reverse complement strand
AAGTGCGTGCGTGTCAGCCCTTGATAATCCTCGGCAGCATCATCTGATGCTGCGGGCAGATCGACGTCGGGTTCTGGTAACAACAGTTCGCGAAAGCGACGAAGTAGTGTCGTCGCTTTCTCCCGCTTTAGCCCTTGATAATCCTCGGCAGCATCATCTGATGCTGCGGGCAGATCGACGTCGGGTTCTGGTAACAACAGTTCGCGAAAGCGACGAAGTACTTCCTCAGGTCCGTCATCTTCACTACCTCGTCGACCATCCCTGTCTTCGCGCAGTACGCCGGCCTCGATTTGTCGTAGTACTCCTGGACCGTCTTGTTCATCTGCTCGATCACGGGCGCAAGGGGCTTACCCGCGTCTTTCTCCTTCACGAGCCGTCTGGCGAAGCTCGCCACCGCGGCCGTCTCGCCGTGCATGACGTATATCTCGGTGGTCGCCGTGCCCATGGTGAAGGCGTTGTTGTTGTTCGCCTGCGGCCCGGCCATGATATAGTGCGCGGCGGCCGTGCCCTTCCTCAGTACCACGGTCATCATGGGAGAGTCGTTCGCCTGCTCGATCGAGTAGATGAGCGACTGTCCGAGACCGAGGAGCTCGGCCTTTTCCGCGAGGTCGCCCACGTCGATGCCCGTCGTGTCCTGGATCCAGAGCATAGGCACCCTGTCCCTGCCGCAGAGCGTGACGAACTCGTTCACCTTGATGAGCCCTTCACGGTAGAACTTGCCGCCGATGCCCGGATAGGGGGCATACTGCGGATAACCCCTCGGCAGCATACCCTGTTTGTTCGCCACCACACCGATGAGGAACCCGTCGATCTTGACGAGGCCCGTGTAGAGCTCGGGGCCGTATTCGGGACGGAACTCCATGTGCTCGCTGCCGTCCACGAGCCTTGAGAGGAACTGGTAGATGTCGTAGGTCATCTTCTGGTTGAAGGCCACCACGTGGTAGAGGTCAGACGCCGGGAACGCCGGGCTCGGCCGGCTCCGCCACCCTGAAGAACCTGCTGTCGTAGGCCGGCAGATAGGTGACCCATTCCTTCACCGCGTCGAGGATCGCTTCCTCCGTCTGGAATACCTGTTTGAAGAAGCCTGTTTCGTCGTAGTGGATCGCGACCCTTCCCGGAGGCACCGACTTGAACTTCCTCGTGGCGTCGATGATCTGCTCGGCCATACCCTCGTCGAAGAAGCCCTTGGGGGCCATGCCGCTGACTATCCCTGCGCCGCCCACGGCGATGTTGCAGTCCTTGTGCGCGAGGAGCAGCGTGGGGCTGATGCCCTGGTAGCCGCCGCCCGCCGGGTTCGTCCCGTAAATGGCCGCCAGCACGGGGATGCCCAGCTTGTTTAGCTCGGCGTGCCTGAAGAATGTGGTGCCGTTCCCCCTCCTGTTCGCATACACCTTTTCCTGCTCCGTCAGCTTCACGCCGCTGCAGTTGACAAGCCAGACGAGCGGGCAATGGAGCCTCTTCGCGATGTCGGTGACCCGGAGGATATTGTCCGCCTGGCCCGCGATCCAGGCGCCCGCCATCACCTTGTTATCGAACCCGATGATCACGCACCACCTGCCGTTTATCTTGCCCAGGCCGTCGACGACGCCTGTCGTCCCCGACTCTTCCTCCATGGGATCGTACAGCATGTGCAGAGGGGCCCACGTGCCCTTCTCGACGATGTAATCGAGCCTCTGGTGGACCGTCCACTCGCCCCTCTTGGCGAGCACCGCGGCAGGCAGCCCCGCATTCTTCTTCTCCTCGAGGAGGGCGTCGATTGCCGCTTCCACCTTCTTGATCTCCTCGGCGTTGGCCGGATTCTCCTTCACCGGCTTGCCGAACCCCTGCATCTTCTCGAAATACGGTCTCATTCTCATCCCTCCAAAGGTATATTTTTTGATAGTTAAGATTTTCACAATTATATTTTGGAAGGGCCTGATTGTCAATACAAAACGGCATCAGACAGGCGGCAGAGTGGATACAAAACACCCCGTGATGCGAGGTTTGGGGCCTGGTTGTGATGATTTTCTCAGACCGGACAAAAGAATAGGTCCTAGAGGACTTATAAGACCCATAGGACCTATTTGAAGGCAACAACTGCAAAAAAGAAAAGGCTTCCGGGTGCGCTCTTAGTGCTTGAAGAGCCGCTGGCCTGTGAAGACCATCGTCACATCTGCCTCGTTGCACGCCTCGATCACCTCGAAATCCCTCTCCGAGCCGCCCGGCTGGATCACGCCGGTTGCGCCTTCCTTGATCGCCGCGTCCACGCCGTCCCTGAAGGGAAAGAACCCGTCGGAGACAACGGTGGCGCCGAGAAGGCCGCCTTTCTGCGCGTTCGTGTACTCCTCGATCTCCTTGAGGTCGTCCATCCGCCTCAACCCTTTTTCCGCTTCCAGCCGGAACACGGCGTAGGGCACGCCGAACTTTTTGAAGACCTGGCCGTCCATGAACTTCGTGTACGCCTTGAAGACGGCGATCTCCACCACGCCTACCCTGTCCTGCTCGCCCGTGCCGATTGCGACGGTCGCCCCGTCCTTGACGAAGAGCGCCGAATTCGAGCTGACCCCGGACTCCACGTACCAGCCGAAGAGCATGTCGTCAAGCTCCTTCTCCGTGGGCGCCCTCTTGACCTTGTAGACCTCGCCCTTGTACGTGGTCTGGGCGGGTTTCAGGTCCGCCTTCCCCTTTATGGTGAAGGGCTGCGATTCCTGGATGATGAGGCCGCCGTCCATGAGGGATTTGAAGTCGATGATCCTCTTCGTCTTGTACTTCTGGAGCCTCTCGATCTCTCTTATCTGGAGGATCCTCAGGTTCTTCCATTTCTTGAGGATATCGAGGGCGGCCCCTTCATAGTCGGGGGCACAGACGACTTCGAAGTAGTACGGGGCCATCGCCCGGGCCGTCTCGACGTCGAGCGTGCGGGTCAGCACCACGGCGCCGCCGAAGGCCGCGATCCGGTCGCACCAGAACGCCTTCCCGAAGGCCTCGGCCGCGCTCTCGCCGTATGCGGCCCCGCAGGGGTTGTTGTGCTTCATGATCGTGCATGCCGGCTTCACGTCAAGGAACCGCAGGATATTGAGCGCGTTGTCAACATCGGTCAGGTTTATCTTGCCGGGGTGCTTCCCCACCTGCAACTGGTCCTTTTCGGTGATCCTGCTCGTCAGCCCCGAATCGAAGTCGAAAAAGCGCACGTCGCCCAGCGTGATATTGCCGTTCACCAGCTCGTACAGGGCCGCGGGCTGGTCGGGGTTTTCGCCGTAGCGCACGCCCTGCTCGACCTCGGCCTTTTCGCCCGCGTCGTAGATGGACCACACCTTCTTGCGATAGGAGAGGGTCTGCCCGCCCATATCGATGGTGATGGTGTCGGGGAACCTGTCTTTCACTACCTTCTTATACATCTCCTTAATTTCAGCCAATTCTATCCTCCTTGGATTTAAGTCATTATCTTTTTGATTGCCTCGACCATCGAATCGACGTCGAGCTTTTCTGCCTTGAGAATTTCTTCCGTCTCGCCGGAGAGACCGTACTCCTTGACGCCGAAGCGCGCCATCCGCCCCCTGTACCCGTGGTCGAGAAGCCAGGTCGCAATCGACGGGCCGATGCCCGTTTCCGGGTTGTGGTCCTCGTAGGTGACGATCAGGGGGACTTCGAGGAGACCGGCCATCGTCTCCGCGTCGATCTCGGTGACGCAGGCCATGTTGACGACCGCCACCGATTTCCGCGCCGACCTGCAGGGCGGCCCTTATCTTTATCGCCCTGGCGACCGTCCCGCCATAGGCGATGATGGCCGCGTCCGTGCCCTTGCAGATCACGTCCATCCGCCCGTACACGAACCGGTAGCCGTTGCTGAAGAAGAGTCCGCCGTCTTCCGCGCGGATGACCGGCCACTGATTTCTGCCCGTGCCTATCATGAAATTCCCGCTTTCCCCGGCCGCGTACCGGACCGCGCGGTCGGTCTGGTTCGCGTCCGCCGGGACGACCGGCTTGAAGTGGTAGAGGCTCCCGGCTGAGGCCGATGTAGTCGATGCACTGGTGCGTCTTTCCATCCTCCCCCACGTCGAGGCCGAGGTGGGTGAGGACGAGCTTCAGGTCCGTCCCGTTGATGTCGTTCAGCCTCTGCTGGTTGTAGACCTCATCCATGCCGAAGGCGCCGAAGGCCGCGAAAAACGTGAGGATGCCCATGGTGGAGAGGGCCCCGCCCACGGTGGCCGTGTTGTGCTCCTGCACGCCGCCCTGGAAGAAGTAATCGGGAAACGCGCGGGCGAACTCGGCGGACTTGACGGAGGTAGACAAGTCGCAGTCGAGGACGCAGACAGGCGTGCCCCGGGGGATGTTCCGCTCTCCTATGTCTTTGAGAGCCTTGCCGAACGCGGTCCTGTTGTCGATCTTGTCGTCGTCCGTGTAGGTGAAAGGCGCGCCGGTGTCGATCGCCGGAGGCTCGCACGTTTCGACCTCGGGCCGCCATTCCCAGACGCCTTTTCTTTTCTCCCTGTAGTAGTCGGTCCTGTCCTCGATGCCGAGGGCGGCCGCCGCATCGGTCATCTCCTTCCGGTTCAGGGGTCTGCCGTGGTACTCGGCCTTCCCCTCCATGAAGGGGACGCCCTTCCCGATCACGGTGTGGGCCGCGATGCAGACGGGGTTTGCCGTTTGTCGCGCCTGCCGGAGCGCCTTGTAGAGCGCGCCCGCGTCATGGCCGTCCACGTCGATGACGTCCCATCCGTCCGCGGCATAATCCCTGCAGATATCGACCGGCATGACCGCATCGGTCGTACCGCTGATCTGGATGCCGTTGACGTCGATCACGACGGTGATGTTCGAAAGTCCGTACTTGTGCGCGAACCTGCGGGCCTCGCCTACCTGCCCCTTTGCCTGCTCGCCGTCGCTCATGAGCACATAGACGTGGAAGTCCTCATGCCGCACCCTGGCGGCAAGCGCGAGGCCGCACCCCGCGGAGAGCCCCTGGCCCAGGTTCCCCGTCGACCAGTCGATGAAAGGGATGCCCTTGACCACGTGTCCTTCGTAAGGGCTTTTCGCGCGTCTGAAAAACGCGACCACCTCGTCGACGGGCAGGTGGCCCAGACGGCCGAGGCTCGCATAGACGGCGGGCGAGGTGTGGCCGTGGCTTACCACTATCCTGTCGCGGGCCGGCCCCGATAGATTCGCGCACGAAAAGACCACGAGGCACATCTCAAGGGACGACAACGACCCGCCGGGGTGGCCCGATGCGGCCACGCTCGTCATGCTGATGATATCGCCCCGGGCCAGCCGGGCCAGCTCCGCGAGACGGGCAAGCTCGTCGCCCGATAAGCTTTCACGCTCGAATGACATGGTTACCTCCTCAACCAATGACTTTAATAGGTCTAATAGGTCCTATACGACTCATAGGACCTATTGCGTTCTTCCCGCGAGATAATAGTCGCAGTCTTCCTTCAACAGACAGCGGGGGCAGTCCGGTTTTTTGGCCTTGCAGATATACCGGCCGTGGAGGATCATGAGGAGCGAGAAGGCCGTCCGGGCGGCCTCACGCACCAGGGCCTCAAGGTCCTTTTCGATCTTTTCCGGGTCCTTCTGCGTGGTGAGGCCGATGCGGCCGCTTACCCTGATCATGTGCGTGTCGACGATCACGGCGGGTTTGCCGTACGCGAGTCCCACGATCATGTTCGCCGACTTCCGCCCTATGCCCTTGATCGTCGCCAGCGTATCGATATCATCGGGGACCTCCCCCCCGAACCTTCCTTTCAGCCCGGCCGCGATGGTTTTCAGGCTCCGCGCCTTGTTCCGGTAGAAGCCCGTGGGCTTGATATCCTCTTCCAGCTCCCCTTCCGCCGCTTTGAGGTAGTCATCCACTGTCCGGTACTTTTTGAAAAGCGCATCCGTCACGCGGTTTACCCGCTCGTCGGTACACTGGGCGGAAAGCACGACCGCGACGGTCAGCTCCAGGGGGTTGTGGTAGGTGAGCTCGACCCTGGGCGCCCCGTGCATCTGTTTGAGCTTCCCGATAATGGCCTCAATGCTTTTTGGCATGTCTCACCTCCAGGAAGAGGTCCCTGATCTCAGGTGCGCCGCGCGTATTGACGACGTCGGAGGCCGTCGAGCCAGCCCTTCCTCGCAATGCCGACACCATAGAAAAGCTCGCCGAGCCCGCCGGCGGAATGGGCGTCCGGGTCGATGGCGATCATGACGCCCCGCGCTTTTGCGGCCGGCAAATGGCGCCAGTCGATATCGAGGCGGTAGGGACTCGCATTCAGCTCGATCATCACGTGCCGGGCGGCCGCTGCCTCGATGATGCGCTCCATATCCACCTGGTAGCCGTCCCTCGCGAGGAGGAGCCTGCCCGTCGGATGGCCCAGTATGGTAGTGTAGGGGTTGTCCATCGCCCTCACGATCCGCGCCTCCATATCCGCCCGGCTCATGGTGAAGCCTGAATGGACGGAGGCGACCACGAAATCGAAGCCCGCGAGCAGCTCCTCGTCATAATCGAGGCTGCCGTCGGTGAGGATATCGCTCTCGATACCCTTGAAAAAGCAAAAATCCGGGTGCTCCGCGTTGAAGGCGTCGATGGCCGCCCATTGCCGCCGCACGTCATCGCCTTTAAGGCCCCCGGCGTAGTAAGCGCTTTTGCTGTGATCGCACACGCCCACATACGACAGGCCCATCGACCGGGCCGCATCCGCGATGGCCGGAAGCCCGGACACGCCGTCGCTCATGTCGGTATGGACATGGAGCGCCCCGGCGAGGTCCGCCAAGTCGACGAGCCTGGGCAGCGTGCCCGCGGCGGCCGCCTCTATCTCGCCCCTATCCTCCCGCAGCTCGGGCGGCACGTATGAGAGGCCCAGCCTGCCGTACACGTCGGCCTCATTCTGCACTTCCACGGGCCTCTCCCCCTCGAACAGGCCGCGCCTCGCTGAGGGCAAGACCCCTTGCCTGCGCCAGGGCCTGGAGGCGCGCCCAATGCCCCCTGCTTCCGGTGAAACAGATGAGGGCGCAGGGAAACGACCCTTTGTCCACCACCCTCAACGTGGCAATGATCCCCGCGGACGTCCGGATCGATGTCTCCGTCCCGCTTTCCGCGAGCACCTCCTCCATCCGCGGCATGGAGGTGAAATATCGCGAGACGCCGGCGCGGTCTTCCGTGCCGACCAGGATATCGATGTTCCTGACGACCTCTCTCTTTCGCCTGACGCTCCCGCAAACCTCGATGAGCGCATCCGGGTGGGCCCGGCCGAGCGAGTGTGCTAAATCCCCGGCAAGCGGGTAGACCTCCCCGAAGAGGAATTCCCCCTTGTGGCGTCTCAGGAATTCGATGCCCCGCAAGATCCTCTCTTGCGTCTTTTCGCCGAAACGCGGAAGGCGGACGAGCCGGTTTTCCTTGCACGCGCATTCGAGGTCGACCAGGCTCGTGATGCCCAGCTCCTCATGGAGCGCCCTGATCTTCCGCGCCCCCAGGTGCGGCACCTGCAGGAGCTGGATGAGCGTGACGGGGAGCCTCTTTGTCAGCTCCTCGTGATACGCCATCTTTCCTGTCTCGTGATACTCGATGATCTTGGCGGAGAGCGTCTCCCCGATGCCCTTGATCTCCCTGACGCGCCCCTGCCTGATAAGCGAATCCAGGTCGTCGAGGCCCGCCAGCACCTTCGCAGCGTTGAAGTAAGCCTTTGCCTTGAAGGGGTTATCTCCTTCGATCTCCAGCAGGGCCCCGATCTCCTCCAGGATGGCCGGAATCGATCTTCGCTGCATCGACTATTATTATACAAGGGCGGAAACGATGTCAACAAGAACGGGGGCGGCCGGGCTAATTTCGCGCCTTTCGCCTGTCTCTTCGGCGCCGCGAGTCCTCATGTACACCGACAGTACACTCCGGCTCGCGACCCCTCGATCTACGGCGACTATCCATCGAAATTGCCTCCGGCCGCGAGAGTCTTCGAAAAGCCTTACGCGCTTTGCCGCCCGAAAGACTTTTGCATTCGCCTTGCTATTCTCCGGCGCCGGCGCGCTTGCCTTTTGCGGCAGGCGCAAAGAGGGCGGACCTGCTCAATGCGATCTTTGGCGCACCGATCAGCCTGAGACCCGCTGTCTTCGCCTCCCCGAGGGTAACGTCAAAGGCCCTCTTCGTGACGTGGAGGTTGGGCTCCGCCAGGAGGAGCCTGCCTTCGGGCTTGAGGAGGCCGGCTATCTGCCTGAGGAAGCGCTCCCGGTCGGGTACTTCGTGGACCATCCAGAACGCCAGGACGAAGTCGGCCTTTTCGGTGATGCCCAGGTCTCCGGGCAAGGGCTGCACCGTCTCCAGCCGGTCCGTCAGGCCGTGACGACGCGCCCGCCGCATGACGCCGTCAAGCATCTTCCGCTGTACGTCCACGGCGATGACCCTCCCCTCCTTACCCACCAGGCGGCACATGGGAATGGTAAAGAAGCCCATGCCCGGCCCGATGTCGATCACGGTGAAGCCAGGCCTGACATAAGGCGACAGGATCGCCTCGGGGTTGTGGAAAAGCCGCCTCAACGGGTTATCGAAGGTGAAGCAGCACCACCAGGGGCAGACGCGATTGCTCATAGAAGCACCTCCCTTGCTCTTTTACCATGGGGGGCAGGCAGTGGCAAGACAAAGTTCCACCGACACGACGGGAACGGACCGGTCATGGTATAATAGTCTGTGACGATAACCAGACAGATAGAGGCAAAATCGATCCTCTCGAAATCCGGCATCGACGGGATCACTTACTGCGTCAACCCCTATGTCGGCTGCTCGCACGGGTGCGTCTATTGCTACGCGAGCTTCATGAAGAGGTTCACCGGACACCGCGAGCCGTGGGGGAGCTTCGTCGACGTGAAGGTCAACGCGCCCCGGCTCCTCGAAAGGCAGACGAGAAGGGCAGGCGCCGGCACCATCATCCTCAGCTCGGTGACGGACCCCTACCAGCCCGCCGAGGCCCGGTATCGAGTGACGAGGGGATGCCTGGAGGTGCTGGCAGCCAGGCGCTTCCCCGTCGATGTCCTGACAAAATCCCCCCTCGTGCTGAGGGACCTCGACCTGCTCAGGACCTTCGACAACCTCTCGGTAGGGGTCACCGTCACCACGGACAATGACGCGATGAGGAAGGTGTTCGAGCCTGGCGCGCCGCCTGTAAAAGCGAGGATCGAGGCCCTGAAGAAGCTCCATGAGAACGGCATCTCCACCTATGCATTTATCGGCCCCGTGCTCCCCATGGACCCCGAGATCCTGGCAGACAAGGTCCGGCCGCACGTAGAGAGGGTGCTCATAGACGGCATGAACTATCCGTCGAAGACAAAGGCCCTCTACAGGAGGCTGATGCTCGACGAGTGGCTCGACGGCGCGTTCGTCGACGGTGTCATCGGCCGGCTTAAACACGCCTTCGGGTCACTCGACGTGGAGTGCTGCTGAAAACCGAGTGGGGAGTGCCGAGTGAAGAGTGAGCCGTCTCTTCCCCCACGTCTCTGCCTTCTTCTTTTCACTCGTCACTCCCCACTCGTCACTATATTCTTTGCGTCACAGCGTGAGGAGCACCATACCCGAGGCCGGATCGCTCCCGCGTGTGGCCTCCACGCCCTCTATCTCCAGTATCACCGCTTCGAGGATGATGAAGGTCTCGGCAGCCTCCCGCAGGCACCCTGCTTTGACCGTGTCCCGTTTCCCGTAGACGCCGTGGAAATGGATCCTCGGCACATCTCCCTGCCAGAAGATGGTCCCGATCCCGACCGTCTCATGACTCTCGTCGAGGGAGCGCCACACGGGCTCCGGGGGCAGCTCGTCCTGCCTGGGCCCGACCACGATCCGGGCGTGCGTCATGCCGCCCACCAGATAAAAGACGGCGGCCCTGATGCGCTCGTCCTCCGCAATCCGGATGAGACCGCCGAGGATATCATCCCCGTGGTCGAAGCGCGCCACCACACACCTGCCCACCCTGCCGACCTGATACTTCATATGAACCCCCTCACGTTAATGCTGCCGAGGATAAGCCTGCCGTGAATACGACGAGCCGAAAACGCAACTGATAAGGTTTGGTTGAAATTATTGACCGACAGAGAGGATACGCCATTGACGATAACCGGGAGAAACAGAATGGATGTGTCTTGTCCGATCTTTTGGGAGGAAGCGGCCATGATTCCCGTATCACTTCATTATTCACCCGGCCGCGGGTCAAATCAAGAAAAAACGGGCTGATCCTTCGCCAGGACCGACCTCACTACTTTGAGCGCGTCCTCTTCGCCGTAGGGCTTGTCGAGGAAGCCGTCGACCCCGTAGTCCTTCAGCTTGCCACGCTGTTCCTCGGTCATGAAGCCGCTCGATATCACGACCTTCGGAGAGAGCGGCATGCTTCTCAGCCTTGCCAGCACTTCTTCTCCCTTCATACGTGGCATTATCATATCGAGGATCACCAGGTCTATCGACGCCGCCCTGCTTTCGAAGAGGGCAACGGCTGTCGTCCCGTCCTCCGCCCGCAGCACCTCATAGCCTTCCTGGCTAAGGAGACCTGCGAGCAGGTCCCTTACGACCTCCTCGTCATCGACGACCAGTATCGTCCTTTTCCTGGAGTCCGGCGCGTGCCGGGTAAACTCTTTCAGGGGCTCGTCCACGGATTCCGTGAACGGAAAATAGAGGGTGAAGGTCGTCCCGGTCTCGGGTCCGCTTTCCAGCTCGATAAAGCCGCCGTGGCGCTTTACCGTTTTCTGGACCAGGTAGAGCCCCATGCCCAGCTTCTTGTTCTCTGTTTTTGTCGTGAAGTAGGGCTCGAAGACCCGGCTCCGGCAGTCTTCGTCGATGCCGGATCCTGTATCGCTGATCTTCACTACCGCGAATCCGCCACTGTCGCCGCCCGCCTCCCGCGACGTCTTTATCGTCAGCGTGCCGCCCTCCGGCATGGCGTCCTTGGCGTTGACGCACAGGTTGAGGAAGACGTGCTGCAGCTCGCCCGCATCGCCCCTGATGCGCGGCAGCGACGTATCGAGCTCCTTCTCCACGTTGATGGCCCTGAAGCTTTCCCGCACGAGAAACAGCACATCGCCGAGGAGCGAGTTCAGGTCCACGACATCGACCGTCTTCGTCTTTTGCCTTCTCGAGAAATTGAGGAGGTGCTCCGTCAGGGTGGCCGCCCTTTTCGCGGAAGCTTCGATGACCTCCGCGTACCTGCCCAGGGGCCCTTCCTGGGGCGCCATCTTTTTCATCAGGGAGGCATAGCCGAGTATCCCCGTCAGCACGTTATTGAAATCGTGGGCGACGCCGCCCGCAAGCTTGCCTATGCTCTCCATCCTGCCTTTGTAGGTGTTCTCTTCCTCCTCGACCCTCTCGTCGACAACGTCCTTGAGCACGAGGCTCTTGAAGACGGTCCTGCCTTTGCCGTCCTTTATGGGGTAGCTCTCCAGGCTGTAAAGCTTGTACTCGTCGCCGCGCCTGTGGTGCAGCTCTCCCCGGAGGATCTGGTCTTTCCCGAGGAGCACCTTTTCGATCCCGCCCAGCACGTCCTCGATCCGCTCCCCGACGAGGTCCTTTTCCCCCATAAACTCGCCCTTCGCGGTCCTGTTGGCGAAACAAATGCTCCCCTTCGCGTCGACGAGGAGCAGGCTGTGGGGGAACTGGTCGATGACGTTCTCGAGGAGCGTCTTCGTGGTGGCGAGCCGTGTGTCGAGCTGGCGTACCTTTGCGTCCTCCTCCGCCTTGAATTCATCTATGCGCATGTTGAGCAGGATGAAGCGGTTCATGATCTCGCAGAGCAGCTCCAGGTCCCTCACGGTATTCGCGTCGAGGGTGATCGATTTCTTTTTCCCGAAAAGGAGATAGCCGAAGACATGGATATTCCGCTTCAGGGGATAGACGTAGAGCGTGCCGTAGCCGAAAGCGCCCTGGATGACGGTAGGGGAAAAGGTCTGCCCCTTTCGCCGCTCGATCTTCTCCCAATCCACCGCTTTCAGACTGCCGTCAATGGAAAAATACGTTCCGGTCCCGTCGCCCCTCGCGACGAGCTGGCAGCTATCGAAGATCGTCTCCTCGACAAAGACCCTCGGCATGTGGGCGAGAAGGTCCTTCTCCGCCTCCATGTGCTGAAACATCTTGAGGATGATCGAGTAGTTGCTGATGGCCCGCTCGAAGAAGTTCCATTGAAAGAGGAAGGACTCGGCGCCGAGCTCGATGCACTGCCATCACGCCACTCCCATGAGGTCGCCGACCCTCTTTGTTTCGGCCTTTATCAAGTTTGCTTCTCCCCGGAGGATAATTCCTTCGGCGCCGAGGTCGGCTGAGGGGTCTTCGATGAACCTGTCGGCCTTCGCGACCAGGTCGACGAGGGTCTCCCCTGTCTCTACCCTCCCGTGGTGTTTTTGGATGACCGCGGAGAACTCCGGGGGGAATCTCCACTTGACCGCCATGAATTGGCCTACCTCCTGATGATCGATGCCGAAGGCCGCGCTTTCGAGGGAGCAGAGGTCCGTGCCCGTGCGCCGCGCCTCCTCCATGAGCTTCCGGTAGCGGTCGCCGTGCATGAAAAGGGGTACCTTCCCAATGTCGTGGAGGATCGATACGGTAAACACCTTTTCCCGATCCTCGGTCATCATCCTCGCTGCCAGGACCTTCGCCGCGCATGCAACGGAAAGCGTATGCGTCCAGAGGAGGGCGAGGTCTGCCTGGCTCAAGTGCCACTGGTGGAGCATCTCTTTGAGGAAAACGAGGCACATGACGATCCTTCTTATCTCGTCAAAGCCGATGGCCACCATGGCCCTCTCCAGATTGGTTATCTGAAACCCTCTGCCGAAATAGGCGGAATTTGCGATGCTGATGACCTTTGAGGAGATGGCCTGATCGTACCTGACCACATTGAAAAGCCGGTTGAAAGACGAATTCTCGTCCGCCAGGACCCGGAGCACCTCGTCGATGACGGTGTTGAGGGTCGGCAGGACTTTCAGCGACTCCGCCTTTGCAAGCACGTCTTCTCTGAGTGACACACTCTGCATGATACTGTTATCGATAATCGCAAAAGAAAATTAAGGGGCGCTACCCTTTTTTTATCACATGGACGGCGGTAGCCTTGAAGGAGACCGTGACGCGCCGCCCTTCCGCAAGCTTCAGCGACTCGCGGGACTGCATGGTCACGTAGGAGACGAGGGGAAAACCGCAGTCGAGGCTGACTTTCTGGTAGAACCCCATGGGCGTGACCCTGGTCACCGTGCCGGGAAAGACGTTCCGCGCGCTCGTGACCGGCCCGCCGTCCTCACGGGCGGTCCCGTCCTGCACCGAAAGGGTGACGTTTTCCGGCCTTATGCAGAGGATGACATGGCTCCCCACGGGAAAAAAGCAGGCCGATTCGACCTCCCTGTCCGACACGGAGACCGTCACGGTGTCGCCCCCGCTTCTCTTTACCCGCCCCTTGAGAATAGTGCCGGCGCCCACGAAGGAGGCGACAAATTCGTCCACGGGGGCGTTCAGCACCTCTTCGGGAGGGCCGGCCTGAAGGACCCTGCCCCGGTCCATCACGGCTATGCGGTCGGAGAGCTGCAAGGCCTCCATCAGATCGTGAGTGACAAAGACGGCGGTCGTCCCTGTCGATCTGACAACCGCCTGCATGTCCTCGATCAACGGCTCGCGGCTCCTGGGGTCAAGGGAGGCGAAGGGCTCGTCGAGAAGCAGGATGTCGGGGCGGATAGCGAACGCGCGGGCCAGACTGGTCCTCTGGGCCTCCCCGCCCGAGAGGCTCCGGGCCGAGCGGTCCGCCAGATGGCTGATGCCGAAGCGGGCGAGGCTTTCCAGGACGGCCTCCCGTATGGGCGCCCTCTTCATGGACCGTATCTTCAACCCCGACGCCACGTTCTCGAAGACGGTGGCGTCGAAGAGGAGGGGCTCCTGGAAGACCATTGCGAGGGCGCGCCGGTAGGCGAGCACAGGGTACTCAGACCCCACCTTCCGTCCCCGGAATAAAATATCGCCCTCAAAAGGCTTTGTCAGGTACGCGAGGGTCTGGAGGAGCGTCGTCTTTCCCGCGCCGTTGGGGCCTATCAGGGAAAGCACCTCCCCCTCCTCCACCGCCAGGGAGGGGACGTCGACGATCACGTGGCCGCCCCTTGTCACCCGCAGGCCGCGCCCTTCGATGACTGCGCCGCCTGAGCTCACCGGGGCCGCTCCTTCTGCTGGACATAGGTAAGCACCAGGTTGACGGCGAAGGCGAGCAAGAGGAGGATGATGCCGAGGGCGATGGCCGTGTCGAAGTTGCCCCGGCTCGTCTCCATCACGGTCGCCGTGGTCAACACCCGGGAATACCCCTTGATGTTGCCGCCCACCATGATCGAGGCGCCCACCTCCGAGATGACCCCGCCGAACCCCGCCATGACGGCCGCGAGGAGCGGCAGCCGGGCCTCTTTGGTCAATATCCACACCAGCTGCGCCCTCGTGGCCCCGAGGGCGAGGATCTGGAGCCTCAGCTCCTTCGGGAGCTGCTGGATGGCGGCGACGGTGATACCCATGACGATGGGGGTGGCGATCACCGCCTGGGCCAGGATCATGGCCTCCGGCGTATAGAGCAGACCCAGAAAGCCCAGGGGGCCGCTCCGCCAGAGGAGGATGCTCACGAAGAGGCCGACCACCACCGGCGGCAGACCCATCCCCGTGTTGACGAGACTGACAATGAGGCGCCTGCCGGGGAAGCGCGTCAGGGCAATCAGCGTCCCCGTCGATATGCCGATCACGAGGCTCACGAGCGTCGCGAGGCCCGACACCTTGAGCGAGAGCAGGGTGATGCCCATGACCTCGGGATCGCCCGTGACCAGGAGCCAGAAAGCCTTGCGTATCCCGTCGACGATCAGGTCCACTTATTTCCCCAGGTCCTCCTCGCGCTTTCCCGCATCGGGGAAAAAGAGGGGCGACCCAAATTTATTTACCCCGAACTCCCTGATGATGCCTTGAGTCTCCGGCGACACCATGAAATCGGCGAACGCCCTTGCGCCGGCGCCGTTCACCTTGGGCCATTTGGCCGGGTTGACCTCTATCACGTGGTAGATATTGAGCAGGTCCCTGTCTCCCTCGACAAGTATCACAAGGTCGAGCCGCTTTTTCAACGCCAGGTAGGTCCCTCGGTCCGCGAGGGTGTATACCTGTTTTTCGGAGGCGACGTTGAGCGTCTGTCCCATGCCGAGGCCCGTCTGCTGGTACCATTTTTGCCCCTCAGGATTGATGCCGGCAGCCTTCCATATGGCCCTTTCCTTCGCGTGGGTCCCGGAATTGTCCCCCCTCGACATGAAGAGCGCCTCGGCCTGAGGCGATCCGCTTGAACGCCGCGGTCGACGACCTGGTACCCTTGATACCCCCCGGGTCGGCGGCCGGCCCTACCACGACAAAGTCGTTGTGCATGACGAGCCGCCTGTTGACGCCGTAGCCGCCCGCCATGTATTTCTCCTCCGCGTCGGGGGAGTGGACGAGCAGGACGTCCGCTTCCCCTTTCTGCCCCATCATCATGGCCTGGCCCGAGCCGACGGCGATGGTCTTCACGAAATAACCCGTCTTCTTCTCGAAAAGCGGGATCAACACATCGAGCAGACCCGAATCCTGCGTGCTGGTCGTGGTCGCGAGGATGATGTTCCTCTGTCCGGCGGGGACGTGCTGCGCCCAGGCGGCTGCGGCGAGAAAAAGCACGGCAAACAGCACCACGCCGACAAACATTGCGGACACCGGGCTCCGGCCGAGCAAGAGACGCTTCATGTCTATCCTCCCTTCATCTTTCATCTGTGTGATGCGCGCGTTTTCCTTCACTCCACGATCAAGGATACCGTGTCCGGGGGGTTAATTTCAACCCCTAAACGTGCGTATGACGCCGCGAGAAACACTTTTCCTTACCAATATTCTCTTTTTACAACAATAATTACCATTACCATTTCGGCCTGCTCCCGCACGTTTGCAGCCGCGCGGGGTTTCTTATATACTCTTCCCGTGGTAACGCGCGTCGACATACATGCGGACAAGGGGACCGAAGAGGTCCTCGATGCCGCGTTTTACGCGCTCTGCGGCGGGGTCTGGATCGAAGACGAGGCCTGCGGGGTGCGGATTACCTGCTACCCGGCGGACCCCGACCGGTTCTGCGCGTACGTGGCCGATTCAGGCGTGCCGGTCCGCCTCCTTACCAGGGAAGAGGAGGAGGAAAAGGACTACGTCGCCCTCGTGCGCCGCTATTTTACGCCCGTGAAGGTCGGCGACCTGACCATCCTGCCGCCCTGGCGCAAGCCCGGGAAGCGCGGTCGGACGATCGTGATCGAGCCTGGAATGGCCTTCGGCACGGGCAGGCACGAGTCGACCAGGCTTATGATACGCATGATGGACCATGTGCCCATCGAGGGCAAGAGCGTGCTCGATATCGGGTCCGGGTCGGGTGTGCTCGCGGTCAACGCGTGGCTCCTCGGCGCCTCCTCCGTCGCCGCCCTCGACCACGACCCCCTGGCCGCGCAGGCGATCGGGAAGGCATGCAGCCTGAACAACACCCCCGGCATCCTGATCGTGGCCGCGGACATCGCCGCGGTCAGGGGACGCTTCGACGTCGTCCTCGCCAACCTCGATTTTGCCACCTTCGGCAGGCGGGCAGCGGAAATCATCGGACTGGCCGCCGAGGGAGGATATCTTGTCGTCTCAGGGATAGAAGAGCAGTACGCGAAGGGTGTGACGCCCCTGTTCGCGCCGCTGCCCGTCCTGCGGCATCATCGGATGGGCGACTGGCACGGCTTCGTCTTTCAAAAAGGTCCGGCCTGAAAAACGCTTTCGCGCCACCTTCCCTATAACGTCTCCTCACCTTCCTCGCCACCCGACCGACTCGCGAGGGAAGGGTGTACAAACAAGCGCTAAAACACTCTTTTATGGTGGTTTTTACTGCGTTTTACCCTCCTTTTACCCTCATCGCTACGCATTCTTTGCGAACCATCTCAGTAGCCCTCTTCAGGATTCTCAACTCCTGCAAGCCTTTCGGAAAAGGGGGTTGACGAAAGTGCACGAAAGTGCACGGTTTCGGGGGGGGGGGGGGTGCATAAAGGAAATGTCGAACTTCGAATGTTGAATGAATGGCCACGACCGCCCGGAGGCGCAGCGCCGCCGGATGCGGCCCGGTGCTGCCACTTGCGACTCACATTGTCAAAGAACGGCACCGGTTTACGGGACCTTTCGGAAACCGGCTCAAACCGCCGACCCATGTCATCTCTTTAGGGCCTATCACAATGACTGTCCGGTCTCATAACATTTTCCCGCTTTTCCTCCTTCCCGTCAAAGTGACAAGGAGGGGCGACAACCAGGCATGACAAGGAGGCGTGACAACCAAAGATGACAAAGGGCACAAAATGCGGTTTGCTGACAAAAATAATCACGATAGGCTGTGGGGGGAGCCGTCGAGCACTTCTTTCTGAAATGAAGGATTTCAATATTCTTCTTCAATATTCTTCTGAAGAAAAAACTTGATGTCTTTTTCGATCCGTGATAGAAGGGTGGTGATAAAATGTACTTCTATGGCCGTTTCCAGAGTGGGGAACCACAAAGGCCGAGTCAGAGCATTGGTCTTGTTAGCCTTTTGGGACCATGGGGATGAAACGGGGTGAAATGCAAGCGCACTTGTCGCTGTACACTTGCGGAGAGAGCTGAGGTTCTTGCCTCTAAAGGAGAGAGAAAAATGGGACGTTCAGCCATTGTGATTATGGTATTGCTCGTGACGGCATGTGCATCTGCCCCGCCTCGGACTTCAACCCAAGGGGGACAGCCACGGACAGCAGTTAATTATTCTACGGGTCCCGGCGGGTCTACTCTCAATATACAGGGGAGTGGGTGGCGGCAGCACCTGGGCCCGTCTGGCACTCCTGGGGGAACTGTTAATCTTTTAGAGTATGTCGAGCCAAACGGAAGAGTCACAGTGTCAATCCGGGGAGAGTATCACCCAGGGCAATCGTTGTCGATGCGAGCAGGTTCGACAATACCAGCTCTTACTTGTGCGCAGACCGAGTCCGCGTTTCGGGTTTCGATGACGAGCGAAGAGTTCAAGAAAGCCTTGGCCGACTTGGGCTTTCCTGAAAGGGTAGTTACGCTTGGTGTTGATACACCTTGTTCCTTTGCTTCTCGTGTACCTGTCAGCCAGATTTCAATCACAAATATCGGGGCACCCATAAAGATTGAGGCAATTGCGGGCGGAACAGAGAAAAGCTGCACGATCTCACAAATTAAGGTTTTTGGATGTCATTAATATAATACTTGAATTCACCCGGAAAGCAGGCCGGACAAGCTATCGGTCTTACTGAAATTCTTCCTCCCGTGCCAAGGACGGGATATTAGGGGTCTTGTTTTTTTCGCGTCTGCAAAGAACAAGACCCCAAGTGCCCTGGAAAGGAAGCTTCCCGCCGTCTGTTTTGGTATTCTTGAAAGAATGAACGAAATCAGAAAAAAGAAACAGAACCTATCCGAACACAAATACCTTCCCGTGATTTAAGAGTATGGCAGAGTCCTACAAAAAGGATACACTGCGCACAACACCTGATAATCATCTAAAGGGCACCTCGCCATGGTAAACGAGATGTTGTACCATGGTGAAAAGACATCCAAATCTTCTCTTTAGGAGGTGCCCTGATGGAAGTGTATGCTGGATTGGATCTTCATTCAACAAATACGTACGTGGCGATGATCGACGGGGAGAACAAGGTGCTCTACAAACAGCGGCACAGGAATGAGGTACCTGCTATCCTCTCTGCCCTCGATCCTTTCAAGAAGGATATCCAGGGTGTGGTGGTGGAGTCGACTTACAACTGGTACTGGCTCGTTGATGCTCTTATGAACGCCGGCTATCGAGTTCACCTGGCCAACGTGTCCGCCATCAAGCAGTACGAGGGGCTCAAGCAGGTCGACGACAGAAGGAGCTCCCTCTGGCTCGCCAATCTCCTGAGGTTGAACATCCTTCCGACAGGCTACATCTACCCGAAAGAAGAGCGGCCAACCAGGGACCTTCTCCGGAAGAGGCTCCAGCTCGTCCGCCACCGGACATCCCATGTGTTGAGCGTCAAGAACATCCTCGCGAGGAACCTCGGGATCAGGATGAAGACCTACGACATCAAGAAGCTCAAAGCCTCCGAAGTAAAGGCGCTCTTTCCCGATAAGGAGATGCAGGTAGCGGTCATGTCAAGCGTAGGCATTATTCAGCATTTCCAGGAAGAGATCGACGGGATTGAAACACTGATTGCCAAGAAGTTCAAAATGAAAAAGGAGTTTGCGAAGCTCCTCACCGTGCCCGGCGTCGGGCAGATCCTTGGCTTCACGATCATGCTCGAAGTCGGTCATATCGATCGCTTCCCCACGGTAGGAGACTACTCCTCCTACTGCCGCTGCATCAGGAGCATCCGGACCTCAAACGGGAAGGTCACGGGATACGGAAACAGCAGAAACGGCAACAAGTATCTGGCCTGGGCATACATAGAGGCGGCACATTTTGCCAGAAGGTATCACGAGACGATACGGAGTTTCTATGAAAGGAAGACGGCAAGGACGAACAAGATCGTCGCGATCAAGGCGGTAAGCCACAAGCTCGCCAGGGCATCGTACTACGTGATGCGGGATGGAGTGGACTACGATCAGGCGCGTTTCGCGTAAGGAATGACAGGGGAGAGGTGAACCAGGACCGATTTGTTGGCCCGTAACCAGGCACCTAATTGGAAGCCTCTCCCCTCATAAAATAGAATCAGTGGAAAAGGAGGTGCTCCGGGACAAGGAGGATGAAGTCTCTAATATAGCCGGAAGGCTGTCCGGCATCTCATCCGCCCCTGCCATGAGCTTATAAAAGGTTGGCCAATAACCACGAGTCCTGTGAGATCGATTAGACTGGCAGGGAACATACGATTTTCTGGAAGACGACAATGATCGTCTATACCGATGGGTGCATGGTGCGGAAGAGACCGCTAACCACGAAAAGAGAAAAGACAAAAGGACAGAGGGCCAGGACGGGTAATTCGGCATGTGGGCTCGTACCTGCAAGAAAGGGGGGCCTTTCTTGTTCGGGAAAGACTATTCTCTTGACAGGTGCCCTTTAATGGGTACGAGTCGAGTAGGGGCTATTTTGACCAGGATCACGGAATGCCACAAGAAATGTGGACGTTGGGGCCTCTCTCTTGCCCATTTTACGGGCGAAAGCTCGTCGGCGGCTGTTCGGTTGAGGCGTCGCAGTTTTCGAACGACATCCATGGCGGCCGTCTTGTTGCCGGAAAAGGCGTAAGCCCGTTCGAGGTTCCCCAGAGCCGAGGCCCGGACGAGTTGCCCGGACGAGCTATTCTCCGGAAGAATCTTGTCTGCCTAGCGATAGGCTTCGACGGCGTCGTCATAACGTTTCAAATCTTCGTAGACGCGCCCGAGCTCGCGTATCAAGTCTTGGCCGCCCTTGTCGGTATGCCTGTCTTCTCCTGGACGGTTCGAATCATCCTCGCCTCGTCGGAGTTCGTTTCGCTCAAGTGAAGGAGCCATATCGCTCTGCAATGGGAGAGATCACTGGCTTTGATCATAGAAACGACTTGTTCTAGAGACATGTGGGTTTTGCTAACTCTGCCGCCGGCGCGTTTCCGAATAGTCTTTCCCCCGCTAAAATTGTCGAGGGCGAGATCCATGAAGTTGCACTCTATTGCGAGTATGTCGATCCTGTCAAAGTGGGGTTCCGCCTTGCCGGTGTCCGTGATGAAAAGTAATCGCTCATTGGTCGGTGCCTTGATGTAAAAACCGAAGCATCTCACGTCATGTTCGAGATCCATCGGCGTAACCTCCCAATCTCCTATCTTGGTGACCTTTTTCGCCCATAGGAGATTGGTGCGGTAATGGCCTGACGCTCCTGTCTCCCCGGCCGTCTCGGCGCTCATGTAGCAGTCGACTGCCGACTTAAGCAGTGCTGGTATGGCTTTGCTGTGATCTTTGTGCGAGTGAGAGATGAGACACCCCGCGAACTTGCTCAGGGAGAAGTCGGTTGCGATACGAAGCTGGTCGATCGGCAACCCCGCCTCGAGAAGCAAGGGTGCGTACCCACCACAGGTGACCTTGTAGGCGTTGCCCTTGGCCGATGAAGCTATCGGGCTCGAAACCCAGGTGGTCCTCACTGCTACCCTCCCAGAGAAACTCATCCATTGCAAGACCTCCTCTCCGAATCTGATCAATGGTCTAATTCTCGATAGTGCTGGTCTCCCACGGGTGTCCTAGAAGCCCGAAGGAGACGTTGTTATTTTGTTGCTTAACGAAACTCCCCGCTCCCGCACACTTGCCAATTGTAACCCTAGTCACCATCTCGGTCGAGCAAAATCTAGCAGTACAGGAAGAATCAGATAAGCGCTGGTTGCCGCAATATTGCCCCGTGAAGTTGCCGGAACACCAAATGATGATCGGAGCATTCCTGGAAATAAAGCCTGTCGAATGCGGGCACTCTTTAGGTTGTGTCACACCCGGCCAAGGATAAGGACTTCCTATTGTCGTCGCCCCGGCGAAAGCCGGGGCCAACCGCCTCTTACGCTCCGTTAATTCCGGCATCGATCTTAATTGTACTCGATGCCGGATCGGGTGGACGGCGGCATGGGGGGAATCGATGAGATTTGGATGCACTGTGAGTCCTGTAGCCCGTAGCCGTACTGAATGTACGGCGGAGGGCGCAGGGCGAGCAGGGCGCCGCAGATCGCGATCCCTCCCATGCCGCCGGCCGGCCGACAACAAAACGAAGAAGAGACGCGAAGATTGACAGCCCGCCGCGCGTCGGTTACCATATACAAAAAAACGAACCCGGAGACGCCATGATCGAACGGTATACACGGAAAGAAATGGCCGCGATATGGGGAGAGGAAGAGAAGCTCCGCACATGGCTCGACATCGAGATAGCCATATGCGAGGCGTACAACCGGCTCGGTATGATCCCCGATGCCGACCTGGCCCTTATCAAGGAGCGGGCCGCTGTCGACGCAGCCAGGGTGCTGGAGATAGAGAAAGAGACGAAACACGACGTGGTGGCCTTCATCCAGGCCGTCTCCGAAGCCGTCGGCCCCGCGTCGAAATGGGTCCACATGGGGGTCACCTCTTCCGATATTCTCGACACCTCCTTTTCACTCCTCCTCAAGAAGGCCGCAACCCTTCTGATAGACGATATAAAGGGGCTGATGGCGGTGCTCAGGGAGAAGGCGCAAGACTACAAGTTTACGCCGATGATCGGAAGGACCCACGGCATACACGCGGAGCCCATCACCTTCGGCTTGAAAATGGCCCATTTCCACGATGAGATGAGGAGGGGCCTGGAGAGGCTGGAAGCCGCCAGGGAGCGCGTCTCCTACGGCAAGATCTCGGGCGCTGTCGGCACCTACGCCCACGTGCCGCCTTTTGTGGAAGAGTACGTCTGCGCCAAGGTGGGGCTGAAACCCGCGCCGATCTCCACGCAGATCCTTCCCCGTGACTATTATGCCGAATTCTTCACGACCCTGGCCATTATCGGCTCGTCACTCGAGAAGCTGGCCACGGAGATCAGGCACCTGCAGAGGACAGAGGTCGGCGAGGCAGAGGAGTTTTTCCACACCGGGCAGACGGGCTCTTCCGCGATGCCGCACAAGCGGAACCCCATCGGCTCTGAGAACATCTCGGGGCTAGCGCGCCTCCTGCGGGGCTATGCCCTTTCCAGCCTCGAAAATATCCCCCTCTGGCATGAGAGGGACATCAGCCATTCCTCGGTGGAAAGGGTGATCGGCCCGGACAGCACGATATTGCTCGATTACATGCTCGGGCGCATCACCGGCCTCTTCCGCAACCTGGTCGTCTACCCGGAGCGGATGCAAAGAAACATGGCCATTACCGGGGGCCTCTATCATTCGGAGGCCATAATGCTCAGTCTCGTGAGAAAAGGTCTTACCAGGCAAGCTGCCTACAAGATCACGCAGTCGATCGCCATGGCCTGTTTCCGGGACGGCCTCAACTTCATCGAGTGCTGTAGAAAGGATGAGGAGCTGAAGAAGTATCTCACGGACGTTGAGATCACCGCGATCACGGACGACAAGCACTATTTCGCAGCAGGTGGAGACGATATACAACCGCCTGTTCCCAAAAGAATAGGACGTAGAGGACCTATAGGACGTATTGTGCTTTCCATTTTTCATTCGAGCCTCTAATCCCCTAGTCTCTTTCATGATCAAGACCTTTTTCGTGCGCGCCTTAAGAGAAACCACGAGAAGGGCGACAATATCAGTAACTATGGAATGCTTATCAGATATCCGCGCCTGCTATGAATTTGTCGGTCGGGAACGCTTATCTATCGATGTCGGCCGCATCGTCGATCTGCCCATGGACCAGGCGAACCCGTCGTGCCGGGCCTTTCTCTACGCGATCCTCGAGATGACCCGCGGAAAAGTGAAGCGCGCCATGGGCTTCATCCAGCAGGCCAAGGAGCACGCGGCGGACATCGACGAGCTGACCTACGTGCTCTACGTGGAAGGCGTCCTCCTCTCGCGAGAGGGCGACTACCAGCAGGCAATCGCGCGCCACACGAGGTGCGCGGAGGTCTGCAAGCTCACGGGGGACAAAAACCTTGAAACGGATGCCCTGCTGTACCTGTCCAACATCTATTTGAAGCTGGGAGAACCGGCTATTGCGAAGGTGTACGAGAAAGAGGCGGCCCTCATCATGCCGAGACGCCGTCGCGATATATGACTCCTCCCAAGCCGGCTGACGACAAATAACCCCCCGGCCGGGGGGATTTTTGATGCATGGCGAGGAATCGCGTTCGGACCGCACCGGAGCGTACTGCTGTACGTGAGGATGCGGGACGAGCGCGATGACGAAGCCAGGCGCAAAAAGCCCCCGGCCGGGGGGTTATTTCGACGAGTTGACGAACTTCAGCCTCACGTCGTAGAGCACGCTTTCGATAAGGTTCTCTTCTTCTTTCGTGAGGTTCCCCTCGGTCTTCTCCTTCAGCATCTCTATAATGCTGATCGTCTGTCTGGCGAGCTGCAGGTTCACCTCATTCGTGTTGCTTAAAGGGTCCGGCAGCTCTCCGAGGTGCACAAGGGCCGAGGTAGAGAGGGAGAGGATAAATGTGGAAAAACCGAATTCATAGAGAAGCTCCTTATCGGGCGATCCCTTCATCCGGTCTTTTCCCGCGTCTTCTCCGTCGGGCTTCGCTTTCCCCTTCTTGGCCTTGCCCGCTGAGGTCTCCTTTTCCGCTTCCATCATCCCTCCTAGAGTAAGGTATCGAGTTTTATCGGGAGGAAGAAAACCGTGTCGTTCCTCTTTACCTGGTAGAGAATATAGTTCCTTCGCAAACCTTCCACCATAAGGCTGGTGAAGGCCCCCTTATCCGCCACTTCCGCGTTGTTGATCCTGATGATCACGTCGCCCGGCCTCAAGCCGTAACGCTCGCCCAGACCGTCCTTCATCACCTTGGTCACCACCACGCCCTTCTGCTGTCGCAGCTTAAACTTGAGCCTCGCGTAGCCCTCGATATCGGAGATGCGGACCCCGCACAGGCGCTCGGCGAGGGGCGTGGGCACGTAGGCCGCGCTCCTTTCGCCGGTCTCGACCGTGAACGTCTCGTTCCCCCTGGCCACTTTCAGCGGGCCTTTGCCGCTCAAAACGGCCTTCCTGAAGAGGTTCTGGAACTTCATCCCCTCCCTGATCTTCTTGTTGTCAAGCTCGATGATCCTGTCGCCTACCTTCATGTGCGACGCGTCGGCCGGGCTGCCGGGTATCACCCCGTTCACGTAAAGGTACTGGCTGCTCTCGCCCCTCCTCATTTCCACAAAGAGGCCGAATATGGGGCGCTTGCCCGCGTGTTCGAGGAATTCCTGGAGCATGGTCATCACGTCGTCTATGGGGATGGCGAACCCGATCCCCTTGCCCTCCTCGTAAACGGCCGTCACGATCCCCAGGAGGTTCCCCTCTCCGTCAAGCAGTGCCCCGCCAGAATTGCCGGGGTTGATGGCCGCATCCGTCTGGATGAGGGTCGTGTAGACCCTGTCGTTGATCTTCACGCTCCTCCGAAGCGCGCTCACCACGCCCGTGGTGACCGACGTAGGCAGGTCGTAGGGATTGCCGATGACAATCGCCCGCTCCCCTACGCGCGGGTTCCCCCTCGTCATTTTCAGGAAGGGGAACTCCTTGCCGTTCTCGCCCTCGATCTTCAACAGGGCTATATCGAGCTCCGGGTCCGCGGCGATTACATGGGCCTCGTATTCCTGGCGGTTGGTAAATTTTACGCGGATGGTGACCGCCTTGGAGATGAGGTGTTCGTTGGTGACGATGATGCCCTTCGGGTCGAGGACCACACCCGACCCGATATTCTCCACGCTTTCCGCTTCCTCGTCCGCGTCGGAGGCGAAAAACCGCTTGAAGAGACTCGTGCTCCTCGCGTCGTTCCGCCCTTTCGCCGCCTCTTCCGTCTTTATGTTGACGATCGCCTTGCTCGCGACCTCGACTACCCCGACCAGCTTGTCCTCTTTCGCAAAAAGGAGGGCCGGGCAAAAAAGCAGCAAGATCACCGCGGAAATGAGAATGCCTTTCATGGGGAGCCGTCCGAAAACAAAAACGTCAGTACCAGTCCTCTTCGGTCTTTTTCTTCTTTTTGGCCACCTTGAGCGCTTCGTCGAGGATAATCTGTGCGATCTCGTCCTTCGAGAGCTTGGGCACGTGCACCGCCCCGCCGGCCGCGTCGATGATCGTCACCTCATTGTCGTCCGCTCCGAAGCCTATGCCGCTTTTCGACACGTCGTTCGCCACGATGAGATCGAGACGCTTCCGCTGCAGCTTGGCGAGGGCGTTCTTGACGACGTTTTCCGTCTCCGCGGCAAAGCCGACAAGGACGCGGTCCCCGATGACCCGCCCGAGCTCTTCGAGGATATCCGGGTTTTTCGTCAGGGCCAGGGTAATGTCGTCCCGGCCGTTCTTCTTCTTGATCTTCTCGCAGCTTTCATCCTTGCACCGGTAGTCGGCCACGGCCGCCGCCTTGATGATCACCGACATCCGCCGCTGCTCTTCCATCACCACGCCCCTCATCTGCTCGGCGGTCACCACGTTGATGACCCGGATATCGCTTCTCGGCGGCGGCAGAAACGTCGTCCCCGTCACAAGGACCACCTCCGCCCCCCTTCTCCTTGCCATCTTGGCGATGGCGTATCCCATCTTCCCCGAGGACCGGTTGGTGATGCACCGCACCGGGTCGATGGCCTCGACGGTGGGGCCCGCCGTGACCAGGACCCTTTGATCGAGGTAATCCTTCTCCGTAAAGATGTCCTCCATCTGCTCCACAATATCGTCGATCGGGGGCAGCCTGCCTTTTCCCTGCCACCCGCACGCCAGGTCGCCCGAGGCCGGCTCCATGAACTGGTACCCGTTCTCCCTCAGCTTCTCTATGTTCCCCTGGACGATGCTGCTCTCCCACATCTTCGTATTCATCGAAGGGACAAAGAGGACCGGGACCCTGGTCGCCATCACCATGGTCGTAAGAAAATCATCCGCGATGCCGTTCGCGACCTTCCCGATCACGTTGGCCGTGGCCGGGGCTATCACCATCTGGTCCGCAATGTCCGAAAGCGCTATATGGCCTATCTTGCCGCCCGTGACAAGCTCAAACATGCTGTACGTGACGGGGTTGCCTGAAATGGTCTGAAAGGTCAGGGGGGTGATGAACTCCATGGCGTTTTTCGTCATGACCACGTGCACGCTCGCCCCCAGCTTGGTCAATGCGCGCACCAGCTCGGTAATCTTATAGGCCGCGATGCCCCCTGTGACACCGACGATGATCTCCCTTTTCTGCAGCATGGTAAACATACGGACAGTTTCTCTCTTTCCTATATATTCAGACCCGTCTTTCGCACAAGCCTCGTGAACAGGTTCGCTTTCGGCACGTACGCAGGCGATACGATGTCCACCTTCCCTACTACCGCGTTGTCGAGCTGGAAGAGCAATTCTCCGAGCTTCTGCCCCTGCTTCACTTCGCCCTTCACCTTGGGAGGCAGGGAGACGACGCGCTTTATCTCTTTCTTCTTCGCGAGCAGGCACGGAATATTCAGATCGGCCGCGACCACCCCTTTGATCTGCCGGGACTTGCCGTCCGGAAGGGCGATCTCTTTCTCGACCTGCTCCCCCTTCTTCGCGAGGTTCACGACGGTATACTCCGCGAAATGCTTCTTCAGCTTCTCCACCGCAAAGCCGTCCCTCGCCTTAGCCGTGGGGCTCCCCATCACCACGGCGATGAACCTCAGGTCTCCCTTCTTTGCCGTGGCCGCCACGTTGTAGCCCGTGCTCCGGTAATAGCCCGTCTTCAGCCCGTCCACTTCCGGCATCCTGGAAAGAAGCTTGTTGTGGTTGTTGAGTATGAAGGCCCCGTTCCTGAATTCGCCCGTCTTTGTCGACGTCCACTCGAGAAGCTTCGGGTATTTCATGACCTCCCGGCTGAGAAGCGCCATATCGTAAGCGGACGTGAGGTCTTCCTTCTGGTCCTTCCCGGGCGGCAGGCCATGGACCGAATTGAATTCCGTATCGTTCATCCCCAGGGATTTAGCCTTCTCGTTCATCAGCGCCACAAAACCCCCGCTCGTCCCCGCAACGAGCTCGGCGACCGCGTGGGCAGCGTCGTTTGCGGACGCGATCAGGATCGCCCGCATCATCTCTTCGAGGCTGAAGACCTCCCCTTCCTTGAGGTATACCTGGCTGCCGCCGATAGCGGCGGACTCCCTCGATACCGTCACCTTGTCGGTCAGGTGGACCTCCCCTGATCCGATCTTGTCGAGGACGATGCAGGCAGTCATCAGCTTCGCCATGCTCGCGGGGGGCCGCTTTTCATGCATGTTCTGCTCTTCGAGCACCTTGCCCGTCCACGCCTCCATCACCACGTACGCCTTACACGGCTCTTCGGCGGCTTTTTCCGCGCGTGGACCGGCTGCGGCCGCGGACCGCCCATGGTGCCCCTTTTTTGCAGGGGCAGCCTTTGCAAAGGCCCCGCCGGCAGTCACGAAGAAACAAAAAATCGACACGAGAATGACAAGCTGCGTTACATGATGTTTTCTCATATCCCTACCTTCATTGAAATTTCTGGGAAACCCGCTCGCGCGACCCACTGCGCGGGTGCCTGCGCGGTCGTCCCCTCCAGTCTTGCATCACTTCTCTGTCATTTTGTCCGTAAATACCTTCAGCAGATCAATAGGGAGCGGGAAGATGATAGTCGAATTCTTCTCGGTCGCGATCTCCACGAGTGTCGCCAGATAGCGGAGTTGGAGCGCCATGGGGTTTTTGGAAAGTATCTCGGAGGCATCCGACAGCCTCTGCGACGCCTGGAACTCGCCCTCGGCACTGATGACCTTTGCCCGTCTCTCACGCTCCGCCTCAGCCTGGCGCGCGATGGCGCGCTGCATCTCCTGGGGCAGGTCGACGTTTTTCACCTCGACGTTCGATACCTTGATGCCCCACGGCTCGGTGTGCATGTCGAGTATCTCCTGAAGCCGCTCGTTGATCTTCTCGCGGTGGGAGAGCAGCTCGTCGAGCTCTGCCTGGCCGAGCACACTCCGTAGCGTGGTCTGCGAAAGCTGGCTCGTCGCGTAGAGGAAGTTCTCCACGTCTATAATGGCCTTCATCGGCTCGACCACGCGGAAGTAGACGACCGCGTTCACCTTGATGGAAACGTTGTCCTTCGTGATCACGTCCTGGGGGGGCACGTCGTGGACGACGGTCCTCAAGGAGACCTTGACCATCCTGTCGATGATCGGGATCAGGATGATGAGGCCCGGTCCCTTTGGTCTATCCAGCACGCGACCGAGGCGGAAGATCACGCCTCTCTCGTACTCGTTCAGTATCTTGATCGCCATCGCGAGAAATATCACCACCACGACCAGGACAAAAAAATAGATCGGCATTATTACCCCCCTTCTCAGTTATTTGGACTTCAGAAAGCCCCTCGACGGGCAAAGCCACGACCCGCTTCGCAAAGGGCAGGGTACCCGGCTCCACGGGCGGGGTACCCGGCTCCATATTGCTTTGCCGGGCCGCCACTTGCCGGGTGGCCACCCGGCCTCCCCGCTCATCTCGCTTCGCTCGCTTTTTCAACTTTCATCAGCATTCCGTCCAGGGCGACAACCCTCACCCGCTCACCTGCCCGGACAGGCGTGGCAATCATTGGGGTTCAGCACCCCCTCCATGAGCAAAAGCTCATCGGGGCACCCGCTTGCGGGTCGTCCCCGCTCATCTCGCTTCGCTCGCTTTTTCAACTTTCATCAGCATTCCGTCCAGGGCGACAACCCTCACCCGCTCACCTGCCCGGACAGGCGTATCGCTCACCGCGTCCCACAACTCCCCGTGGACAAACACCTTGCCCGTGGGAGAGATATCGGTCCTTGCCGAGCCGATTTCTCCGATCAGCCCCTCCCGACCCGTCTTTACCTTTGAGAACTGGGCTTTGACAGCATATGATAACACACCGACGAAGAATATTATAGAGAACGCCACCACAGCCGCTATCGACTGCCAGGACAGCGAAAGCCAGCTCGAAGGCAGGTCAATCAGCATAATAGAGCCTATCATAATCGACACGGCGCCTGCAACGCTGAGCAGGCCATAGCTCGCCACCTTCAGCTCCAGGACGAAAAAGATGATGCCGAGGATGATCAGGGAAAGGCCCGCATAGCTTATGGGGATGGTCTGGAATGCGTAAAAGGCGAGAAGCAGGCAGATCGTCCCCATCACACCGGGAAAGACCGCGCCGGGCGAGTATATCTCGAAAAGTATGCCGTAGAAGCCGAGCATCATGAGCAGGTAGGCGACATTCGGGTCGGTGATATAGGAGAGCAGCGTGTACTTGAACGGGGTCTCGATCGCAACGATCTTTGCCCCCTTCGTCTCAAGCGTGACCCGTTTGGTGCCCACCTCGACCACCCGCCCATTCACCCGCGCCAGCAGCTCATCGACGCTGCCCGCCACCACGTCGATCACGTGGTCTTTCAGGGCCTCGTCGGCGGTGATGGAGACACTCATCCGCACCGCTTTTGCCGCCCACTCCGCGTTCCGCCCCCTTTTTGCGGCCAGGCTCCTCGCGTAAGCCTGCGCATCCTGAACGACCTTCGCCATCATCTCCTTGTCCATCTTCTCCTTACCGCCGATGCCGCCCATACTGACCGGATGGGCCGCGCCCACGTTGGTGCCCGGCGTCATGGCGGCCACATGAGCAGCGATCAGGATGATCGTCCCGGCCGATGCGGCCCTGGCCCCTGACGGGTGCACGTAGACGATCACGGGCAGGGGGGCCTCCATAATGGCCTTCACGATCTCCCTCATGGACGTATCGAGGCCGCCCGGCGTATCGAGCAGGATGAGGAGCGCTGCCGCGCGGGCGCTGCCCGCGTTCTTTATGGACTCTGAGATAAACTGTGCGGCTGGAGGGCCGATGGCCCCGTGTACGTTGATTTCGTAGACTGTTTTTGTGAGGGGGAACGACCCGTCAGCGGGTGCCCGGCGTAGCTTTGCTCGTGGAGGGGGCGCTGAGCCCCTGTTCAGGTTCCGGCTGCGCGCCATACCCCGGCGCTGCCACGAGCACCATGAGAGCCAGCCATAAGAAGAGAGGAATAAATCTTTTCATGAACAGCCGAGTTTCTTCTTCAACGCCTCCTCAACGACATCCGGCACGCACTGCGCGATCGAGCCGCCGAAGCTCGCGACCTCCTTTATGGTCCTCGAGCTGACGAAGAAATAATCCTTACTCGTCATCATAAAGACCGTATCCACCTCGGCGTTCAGGGTTCTGTTCATGGAGGCCATCTGGAACTCGTACTCGAAATCGGTGACCGCCCTTAAGCCCCGGATAACGAACCTGGCGCCCATCTTTGTCACATAGTCCACGAGCAGCCCCTCGAAGCTGTCGATGATGACCCTGCCGTTGCCCTCCACCGACCGCCGGATAAGGTCTTTGCGCTCTTCCACCGAGAAAAGACCCTGTTTTTGAATGTTGTAGGCGATGGCGACGATCACGGTGTCGAAAAGGGCGAGTCCCCTTTCAAGGATATCGAGATGACCGTAGGTAACGGGGTCAAAGGAACCTGGGTAGATTCCAATCTTCTCTTTCATCGCACACTCCTTAATAACATGAGGATACCGGGAAAACGATTCATATTCACGGTATGCGCTACCTGCACGTGAGCATTGTCAGCGCCGTATCGCCGTACCTGTGGGTTTGCACGGTAAGCCTTTCTTCCCGGGAGGACCCCAGCCCCTCCCGCTTTGAATGCTCGAACACGAGGACCGTGCGGGCCCGGCAAAGCCGGTGCGCCTCGAGCAGTTCCAGGCTGGCCGCAACATAGCCCATCTCATAAGGAGGGTCCGCAAAAATCAGGTCGAACGTCTTTCCCTGTCTTGCGAGCATGGGCACGGCATATCTTACATCCATATTTACGACAAAACAATCTTTATCTAAGGCGAGGTCTTGAAGATTCAGCCGGAGCAACAAGGCGGTGGCCCTCGCCTTCTCGACCGCCGTCACGGAGGCCGCACCCCGGCTCAGGGCTTCGAGGGTGAAAGAGCCGGCTCCGGCGAAGAGGTCGAGCACGTCGAGACCGGCGACGTCGCCCACGAGGTTGAAGACGGCCTGCCTCACCTTTGCCGAGGTGTACCTGGTCCGCTTGTCCCGGCTGACGGCTATCCGCCTGCCCTTGTGCGTTCCGCCGGTGATCCTGATCCCCGCCATCATATAGTTTGTTCCATTCGTAGGGTGTTGTCAAAGGCGAACGGATTTCGGATCGCGATTCGGCCCCGGCGTGACCTCTGACTAAAGTAACGACTACGGTCGCTACGGCTCACAGTGCATCGACATCTCATCGTTCCGAACATGCCGTCGTCGACCCGGCCGCGACAACTACATCCTTTCTTGTGACGCAACCCGATGTTGAACCCATCCCCATCTCAGGATGTCGCGAAGAAAGCGGGGCCCTGTGAAAAAAAACCGCTATTTCTTATTTTTCAGGTCCTGAACTGCACGATAATTGTTGACTTAATCGGCCCGATGAGATAAGGTCATCAAGCAAGGTACTTGCATAACTTAAAAAATGGAGGAGCAATCGAACATGGCGCAAGGAACTGTCAAGTGGTTTAACGATTCGAAGGGCTTTGGATTCATCACTCAGGACGAGGGTGGAGACATTTTTGTTCATCATTCCGCTATTCAGAGCGACGGCTTCAGATCTTTGTCCGAGGGCCAAAGAGTGGAATTCGAGGTCGTAAAGGGACCGAAGGGCCCGAGCGCATCAAATGTCAAGAAGATAAAATAGGCGGCAAGGAATACCGGCGGACTCGACCGGCGTGAAGGGCTAAAAGGACCGGCATATCCATTCGTCCGTCGGTCCGCTCTTGACGTCGACGGACACGCAAGATCTCACCTGCCGCACTTTCGCGCTCGGTACGCACCTCACCTGCGACATACAGGTATCTGCCCCGGGACCCGTGAGTCTTGACGGTTCCAAACGTGCTTTACACCCGATGACAACCTGGCCGGTGACGGATGCGGGGGCAAACCGGGTGCAAGCTCTTATACCTTTTTTCCTCAGAAAGACCTCAAAGCGGGGCCTCTCGCCCTTGCTTTGAGGAAAGAAAGCGAGTCTACCATGGAGAAACGGCTTCAAAAGCTGACGACGGAAGAGGTCGAGCGCATAAAAAAATTCTACGAGTACGGGCCAATGGTGAAAAGGCCGATCGATGAAGAGCTTGGTCCGGAAGGGGTGGCTTCAGCCGAACGACGTAGTCGAGGGCGAGGTCAGGGCCTACGAAGTATCGGACGCGGCGTACTACAGGGGACGGCCGGTGCTTTTCACCGAGGCCGGGGCCGTGAAGGAGCAGTGGCTGCTCGAAAAAGAATAGGTCATAGAAGACATAGAGGACCTATTCTTCGTGATCCAACATTCAACCCTTACAATTCAACGTTGCTCGTCTGAAAAAGGCTTCTTTTTCTTAAAATCGGGCTGGTAGGAGACTGCGCTCTCCAGCTCCTGGGTGAAGACGTTCTCGAATCCTTCCTCCCTCAAGAGCGCGACCAGCGGGTAGTATTCATCCGCCCTGATCCTCCGGTTGATCAGCGGGTAGGCATCCGCCCGGTAGCCGGGGTAATACTGGGACATGAGGCTGAGTGCGGTTTGAGGGCCGAGGGCCTTTTTGATCCATGCGACGAGCCTTCTCGTGCCCGCAAGACCGCCCGGCAGCACCAGGTGCCTGATCAGCAGGCCCCGCTTCGCGACGCCACGCTCCACGACGAGGTCCCCCACCTGCGACTTCATCTCCGTGATCGCCTCCATGGCCCGCTCCGGGTAGCCGGGCGCGGCTGAAAGCTTCGAAGCGACGGCGCTGCCCGCGTACTTGAGATCGGGCAGGTAGATATCGATAAGCCCGTCGAGCATGCGTATGGTCTCCCTGTTCTCGTAGGCATTCGTATTGTAGAGGAAAGGGATGGCGACGCCCCGTCCTCTCGCGCGCCTGATGGCAGAGGCTATCTGCGGCGCATAGGGGGTCGGGCTCACGAGGTTGATGTTATGGCAGCCCCTCTTTTCGAGGTCCATGAAGATATCGGCCAACTGCGCCGTCGAGACCTTCTCGCCCGAGGTACGCTGGCTGATCTGGTAGTTCTGGCAAAAGAGACACCGCAGGTTGCACGGCGAGAAAAAAACCGTGCCCGAGCCGGCTGGCCCCGATATGGGCGGCTCCTCCCCGAAGTGGGGGCCGTAATGGGCGACGACGCAGTCGGCCCCGCACGTGCAAAAGCCGCGCTCCCCTTTGATGCGGTTCACCCCGCATTCCTTCGGGCAAAGCGTGCAGTGTTCAAGGACCGCGATGTCTCTGTCTTCCATCCGTATAGTATAACGTGGCAGCGACCGTGTTTGGAAGACTATGGTAGACGTGAGCAACAGTGCTTATTTATAAAACAGGACCCTATTCGAGCCGGGATAGAGCCGCGAGGCAGCAGTAACCACCGGATGGAGGGAGGAAGTGAAGCTATTTTTAGCGGCGTTGTTGATCGTGCTTGTTGCGTGCCCTGTCCTCGCCGCAAATCGATGCAAAGTCAATGACCCGAAAATGACCGGTACGGGCGCTTTCGCCACGGCCGGCGGCGACCGCTGTGAAGGCACGTTCGTCGATGGGAAGCCGACCGGCAAGGGCGTCTATCTATCCGCGAAGGGCGACCGCTATGAGGGGATTTCAGGGAAGGCCGTGTGGATGGGCGGTGAAAAACCGTGCATGGATGTTCCAAGGTCCGACCTCGATTATCAGGCGCACCTCCGTACTTGCGAGATAGCCTGTTTCGCATGAATCGTGTATGATATAAGTCAATAGGGGCGTGGCCGCGGGTCGACGGCACATGCTCAACACACACTATCAGGAGGGAAGCTATGATTTACCTCGTTGTCTCCGTGCGCGTGAAGGCAGGCAAACTGCCCGAGTTCCTTCAGTTATTCGGATCGGTCGCGCCCCTCGTGAGAAAAGAGAAAGGCTGCGTCCAGTACCTGGCCGCAACGGATTTCGACAGCGGTCTGCCGCCGCAGGTTTTCGATAAGGACGTGGTCACGATCCTCGAAAAGTGGGAAAGCATAGAGGCCCTCCACGACCATCTCACCGCGCCCCACATGGCCGGATTCTTTGAAAAGGAAAAGGCCCTGACAGACGGCAGCTCCATCAAGATACTGAAAGAGGCGTAAGCCGAGGGAGGGAAATCACTCTCTGGAGTATACTGTACATTAATTCATAGGGCGCTGCAAAAGGAGGAGGAAGAGATGAAGAGATGTTCGATATTTGCATTGTTGTTTCTCATGCTGCTGCCGACCCTGATTGCCGCACAGCAGACCAATCAACAGCCTGCCGTTCCGGACAATTCTCCGGCTGCAAGCGTCGCCGGGACTACCTGGGCTGGTTCAGGTTCCGATGGCCGTTACCTGGAATACCATTTTCAGCCGGATGGCGCCTTGCACTACAAGTCTCCGACCGGGTTTTGGACGAATGGTACGTGGAAACAGGATGGAGATGCGATCTACATGGAAACAAACAAAAAATACTCCGAAAGACAAGGTCGAATCTCCGGCACACGCATGGAAGGCAAAGCCTGGAACGTCAAGGGCGAAAAGTGGACTTGGGCGGCAGACAAGAGGTAGTTCATTGCCTTCGCAGTGAGTACAGTCCTTTTTCGCGGCCGGAGAGATTTTCGATGGATGGCGCGAAATCGTCCTCGGCCCGCACCGGAGTGTACTCTTTCGTACATGAGGATGCGGGCCGAGGACGATGACAAAGCCAGGCGCGAAAAGATCCCGGCCGCCCCCCTATTCGATCATGAGAAACGCGTACCTATTCATCGTCTCCTTGTAGTCTCTCAGCACCTGTATGGGATAGCCGATGTCCCTGGCCGTCGCATAGACATCGATCCCCATTGCGTCCGCCCCCGGACGGGCGGACTTCTTGTTCTTGCAACCCATCCGGTTGCCCGAGCACTCCTCACACTGGTCGCACGGACCGAAGGAGATCAGGAAGGCCTTGTAGTACCCGGCCAGGAAGACGTCCCTTTCAAGCTTCAAGAGCCTCATGCTCGTTTCTCTGCCCCAGGGCACGCGCTCCTTCGGGTCCCGGAGTGCCTTCTGAAAATGAAAAAGTGCGATCTCATCGAACTCGGAAAAGAACTCCCTGCACTGCTCGATGGACGGGACGTTGGGCGGACAGGTCCCCTTGACCCCGTACGCAGGACATCCGAACATGCACCTGAAGCGGACCCATTGGGCTACCCTCAGGTCCTTTGGCTTGAGCCATCTGAAATCCGTAAATCCATGCTGCGCAAAAAGTTTTTCAAGCTCCTCTCTCTTCGCCATCCGTCCTTACCTCCTTATGATCTTTCAGGCTGGAACGTTTCTATACCATTTCGCAAGTGAAGCAACGATTCTCATCCCCCCTCTCCTTCCGGCAGGGTGACTGGGTGCTATCGTTTCCCGGCCGGAGAGATTTTCGATGGATGGTGCGGAAGCCGGGGCGGCGTCCGGGCCGGAGTGTACTCCGTGTACATGAGGACCCGGACCCGCGCCGGCGACAGCGCCAGGCGCAAAAATAGCCCGGCCGGGGGACGATAGCTATCCGGTGACGAACTCCCTGATATGCAGGTGTATGAACTTTTCGCCCAGCTTTTCCCTTATCGCCGGGCACGCAACGATCTTCACGCCGGGTGAGTCGGGTATCTCCGTCCTCTTCTGCGCGTTCCCGTACCAGACGCGGTTCCTCTGATCGACCAGCTTTATCAGCCCGTTACTGACGGAGACCGCACGGGGCGCGAGCAGGAAGCCCGGACGCGGGTTCCCGAACCCGAAAGGCGCAAGCAGCTCGATATACTCCACCAGCTCCCTTGTCAGCTCCTCGAACTCGACGACCGCGTCGATGCCGATGGTCCTCTCGCCGCTATTGAGCGCGCCCTTTACCGCCTCTTCGAAGGCGCCCGGGAAGCGGGACAGGTTCGCCTCATCGACCGACAGGCCGCAGGCGAACTTGTGGCCCCCGAATTTCACGAGGAGGTCGGAAAGGGTGCTCACCGTGCCGTAGAGGTCGAGACCGGGGACGCTCCTCGCCGAGCCCTTCCACGTCCCGTCTATCTTCGTAAAGATGATGCAGGGCTTCCCCTGGCTCTCCGCCAGCTTCTGGGCGGCGATGCCGATCACCCCCACGGGCCAGTCCTCCTTGTAGAGCACTACCGTCTGCCTCGATGGGAGAGGCTCTCCCTCCATCATCCCCAGGGCCTCCCGGATAATGGTCTCTTCCATGCCCTGGCGCTCCCTGTTCGCCCCGTTGAGCGCCTCGAGCAGCCTTGCGCATTCGGCCTCCCCGGTCGCGGTCAGGAATTCGAGGGCGGCCATAGGGTGGCTCACGCGGCCGGCCGCGTTGATGCGCGGGATGATGATGAAGGAAAGCGCATAGCCGTCGAGCTTCTGCGAGAAGATCAGGTTCTGCCTGAAGAACGATTTGAGCCATTCCCTCGGCTGTCTTTGCATCATCTCCATCCCGAATTTCACCAGCACCCGGTTGTCCCCGGTCAGCGGCACCATATCCGCCACGGTCCCCAGGGCCACGAGGTCGAGCTGCCGCTTCAGGTTGATCGGACGTTTGAGCAGCCCCAGCCTGTTCATGCTCCTCCTCAGGGCGATAAGGAAGAAGAAGGTGACGCCGCAGGCGGCAAGCTCGCGCGTGGGGAAGAGCGCCCCTTTTCTCTTGGGGTTGACGAGGGCGCGCGGCCGGGGATGGGGTATCGGCCACCTCATGGTGGTCCAGGACGACCGTCTCCATGCCGAAGTCCCTTGCCATCTCTATCTCATTTACGTTCGACGAGCCGCAGTCGAGGCAGACGAGAAGCTCGACCCCCTTGTCCCGCAGGGTTTCTATGGCCTCCGGGTTGAGCCCGTAGCCTTCCGACCGCGCCGGCAGGTAGACCTCAGGCGCCACGCCAAGCTCTTTGAGGAAATTGACCATCAGGGCCGTAGAGGTCACGCCGTCGGCATCGTAGTCGCCGAACAGTCCGATCCGCTTGCCCGCTTTCAGCGCGCTCGCCACGATGTTTACCGCAGCCTCCATATCGGGCAGCAAAAAGGGGTCGGAGAGGTGCTCTATCCTGGGGTAGAGGAAGCGCATCCCGTCATCGCACGTCCTGATGCCCCGGGTGGCGAGGACCCTGGCGACGAGATGGGGGAGGTTGAGGCCCTCGACGAGCGCTGCGACGACGGGCGGTTCATATGGCTCGATTCTGAGCACGCGCTGCTCCTCTGATCTGGTCCACGCCTGAGATGGCGTGGCTGTCCATGTAGGTGCCGATGCCCTTGATGATCTTCGGTATGGCAAAGGGGTCGACGAACGTGGCGGTCCCCACCTGGACCGCGGTGGCCCCGGCCAGGAGGAATGCGAGGGCGTCCATCCAATCCATGATGCCGCCCGTGCCGATCACGGGAACGGGAAGCGCCGCGGAGATGTCGGCGACCGCCCGGAGGGCGACGGTCTTCAGAAACGGCCCCGACAGGCCCCCTCTCACCGGCATGCGCCTCGCCTCCACATCCACGGCGGATGCGGGCAGCGTGTTGAAGACCGTGATGGCGTCCGCGCCCGCCTCATACGCGGCGCGGGCTATCGCGCCGATGTCCGTCACCTCGGGCGTCAGCTTCGCACAGAGCGGTATGCCGGTCGCCGCCTTCACCCGCCCCACGACCCTGAAGACGTCCTCCGCCTGCTTGCCCAGGCACATGCCGCCCTGCTTGACATTGGGGCAGGAGAGGTTCATCTCCAGCGCCACGATAAGCGGATCGTCCCTTATGCCGGCGGCCGCCCTGACGTACTCCTCCTCGGTAAAGCCGAAGAAGTTGATGATGACGGGCGTTTCCCTCTCCCGGAACAAGGGGAAGACCTCCTCGAAAAACCTCTTCAGCCCGATGTTCTGGAGACCGACGCTGTTGATGAGGGCCGATTTCTCCTCCCAGAGCCTCGGCGGGGGGTTGCCGTGGTGGGGGTGCTCGGAGAGGCCTTTCGACACGTAGGCCCCGAGGGTGTCGACGGGCCACAGGGGCTCTATCTCTCTCCCGTAGCCGAGCGTGCCCGAGGCGTTCATCACCGGATTGCGCAGGCTCTTGCCGAATAGCCTTACAGAGAGATCTGCCATAAGTCGAACACCGGTCCTTCCTTACACACCCTCTTGTACGGCTCTTGCTCATCGAGGGTCCTCCTCACGCAGCCGAAACAGAGGCCCAGGCCGCAGGCCATCCTCTCCTCCACCAGCACCTGGCAAGGGACGCGCTCGGCGTCGAGCAGGGTCGCAAGGCTCCGGTACATGGCTTCCGGCCCGCACGCGAATACCTGGATGGGCCGCCTCATCCCGCCGATATGCTGAGCAAGCAGATCGACGACATTGCCCGTGCAGCCGAAGGAGCCGTCCATGGTGGAGACATGCGGCGCATGGGGCATGATCCGTCCGAGCAGGCCCATATCGCTCATGGTGGAGCAGCCCCAGAAGAGCGTCCCCTTTTTGCCCACTCTTGTCCAGAGTAAATGGATGCCGGCGACGCCGATGCCCCCGGCGACGAGCACGGGCGCGTGACCGGGCGCTGCTGCAAACCCGTTGCCGAGGGGGCCGAGGACCCTCACTTTCTCACCGCGACCGGCACCGGAGAGCGCGGACGTCCCTTTCCCCGCCACCCTGTAAAGGATCGAAAGCACGCCCCTGCCGTACTGATAGATGCTGAAGGGCCTTCTCAGGAATATATCGGCGCCCGGGACCTTGAGCATGACGAACTGGCCCGGCCTCGGGGCCGCCATCCGCCGTTCGAGCCTTGAGGGCAAGGAGATAGTGACCGGGCACGACGCACCTGTTTTGCAGGACCGTGCCTTCCAGATCATCGATCCGGAGCATCGTCCGCCTTAAGGCACATCACCAGCGCGTCCTCGTTCGTTTCACGGTAGTATTTCTTCCTTCTCCCGATCTTCATGAACCCCAATTTGCCATAGAGCCTGATCGCGCCCGTGTTGCCCTCGCGGACCTCCAGGAAGAACTCCTTCCCTCCGCGGCCGCCCAATGCGCAAATCGCATAGCGCAAGAGCAGCGTCGCATAACCCTCTTGCCTCGATTCCGGCGCCACGGCGATATTGAGGACCTGCACCTCGTCCCCTATCACGTAGAAGTTTGCATAACCGGCCACCTTGTTGTCAACCTTTTTTCTTATCACCAGATTGAAAGACAGGGGGAAGGAGAGGGTCTCCCGGAAGAGTCTTTTCGACCAGGGCGCGACAAAAGACCGTTTTTCGATCCCGACCACCTCATCGAGGTCCGCTTCCCGCATCTCCTCGATCGTCACCTCGCCGGATGAGTCTTTCGGCACGTCGCAAGTCCTCCTCGGTGTTGACATTCGTAAAGACCGATACTCCCCGGTCGAAAAACACGGGGTCCGGCGGCAGCATTTTCACCGACAGCATGGCGAACACATCGGCGATCTTCATACGCTCGCGCACGATGCCGGCGATCTTCAGATGCCCGCGGCCGAGGGCGGTGAGCATGGGCGAGATGCAGCTCCTGCGGTAAAGCGCGTGCATCGGCTCGAAGCCCGCCTTCGGTCCGCGGTATGATAATGTCTTCCCCGGCTGCCGCCTCCACCACGTACCTCATCGCCTCCGCCGTGACAAAAGGCATATCACAGCCGAGAACGAAGACGTACTCCGTATCGGAAGCGATCAGGGCGGAGACAATGCCGGTCAGCGAGCCCGGCAGGGGCAGGATGTCTTTGACGACAGGCGCGTCCACCCCGTCGACGGCCGTATAGAGGCTCGATACCACCATGATATCGGGAAATACCCTCTTCGCCACATCGAAGACATGGGCGATCAAGGGCTTGCCGTCGAGGAGCGCCGTCGCCTTGTCGCGCCCCATCCTTCTGCTCCTGCCCCCTGACACGATGGCACACGTGACCCTCATGGAGTCTATTTAACACCCTTTTCGGGCGCCAGTAAAGCACCCCGACGGAAGCGGACAAAAAATCAGCCACCAAGGCCGTCGCCCGGCCGAGGCATTCTTGATGCATAGGGCGAGGCGCGATAAAAGACACCTGCAAAAAGCCGGCCCTCTCCGGCCGAGGCGATTTTTGATGCGTGGCGAGGAATCGCCCTCGGTCCGCACCGGAGTGTACTCCTTCGTACATGAGGATGCGGGGCGAGGGCGATGACGAAGCCAGGCGCAAAAAGCGCCCGGCCGGAGAGGGCCGGCCGGCGCTAGGGCGTCTTCAGGGACGCATAGAACGTCGACGCGCCCCTCTTCAAGAGGAGCAGGACCGGAGCGCCTTTCTTCGCTTTCCCCAGGGCGGCCCGGTATTCGGCCACGCTCCGGACCGGCGTGCGGTTTACCTCCTCCACGATGTCGCCCGCCTCTATGCCCGCTTCCTGCGCCGCGCTCCCCTCGCCCACATCGGTTACGACAACCCCCCGCCGGTCCCTGATGCGCAGCTTTCTTTGAAGGACGGGCGTGATATCTTCGAGGAACATGCCGAAATCAGACTCCTCGGCAGCCGCCTTCTCGACGGGCGTCGTCTCTCCCTCGTCGCTCCGCTCCCCTACTTTCACGCTCAGCGTTATTTCCTTTCCTTCCCGGATGAAGGTCACGGGCGCCGCTGTGCCCACAGGGGTCTGTGCGACTATCATCGGCAGGTCGGAGACGGTCCTGACCTCTTTCCCGTTGAACCGCACGATGATATCTCCCCTCCTCACGCCCGCGGCCTCCGCGGGGCCGGCCGGATCGACGCTGCCGACGAGCGCCCCTTTCGGCCATTTCAACCCGAATGATTCGGCAATATCCGGGGTCACCTCCTGGACCGAGACGCCTATCCATCCCCGCACGACCTTGCCCTTTTCACGCAGTTGCGTGACCACGTTCCTGGCGACGTTGCTCGGGATGGCAAAGCCTATGCCCTGCCCGGTCGCGACAATGGCGGTGGTGATCCCCACCACCTCGCCATGCAGATTGACAAGGGGACCGCCGCTGTTTCCAGGGTTGACGGGGGCATCGGTCTGGAGGAAGTTGTCATACGGCCCCGTGCCGATGACCCGCCCCGTGGCGCTGATGATGCCCTGGGTGACCGTGTGCGCGAGCCCGAAGGGGTTTCCGACGGCAAGGACCCAATCGCCCACCCGCATCTTGTCGGAATCACCCAGGGGGATCGCGGGGAGGTCCGCGGCCGGTGACGTTATCTTGATCAGGGAAAGATCGGTCTTCGGGTCCCTCCCTACCACGTTGGCCTTGAATTCCCTGCCGTCGATGAGGCGCACGGTGATCCCCTCCGCCCCCCGCACCACGTGATAGTTGGTCACGATGTACCCGGTCCGGTCGATAATCACGCCGGAGCCGAGGCTCCGCTGCCTCAGCTCCCTGTCCGGCACGTCTCCGAAAAACCGCCTCAGGTAGTTCTCGAGCTGGTTCCGGTCCCGGTCCTGATTCCCCTGCCCGAAGAAGAACTGAAAGGGGTTGCCGGGGAGCTTCACGGTGCTGACCGTGCTTATATTGACCACCGCAGGCTCCACCGCCTCCACCAGGTCCGCAAAAGAGGGGAGAAGATCCCGGGCGTCGCCGCTGCCGGCCTTCTTACTCTCGCAGCCCCCGGAAGAGCAAAAGAAGACGGCGGCGATGAGGGAGGCGACGAATATCCTCGGCAGACGCATCACGGTTCGTGCCATAGTGACCCTCCTTATCCGGGGACAGGACTGTATGATCTATAAGTAACGTAGTGCCCGGCCTATTTGTTTTAAAGGTACAAGCATCCGTTGAGAAGAAATACGCAAATGAGGATCGCACGGCCCGGCCGATGACAAAGTCACGGTCAAGAAAGCCGGCCTTCTGCCGGCCGCGGCGATCTTTGATGCATGACGCGAAGTCGAGGGGCCGCAACACCGCAGCATACTCTTTTGTATGTGAGGATGTTGCGGCCCCGAAGACGACAAAGTCAGGCGCGAAAAGCGCCCGGCCGGAGACGAAAGGCTTGACTACTGACGGAATCGCGGTTAAAATTGGGCTGGTGCCGAGGTAGCTCAGTCGGTAGAGCAGCGGACTGAAAATCCGCGTGTCACTGGTTCGATTCCGGTCCTCGGCATTAATGATATCAAGGGGTTAGCGAGTTTTTGCTGACCCCATTTTTTTTGCTGGTGTAATTCTGGTGTAATCGTGTCAAAGGTTCTTTCTAAAAAATAGGCCGGAATTGAAAAAACGCGTTTTCTTGCGGATGACGGTGAACGGCTGTGCCGACAGAACGGGGTCCGCTGTTAACCCTTTATGGCTTTGAGAACCTGATTGACAATCTTGGGGTGCAGGGTCTTGCCCGCGTGGAAGGGAATGATAATTCTCTGCTTCGCTTTCATGTAAATTCGGTGGCTGCCTTTGCTTCGCTCCAGCTTGAAGCCCGACCGCAACAGCATGTCTTCCGCCTCGGCCGCCGTGAGACGGGGCAGCTTAGGCAACTTGTACCTCTATCGTAGTGGTAAGAATCTCTTTGCTCACTAACTCCCTGATTTCATCGGGCGACAATGTTTCCAAGTACAGGGCTACAGCCTCCCGCGCGTTCTCGATGGTCTCCTCCAGGGAATCCCCTTGGGTCTGACAGCCCTCCAACTCGGGTGAATACGCATAGTACCCGTGCTCGTCCTTTTCGATAACAATGCTGACCTTATGTGCCATTGGCCGCCTCCTTGTCCGTAGTGATAATATACATCAAAGGCGGCCACAATAGAACAGAATGAAGGGGCAAAGCCCTCCTAATCGGTGAACTTGAACCTATTTTCAAGCTTGTCCATGGCTGCTTGAATGTGCTCTCCGTTCTGGTGGGCGTAGCGTTCAACCATTATCAGGGTCTTATGGCCGGAGATACGTTTAACGGTCGGTAGGTCCACCCCGGCCTGTACGAGATGGGTAATGGCCGTATGGCGTAAGGTGTGCCGGACAACCTGTTTCGGGTCTAACCCGGCTGCCGCAACTACTCGGCAGAAGGGCTTTCGAATCTCCATGGTATGACCTTCTTTGGCGGCGACGGCAGGGAAAAGCCAGGGAGTCCCTTTCGGAAGGGCTTCCAAGTAACCTTTGAGAAAATCCGCAAGATGCTGTGTAATCGGCTGCTCCCGCATTCCTGCTTTCGCTTTTGGAATGAAAATAATGTGGCGGTCAAGGTCTATGTGCTCAGGACGGATTCTGAGGATTTCCATTTTGCGCATGGAAGTTTCGAGGCCGATGACGACAAAGGGGTATATCTGCGGGTTCTGATCGTGCTTGGCGCATTCGATGAGGGTTCTTACCTGGTCAACGGTGAGATAAGTTATTCGCCCCTGCCCTTCTTGAAAACGGCGGATTCTGGCGGGCCTGGCTGTAATCCATCCCCATTCTATGGCCTTGTTGAACAGATGGGACAGAACGGCCAATTCGCGGTTTATGGTCCCCTTGCTGGTAGTCTTGAGCTTGCTTTCGTCCTTCGGTTTCTGCTTCTCGCCACCGGGAAGGGCGATTTCCTCTGAACGCTGCTTTTTGTAACGCTCCACGTCAGAACTGCTCAGCTTCGATAAAGGCGTATCGCGGAAGAATGGTACAAGGTGTTGATTCAGGCGATACCGCTTGGCGTGTAGGTCTTTCCCGCCTTCCTCTTCCAGTTTATTAAGATACTTTTCTGCGCTGTCACTGAAACCAAGGGCGATCTTGCGTCCCTTCGGTAGTGCAAGGCGCTCCTCGCGGGCGTCGCGGCGGACCTTCTCGATATACTCCTCTGCCTGGGTGCGGGTGGTGCCGTCTGACTCTTTGCCGATGAGGCGGTGAATGCGCTGGCCGTCGATCATGACATTTACCTTGAAAACGCCGTCATTCTTGGAAAGGCGCTTAAAGATGATGCCGTTTTCGTTAATGCTGTCACCGGGCTTCAGCTTGCGCATAGCCTCGCGGGTCAATGACTTAAATGCCTTTGCCATATCGGGCCTCCTTAAAAGTGTCGTCGCTGGACTGCGGTGCTATACAATCCCTTTTTCCTTGAACGAATAGAAGCTGTTCCGGTTCCCTACAATGATGTGGTCAAGGACTTCAATACCCACTATTTTACCCGCTTCAAGGAGTCTTCTTGTCATAGCAATGTCATCGTCAGAGGGCTCGGGGTCGCCTGACGGGTGGTTATGACCGATAACCAGAGAAGAGACAGCCTTGAGGACCGCAAAGCGGAACACCTCGCGGGGATGGACAAGGGTGGCATTGAGAGTGCCCAAGCTGACGAGGTCGATATACTGTATGGCGTTTCTCGTATTGAGTCCTACAACCCAAAAGTGCTCCTTCATGCGGTCAACCTCATTCTCCGCTGCCAAAATCTTTGAGAGGACCTGGTGCACGGTCGCGGGGTTCGTGATAGTTGCCTTCCTTGCCTTGACTATCATGATTTTGTCCTCCTTTGGGCCTATTAACCCTTAAAAAACTTTTTTTCCCTCACAAGGTACGGGGAAAAAAGAGCCCAAAAGAGGACCCGGACTGTGCAAGGCCCGTGACATGGTCCGTTTCATGGCGCGGGACTTGGTACAGGGAGGGGCCGCATAACGGCTGGCAAGCCTCCTTATAATGGTATGTCTTCTTCCGCGTCTTCATAGCCTGGCTGTGGTGAACTTTTCTGACTGACTGCCGGCAAGGTGTCCCTTGCTTTCTCGCCCCTGGCAACGCTGCGAAGATCGTCCCAAAGCTCCCTTAAGCGCTCGTAGATAAGGGATTCCTTGCGCACGTTCCAGGTCCACTGGTCGTCATCGTCGTAATGCCCTAACCACAGATGGCCGGTTTCCCGGATCAACTTCCAGAGGATCTGCTCGTCATGGGTCAACAGGTCGGGGTGCGTGAGCGCGAGCCGCGCAAAACGGTCGCATTCATCGACGTCCCATAGTTCTCTCGCCTCATCGGCGAGCGAGCTTATGCGGTCCGGGCTTTCGTCGAGAATGATCCTGCTGAAAGTGTCTTCAATCGCCCACTCAATGAAACTGGACAGGGTGCGCCGGTGCTTTCTCGCTGCCAGTTCCGCCAGATACCGCAACTTCTGGTCGAGCCGCACGGTCACGGTCTCTGACCTGGAGAGCTTGCTTCCCCCTCCCTTTCGCCTCTCCTGCTGGGTCATGGTATGTCCTCCTTGTCGAACGTTCTGCGAAGTTCTGCATAATTATAACAGCACAAATATTGTATTGCAATACTTATTTTCTCGTAGTACCGTTGTGTTGTCGTTACATACATAGGAGGTTTCATAGATGATTCAAGTACAAGTGAAAGAAGTAATGATGTACCCGGACGGACGCCTGGACGTGAAGAACGCGGCCGCCTATACCGGGTTGTCTGAGAAGACCCTCGCCATGCTGCGGTGCGAGGGGAAGGGGCCGAAGTACGTAAAGCGGGGTCGGGTCTTTTATTTCATGGAAGATTTGGACGCATGGCTGCAAGCGGGGCGGGTGGTCAGCACGGCACAGTCGGCGTCTTTGCGTTTACAGGGTGTGAAGTGAAGTAAGAAAAACCCTGCCACCCGGCCAGTCTTGGCGGGCCTACCGGGTGGCAAAAAGCAGGTGAGGTGTGATGACCCTCAAGCCACAGTATAGTAATCCGGTTTCCGACATTCAAGTAATCCAGTACAAAATCGATCTGGTCGTGAAGTTCCTTGACAGGCTGGTACCGGGTAAGCCTGGGGGTGGTTTGCGGGGTGAGATCACGCGGTGGTCGAGGGCGAGCATTCGCAGGTTCATGCTCATGGCAAAGAATGCCAGTTGCGAATGGGTGGGTCTTATCACGCTCACCTATCCCGGCGAGTATAGCGCCGATGGAACGGTCGTCAAGAAGCAGCTGAACAGCTTTCTACAGTACCTGAGACGCCTTAATTGTCTCGGTACTGCTGGGTTCTTGAGTTCCAGAAAAGGGGCGCTCCTCACTTCCATATTCTCGTGTCGGGTTATGTCCGCAAAGATGAGGTTGCAAGGCACTGGTTCAACATCGTCGGGTCCGGGGACGTAAAGCACCTGTGCGCGGGTACGAGGGTCGAGGGGATAGACGGGGACAAGAACAGGCTGCTTCGTTACCTCTTCTCCTATCTCAAGAAAGCAGATCAAAAGAAGGTGCCTGACGAGTACAAAGAGGTCGGCCGCTTTTGGGGATCAACGCGGGGGCTTCTTCAACACATAGGGAGGATAGTGCTGAGATGCAAAGAGTTCGAGGCCCGTAAAGTGTTGCGGATCGTTCGGAAGTATTACGAACGGAAGATCAAGAGTTGGGGTTTCACGTGGAAATGGGCAAGACAGCGGGGTTTTATCGGTTGGGAGTGCGCGGCTGTGTGGGACCGGCTCCTATCGGAGCAAGACCAAATCTTTAAGGGGGTGCGTTCATGTATTCGCTGTTAGAGGGTACGGTCACTTACATCGAAGAGAAGAGCATCAAGAGGGACGGCAAACCGGAGGAGCATTACCGCACGGTGACGGTGCTGCAGAGTCCAGCCGGGGCGAAACCTGAATTGCTCGACGTGAAGGTGCTCAACGGCGGCAAGATCGATATGGGTCAGAAAGTGAAATGGCCGGTCAAGTCCATGGCCTACCTGAAGAGGGATCGGGACGGCAAGACTCAGGGCGCGGGCCTGTCGGTCACGGTGATCGAGACAGATCAGAGGGGGTGATCGGCGTGAAAAGGGTGTGGCGGTACATCCTGGGGGCTGCGGGATTCGGGCTGTTCATGGCCGGGGACCGGGTCTTCGCGGATGGGTCAACGTGGACGCCTCTGATTACTTCGAGTTCGTTCACGGGGATCACGACGGACGTGGGGTCCGCTGCTTCGGGTATCGTCGGGGTTTGCCTGATCGTCTGCGGTATCGGTATTCTCGTCCGGGTTCTTGCAGGGCATTAGGAAAGGCAGTAAACCCGTTTCGCGTATGCGTCGGGTATCTCGTGTAAGGGGGTTCCATCATGAAAAGGGTTTGGCAGTGGATGGGGCGGGGGCTTGCTTGCCTCGCAATCGGTGTCCTCGGCATGTTCTGTGCCGGCGGGCGTGTCTTCGCGGATGGTACGGCGGACGTGTGGAGTGCTGCCACTTCGGCGGTAACCACGGCGTCCACAAACGTCGTTGCGCTCCTGGTGGTGGCTATCGCCATTCCTATCGCCTTCATGGGCTATAAGTTCGTGAAGATGGCGGTCCGCCGGGCGTAGGTCGTTCATTCGGCGTCGTTCCTCGGTGCGGGGGGGTGGGGGTTTCCTCGCCTCCCCGTTCCCTTAAGAAGGGGGTTTCACTATGTCGATAACTGATCTCTTTGATGCGGCTCTGCCTGGGCTTAACGGGATCACTGCCGATCTGTACACGGTTTGCATTGCCGCAATCGGCTGTCTTCTGATAGGGTGCGGGGTCGGTGTCCTGGTTGGCTTCCTGACGCATGAAAAGGATATGGGCGAAAGCGGCGGCAATATCGATTTTGAGGGCGATTTTCAGAAATACGCTCGTGATCGGTATCAAAAAGAATCGAACAAAAGGACGTATAAGGCTCGCGGTATCGGTACTCATGAAGACATGGGGGGTGACGAGCTATGATGACTTTCGATGTTACGTGGTTCGGCTATGGCGCCGGTCTTGTGATGTGCGGTTGGATCGCGGGAATGTTGGTATCGGTGGCGTTGAATGTCCTGGGCCGGATGGGCAAGCTTGGGGCCTTTGTGCTGGTGGGGTCTTGCTGGCGGGTTCGTCTTGCTACGCGCAAACGGGGTCTAATCTGGCCTGGGTATCGAGTGCGGTCACTACGCCGGGCGTTCCGTATACGGTGGGGGTCCAGGTGACTTGTTCGGGGGATTCCTTCGGGTCCGTCCTGGGCGGGTCGGCTCCTGTCTCGTATGCGTGCCCCGGGTCGGTGGGGTCTGTCCAAGTGAGCGTTGAGGTGCCCGCGCCGTCCGGGTCCACGGTTAATCTTGCGGTCATGGGTGATGCGGCCATGGGTACGGCGTCGGTCGTTTCTGCGGTTCCGGGGAACACGGTGTCAAGCGGAATCTCCTTCGTCTGCGGCGTGGCGGCGGTCTTAGCGTTCGCCTGGGCTGCGGGGGGTAGGTGGCTATGACATGGAGCTTCCAGCTTCCCGGTGGCGTGGACGCGGGGGGTCTTATCACGTACTTGATGGGCTATGGTGCGATTATCGTTCCTATCGTCGCGGCGGTGGGGGCGTTCTTCGTCCTGGCAAAGATCATGAAAAGGATGTGACCATGGACTTTAACAAGTTTCGGCGGTGGGTGTTCTGGCTGGGCATGTTCGGCGTGATTTTCATGGTGGGGATGCTCCATACCATCGGTCATCATTTGGGGGTGTTGCGATGAAAAGCCGGCGTCGTGATAAAAAGGATGGGCCTTACCATCCGGTCACCGTGAGTGTTGATCATGCGCTATGGTTGGAGCTCCAAGAGCTTCCTCGTTGGGTGAACATTTCGAGCTTGGTTAGTGAGGTGCTGCACGGCATAGTTGAAAAAGACTTGAGACGGGCGGCGGGGTTCCTCAAAACGTATGAGGGGATGATGCTTCTTGGGCAGTGGCTCAGGCGTGGCAGAGAGCTTAAGCGGGGGGTGTCGGGATGATTTTCGAGGATCTGGAGAAAAAGAGATCCCGCACAAGGCCCGTGGCTGCGTTTTCGCCGGGGGGGTCGGGTACTTATCATAGGCGGAAAAAGCCGTTTGCGGGGGTTCGAGGTCGGGCAGCGCTCGCTATCCTCGGGGCGGCGTTGGTCCTTATGCCGGTGAGCTCGCCGGCTCAACTCGTGGGTGCCGGGGGTGTGGGCCTCCTGGGGATGGGTCCGGGGTGGTACGTCGGGGCTCAACGGGTTACTTCGTTCCTGGTATCGAGGGCCGGGGTTACCGAGGTGGCAAACGTGGCTTTGTCCGCGACTATTCGCGGGGGCCTCGCGGGGGCGGTCATCATGGCTATGGTGATAGCTGAACCTGCCTTCAATTCGGGGGTTGATTCGATACGGACGTACATGACGGCGCTCGGGGCTGCGGGGTGGTCCGTGTCGAACGGACAGATATACAAGTCCGGGGGTATCCAGGTGGGCGGGCCTAAGATGTTCGTGTCGGGTTCGGCGGATGCGAACAGTTTTGCGGCTATTCAGGCGCAGGCGGCGACTAATTACGGCTCGTCTTTCGTCACCGGGTATTAACGTCTATAACAGCTATTCGGATGCGCAAACAGCGGAAGGGAACTGGTACGCTGCGGCGGGCGGTTATGCGAACGCGGGTGAAATCGGGTCTTTGTCGTCGGGCAATGTGGCCTGTGGGTTCGCGGGTCCGAAAACGAACGGGGCTGTCACGGGTTCGGTGGGCTATTGCGGGCCTAACACGGCCGGTGAGCAAGTCATAACGAACAACAATCAACCTCCGCCTCCGGTGGTTGCCACGACTACGGACCTGGTCAATAAGGTGACTACGGATCTGACGGCGGGCAACTCCCTTGCTATCGGGGCGGCGGATGAGGCCGAGGATATTTTACACAAGGGAATTCCTGGGGTGCTTAACCCTGCCGCTACTCCTACCGTGACGGATCGAACGTCCGCGCCTCCGACAACGGGGTCGGTGATTGATACCACTATTCCGGCCACTCCTACAACGGGGGCCACTACTCCTGGCGCTGAAGCGGTGAACGTGGCTACCGCTAACCTGCCTTCCTCGGGGGCGATTACCTCAACGCCTCCGGCTGCCGGCACGTCATCAGCTGACGCACAGCAACAACCTTACACGGACCCTGCTTATTCGGGGACCTTAACAACGGTGCCTTGGGCCACGGCTAATGACTTCGGGGCGCGTTGGAACACCTTCGCTTCGGGGGTCCAGTCAACGGGGCTGTTCGGTCTGTGGGGTAATGCTTTCGGCTCGCCTGGGTCCGGCGGGGGTTCGACGTATACCTTTAACGCGGGTAACCTGGGCTCTCATACCTATGACTTTTCCTCGTGGGGTTCTACGGTCTTCGGGCTGCTCTCCGGGCTGGTGCAGATCACTTGCGGCTTTGTGGCGGTCAAGATAGCGACAATCAAAGGGGGATAACATGCAATGGGGTTTCGATTGGCTCCTGTCGTTCGTGAATCAGTTTTGGGCTTATATCGTCCAGACTATTCAATGGCTGGTCCAGGGCGTCATTTATGCCGTGGAGATGGGCCTTTACTTCATATGGGACGGGCTGCTTACGTGCATGAGCGCGGTCATAAGCGGTCTTAACCTGGGGAACATTGCGACGCAAACGGCGGCGGCGTGGGGGCTGCTCCCTCCCCAGCTGGCGTACCTGATAGAGCAAAGCGGCATAGCTAACGGGCTGGGGATGATCGGTACGGGGATCGCCATAAGGATGACGCTGAACCTTATTCCGTCCTGGCTGACAAGAATTTAAACGTAGAAAAAGGGGGGTAAGATGGAAAGGCATAGACGGTCTAAGGAAGTGGCGGAGAGTGTCAGGGATATGCCGTTGGTATTCATGACAAAAGAGGAGTTGGACGCGACGTTTGCAGATATTTTTGATTCGATGAGAGAGGACGGCGTGGTGACTGAATATGATCAGGAAACGGAGCGCGGACTCCTGAAAACGGCGGACGGACGTCTCTATCGTTTCAAGAGACTGGCAAAATATTTGAAGATTGGGATAGGCGTGTCCTTTCTGCCCGGAGTGCTGAAGGAATATTATGAATCATGTAAGGGTATGCCGGTTGCATACTACCTCAGAAGGGAAAGACTCACCGTCGTTGGTGGTAAATAATGATAACCTGCTACACGGGCACTCCTGGGGGCGGCAAGTCCTATGCTGCGGTCCTTCTCATGATCGACATGTTAAAGAAGGGCCGGACGATCTACACCAATATGGACGGGCTTGACGATGAGTCCTGCAGGGTGGCGTTGTCTCTCGTGTCGGGTGTGGACCGGGAAGTCTTAGAGTCCAGGCTGTTTCACATGACGCGGGAAAAGACGCTCCACTTTTGGGATATCGCGCCTCCTGGGTCCGTGGTTATCATCGATGAGGTTCATAAGCTGTGGTCGTCGCGGTCGTATGCTTCAGAGTCGAACAAGGTCATGGCCGAATGGTGTTCGACGCACAGGCATCAGGGCTATGATGCGGTGCTTATCACTCAGGCTCTCGACAAGCTCGACGGTCACGTGCGGTCCCTGATCGAGTGGACGCACAGGTGCCGGAAGGTCAACTTCGTCGGGTCGTTGGTGAAGCGGTCCTATCTGGAGTACGTCTATTCAGAGGACGATGAGCGGAATTGCCTGTCCCGCAAGCGGAAGACCTATAATCCGGTCATCTTCAAGTGCTACAAGTCCTACGCGGCAAAGGACATAAAGGAGAAAGGCATTGGAAAAGCGACTAATATCCTCCGTCATCCGATCTTTTACGCTATTCCCGTTGTTCTTATTGCTATGGTCGTTATGCTTTTCAAGTCGGGCCTGGCGCATGGTGATATTTTCGGGTCGAAAAAACATCAGGCGTCCGTTACGGCGGGCTTTCAAAAGTCTGCGGAAAAGGCTGTTGACCTGAACAAAGGCAACGGCTATTACTCCGGGGGCAAGTGGGTCTCTCTTCCCGCGAAGATCACGGAAAAGGGTATCGTTCCCATTGAGGCGGAAAAGGGGACTCCTGGGGCTGCGGCTTCGCCTGGGGCGTCAAAGGGGGTTGCGGCGGTAGAAACGTACCATGCACCTGCAACGGTGGCCGTAGAGGGCGACAAGTGGACTTTCACGGATTACACGGGTCGGGTTGTGGGGTTCGTTCGTTGGTTGCCTCTGAGTAGCGCCGCTCCTCCGGCCTCCCGCGCGGAAGAATGAGCACGGGGGCCGGGGGGCGGCGCTATCCTTGCCGGATAGAGCATGTTGGTAATATTGCTGTCCAGGTGAGCGCCGGATCGGAGATCCCGGAAACAATAGAATCGGCACGTTTGGGAATAAAATGGTAAGAATAGGGGTTGGTGTGAATGATGCTTTCTGGCGGGGGTTTGCCTCGGGCTTGAATGAGGGGGTTTCTCATAGAAGCAAGCGACAGAAAATGGTTTCAAGCGAGCGGTCCCGGACTCGTGCCGAAGTGCCGTGCGATGCTTCTTGTGGGAAACCTCCGAGGGGCGCGGCGGGGTGGTGGCCTGTGGGCTTGTTAATTAACACATATCTCAACACTCTTATCTCCCAATTGATTATGCGCCGCGTCGATGAGCCTGCTCTCACCTCCTTTCTGTCGAGAGGTTTGCGTTTATTCAGGTCGGAATGCAATCGGGATGATAAGCTCCGCGACCTGAGGCGATTCCTCACTCCTTCCCGCCCGTCTCTTCCGGCCACTTGTCCTGGAACCCCAGCGCGAAAGCCTGTTCCACAAGGCTCAGGAGGTCGCCGTCGGAGGATGTGCAGCCTGCCGCGGCCAGTGTGGCGCGATATACGGGCAGCCTGTCATAAATGCCTGAGACTGCCGCGGCGACCTGGGCGCCGTAAGTTGCCCACAACTCGGGCGCGCAGCTTCCGGGAAGAATACCCCATGCGACTTTATCGCGTACGTGGACGAGCGCGGCAACGGCAGCCACCACAAGGGGGTCCCGTTCGATAACCGTGAAGTTTGCCTCAAGCAGCGCCCCTTTGCCCTTGCTGAGAAGGGCGGCGACGGACGCCCTCATGCTGTCGTGACTGGCGCCAAAGCGTTCCAGGTGGCGCACCGAGGACCGCCGGCTTTCGGGGGTAAGAGAATCCTGCAGCGCCAGAGTTGCTTTGACCGCGCCGCAGACCGTCTTCCCGATAAGTTCCCCCAGAACGGTATGTTTTCCCGCGCTCGTGAGGGGCGTGCCCGTCTCCAGTCGAGCGGCCACGCCAATCTGGTCCGTGCCCGTTCCGGTGGCCAGCCCGTTGGAATACCTGGAATTAACATCGAGTTCCTGGAGTGCGGCGGTTTTGGCCTCCGTCGCCGTCATGACGGCATTCACCATGGCGGCCGGCGTCAGTTCATGGCTGATAAAGAGCATCGTGTTGATGGTGCCGTGGGACACCCGCTCTCCTGAGACCCTCTCATATGTGCCGTCGCGTTCATAGACCACGGCCGGGTCTCCCGCACGTCCGGCATTTGTCTCCACACCGCCCGTGCAGACCGCGACGACGACAAGGTCGCGAAAGCGCGCCTCCTTGGTGACGGCGTAACGCATGTTAGCGGCGGTGCCGAGGGTTGCGCAGCGGTCGTCGGGCAGCTGATATTGCCGGCACACCAGGGACCTGTAGCCTCTCGGGTCCGGCGAGATGAGGTGAAGCGCGGCAGGGTCGTGGCCCGCAGGCTCGCAGGATTGGTGGTTATATAGATAGTCAAGATCGTCGCGCACGCCACCTGCCGCCGGACAGGTGGAGATCACCCGGTGAGGTACGAGAAAGCGGGCGTAAATTATTCTCTCTTCACGGTGTATCTCAACGCCTTTGTAATACGTGCCAAGAATCATGTGTCTCCCCTTTCCGTTTCATTATTGACCGTCCGGCCGAAGGCGGTTTACATCCTCGACTATTCCCTCACCGGCTACCCCGTCAGGCGGCCTCTCATTGCACCCCGGCAATCGCATCCTCCGGCACAAGGAATACGCAGGGCCTTGAGGAGACGGGGTCTTTCATTACCACCACGGCCGTATGGTATACCTCTTCGATGGTTTGATAAGTCAGCACCTCGTCGGGCGTGCCGTCCTTCCTGAGCATACCGTCACTGAGCAGGAATAGCCTGTCGCAATACTGGCTCGCGAGATTGAGATCGTGGAGCACGACCAGGACGGTGAGACCCTTATCCCTGTTCAGTTTTCTTACCAGGTCGAGAACCCTTGCCTGATGGGTGATATCGAGGTGGCTGGTGGGCTCGTCGAGAAGCAGCAGCTCAGGCTCCTGGGCAAGGGCGCGGGCGATGAAGGCAAGCTGCCTCTCGCCGCTGCTCAGACTATCCACGAGACGGTTCTTGAGCGCCATGATACCGGTTACGTCCATGGCAGTCCTGGCTATGTCCATATCGGACCTTCTTTCCATAAGCCGAAAAGCCCTTCTATGGGGTATCCTCCCGAGAACCACGAGGTCTTCGACCCTCATTTGAACATCGAGATCGTACAGCCTTCCCACGACGGCGACCTGTTGGGCAAGCTCCCTGAAGGTGAACATGCCGAGTGGCTTCCCTTTGAAGAGCACCTCGCCTTCAGCGGGTTTTATCGCCCTGGTAGCGGCCCTGATCAGGGTCGTCTTTCCAGACCCGTTTGGTCCTATCACGCCCACGAGGTCCCCGTCTTCTATGCGCACGTTGATATCCTTGAGGACAAAATGATCATCGTAGCGGCAACTGACGTGACGAAGCTCCAACATCACTTGCCTCTCACGATGTTCGCCCGTCTCATCATCGCGTAAATGAAGAGGACGCCCCCGAGCAAGCCGGTCACCACCCCTACGGGTAGCTCCACGGGCTGCGCCACGCTCTTCGCCACCGCATCGCAAAAGACGAGGAAGATTGCGCCCGAGATAAATGAAGAGGCAAGGAGAATGCGATGGTCGGTCCCCGCAAACATGCGGACAAAATGGGGGACAACCAGGCCCACGAAGCCTATGGCTCCCGCAAGGGAAACGGACAGGGCCGTCAGGAAAGATGCAAGGAAAAGGAGCACCCGCTTGGTTCTTTCTACGTTCACGCCGAGGTGAAGGGCGTCCTCTTCCCCGAGACTCAGGGCGTTAAGATCGAAGCAGAAGAGATAGGCGACAGCGAGGCCGGAGACGGCCGCGCCGAGCGCAAGTTTTACCGGGAGCCAGTCGGTTTCGCCGATGGAGCCGATTATCCAGAAAAGGATACCGTGGAGGTCCTCGATACGCGAGAGGGACATGATCAACAGTACGGCGGAAGAGGATATGAAACTTATCATGACACCGGTGAGAAGGAGGCCCTGAAGATTCAGGACCGCCCTGTTGATGCCCATGGAGAGAAACAGGATTACGCAGGACGCGCCCAGAAAACCGAAGACAGGCAGCGTGTAAGCGCCAAATAGGCCGGTCTGACCAAGTATCATGCCCAAGGCAACGCCGAGGGCCGCGCCGCCAGAAATGCCGAGTGTATAAGGCTCAACCAGAGGGTTCCTGAACATGGCCTGGAGCAGCACTCCGGCAAGACTGAGACTCCCCCCGACGGCGAAGCCGAGAAGAATCCTTGGGAGGCGTATATCAAAAAGGATGGCGTAGTCGGTAGCTGTCCCCCTCCCCCCGAGCAGGAGGCGCACTATCGTGCCGGGATGCATGCCCGAGGGGCCGAGGCAGAGGGAGAAGGCCGACACCACGAGCAGGATGGCGATCAGTACAAGCAGGGTAAAGAGCCACTTGAAGAATCTGTTTTCCAAACCGTTCCTCCTTCAGGCTCCGGGATGCAGCACTTTTACCATTTCCTCAAGGGCATCGACGAACGTCCGAGGGGTCGGGCTACAGATGCGGTACGGGTCCATAATGAATATTCTGTCATGTCTTACCGCCTTCAGGACTTGAAACTTTTGCCATGCCTTCTTTTCGACCTCGGTGGCCGCGTCCATGAGGACAATGATGATGATATCCGGGTCCTGCCTCAGCACTTCTTCCCTGCTGTAGAACCCCATTTTTGCCTCACGGGCGATATTGGTCCCGCCGGCAAGCTCGATGAAGTCATTCACGAAAGAATCTTTCGTAGCGGCAAACAAAGGTTTTGCGCCAAGCTGGATAAGGACCTTGGGCCTCGGGAGACCCTCTATCCGTTTCTTTATCATCTCGACCCGGCGCTCTGCGGCCCTTACGATACCCTCCGCCTCTCTTTCGCTCCCGACTATGCTGCCAAGCTCCAGAAACTGCCGGTTCATCTCATCGTAAGACCCCGGCTCATTGAACACGATTACCCTGATGCCAAGGCGTTTCAATCCGAGAACGGCTCTCCGCTCCGTGAGAGACGTGGCGACCACGAGGTCGGGCTTTAACTCGACGATCTTTTCTATATTCACCTGGGTCACGTTCCCGACCTTTTCCTTTGAGAGGGCTTCGGGAGGCCGTTCGCAGTAGGTAGTGACGCCCACAAGCCTGTCCTGGGCGCCCAGTAGATACAGCTTCTCGGTGATGGTCGGCCCGAGGGAGATGATCCTGCGAGGGGATAAACCGGCCGCATCCGCAGACTGGTCTGCCGCATGGGCCGGAGGCACGCCCGCGACCAGGAAAGACACCAGCAGAAATATAATCCTCGCGTAATGAGCGGCAAAGGACATTTCCTTCTCACCCTCCAACAGTATACCTCAGGGTGAGGAAAAACTGGCGTCCCGGCGACGGATACAAGGCAATATCGTTGACATAGGGGCTGTAGACCCCGTACTGGCTATATCTCTTGTCCGTAAGATTCTTGACCGTGAACAGGGCGCTCAGCCTGTCCCAGCGGTAACCGACGGAGGTGTCGAAGGTCGTGTAGCCCGGAAGCTGATCCTGCGCGTTCGCCTGGTCGCTTATGGCGTACCTGGCGCCGGTGTATACCGAAGCGAGGCTGAACGTCCAGTTGGAGACGGCATAAGTGAGCTTGGCCGAGGCCTTGTTCTCGGGCACCGAGGGAATGCGGTTTCCGCCGAACTGCCCTCCGTCGAAAAGGGCCTCGGTGTACGAGTACGCGAGGTTGAGCGTGAGACCTGTGGCGAGGTTGAAGAAGAGGGTCGATTCGATGCCCTGCCGCTTTGTCCTGTCGTAATTCTCGTTTGCGCTCGTGAGGGGATTGAAGTAGATCTCGTCCCTGTTCCGGCTCTGAAAATAGGTGAAAGCGCCCGAGACCCTGTGCCATGGATTCCAGCGGATGCCGAGGTCGAGCTCCTGGGTGGTCTGGGGCTTAAGGCTCGTGTTGAGCTGGGTAGGCACAAAGACGCCTGGTGCCGGAGAGTACCCGTAAACGACGAATTCATCTGTCGTGGGGAAGCGGAAGCCCTTGCTGTACGAGGCAAAGACATTAGCCTTGTCGAAGATTGCGTAATTGGCGGACAGGCGGTAGGCATCCCTCTCGTAACCGGACGTGCCGACCTGGCTGAGGAGGGGGTTCACGAAGTCCCGGTAGTCGACGTCGAAGGTCGACTTTTGCCGTCTGTAGCCAGCCTCCAGGGCGAGGTCGCGCAACGGATATATCTTCTCGTCCACATAGCAGGCGAAGTCCCTCTTGTTGATGTTGCTCGTCGACTGGGACGGAACGAAATACATGCCTGACGAGCTTACCGTCGTCGAGTACCTGTCGTAATCCGAGCCGATGACGAAGACGTTCTTCATGCCTCCGATCGGGGTAGAAACCACCATCTTCGGGGTGAAGGCGTAGGTTTGGAGCTGGCTCTTCGCGTCGTAGTAGTTGCCGGAGCCATAGTCGTAAAAAGAAGCGGTATGGCGGTCCCTGTAAGAAGCCCCGAGGGAGAGGACAACGTCGTCACGGAGTTTGATTTCAGGCACGAAATCGAAGAAGTTGTCTTCCGTGGAGGCGGTGTCGTTCGGGTGGGTGGAATCCTTGGGATCGACTATCCCCTGACGCAGGGCAGACAAGTAAAGCGGGCCCGGCTGGCCGTAGGAGTCCCCGTGGAGGCCCGTGCTCAGGTTCAGTTTGAGATTGTCATTCACAATGAAGCTGAAATTGCCCAACAGGTCCTTCGCGTGGAGCGCGTTGTTGTGCCTGTACCCGTCGGTATCGAGGTCTGAAGCGAAGGTCATGTACGAGAACCTGTCCTGTCTGCCGGAGAGCATGACCTCGGGCTTGAAGAAGCCGTAGCTGCCGGCTGTTGTCGCCACCGAGAGCTTGGGCGGGCCTTCTCCCGCCTTGAGGATGATGTTGACCGCGCCCGCGGAGGCGTTGTCGCCGAAAAGGACGCTCGCCGGGCCCCGGTAGACCTCGACCCTCTCGATGGCGTCCACGGGTATCTGCGCGAGGTCGGCTCCGGACAGGTCGATGGAGTTGACGCGCCTGCCGTTGACGAGGAAGAGGACGTTTTGGGGAGCCGCCTCTCCGTAGCCCCGGATGTCGATAGTTGCCGTTTTAGGATTGCCGAACACGTTCTGGGTAAAAACACCGGGCTCCCGTTGAAAGACATCGACGAGGGTCTGGGCGCCCGACTCCCGGATCTGTTCGGCCGTGATAACCGTCACGTTGGCGGGCGCTTCGGCGAGCGGGGTCTCGACCCGCGATGCGGTCACGACGATTTGGTCAAGGCGGTAAGGCTCCTCGGCAAGGGCAGGGGCTGCCCCGGTGCAGTACAGGAGCGCGAGAGCCATGACAAATGAGCCGGTTTGGGTTCGCGAGCCCGGAAGCCCCGTTTTATTCCTCAAGTTGACGAAATAATTCGACATAGAGAGTCTCCTTTCTGTGTGTTACCGGGTCTATGGAGCAGTATTGCTCCGTCCCACACCAAAAGATTGGTTGAGTGGCATGAGACCGGCAGTTGTGGCTTATCCGGTAATGAAAGAAAGGAGAGCAGTCACGAAGAGTTGGATTTCATACGCACCCCCTTATGCCTCGTAAGGTAGCGTCGTCGCGATTTAACCCAAGGTCTCCTGGCTTACGGGTATTACCGGTACGCCTTCCCATCCATTGCTGGACAGTGGCTGGTTGCATGAACCCGTACCGGCCTTTCCACCCATCACAGTTGCGGGACAGCGGCAGATTTTCACTGCACTTCCCTTACAGGTTAAAACTGCAGGCCGCATCTCTTCTGTACCATGCCAGGCCGATAATTGCAAATGTTTTTTGAACGCCTGTTTTTGAACGCCTGCGGAAATAGAGCATCAGGAAAGAAAGCTCAAGTGTCCTGAAACCGCGTCACACTTCGGGGAATTTTCACCACAACAAACAAGGTGGGCATTTTAAGGGGATAGGCATCTAGTTTCGTCAGATGACGTCGCCGGGTCGCGGTCGAACTGATTTTTGTTGGTCGGTTGTTATTGTTTTGACAATATTTTCTCCTGATGCTACTATTATGAAATTGGTAATACAGAGGAGGAGTTTTGTCTAGTTTGTTCAGGTTTGGCGTCTCCCTAGAAAAGACGCTCATAGAAAAGTTTGATCGCTATATTCGGGAAAGGAATTACACAAACCGGTCGGAGGCGTTGAGAGACCTTATCAGGCAGGAGCTCATCAAGAAGGAATGGGTTGAAGGCGACGATGTTGAGGGAGCTGTCACATTGATTTATGACCACCACCGCAAGGACCTTTTGAACAAGATCACCCATATTCAGCACCACTTCCAGAAGGTGATTATTTCGACCCAGCATATACATCTAGATCATGATAATTGTCTGGAAATTGTGGCGGTCAGAGGCAGTGCCGTAGAGGCGCAACGGCTTGCCGATACGTTGAAATCTATCAAGGGAGTAAAGCACAGCACGCTCGCTATGTCGAGCACCGGTACACATATCGAATAGGGCGTATTATTTTTTTAGCATACGGTAACACGAAATGGAATTTGATAGCATCATGTGGAGAAGTGGGCCTCATACATTTTTTGTTTCCGGGTGAGGCCGCCACCGATCCTTCAGCATCCATGAAGACGACGAAACATGTTC
>CAVSOX010000014.1:0-283720 GCA_963729685.1 uncultured delta proteobacterium | reverse complement strand
AATACCCAGGACGGCTTCGTCACGGACAGGGAGATCGCCTACCTGGAGGCACAGGCGGCCGGCGGCGCGGGTATCGTCACGACGCAGGGCGCCTACCCGGACACGCTCGGTGAAGGCAAAGGTTTTCGCGGCACCATGTCCATCTCCGACGACCGGTTCATCCCCGGGCTTGCGCCGGCTCGCAAAGGCAATAAAGGATAACGGGGCGCTCGCGGCGTGCCAGTCCTCCACTGCGGGAGGGAGGGCGGCGTTGACTTCGGCTACTGCCTGATGCCGTCCGTCGTGCCGCAGCGGCTTTCCTATTTCAAGCCGCCCCGCGAAATAACGCCGGCCGAGATAAAGCAGGCCGTCAGGGACCACGTGGCGGCGGCAAGGCGGGCGGTTGAGGCGGGCTACGACATGATCGAGCTTGTCCGGCATCGTCGGCTACCTCATCTCGACGTTCATCTCCCGGTACACGAACAAACGGCAGGACGAGTACGGGGGAGAGACGGTGCGGGAAAGGTGCCGCCTCATGGTGGAGATCCTGGGCGGCATAAAAGCGGAGGTAGGCGATAAGGTGCCCGTGGGGATCCGTCTTTGCGGCGCCGAGATCCTCGATGACCGGGGCGGCAATACGCTGGAAGAGAGCATCGAGAGCTTCCGTATCGCCGAAGAGGCGGGCGCCGACTACGTGAGCGTCACGGTCGGCTGGCATGAATCCTCGATATCCGTCATTACGAGAGACGTGCCCATGGGTCACTGGCTGTGGGTGGCCGAAGCGGTGAAAAAGGCGGTGAACGTGCCGGTCATGATGGCTTTCCGGCTTTTTCTGCCCGACATTCCGGAAAAGGCGATTGCGGACGGCGTGATCGATTTCTGGGAGGCATGCCGGCCCATGATAGCCGATCCCGAGCTGCCCCGCAAGGCGGCGGAAGGGAGAGAGGCGGAGATCATCCCCTGCATCGCCTGTAATCTTTGTTTCTCCCGCCTCTACTACCACCAGCCTATCATGTGCACGGTGAGGCCGTCCCTCGGCCACGAAAGACGAAGAGCCCTGGGGCTACCGCGGTTTTGCGCGGGCGCCGAAAAGAAAGAGGATCGGCGTCGTCGGCGGCGGCCCGGCCGGCCTGCAGTACGCGGCGGTGGCGGCCCGGAAGGGGCATGACGTCTTCCTGTGGGATACGCATACGTCCCTGGGCGGCAGCATACTGCTCGCATCGCAGATCGACCGGGGAGAGGACGAGCTGCTCCGGCCCATCCGCTACCTGGAGGGGGAGTGCCGGAAAGCGGGCGTGGAGATCCGACTCGGGCAGGAATGCACGCCGGAGATGCTGCGTGAACGGCATCTGGACGTGGTGACGCGTCGCGACGGGCGCCCGGTTCAAGACCTTGCCGGCCATTGCCGGCCTCACCCCGGAGCAGATAATCGGCGCAAGGGAAGAGGCCCGGGCGAGGCGGTGCTCATCGTCGGAGGAGACGGCGTGGGTCTGGCTGTGGCCGTCTATCTGCTGCGCCAGGGCGCCTACCGCATCACGCTGGTCGAGGAATCGGGGAGGCTCGGCCGCGACGTGAGCCCCTTTTACCTCTGGCGCTTCCTAAAGCTCTTCAGGGAGAGAGGCGTTGCCCTCCTGACGAGGGCGCACATCGCGAAAGGGCAGGGGAAAGACATTCTCCATCTCCTCGCCGAAAGGGGAGAAAGTGATCGAGGTCGACGACGTCGTTGTGGCGTTGAGGCAAGCCCCCGACGACGCGGGGGCCCTATTCGCGGACTGCGCGCCGGTAGTCTGCGTGATAGGCGACGCCAGGCGGCCGAGGCGGCTCCATAACGCCATTCACGAAGGCTATCGCTCAGGTATGCAGATATGATACCCCTTATCGATGAAGATGCCTGCACCGGGTGCGAGAAATGCCTTGAGGTCTGTCCGCCGCAGGCGATCGTGCTCGAGGACGGGAAGGCCCGCATAGAGGAAGAATTTTGCGAGGAGTGCGGCTTTTGCGCGGCGGAATGTCCGGCCGCCGCAATCCGTATCCCCTTCGAGAAATCGGGCGACTGATCCGGCAAGGGCATCCTCTTTAGCCGGTGATTCGCACGTCGACGCGGAACGCGCCGGCCTGGTCCGACCCTCCCTTGATAGTTTCGCGATTTCCGGGTATAATAACACGTTCACGCACGGATCCATTTCCCCTTTTCGGTAAATCGCGGAGGATGCATGAAAGTAGAAGTAGAAAGTCTGGATAGGGTCAGGAAGAATATCGAAGTGATCCTGGAGGAAGCCAAGGTCGACGAGCTGCGCGAAGGGATATACCAGGAGCTGAAGAAAAGCGCGAAAATCAAAGGCTTCCGGCCCGGGAAAGTTCCCAGGTCCGTGATCCAGGCTTACTATAAAGAGTACATCGACGGCGAGCTGAAGAGGAAGATGGTCGAAGAGACGATGGAGAAGGCCCTTGCCGAGACGGACGTCAAGCCGGTGAGCGAGCCCAGGATCGAGTTCCTGGAGGACGATAACCGGTACGGATACAAAATGGAATGCGAAACCGTGCCGGAATTCGAGCTTCCCGCGTACGAGGGCATAGAGGTCGAGGCCGAGAAGGTCAAGGTGACCGACGAAGACGTGGCCGGGCGGCTTGAGACCATGCGGCAGATGCACACGGAGATGATCGACAGGCCCGTAGGGCGAGGCTGCCCGAAAAGGCGATTTCGTGATCATCCGCTATGAGGCCTTCCACGACGGCAAGCCGGTGGAGGGCGTGAAGGCCGATGCCTACCCCCTGGATCTCGGCAGCTCCAACCTGATGCCGGAATTCGAGGACGCCGTGACAGGCATGAAGGCAGGCGAGGAAAAGGAGGTAGAGATTAACTTCCCCGCCGATTATCCCGATAAAAATATAGCGGGGAAAAAGCTGCTCTTCAAAGTGCTGGCAAAAGAAGTCAAAGAGAAAAAACTGCCGGAGCTGGGCGACGAGTTTGCAAAAGACGTCGGTTTCGAGGATATGGATAAGCTGCGGTCCGAAGTGATAAAGGAGCTGGAAAAGGCAAAAGAGGCGCAGAGAAAGGATGCGATCACCGAGCAGATAGCAAACTTCCTGCTCGCCAACACGGATGTCCCGGTGCCCGCGAGGCTGCTTGCGAGGCGCGTGGAGACGCTCGTGCAGGAGGCGCGGTCCCGGATGAAAACAGGTGCCTCGAGCGATGAGGAGGACAGGAGCTTTAACGCCGCCCTGCAGAAGGAGTACGAGCCGGAGGCCGAGAAGCGGATCAGGATGGGCATGATCCTCGCGCAAGATCGCCGATCGGGAGGGGATACGCGTAGAGGACCACGAGACGGACGAACGGCTCAGAAAAATTGCGGAAGAAACCAAGAGGGCTTATGATTATATAAAAGAATTCTACGACAAATATGACCTGAAGTCGAACCTCAGGGAAAGTATACTCCACGAAAAAACAATCGGCCTTCTCATGGAGAAGGCAGTGGTGAAGGAGAAAGAATGAACCTTGTGCCCATGGTCATTGAGAAGGACGGCCGGGGAGAACGCGCCTATGATATATTTTCGAGGCTGCTCAAGGAGCGTATAGTTTTCCTCGGCACGGCCGTGGATGATGTGGTCGCCAACCTTATCATCGCCCAACTGCTCTTCCTCGAATCGGAAGATCCCGCGAAAGATATCTATCTCTACGTCAATTCGCCCGGCGGCATAATTACCAGTGGACTCGCAATTTATGATACAATGCAGTATGTCAAGCCGGAGGTCGCCACGATATGCATAGGACAGGCCGCGAGCATGGGGGCCGTGCTGCTTGCGGGCGGCGCCAAAGGGAAACGTTACGCCCTTCCCCATGCCCGGGTGCTCATCCACCAACCCCTCGGAGGCGTCCAGGGGCAGGCAACGGATATTGACATACAGGCGAGAGAGATCCTGAGGATGCGGGAAGAGATCAACACAATCTTCACGAAGCATACGGGACAGGACATGGAGCGGATCAGGCAGGATACGGAGAGAGACCTCTTTATGACGGCGGAGCAGGCACTAAAGTACGGCATCATAGATCAAATAGTGGAGAAGAGAGCATGACAGTAATGAAGAAAAACAACGGGAGAACGATGAAGCTTCATTGTTCTTTCTGTGGAAAAAGTCAGGATGAGGTGAAAAAACTGATCGCAGGTCCGATGGTCTATATCTGCGATGAATGTATAGAGTTGTGCAACGAGATCATTCAGGAAGAGGCGAAGCGGGAGAGATTCGAGTATATAAAGACTTCCATACCGAAGCCCCACGAGATCAGGAGGATACTCGACGAGTATGTGATCGGGCAGGATTTCGCGAAAAAGGTGCTTTCCGTCGCCGTCTACAACCACTACAAGAGGATCGAATCGAAGACGACCTTCGACGACGTGGAAATTCAGAAGAGCAATATCCTCCTCGTCGGACCGACGGGCTCGGGCAAGACGCTGCTCGCCCAGACCCTGGCGAAGATACTGCACGTGCCTTTTACCATCGCGGACGCGACGACGTTGACAGAGGCCGGCTATGTGGGTGAGGATGTGGAGAACATCATTCTCAACCTGCTCCAGTCCGCCGACTATAATATTGAAAGGGCGGAAAAAGGCATCGTCTACATCGACGAGATCGACAAGATCTCGAAAAAGACCGACAGCCCCTCCATTACACGCGACGTATCGGGCGAAGGGGTGCAGCAGGCGCTCCTGAAAATCATCGAAGGGACGGTTGCCAATGTCCCGCCGAAGGGCGGCAGGAAACATCCGCAGCAGGACTATATCAAGGTCGATACGACAAACATCCTCTTTATCTGCGGCGGAGCGTTCCACGGGCTTGAGTCGATCATCGCGAACCGGATCGGCAGCAAAGGCATCGGCTTCGGCGTGGACGTCGAAGGTGGAAGGGATAAGCTGTACGGCGAGCTTATCAGGGAAGTTCAGCCTGAAGACCTGCTGAAGTACGGGCTGATCCCCGAGTTCATCGGCAGGCTGCCCATCACGGCCACCCTCGACGAGCTTGCCGAAGACGTGCTGGTCGAGATATTGAAGAAGCCGAGGAACGCCATCGTCAAACAGTACAAGAAGCTCTTTGAGCTTGAGAACGTGAAGCTTACCTTCACGGAAGGGGCAATCCGCGGCATAGCCAGAGAGGCGATGAAAAAGAAGACCGGGGCAAGGGGACTCAGGTCGATCATGGAAAAGGTCATGCTCGACGTGATGTATGAGCTGCCGTCGATTGCCAATGTGAAGGAATGCGTGGTAAGCGAAGAGGTCATCGCCAACCACGAGAAGCCGATCCTTATTTACGAAGAAGAGGCCGAGATCGCTTAGGCCACTGTGAGCGGGGAGGCCGGGTGCGACCCGCGCTCGAAGGGCGTGGGTCGTGGCTTTGCCCATCGAGGGGGCGTTGACCCCAACCATGTCCTTTGACTTTTGCCGGGCGACCTGGTATAACTGCTGGATACGGGCGGGTAGCTCAGCGGGAGAGCATCGGCCTTACAAGCCGGGGGTCACAGGTTCGAACCCTGTTCCGCCTACCATAGAGAAGAAAGGAAAGCGCCGTGCGCACCACAGGAAGCTGGGCGCCTTGCGGGAGTTCAAAAATAGAGCGGGGACGTAGTTAAGTTGGTTATAACGCCGGCCTGTCACGCCGGAGGCCGCGAGTTCAAGTCTCGTCGTCCCCGCCATTCTTAGGTCGATAATGGGAGAAGGGTCTTGCGGCTTGCGAATCCTCCTCCCATTATTTTTTTGTCGCCGGACTCCGGGATTTGAGGCAAAATCCCGCTCTTGTGTCGCTGCCGGGCCTAAAAGCATTCTTGCAAATATTTCCGGCCCATAGTATAATAGACGGATTATACTTTTTATCGGATACCGTTATCGAAACAAGCCTGTATTCTTCCTTATGCACAACGCGGGAAAACCCTCGAATAGAGGGAAGCGTCGGGCATAAAAGAGGCGGGATAGAGGAACGCGCAACCTTGACAAACGCCGGGGAAGTGCTATATTTAAAGGAAGTTTGCGGTTAAATATGCAGCGGGAATGCCCTTGATTTGCGAGAAAGGGCATTTTTTTGCATCTGGAGAAAAGTTGATGAGCATAAAGAACTTCGACCAAATTAAGACATTAATCGACATCGGCATGGAAAAGGGTTACCTGACGCCCGATGAGATAAACGATTTTCTGCCTCAAAATATATTCTCGCCCGAGGACATCGAGGATATATTCGATTTCTTGTCGGAGTCCAATATAGACGTCGTGGAGACCATCAAGGAGAAAATCGAGACGGCAGAGGAAGAGCAGCGGGAGTGGGAGGAGCCGGAGCGCTTCCCGACCGAAAAGACCGACAACATTATCTGGGCGTATTTAAAAGATATCGGGAGAATTTCACTCCTCTCCTCTGACGAGGAATATGATATAGCCAAGAGGATCGAAGAGGGAGAACGGAGGATCAGAAGCCTCCTCTTCGAAATGTCTCAGGCAGTTGCCGAGCTGCAGGAGCTGGCGGCTCAAATAAGGAAAGACGCCGTCAACATCATCGATGTGGTAAAGAACATCGACGAGATGAACTACACGAAGAAAGACGAAGAGCAGTACAAGAAAAAGACGATCGCCCTTGCCAACAGTCTGAAAAACCTTTTCGAGAAAAAGGTGGAGATGAAGGGCCAGGCGGCCCGGGCCGATGAGTTCACGAGAAGACAGATCGAGAAGAAGCTCGTGAACCTGGAGAATAAGACTGAAGAGGTGCTGGCGAACCTCAGCCTGCAAAAGAAGGTCCTGGAAGAGATTACGCGAAAGGTGGAGAAACGGGTAAAGTTCCTGGATGAAAAGGAAGCCCGGACCGTCGAGGCAAACCTTCACGAGATGGAACTGGTCGAAAGAGGAGCTGAAGGTCGTAAAGAACCGGCTGATCAAGGCCAACCTGAGACTCGTCATCAATATCGCCAAGAAGTACCTGAACAGGGGACTCTCCTTCCTCGACCTCATACAGGAAGGAAACATGGGTCTCATGAAGGCCGCGGAAAAATATGATTACCAGAAAGGGTATAAATTCTCCACGTATTCGACGTGGTGGATCAGGCAGGCGATCACGAGGGCTATTGCGGACTACGCGAGGACGATCAGGGTGCCGGTGCACGTCCTCGAAACGATGAACAAGATCACGAAGGTGACTATTTCCCTCTTTCAGGAGCTGGGAAGAGAGCCCACCCTCGAAGAGATATCGGTCAAGGCGGCCTTGCCTCTCGAAAAGGTGCGGAAGATCATGAAGGTCTCGAACGAGCCCATATCGATAGAGACCCCCATCGGCGACGACGATTCAAAGCTCGGCGATTTCATCGCCGATCCCAAATCACCTTCCCCCTTTGAAGAACTGGTAAACATTTCATGCAAAGAGGAGATAGACAAGGTGCTCTCCACCCTGACGCCGAGAGAAGAGAAGGTAATACGCATGAGACTCGGTATAGGCGAAAAAACCGATTATACCCTTGAAGAGGTAGGCGATGTCTTCGGTCTCACCAGGGAAAGGATACGGCAGATCGAGGCAAAAGCACTGCGAAAGCTCAAACACCCGTCCAGGCGAAAAAGGCTGGAGAGTTTTCTCGAATAATCGTTTGACAGGGAAAGGCGCTTCTTAAAAGATTCCGCCGGATACGCTTTAGTCACCGCCCGCGGCAGGGCGCTTTCGCACAATCGTTGTTCCGTCGTTATTCCCGCCGCCCTTGCATCTTTTTCGCTCACTCCGTGAGATAGTTCTGAAGGGTCCGATAACTGTTGAAATCGGTATCGATCAGTGATGCGCCGATGCTTATCTGGCCGTTGGGACGGACATACCGTGGTGCGCACTGCATGGTGAGAGGCTTTTCGCTCATGGGCAGGGTGAAGACGACGGATATCTTCGAATCCCCCCGTATTTCCTGTTGAAACTCGTTGGGGACCGAGATATGGAGACCCCCGAGTGATACGTCGTTTACCATCCCGGCGTGCACGACCCCGTCAAGGTCGGTAACGAGGGCGGGTGCGGAGATCTTTTTCCTCGGGTAGCGCCGCTTCTCTTCGCTTACCCCTTTCGGCTCCCTCCGTTCTACGTAATCGTACAGGATATTCTCTATGACAGAAGAAAGCGACCTCCTGTCCGTTTCCGAGACTTTTTCCAACGCTTTGCGTAAAACCTCGCTCGTACGGAAGCATATCACCGTATCCCGCATGGCTTCTCCCCTTTGCTGATGGAATGCATTTTACTCGTTATACCATAACGCAGGAGCAAATACCAGTAAATTGTATTACTTTGTTGGGAAAAATAAAACGACCGAGCATATTTTTTTGTTCACGCCTGCTCTTGCGTTTTTGCCCGCGACCCGGCCACCCTGTCGGAATAGGTATTGACCTCGCGAGAGACAAGCCTTTATACTAGGGCGGTCAGAAAGGAGGTCTCGCGCGATGAAAACAGTGGTCCTTTTTGGAAGCCCTCGTAAGGACGGCAATACCCACGCCCTCGTCGACGCCTTTGCCCGCAGCTTGCGGGAAAAGCGCCATGAAGTCGACATCCTCTACTTGAACGACTTGAATATATGCCCCTGTCGCGGCTGCCTCTCCTGTCTCGAAGAAGGGGAGTGCGCGGTCGACGACGATATGGAGCAGGTGAACAGGCATATACGAGAGGCGGAGGTCGTCGTCTATGCGACGCCCATTTACTGGTTTGGTCCCTCTGCGCAGTTGAAGCTCGTCATGGACCGTTCCATCGCATTCCTTGACAACGACTACAACTCGCGGGTGAGAGGCAAGAGGGCGGTGACGCTCATCACCTGTGCCGACGAGAGTCATGACACATGCCAACCGGCCCTCGATATGTTCAGGAAGACCTTCGAGCTGCTTGGCATGACGTACGCGGGCCACGTGGAGGCCGTGGGATGCGCGGATAAAGGAAAGGTGAGCAAAGAGATGCTCCAGGCTGCGAAAAGGGTGGCAGAGTCGGTGCTGGGATGAGCAGCGGCGCGGCCTCGGCGTCCCACTTTCTCACAAAGAAAGTGGGCAAGGCCATCTGGGATTACAAGATGTTACGAGAGGGTGACCGGGTCCTGCTCGCCGTGTCCGGGGGAAAGGACAGCCTGAGCCTTTTGCGGATAATGAGAGAAAGGCTGAAGTTCGTGCCCATCGATTACGAGATCGTCGCCTGCCACGTCGATATGGGTTTCGACTGGGTCGATGCGGAGGCGCTGAAGGCGCACTTCGAACGGGAAGGCGTCAGGTACGTGGTAGCGAAAGCGGAAAAGGGCTGGGCGGAGGCGAAGCCTTTCACCTGCTTCTGGTGCAGTTGGCAGAGGAGAAAGGTCCTTTTCAGCATGATGGGAGAGATGGGTTGCTCCAAATTGGCCTTTGCACATCACATGGACGATATAATAGAGACGATGCTCCTTAATCTGCTCTTCAATGGAGAGATCGGGACGATGAAGCCCTGTCAGGAGATGTTTAAGGGCAGGTTTACGATTATCAGGCCCCTCGCGTACGTGCAGGAGAAAGAGTCTGAAACGGCTCGCGGCAAGACTCGAACTGCCGGTGATAAAGTCGCAATGCGTCAACGGCGAGCGATCCAAAAGGCGGCTTGTCAAGGGCATGATATCCGAGGTGGAGCGCCATAACAGGAACGTGAAGAAGAACATATTCCGAAGCCTTACAAGGGTACGGGAAGAGTACCTCCTTTAGCCCCTGAAACGCCTTCTGCCTCGCAGTTTCACCGCCTTTAGGCTCCGCCGCTTCCAGCACGTGCGAAGGAGATTCCCCATCGGCCCTTACCTGACCTGTTAAGAGAAAGGAGAAAGGGAGAAAGGAGGGACATCCTCGGCGCAATAATTGGAAAAAACGGGCGGGATTGGTTAGAATGTAGCTGATTATGGCGGTTCCGCAAAAAAGAGAGGTCGGAAGATTCACGCTCTTCTATTACGCGTCGTTCCTGGAGCCGGCCACACTCATACGGGGTCTCCTGGAGTCGAGGGTGATCGCCGGCAAGGGAAGGGGCGGAATAAGGGTAATCGAAACAGGAGGACATAAGCTCGCGGTCAGGGCATACAGGCATGGCGGGCTTTTCAGGGGTTTCACGGGCCCTTTGTTTTTGAATGCGGGACGGGTGGTCTCGGAGGCGGAAATTATGCTCTATCTCCGGGAAAGGGGTCTTCCCGTGGCGGCCCCGTTTGCCGCGGTGATCGAGAAGCTGTTCGTCGTGAGGAGATTGTATCTGGTCACGGCCTTTGAGGACGACACGGTGGGCCTTTTGGAATACCTCCACACGTGCACAAAAAGGGAGAGGATGAGGGCCGCCGTGAAACTTGCCGGACTGGTCCGGGGGCTGGAGCAGGCGGGTGTCTACCATCGGGACCTCCACTTGAGGAACGTCCTTGTGACTCGTGATGGCCGCCTCATCCTTCTCGACTTCGACCGGGCAGCCAAGAAACCTCTCCTCCCGGGCGACGTGGAGTCGATGGTCCGGAGGCTCGGCCGTTTCACGGAGAAGATGGAGAGGCAGGGTCTGCTCCGCATGGGCGCGGCGGAGAAGGCGTTATTCCTGAGGACGTACGCCCGCCTCTCAGGCAATGACATGACCGAAAAAATGACGCGCAGGCACGCAGCGAGAGGGCTCTTTCAGCGCGCGGGCTGGCTCATCGAATCCCTCCTTTTCGGGGGGAAAAAATAAGGGCGCCTCCCCGGTCGGCTTGAGAGGCGCTGCGCGATTTTAGATCGCCGAGGAGAAGCATGAGCAAGTACGACTACATCGAGAGGCCCCCGTCCGGCGGATGGCTGCTGGAGGTGCGAAAAGGGCAGTCCCACAAGGGCAACATCCGCAAAAACCCCGTGACCGGCCGGTATCAGTTCTACCGGGGCTCCCGCAATGCAACGCGCCCCATGCTGGAGGAGTCCGACATGGAGAAGCTGAAAGCGAGGATCGAGGAGCTCGATCTCTAGACAATGCGGTCGAAGGTCTCGGAAAAGGGGCGCGCGTCGCGCTCACGAGAGGGTGAGGCTCACTTTGGTAATGTCATCTTCCAAAGGCTCTATCGAGCAGCCGAGTTTGCGGCACATGTTGATCATCCTCGTGTTTTCCGACAGGACGAAACCGTAGATCTCCTTGAGACCTTTCTCGTGTCCTATGCCGATCACCATATCGACGAGCTTGAATCCGAGCCCCTTGCCCTGGAAGCGATCATGGACGACCACGGCGAACTCACCCTTTTTCAGGTCCGGCTCCATGATGAGCCTCCCCATTCCGATGAGGCTCCGCTTGTCGCCTTCCTTCACCTCGGCGACGATGGCGATCTCCCTCTCGTAGTCGATGTTGCACAGCCGAACGTGCATCTCGTGGGTGATGTGTTTGATGGTCTGGAAGAACCTCTCTTTCAGCGTTTTTTCCGACAGGCTCGTCAGCATCTCGTGCTCCAGCGGCTCGTCTTCCGGCCGTATGGGCCTCAGGAGGACGTCCTGGTCCGACAGGCGCCAGTGTGTCACATATTTCGTGGGATAAGGGCTGATGACCAGGTGGGGATGGGCCTGCGGTCCGGCCGTATAATCGGGGTCGAGGATGACGCGCGCGTCGAGGACGAAGGGCTTGCTGTTGGAAAAGGCGATCGGGTTGATATCCATCTCCGCGATCTCGGGGAAATCCGTGATGAGGTTGGAAAAGCTCAGGATGATCTGCTCCAGCATCTGCAGGTCCGCGGGTGGCTTTCCCCTGTAGCCCTGAAGGAGTTTGTATACCCGTGTCTCTTCCATCAGCTTTCTTGCCAGGGCCTGGTTGAGGGGCGGCAGGCCGATTGAAAAATCCCGGTAGATCTGGACCCCTATGCCGCCCATGCCGAAGAGGATTACCGACCCGAAATCCTCGTTCTTTTTTGCGCCGAGAATGACCTCGTAGTCGATCTTCTCTATCATCTTCTGGACCGTGACCCCTGTGACCGAGGCTTTCGGGCAGTACGCACGCACCCTCCGCATCATCTTGGCGTATTCGTCCCGCAACTCCTCTTCGGAATTGATCCCGAGCAGCACGCCGCCGGCATCGCTCTTGTAGCTGATGTCCGGCGAGATGATCTTCACCGCGAGGGGATACCCCTCGCTTCTCGCTATATGCACGGCCTGCTCGACGTCCACGGCGACGTGGGTCCTCACCGTGGGTATGCGGTAGGTGGTGAGAAACCTCTTCGACTCTTCCTCGGTCAGGACGGTCCGTCCTTCGGCGAGCGCTTTCCGGATGAATGTCTTCAGTATATTCACCGGCGGCGCCGAATCGACGGCCACGTCCGCGGGCGTCTCGTGGAGGATCCCCAGGTTTCGATCGTAATTATGCATGTAGAGATAGGTCCTCACCGCCTCTTCAGGCGTACGGTACGTGGGGACGTTGTTCGCAAACAGGATCTCCCTGGCTTCACGGACCTCTCCGCCGCCCAGCCATGCGGTGAGCACCGGCTTCCCCGCCCGGCTCGCAAGAGCGGCAATCGCCCTTGCCAGCTCGTCCGGCTGCACCACCCCCTGGGGGGTAAAGACGACCAGTATGCCGTCGACGCCCTGGTCTTCGATGCATATCGTGACAACCTCTTCGTAGCGCGAGACGTCCGCGTCCCGGAGCAGGTCGAGAAAGGTATTCTCTTTCCAAAAATCCGGCATCAATGCCTTGAGCCTGTCCTGATTTTCCGTTGAAAGCCTGGCCGCCGTCCCGCCCAGTGCAAGGAGGGTGTTTACCGCCATTGTGGCCACGCCGCCGGCATTGGTGACCACGATCAGCCTTGGCCCCTTCGGCAGGTGTTTGGAGTAGAGAACGCCCGCCGTATTGAAGAGGTCTTCCGCGGTCTTTACCCGCACCACGCCGACCCTCTTGAAGACCGCATCGTACACGTGATCGCTCGTCGCGAGGTATCCCGTGTGGGACCGCGGTTGTGTGCTCTCTTCCATGCGGGCGGGCTTGAGAAGCACGATCGGCTTGTTCTGGCTGAAGCCTCTCGCCGCGCTGATGAATTTCTTCACGTCGCCGACGCTCTCTTCCATGTACAGCATGATGCTTCTCGTGTGCGGGTCGTAGCCGAGAAAGTCGATGAGGTCTCCAAAGTCGATATCGACCATGGACCCCAGGGAAGCGAACATGCTGAAGCCGAGGTGCGTCTCCATACCCCAGTCGAGCAGCGCCCTGCCGAAGCCGCCGCTCTGGGAGATAAAGGCGATATTGCCCGCGGCCGGATTGAACGGAAGGGGCGTGGCGTTCAGCGACAGGTGCGGCCTCATGAAGCCGAGGCAATTAGGCCCCATGATCCTCATGGGATAGCGCTTCCTGAGCTCGAGGACTTGCTCCTCGCGGACCTTGCCTTCCGGCCCGATCTCCCTGAAGCCCGACGAGACGATGACCGCGCCCTCCACACCCGCCTTCCCGCACTCTTCGACTATGGCAGGGACGGTCTCGGCGGGTGTCGCAATGATGGCGAGGTCGATCTTTTCCGGTATGAGGCCGCATGCCTCGTAGACCGGGACACCGAAGAGGCTCTTTTTGTGCGGGTTCACAGGAAATACATGCGAGCCGGACCGGGCGAGCAGGTTTTCGAGCAGCGTCCTGCCGATAGAGCCCGGGTTGTCCGTCGCCCCGATGAGGGCTATCGTCCGGGGGTTAAACATCTTTGCAATGTCGCCCATCTCTTTGCGCCACCTCCTCAATACGTGCGAAAAACGCAGTGACCTGTCTCTTTGGCCGTCTTTACGCCGCTGTCCCGAAAAGCCCCTGGAGGAACGGCGCCTCGAAGGGGTCGATGATCCTTGGCTCCCCCACTCGACGCGGCCGCCCGACCTCTTGTACGGCCGCATGACCCCAACCCGTCCGTGGTGCGAGACGGCGGCCACCAGGAGTACGCCGTCGCACGACGGAAAAAGGTCCCGCGTCTCCGCGACCGCCCCCAGGTCCATTGCGATGCTTACCGCCTCGGCGCCCGTCTTTGCTGCGTAGGCCCTGATCTCGCGAAAGCTCCTGCGCTGCTTTATCGGTATCCTGCCTCGTCAGCGCATAGTGGCAGATAGCCGGTTCGCTGCCTTCACCATTCATTCCGTACCCAAAATGTATCGTCCCGGCTGCCGCGCCTTCCCCGATCAATTGCTGTTGGGCATGGTCGAGACAGGCGGCGATGAATTCATCCAGGACCGCGTGCTCGTGCGATATCCTGTCACGACCGCCAACCATTTCCTTTCTCACACGCGACCTCCATCACAGGGACCGCATCCTTTTCCCCAGGACCACCGATGTCTCGATCTGGCGGTCGGGGATATCCCAATATCGCCTCAAAAGCTCGTCCTTGCCCTCCATGAGCACGTAGCCATGTTTCCGGTAGAACGCTATCGCCCATGTCGCCGCCTGCCAGGTGCCGACGAGCAGCCATTCGGTGTCGACCTGCTTTTCGATAAACGTAAGCAGCATTGACCCGATTCCCTTTCTCTGACTCCCGGTGTCTACGTATGCATGGCGTATGAGGGTCGTATCCGCCACCCGCTCCTTTCCCATCACCCCCCGCAGATCCATGTCTTTCCGAAACCCGTAAAAGCGCATACGCTTCATCTCCGACCGGACCTCCTCCAAAGGCATGTAAGGCTCACGCCATCGGTCCGCCGGTATGACGCCCCTGTACCGGCTCGCGGCGTCGTTGGCCACCCTGAATATCTCGTTCTCGTCACGGACCTCGAAGAGCCCTTCCTTCCCAAAACCGATGATCCGTTCCTTTCTCATCCTCTTTAGCCTGCCCTTGTCGACCGGGCTTGAATCGCCTCTCCTTTTTGTCTATCATTATACATAGTTTGCGCGTGGAGCGAAAGGTATGCAACGCCCGTGTCGTATGATGCAGGCGGTCCTCGCGGCGGGAGTGATCTTTTTGCTCCTTTTTGACGCCGGGAAGTCAGACTGCCGGGAGCCGACCATGAAGATACTCGACGAGATGCGACAGATCGAGTTCACCCGGATAAGCTACGACGAGGAGGCCTCTCCTTATTATGGCTACATAAAAGGCTCCATACCTTTATTGATCTCCGCGCCCCACGGCGCCAAGCACTTCAGAGCGGCCGAGGGCGTGTGGAAGGAAGAGGACGCCTACACGTCCTCCCTTGCCATCGTGCTCGGGCGCCTCACCGGGGCACACGTGCTTTTTGTGAAGAACAAGACAGGGGAAGACCCGAACAACGATGCCGGCACGAGATACAAAGAGGCCCTCGAAAAGGCGGTAGAGGAGAACGGGATCAAATTTGTCCTCGACCTCCACGGCTCGTCCGCCCGGCGGCCCTTCAAGGTCGATGTGGGGATCATGCACGCTTCCCGCTCCCTTGTGCTCCTGCCCGAGCTACAGGGACATCATGGAAAAGGTATTTGCCGGCTTCGAGCCCCGGATCTTCAATCAGTGTTTTCCCGCCGCCACAGAGAACACTATCACCTGTTTCGCGAGGAAACGTCTTGGGATAGAGGCGGCCCAGATCGAGATCAACGCCGAGTACAGGATCGTGGAGAGCAAATCCACAGGCTTCAGGGCGGACCCGCGGAACGTCCTTGACGTGGTGGAGCGACTCCGAAGCTTGATCGTGGCGATCAACGAGAAGATGAGCGAAGAGGGCGCCGAATAGGATCACGAGATTTCCCCCGTCATCATTTACTTGACGAAAGGTTCCCTTCGTCAAAGTAATAATCACCGGCCTGTTCCGCCCACAGGGCTCGGACCGCCTGATGCAGGATCGCCAATCCTTCCGCTATTTCGCTCTCCGTAATTGTCAGGGCAGGGAACAGCCTTATCATCCTGCCCTGGGTCTGACGGACAATCAGGCCGTGCGCCAGACAATGGTCAGCTACGAATGCCGCCATCCGTTCCTCCTTGAATTCGATGGCGAGGAGAAGCCCTCTTCCGCGCACGTCGACGATCATCTCCGGATATGCCTTTCTGTACCGGTCGAGTTCGTCACGGATGATCAGTCCTTTGGCCGTGACGCCCTTACCGATGCGATTATCGATGAGATACTTTATGACCGCATAAGCGACGGCGCATCCCAGGGGATTTCCCGAATATGTGCCTCCGTGATCGCCTGTCTCGATCCTGCCCGACACCTCTTCCGAAGTGGCGAACGCCCCTAACGGAAACCCGCCGGCAATACCTTTTGCCATAGTCAGGAAATCCGGCTTTACGCCCGGAGACGATTCAATCGCAAACATGTGCCCCGTCCTGCAGAACCCTGTCTGGATCTCGTCGACGATCAGGAGCGACCCGTTCTTCTTGCATAGCCTGTGCACCTCTTCGAGATATCCTTTAGAAGGAATTTGAACACCGCCCTCACCCTGAACGGGTTCGATAATGAAGGCAGCCACATTGGATGTGAGGCTCGTTTTCAGCGCCGGGATGTCGTCGTAAGGGACAAACGCGTGATGCGGCACGAGCACGTTAAATCTCTCCCTGTGCGTCGCCTGTCCGGTCGCGGACAGGGTACCCACGGTCCGGCCGTGGAAGCCCTGCTCGCAGGAGACCACGCCCGGCCTTCCGGTCACCTTCCGTGCGAGCTTTATGGCGGCGTCGTTCGCCTCGGCCCCGCTGTTCGAAAAGAATACGCGCGTCAGATTTGCCGGCAGTATTTGCTTCATTAAGGATAGAAGACGGGCGCGCGCCGGTGAGTAAGTAAGCCCCGAGTTGGGGTTCTGTATAATCTTTTCACTCTGTTCTCTCAGCGCCTCTATGATTACCGGATGAGCGTGGCCCAGGCACGTCACACCCCATCCGGCGGTGAAGTCCATAAGCCTCGTCCCTTCTTCAGTCCACACATAGACACCTTTTCCCCTCTCTATGGATATCTGTATTTTCCTAAAAAACGGGACGGCAACGGCATCTTCAACGGAAATGGTAATATCTGTAGACATCGATTCCTCCTTGGAGGCCAAGAGTATATCATTAACCCATGAAAGGTTATGGTCAAAAGAGAAAGTTGTCCGGTCTTCTAGACCCCTGCAAACGTTAAGCCGCTATTGGAAAACAGTCCGCCTACGGCGTCAGGATCGGTTTCGATGCGGGACAATGATCAAGAGAGAACATGGACGTCTTCACCTCGTAGCTCAGACGCGAATTCTTCAGCCACCGGTCGTTGTCTTCAGTCGGATAGTCGCTGCGGCTGAAGCAACCCCGGCTCTCGGTCCGCGCCAGGCTCGCGGTCAGTATCGCCCTCAGGACGAAAGAGGCACTCACGAGGTCTTCCCGCATCAGCCTCTGCCCGATGTCGCCGGGGCGCACCTCCCGGATGAGGTCGTCAAGATGCGCCGCCTCATCGAGGGCCTGCTGCATGGAGGCACCGGTCCTCACTATCCCCGCTTTCTCCCAGGCGAGCTTTTTGAGGGAGGCACGCAGTTCCCGGAGCCGCCCTAAAGAGGAAGGCCGGGGAGAGTCGGCCCAGGCCCGATGCTCCTCGACTGCCGGGCGGTCCTCCCCCCCATAGGAGGCCGCGGCATGGCCCGCTGCCTGCCCGAAGACGACGCACTCGGTCAGCGCGTTTCCGGCGAGCCTGTTGGCGCCGTGGAGGCCCCAGACGACCTCCCCGCATGCAAAGAGGCCGGGCAGCGTCGTCTCGCCGCGGCCGGTCACGCGGATGCCCCCGTTGAAGAAGTGCGCCGCCGGCAGGATGCGGGCGGGACGGTTTTTGAAGTCGAACTTGACACCGGAGAGCAGGACCAGGGGATGGACGGTCCAGGCCGAATCGGCCGCTTTCCGGTAGTCCATGTAGATCGGGCCGGTCCTGCTCTCTTTAAAGAGGCAGAGAGAGAGGTCGTCTCTTCTCTTCCTCACTGAGTCGTTGAGAGGGGCCAGACCATGCTTATCGACCAGGTCCTCCCCCGCCTCGTTAACGATCTTCGCTCCGGCGGGATAGGGCGAGAAAAGGAGCATGCGGGGCGTGTGGGGCTCTCGCCAGCACGACGGGGATAAACTGGACGAATTCCATGTCCCAGAGCTGGAGTCCCGCCGCGGCTGCCAGCCGGTACCCCTGTCCCGTGATGTTCCTCTGGTTGTCGTGCATCTCGAAGATGGCGCCGGCCCCGCCGGTGGCCAGTATGACCGAGGAGGCGTATATCGATGTCTCTGTCCCGTCGGCGAGGAAACCCCTTACCCCGCGCATCCCCTGGTCATCGCGGACGAGTTCGGTCACGTAGAACCCCCGGACGAAGCGGACCCGCGGGAGGCGCCTTACCGCGTCGGCCACCTTCTTCACCAGGGCGAGGCCGGGGATCATTTCCGGCCGGGGCGGCTTGACGGAGTGCCAAGAAGTGCCCGTCTCCTCTATGACGACCCCCATTGACCTGATCAGGTCAATGGCAGCCAGGGCGTCTTCAGCCACCATTCGCACCATGGGCTCATAATTGAGCATCCTGCCGCTCTCAAAGGTATCCCGCATATATTCTTCGGCGCCGTAGGCCGAGGAGGGACCCGTGAAAGAGCCCGTTGGCGAGGGCGGAATTGGTTCCTGTGCCCATGGAGCCCCTATCGAGGAGAATGACTTCAGCCCCTTTTCCATGGGCAGCGATCGCGGCGGTCATACCCGCGAGGCCGCCCCCTATGACGATTACCGATTTCCCCATGATTACCTCCGAAGCGCGAGAGGCGAAAACCTCTCGCACCGACGTTTCCCTTTCGGCGAGAATGGTATTTTCAACCGGCCGATTTCACGCTTGGACAACCTTGACATCTCCAGGGTGTCCCCGAAAATACTGCCGGTACAAATGATCGAGTCCCATTACGATTAAGGGAGTGGCGGCAGCGATATAAATACTGTCTATATTGAATGGATTGTTCGCGAGATACCAGACGGTTGTCACAATGGCCGCGATAAGCATGCCAAAAGTGGCCCCACGTCCACTACTGAAGTGAGGCGCGTAAAACATGAGAACGACTACCGCTGAAATAGAGGTGCGCAATCCCCGTGCAAAAAATAGGGTGTTTAAAATCTGTGGGACAAAGATAGCGAATGGAATCGGCAGAAGACCCATCAATATGGTCGATATCCGGGAAAATCTTAGCGCCTCGGCATCGGTGGCATTTTTATTGATGAAAGGTATATAAAAGTCTTTCATGAGAAGCGCGGCGCCGGCGAGAGCAACCGCCGAAGAGATTGAAAAAATTGCCGCCACCAGTCCGGCTACGACCAGGCCGCCAGCCAACGGATTCATTAACCTGATTAAAATCGGGAAAGCCTGGGCCGACGGGATACTGGGAAAAAGGACCCTTGAACAAAGCCCAACCAGTGTCACTAATAGCGCAATGGGCACTACCAGCAACCCGGCACAAATGCCGGCTTTAATCGCCTTATCAGTATTCGACGTAGACGAGATCGCCTGGATAACATACTGGGTGGAAAAAATCGTACCCAGAGTGGCGATACCCCAGGCAATTATCGTCGGCCATCCAACATGTGTCCAATTGAGCATCTCCGGTTTAAGGTGCATCCGTAATTCGGAATAGCCGCCGACGGCCGCCAATCCGACGCTGGCAGCGATAAGGACGCCAAGATACTTTACTATTACGTGAACTACGTTGGTATATGCGACGGCCGTCATTCCACCCGTTGTCACGTAGATCACGGAAACAAGCCCAACAATGATTACGGCCAGAATTTTGGGCATATTGAGCAGAACCCCCACCATTGCCGCACCGCTCGCATACGTGGAAATATTAATGATGAACAACGTGTAGAGCATAATCACCGAAGTGACAAGGCGCGCATTATTGCCATAGGTTTTCGAAATAGCTCCCGAAATCGTATATTCTCCTCGTTCATGAAATTTTCTCGCCAAAAAGAACGCAAACAACACAAAGGCGGGCAACAAGGTAAGCATGCTCCAGGAAGCCGAAATCCCTGCCGTATAGGCCGTCTGCGCCGTGCCCGTGGTTGCGTTTATCGCAATAAAATCGGACATCAAGAGGGCGCCAATTACGAAAGGGCCAAAATTCTTCGCGCCGGTCATAAACTGATCGGTGGTGTTGGAGCGTTTTTTCATATAAACGCCTATCCCCGTCATCAGAACGACGTAGGCCAAAGCTATGGCAATCATAATCATAGTGCTTGACATACTCGACTCCCCATGTATTCCAGCTCCGAGGAGGGGGGCTGGTCAGTTACCACGTCCCCCACCCCTCCTTACGAAGCCTTATTTGGCTCTTTACGGTTACGAATAAATCATTGACTTGTTTCCCATTGGCGGGCCGGTGCCGCTCCCATCCTCTATTTGAGGAAATCTTCCAGCTTCACTTCACCCCAGCCCATGGGGCGGCAGCGCCGGAACCTCTTTCTTTCGTTGGCCCTGAAAGTAGAGGGCATGGTTGCGTCGATCATCATTTTACCCCCAATTCGTTGCCAGGTGCTTTCACCCGGAGGGCTGATCTGCGGGCAGGCAACATCCATGGGATGGATTCTGCAATCGGGAAGCACGGTGACATCCTTGGCCGGATTGACCCTGGTAGAAATTGCCCACATCATGTCGGCCGGATCGTAAATGTTCACGTCGGGATCTACTGCGATAGCAATCTTCGGATGCAGATACGGACTGCTCAGGGCATTCATCAGGACATCTTTGACCTGGCCTTCATAATGGGCTGTCATTTGTACTATTGTCACCCACTGGCTGGCCCAGGGCGGAACATGAACATCATAAAGCTCTATACCGCCGTTCACGTCCTTGATCCGGCTGTAAATTACGGCTTCCATCGGCAAACCACACAAAACCTGATGCTCGGTAAACTCCGTGGCCTGGACGTGCCTGAAGATAGGATCATGCCTCATCGTGATCGCGCTCACGTCCCACACAGGGTTCTTCCCCTCTCCGGAAATAAAGCAGGTAAATTCGCCGAAAGGCCCTTCCTCTTCCCTGACACCGGGCAAAACAGTACCCTCGATCACAATTTCGGAGTCGGCCGGCACTTCCATATCGATAGTTTCGCACTTTACCAAGCGGGCGGGTTCTCCCATCAACGAGCTGGCCAATTGCAATTCATCCACACCATACGCGACGGTAACGTTAGCGGCAATATCGTAGGCTGGATGATGTCCGATCGCAACGGCCATCGGCATGGGCTTACCGAGCTTCTCATATTTGTTCAAGTGTCGCCAGGTATGCCTGGGTACCATCATAAAAGCGGTATGGCGCTCTCCCTTGATCATGATACGTAAGCAAGCCACGTTGCGGAGTCCCGTTTCAGGATCTTTGGTAATACACATTCCGGATCCAATATATCTTCCGGCGTCGACGTCGGAGTTCTTGGGGATGGGAATAGAGAATAGATTTGCCTTTTCACCCAGAAATATTTGATCTTTAACCGGGCCGGTATTAACCATTTCCACGGTTCCTGAATTCTCGGTAATGCCCTTGGCAAGATGAGGCACAACCTTGTCCGGGGTCGTGCCCAGCGCGACAGCCTGGGTATCCCTGTTTTTGACCAGGAGATCACACATTTTCCAATGAGGATAGTCCTTGAGGTTGGTGAACATGATGGGTGCGTTTGCCTGTGAAATCAATTCCCCCACCTGATTGACCACATCCACCTCCTTATTTACATAGAGGACGCGGTTTTCAATTTCCTTCAGATAGCTCCTTAGATCCTTTGCCATGGTTCATCCCTCCATTTCAATAGTTGTGCTCTCCTCACTTCTCGCGCTACCAACGTTGCTTCACGTGGTGATTCATGAAATCTTCGCTGATCGGTTTTACGTCCTCGGGCAACAGGCACCGATACTTGCGGCCCTGGGTCCGGGACTGAAACTCGTCTCTTATCTCTTTCAGGATATCCGGACGGGTCAGGATATCCGCAGCAGTAGCCGCCAGCGTCTTGGCGCAGAACATAAGTCCCTTATGGCCTATGGAGCTGCCCGACACCGCCGTCGTCCCCCATCCGTGAACGGTGACGTCTCTGGGAAAGGCACAATTGACGGTTGCCATGGGCGCGATATAACTCGCATCCGCTCCATCCTGGGCGTACATATCGACGCCGCCCTTGACGAACTCGATGCCCTCGTGGATCGGTTCCGGTATCTCGGCGAGTCCGTAATTCCTGCGGATCTCGTTCGCGAACCTTTTTTCTGCGGCCGTAAAAGTAGGCGCTCCGACCATTTTGGCGTTGTCATAGATGAGTTGGCCCAATCGCTCGTTCGGCAGGTACCCGTAACAGAATGTGAGGAAGCGCTCTTTCGACGTCGTGCCTGTTGCGATTGCCGCCCCTTTGACTGCGTCGACTATCTTGCCGTAAGCGTCCTCCACCAGGTTTACGTCCGGGTGGCGAACCATAAACCAGATTTTTGCGATATCCGGAACGGCATTAGGCTGAGAGCCGCCGTCGGGAATGACATATTCACAAACGGTGCCCCTGGCCATATAGCTTTTTCTCATGCTGACCGCCATAGCGGCCAATTGGGCGGCGTCCAGGGCGCTTCTCCCCGCCTCCGGGTTCTTCGCCGCAAGACAGCTTTGCCCGAAAAAAGTGAACTCGGTGGAAAGAAGCGAACAGCAAGTATTCGAATTCGCGGCGTTCAAGAAGGTAGGATGTGAATTCAGCACTACGTCGCAGTCATCGAACAAACCATCCCTGGCCAGAAAAACCTTTCCTACCAGCAACTCTTCCCCCACGCCCCCGTAGACCCTTATCGTTCCGTCAATCTTCATCTTTTCGATCTCGCGCTTGACGGCTATGGCTGCGCCCACATTTCCAGCGTTGATTTGAGGATGGCCGCATCCGTGGCCTGCTCCCCCCTCGACCAACGGATCATAGTAAGGAACGACCTTGTTTGAAACGCCTGGGACCGCGTCGAGGTCGGTCAAAAATGCGACCACCGGTTTCCGTGAGCCCCGGCCGAACTCGGCAAAGAAGGCGTTGCGCATGCCCGAGATCCCCGTCTGGACGTTAAATCCCTCTTTGCGCAGCAGCTTGCAAAGGAACCCGGAAGTCCGGGATTCCTGCATTGCCAACTCGGGCGTATTCCACAGCCTGTCACAGACCGCTATAAGTGCTTTTTGATTCCTGGACAGCGATTCCACAACCCGTTCCTTGAGCTGTTTCTTCGTCATTTCAACCTCCGAGCCTCTATGGCACTGGAACGAAGAGTCAAGCCACGTGCCACCCGGTTTCACGATCGATTTTCCTCATCACATCAGGGCCGGCCAAAAAACATCATAAAGCACGAGTTCTTCCGTGACGTCTTCTATCCTGTGCTTCGTCCCCTTGGGCACATGTACAATGCATCCAGGCTCTAACGAAAAAGAACCGGCTCCATCAACCGACATTATCGCCCGTCCGATAAGCGGATAAAGGATATCGTCTTGTTCTTCATGCACATGTTCGGGAACCTCTCCGCCTTTTGGAATCCTGACCAGGATACAGCTCACGTCCGTACCATTGTTCTTTTTCGTGACAAGAGGCTTCATGGTTACCCCCTTTGCAACAGGATGGGGAATCCAATCGACATCCATGACATCGCGCCGCACGTTTTTCATATTGTTCCGCCTCCTTATATGATGACCGTCTACGAATGTTTTCTCTTTCTTCCTGTTCGGCCGGCCGCATCAGTCCGTTGAAGGTCGAAGTATTGGGCTAACTTCTATTCAGTTATTCATGACAACAATTCATCGCAATACGGTGTCTTTGTGAGCACACGTGCCCCATCTTCCGTGATCTCGATCGTATCCTCCAGCCTCGCGCCGCCGATTTCGGGGTCCTGCGTATAGATCGCGGGCTGTAAATTGACAACCATGCCGGGGCGCAGCTCGACGTCCTCCGCCTCCCAGTGTCTCCAGTCGTTCTCTTTCAGGTAGCCGCTCGGCCATTCGTGATAACCGACGCCTATCGAATGGATCGAAGAAGTTTCTACCCTGGGGTAACCGCTATCACCCAGAACCCGGTCCTGAATTTTCTTGATCTCGAAGGTCGAAACGCCGGGTTTGAGGACCTTGAACGACTCCTGCAGCGCATTGTAGACAGCCCTGTAGATCCTCTTCTGGTCGCTGGACGGCCTGCCGCAGATTGTCGTCCGCGAAAATTCTATGACGTAGCCGCCATACACGCAACCCGTGTCGATGTAAACAAGGTCGCCCGTACGAACGCGCTTCTGAAAGATGTCCTCGGCAGTGATGGCAGTATTGAATCCGGAGGCGACATAGCTGTTGAAAGGGAAGGCCCCTTCCCCCCAGACAGCCGACTCGCAGGCTTGGGCGATCTTGTATTCGGTTATCCCCGGTTGTACGGCCGCCAGCCCCGCAGCCATCCCCACCTCGGCGATCATCGCTGCTTCGCGCATGACCTTGAGCTCCTCGGGTGATTTGATCGCCTTCGCTTCATCGATATATTTTTGCGCATCCAAAAGCTTCATCGAAGGGTATTTCCTTCTGATCTCGTCGGCCAACTGGTATGAGAGAAGCGGGTCTACCCCCATGGCCGCCTTCTCGAGCTTGAATTCCTCGATGACACTAAAAAGCCGGTCGGGGTCCTCGATGCGCTTTATCCATGGACAATACTCTCTTGTCTCCAGCCTGAAAAAGGGGTTAGAGAAGAAAACATAATCCCCATTTCTCAGGAGCAGCACATAGTCTTGCGCCTCCCCGTAGGCATGGCCTTCCCGCATTTGCTGGTCAGTCACGTACTTGACATTCAAGTAGCCATGCAGCAATAAGGCATCGGTCCCAGCCGCATCCATCTGGCCGGTCAATCGACCGATTCGCCATTTCCGTAAACTTCCCCAGTCTAGATTGTACAATCCCATCATAAGCCTCCTATTGATTAGTACAGGACTGCGTCCCTTGCTTTCGATATGTGATCGGTAAGCAGGCGCTTGACCCGCTCCCCGTCCCTGGCCTTCAACGCGCCTATTATCTCCAGATGGTGGTGCAGGAACAGGACCATATTATCCGCTTCCTTGCTTGCAAAGTCACATCCCCTCTCCACGTCGAGCCGGAGCGTCTCCATAAAATCGATCAAAGTCTCGTTCCCAAAAGTTCTGAGAATCAATTCGTGAAGCTGCCGTCCCGTCTTCACGGCCTCCTGGGCGTCGGTTGGCTTCGGTCGATCGAGCCTGTCCTTTATCGACAGCAATCTCTCTTCAATACCGGCCAGGTCCCGCTCGGAAATAACGGAAGTGACCCGTCGGCCGATCTCGCCCTCGATGATTTCTCTTACCTGGAAGATCTCGCGGATCCTCTTGAGCGGAACGGTGGTGATGAACGCCCCCCTTCTCGGGTGCAGGGTAATCAGATTCTCCTTCTCCAGGAGCTTCAGGGCCTCGCGCACGGGCGTCCTACTGAAGCCCAAATAGCCGCATAACTGCGATTCAAGGATCGGCTGGCCCCCGAGGAAGACCCCCCTGACGATTTTTTCCTTGATAAAGTCATAGGCCTGTCTCGATAGAATTTCTTTTCCTTCGATTGTCATTTCTCCATCCATGTAGTGTATTTTATGGCTATGATCCTCGTTTCAAGATACCATGTCAGATCATTCTGTGCCAGCTTTTCGTATTCAGCCCCCGGTCGGTTTGGTGCTGGCTCTCGCTTTCGACGTGACGACTGGCGCGCGTCGCGCGAGCGCGTCTTGTACTTCCGACAGTTCCAGATGCTTCGTCTCAGGACTGTAAAGCATGGCGAAGAAGGCCATGAACGCGCCGATCACGAGGATGATGGCCGGCGAAAGCCACATAACGTCTCCTTCGATCGCCCTCACGGAAGGGATACCGTGGACCCACCAGGCGTAGGCGCTGAACCACGCGCCTATGAGGGTCCCTGAAGAGAAGCCGAATCCGACGCCGACCGCCCTCCGCTTCGTCGGGAACCTCTCGGAGAGGTAACTCGGGAGCATACCCCACATGAGCTTGATCAATGCCGCCAACGCCGTTGCGACCAAAGCGAGCTTCACGTTGCGCGAAACGGCAGCATTGTAGAGCAGGTGGTAGGTAGGGATAGCCAGCACGATCATAATCCAGGAGTAGTAGAGAGCCAACCTTCTCCTTCCCACGAAGTCCGAGAGCGTGCCGTACAGGAAGTACCCGATGGACCCCAGGAGCATCGCAAACCCGTAAATAAGGCTAAAGGTGGTAGGGCCGAAGCCGCGTCCGTTGAGGGTCAGAATACTGGGAAGGAACCCGAGGACGGAATATTCACTCAGGAAAAGACCGGTCATGAGCACGAACACCTGCAAGAACGTCCAGAGAGCGGGAGGCTTGAAGAGATTGAGGAACGGCGTTTTGTCCAGTTCCCCTTTCGCCTTCGTTTTCTCGAACTCGGGGGACTCGGTCAGCTTGCTCCGAATATAGATGGCGAAGAAGACGGGCACCATGCCGGTAAAAAACATAATCCGCCAGCCGTACCTTAGCATATCCTGCTTTCCCAGGAGATAGGACAGAAGTGCGAATACCAATGAGGCAAAAACATAGCCCATCGGGAAGCCCGATTGCACGAACCCCCCTACCATGCCGCGCCTGCGCTTGGGCGCATGCTCGATTGCAAACGTGTGTCCCACCGCGTACTCACCCCCGAACATGGTTCCCATTACAAACCTGGTCGCGCAGAAGAGTATGTAGGACCAGACACCGGCTGAGGCAAAAGTCGGAAGAATGCCGCAGACCCCCGACATCAACCCCACACCCGCTATGCTTATAACCAGAATGCGCCTCCTTCCGATCTTGTCTGCATAGTGACCGAAAATCCCTGAGCCGAGCGGGCGAACGGCGAGTGAGATCGAATAGGTCAGTACCACCGTCACATACTGCCAGGCTGCGCTCCCCTTTGGCGACGTGAAGACGTTCACCAGAATAGGAGCCATCACCATCAGGAGTGCCATGTCGTATGCGTCGAGAGCGTAACCGATGTACTGCGAGACCATTGCCAGTTTGGTATCTTTTGACATTCCCCTTTTTTGTTCCATCTTTCCCTCCGCCCCCTACGACTAAGAGATTTTCCTTCTCACGAACGATCAGTCATAACTTATCACGAGGTCTTTGATCACCTTGCTGCCGGCCGGCTCCAGCAATACCTCCGAGCCGGCTTCTACCGGTACGCCGCATGGCTTTATGGCTTTCCCGTTGGCTTTGATGCGGCATGTATTGCACACGCCCCTGCCGCACCGGTAGTCCCTGAAGCTAAGAGTTGGATCGATGTTTTCATATATGTAGCGCAGGAGCGTCTGAAAGGTCATCCCCTCGGAATAGGGTATTTTGAATTCCTCGACCCATTTCTTATTGTCTTCCGGAGAATACCTCGCTATTTTGGCCCGAACGAGTTTTTCCATCGCTGTCACCTCACTTCGTAGTCATGAACCGATTCTGGTCACATCCGCATATCCTGCGTGGACCTTGTTTTCCCGCAGGCTGATCAACGTGTGTCGGGCTTCGGCATCCGGTAAGCGTTCCTGAAAATCGGCACGATAATGATGCCCTCTCGACTCTTTTCTCACCAGAGCCGACCGGACTACGATTTCCGCGAGGCTGACCGCCTTCGATATCTCCATCGCCATGGCCCAGTCGCTGTTGAAGATTTTGGGACCCTCCGCCTGAACTTTCGGCAAACCAATCTCCTTCAGGTCCTGGATCTTGCCGAGCGCCGTTTGCAGTCCTTCTTCGTTCCGGTTCGGGCCTATATACCGGTCCATCACCTGGTGCAGCTCGTCCCGGATTATCAACGGCCGTATGCCTCCCTTTTTCTTTTCCCGAAGCGACTTCAATCCGGATATTTCCTCCCGGATCTGCGCTTCAGGCAGTTCCCTCTCGGGACGTTTTTTTGCGTAAAGCGCGCTATACTTGCCTCCCCGCGCCCCGAACACCTGCGTTTCGGCCAGCGCGTTCCCGCCTATCCGGTTTGCGCCGTGCACGTTGCTGGAATTCTCCCCGGCCGCGAACAGCCCCGTTACCGAGGTCTCAGTTTTTTCGTTGATACGGATACCGCCCAGCGTGTAATGGATGGCAGGACTTATCTCGAACCGGTCCTTGCGTATATCGAGGCCCAATCCTCTCCAGAGCTTGTCAGGGCCTTCGACGAACCTTTTGATCATCTTCTCGATCTCCTCAGGGCTTTTCGACGATCTGAGGGGATCGACGTAGACTCCGCCGTGCTCCGTTCCGCGACCCTCCTCGATCTCCGTGTACATTGCCCGCATCAGTACGTCCCGGCCGGGCAACGGACCCTTCAAGAACTCCTCGCCCAGACCATTTATCAGCTTGAAGTCGAAATATTGTTCACCCAGAAACGTCTCGTATTGTATGATTATCCCTTTTAACGATTCGGGGTACATGAAGGCGCCCGGGTAATACTGCGTCATCTCGAGGTCGATAATGTCCGCACCCGCCTGAAATGCCAGGCAGATGGTATCGCCGGTGCTCTCCTTGGCGGCATCCATGTTCCCCCAAAGCGCCTCGTATCCGCCCCCGGCCAGCACAACTGCTTTTGTCTGAAACGCATAGAACCGGCCGTCCCGAAGGCTCAGTCCGACCGCGCCTACCACTTCTGTGCCGTCCGTCAACAGGCGGGATATGACGACGTCCTCCAGGACCCTGGTGCGCGGATGTCTTCGCAGCTCATTTCTCAGCCCCGCGACCAAACCGAACCCGCCGCCGACGATCAAAAGGTTCCTAGGGTAGGTCTGGCCAGGGTAGTGGGACTGGAAAAGCTTCCCCTCCTCAGTCTCGAATCGCACTCCGAACCGCTGCAGATCATGGAATCTCTCCACGGCATCGTCAGCCAACGCCCTGGCTAAATTCATGTCGGACAGGCCCTTCCCTTCTTTCACTATGTCTTGATAATGGACGTCCGGACAGTCCCTGGGATCCATAAAGCCGGCAGAGGCCGGTAACACGGGTAAGCGAGCGGGGTAGTCCCTGACCTGGCTAATGGCCCTTTACTCACTATAGTGACATCCACATCCTCGACGTCGGCTTCGATAGCGGCACGTACTCCGGCCCCACCTCCGCCGATAACCAATACGTCAGTCTTTACCACGTCGTATTCTGCCATTTCCACGCCCCCCGAATTGATCCGATTACAGGATATCCCTTCCTTTATACCGATGTTATACCAGCATTATGATGGTCGTATTCTTGTTGTATACGTGGAGAATACAATTCATATACGATACTGTCAAGTTTTTTTTCCTCAATGTTTAAAGTCTCAACGAGCAGAGCGGTTTCGTGCCTGAAACGAAATCACGCCGGAGATTTCGTCGACTCGCGTTTTCAACACTATCGTACGGTTATCCCGGGGTAAGAAAACAGGGCTTTAGTTAAGTCGCCAAAGTGTCGATATACGATATATGAAGTCGTTGACTGAAACGGCCGTTCCCGGACAATGCGTTCGGCAAGAAATAGACAGATGACGGTTACCCGACAAAGCCGCCACGACTCAACTCCGGGAACGGGAGAAGGACCGTCCATGATCTTCTTGGGGAACACGAAGAGACGTCTCGCTTCATCATGGAAGGTGCCGCCAAAAAGCAGGTTTCCATCATTGTCTTGTGCGACGGCCCGACCCCTTTCGATGAAGGAGTACTCGGGGCAACACCGCATGTGACAATGCGCATGGAAGACGATCTCCTTCAAAAGATCAGGGAGCTCCATGAAGAAAACGTAAAACTTCGGTCCCTCTCTTTGATCGACAACCTTACCGGTCTCAGCAACAGGCGGTTCTTCTGGATGCAACTGGCAACCGAGATGGCACGAACAAAAAGGACGGGCGATTCCTGCACCCTTATGATGGTCGACCTTGATAATTTCAAGTGTCTCAATGACAGCTTCGGGCATCTCGAAGGCGATAAATTCATCGAGGAGTTCGGGAGGATCATGCGTAATAACTCCCGGTCCACGGATCTGCCATGTCGCTACGGAGGCGATGAATTTGCGCTTATCATGCCGGCCACGTCGGTTGCCGATGCGTTAAAGACAGGTGAACGGCTGAAGAGCATACTGGCCGATATGCCGCAAAGAAGCAATCCCCCCATCTCTCTGAGCATCGGCATCGCGGAGTATACCTCTTTCTCTCCTTACAGTATGAACGACTTTGTCCGCGCGGCAGACATGGCAATGTATGAGGCAAAAGGGGGAGGCAAGAACCAGATCCGTGTCGATCATAATTGGAATAGTAGTAGCTGCGAGGAGAATGAAGTGAACCGTGATGAAAGGGATGCCCTATTCACAGACTATCTTAATGTCGCACCAGGAGGAGATAAGCCGTGACCGAGAATAGCCCCGTAATCATTTCCGTGGCCAGCGGAAAAGGCGGCGTCGGTAAGACGTGCATCACCATAAACCTTGCCGCGTCCCTATCGGAAAAGGGCAAGCGGGTCCTCGTCGTAGACTGTGACCTCGGGCTGGCGAACATCGATATTATGCTTGGCATAAACCCGCGCCGGAACCTGAAAGACGTCATCTTTGGCGATGTCGATGCCCGTGAGGTGGTAATACGGACCCAGGCGGGGTTTGACTTCCTCCCCGCAAGCTCCGGTGTCAAAGAGATGGCCCAGCTACTCTATGAGCATATCGAGAACCTCAAAAGCATCATCACGCAGATATCCCGGGGATACGACTACGTCTTTTGCGATATAGGCGCCGGCATTTCCGATACGGTACTCCAACTCAACCTCTTTGCGGCGCGAAACTTTGTGGTGGTGAGCAAGGACCTGACCAGCATCACCGATGCCTATGCCATGATGAAAACGATTTACCGGACGTTTGGGAAGACGTCCTTTGAGATCATCGTAAATTCCGTGCGTGACGACGATGAAGGCATGAAGGTCTTCAATCACCTCGATTCGATATGCAGGAGATTTCTCGACTTTTCCCCCCGGCATCTCGGCAGCGTCCCCTTTGATGAAGTCGTCACCCGTTCCATCATGAAGCAGGCCGTACTCGTTCGCCTTTTCCCTGAATCGCGGGCCGCGGTCAAAATAGACCGGATCGCACACGCCCTTTCTTCTTGACCGACAAAAGTCTTACCTCCACTTGTCGACCGAAACCGTTGAAGGATAAGCCATTTTCCAGCCCTGCATCATAGGATTGGTTTCTCCGCCGACGACTACTATGTTCGTGTATATCCTCGGGTATACCGGCACCTCCGTATCCTCCGGAAGAGTCAGATATTCTTTGGGCCAGACATATTTTTGGCCGTACATCTCCTTGCCTTTGAGTATCGGCTCGATGAACCAGGAATAGTACGTGTCCTTGCGGAACTCTTTGAGCGGGAGGGTCGCGTTCTTCCAGATAAAGTCCTCTACATCTTTCTTGCTCTTTCCCGCCTGAGCCTGAAGTTTCGCAGCCTGAGGAGACAACAGCGCGACGATTCCGTTTGGAAATTCAAAACCCCTCATCGCGTATGCCATGCGTTTTATATCTGCTGCCAGGTAGTTGCCTGCGTGACACCACCCTCCGGAGAATATCGTCACCGTGCTCTCGCCCTTCTTGAACCCTTGCGTCACCGAAAAAGGCTCCCAGGGACTTGCTTCCTCATTTTCCGCGAAGCAGAACGTATAAGCCGAAGGATTACCTTGCGTGCCGAGTATATTTATTCCTGTCCGGCCACCGCCGAGGTTAATGATGAAAAGCCTCAAAGCGCGTCCTATCGTGGCATTTGCGTGGTTGCCGGGTCCCATCGCATAGACGCCCGAATTCATATGAATGTCGTTTCTCACCGGACCGTTGACGACCTGCATATAAGAGAAAGAGTTGGTTGAACGAACGCTTGAAGCGTAGTCGCCTTTCGACCAGGCCTCGACCGAAGCGAGCAGCACCGGGAGATATTCCGGTTTACATCCTGCCATTACGCCGTTTATGGCGACCTTTTCCACTGTCGCCTGCCACTTCTCGGGCCATATTGTCCGGGCGACGATTTCGTCGGGCTTATGACCGGTGCTCTTTAACATTGCAGCAACTTTTTCCTCCGTCGGCGCGATTATCGGAAGCCCGTCGGTCCATCCCTGTTTCTCGAAGTATTCCAGTATCTCCTCGTCAGTTCCCTGCGTGGCAATCCTGTCGGGTCTCGGCGGTGTATATTTTGACGTTTTCTGTTCTTCCCGGGTCAACTGTTCCGTTATTCCTTTCACTACCTTGTCCATTACCTCCGCTTTTTGTTTGGCGGTCATATTTTGCGGTGGATACGAGACGGTTGCGAAGCGAAGCGGGACCCCTTGAGCTAACGCGGTCGTCTTTGCGGTTTCGAGACATGTATCATAGACGATCACTGAGCCGGGGAGGCCTTTTTTCTCCAGTCCGGCCGCCCATGTGCTTACCCAATGGGTCGTTGAGGCGGAGGGCGCCGCCCCATAGATGAACGCCTGGCCATTCTTCCTCATTTCTACCCATAGATCCGGATCGTCGGTCATGTAAGCGGACGGTTTGTATTGGAAGATGATCTTTACATTGGGATACCTTTTCGCCAGTTCTTCTTTCACCATCGAAAAGACGGTTTCCATCCCTGACCCTTGCGCTTTTTGGGTAATGAGATAAACGACTTTGTCATTTAAATCGGGAACGCGGGGAGCGAGAGGGTTTAACCGGACTTCGGACATGAATCCCCGTGGATTCAATGCTCGATGAATAGCCTCCGTGGTGGGTTCTTTTGCAGACGTCGACGACAGCAAGAAGGCGGAGCAGAAAAGTGCCGAAAGGCAAACGATGATGAAAAGGCATGTAATCCTCATAAGACGCATCCCCCTTGAAAATAGTTTGTAATATTGGTGTCTGAGAGTGAGAGCGGACATCACGAAATCGATTTTAGCAAGAGAGTTCTGCGGCGTCAAGGGAATTGGAAATGACGTTGGGAATGTCCCCACCGGCCTCCGTGAAATTGTAAGATTGGAATTGGAAAACATGAAATAATCGTTGAAATCTTGCGGCACTTCCCTGATAATGGAGGACAAAGAGTTGGCAGCGGAAAAGACAGACAGCGCTTTCGGATGTGCTGTGCTCCGGGACTCGTTTCAGGTCACCGTATGGAGGGGCTGACATGAAGGAAATGAAAACCCGTGCAGGTGAACATCGCCACGTTATCACATGGACCGACCCCGAGGTCGGTGCGCGAGCGATCAAGACGATGAGCGGCCTCGATTATCTGCGGGCCTTGAGGGACGGCCGCAGTCCTCTGCCGCCCATGTATCGCCTGTTCAACTTTCGGCTTCTCGATGTTGAGGAAGGCCGCGTCGTCCTGGAGCTCACCCCCGCCGAATACCAGTGCAACCCGGCCGGCATGATCCACGGCGGGCTCGCCTGCACGGCCCTCGACGCGGCAATGGCATGTGCCGTTCATACCACCCTGCCGGCTCATGCCGAGCTCACGACTCTGGAGATCAAGGTGAATTTCGTCCGCGGCATAAAGGTCGAGACAGGGAACATGCGGTGTGAAGGCCGCGTCATCCATGCGGGCAGTCGCACGGCAACGGCTGATGGGAGGCTCACCGACAGCAAAGGCGCGCTTTATGCGCATGGTGTGGCCACGTGTCTGATTCTTCGGCCACCCAGCGGATCTCCGGTACACGAATAGGTTCGACACTCGCCTCCTTCCTGTAATCGAGCCGCTGAATGTTCTTCTTGCAATAGAACATTACTGGCGGCTATGAGTTACGCATGTGGCGGGAGCGAAGAAGACGAGCACGGACCGATGATTTTCTGCAAAAAAAGCTCATTTTCCGGCACTTTTTCCTGCGTTTTACCCTCTTTTTACCCTTTTGTGCACGCATTGTTCACGCACCGTCTCACTGCCGCCCCTTATGATTCCCTTCTCTCGCAAGGCATTTCGAGAATGGGGTTTACGAAAGTGCACGAAAGTGCACGGTTTCGGGGGGGGGGGGGGGGTAAAGTAAGTGTTGAGTTTTGAGTGTTGAGTGAACGGCCGCGACCGGCCACGGGCTAAGGCGATAAATGCGGGCGAACTCCTCCGGCGCAACCGGACAGGGGAATATAGCCCTAATCCGGCCCCAGTCGGGACTCAATTGTCAAAGAGCGGGCCGGGCCTTGACATCTCTTGAGGGCCTCTCAACGAGGCCCGGCATGATAAGATTTTCTCAGTTTGCCGCTCTCTTGTCAAAGTGACAACTAGGGGGACAACCAGGGGTGACATGGAGGAGCGACAACCAGGACTGACAAAAAGCATCGTGAGCCATTTTCTTTAAAGGAAATCATCCACCGATAGGGGGCATTGCCGGCCAGTCCCCATCCATTGGCTTCTTCCTGTACTCGATAACCATTGAGTTTCTCTGGCATTCCTCGAATACGAGCGGCAATTGATAGGTGAAGAGCTGGGGTCAACGGCACAGCAAGTGAAGGTGGTGAAGAACGTCCCTCTGGCTCCCCTTGATCGCGTAAGGGAGTTCGGAGAAGGCAAGGACGAACGCTATGGCACGGCGAACGCGGTAATCAGAGAGGCCAGGGAGGCAATCGCCGACGCCAGGACCGCAGACGCCGATGTATCCGACCTGACATCGCATATTAGACGGGATTCTTCAACTGCCTGAGAAGCTTGCATGCGAGGAATGGTTGGTGAAGGCGTGAACTGGTAATGATCAAAAGCAGTTACGGAGTCCACCTATGATTCGTTAAGGGCAGGTCGATGATAGTGCTCTGCCTCCAGGTCTGTGGGCAGGCATTTATTAGCTGTAGGTGGACGCGTGTGCCGAAGACGATGAGCCGCGGGTGCGCCCTCCACCTGAGTGCTTAACTATGGAGGCTGAGGATGAATGAGGATTACCGCCCGAAAGGAGAACCGAGGCCACCTAAGGTTGATCTTGTCTCTTCTGGTCCGCCTTATCTTACTTGGCACGTCTCAATTCCAGCACGTAGCCGCGCTGGTCGCGGCGGTTCGTCTGGCTGCAAACCAGCTTCGTCCGAGAAGAGTGACTTAAACTTCATCTCATACTCGAACTGTACCCGGTCGTAAATGATACGGATTTGCCCTGCGGCAACGTCAATGGTACCCTGAAAGTTGCCTTTGCGCTCTGGTACGTCACAGTATCCTCCGTACCTGCCGGCCGGGTATATATACTGGCCTGAGGTTTTGTCGCCGCTCATTATCCCAAGGAAAATCAAAGGTACATCGGTCATTGGTCCCGTATGCGTACCCATGGACTTAATGGTCAAAAGGTCATCGTCGCCCTGCTGCTCCTCCCGCTTAATCTGTATGCGTGCTCCGTCAAGCACGATCTGGTATGTTTTGCCTTTGGCATCCGACCATTTGCCTGAAAGCGTAACGGCTATTTGCTGGCGATCCCTCCGGTATTCCAGTTTATAGATCTCATCGCGTACCTTCGCGGCATCAGGCGAGTTAGGCGCCAGTTCCAGGTAACGCTGGAGGTTCTTTATTGCGGATGTGACATCTCCGAGCTTTGACTGAACATTCCCCAGGTTATAGTAAGCGTCAGGGTTATCCGGCGCCAATTTCGCCGCTTGCTCGAACTCCTGGGCCGCAAGAACATAATCCGCCTGGGTCTTTGCCATCTCGATGGCGGCGATACCACGTACCATGTACCGCCGGGCTAGCTCGTCGGCAGGAGCCCATACTAACGTCACCGTTTTTTCTTTCCCCTCCCTCTTCATCTTCAGTTGCACGGATGTCCCGGCCCTCCCCCGGATTTTTTCAGCCACTTCCTTCCCCGTGCTCAATTGCGCCACATCGGTTCCATCGATGGAGAGTATCTCGTCATCCTTCCGCAGGCCCGCCTGCTCTGCCGGGCTCCCGCCTTCGACGTCGCGTACCAGCACCTTCCCGGAATCTGCCCGCTGTATGTTGAGGCCGACAACGCCCGGGGCAGGGGCCTTCCCCTCCCGGCCCTGGCCGAAGACCGGCGCGGCGAGCTCCATCACCAGGGCGAGCAACGCGATTAACGTGATACAGTAACGAGTTCTGTCCATCGCCTTTCCTTTCTGTCCTGCAGTCTGTTCCCTTTCCGGCAACCAACCTTTCTACAACATTATCCGGGTCGACGTCAATGGTAATAAAGCGCCTCGATATATAATAACGGCGGTGCTCAATAATTTCCTTGACAATTGTATGCAATAGAAGCAAATTGAGGGGCACCGATCCGGAGGTATGAAATAGTGAATCGAAAGGGAATACTGGCCGTCTTCATCGTAGCGCTTCTCGCCGCTTCGCCGAATGCTGCCCTTGCCGAATGGAAGGTCTACTATACGGGCAAGGCGGCAGGCATGTTCGGGTCTTACGGCAGGGGAAACTTCGCCACGAAATCTAAGTGCGAAGCCTACAGGACATCCAGGCCATCGTTCGAATCGAACCAATCCTATTGCTCGGGGTTCGACGCCCCTTCTTTTCAATCCGCCAAGCCGGCGCCCCAGGGACAAGGCAACGTCCCGGCCGCGCAAGGCCAGCAAGCGCAGAAGACGGCCCCGGCGTCCGGCCAGCCCGATCCAACAGAGGAACGGAAATTTAACGAAGAAAAGGGCGCGCTCCTCAGGACCATCAGAATACCCGACTCAGGCGCCGGTCCGCAGCCGGGCGCTTCCATCAGGCCCTCCCGGTTCGTGACGCCTGACATGTGCACGCAAGCGGAGAAGGACAGGGAGAGGCTCAGGAACACGCTGGCAAGATTGCAGGAACGGTCGAGGTCCCTCGATTCTTCCATGCGCGGAAGCGATGAGAGGATTTATGCCGAGAAGATGGAGAAGGTCCAGGCAATGCTCGGAGTGGCCTCCAGGCTGCTCGACCTGGGCGCGCCGGCAGTCGAGAAGGGCGCGTCGGCATATCTGAAAAAATACCGGTACATCCAGACGATCATGGCCGGGTTGGGTATAGGGACCGCCGTAAGCGCCGCCGAATTTCAGAAATCGGCGATGGACGCAGCCGATAAATGCAACGATCTGACGAAAGAAATCCGCCTCGACCCTAAAGCGCCGGAAGAGCTACGCGTGCGTCTGGAGAGCACCAACCACATCCTTTCGGTGCTCAACAAGGCAGTCGCCTTCGAGCTGAAGCAGCGGGGCGAGGATAAGGCCCGTGACGTGGACGCCCTCTCGAAGGATTATGCGAAGCTGGCTACCGATATGCTGTCCACGTACTACCTGCCTGCCTTGCCTGCCTCCGTGGGGATGGATATAGACGAATCGCTCAATCAGTACAGGGGCGCGCAAGACATGGAGAGGCGTCTCAATCTCCTCAAAGCGGCGCAGTTCAACGCCAGGGAATATGTCGACGTCGAGATGCGCAATGTGCAGGCGCAGCTTGAAGCCGTAGAGCGGACAGTGGAGATTTGCGATTCGGACAAAAAAACACCGGCCGCATCCGGTCCTGCACCTTTGGCAAAACCTGTGCCTCCCTTGAAGTAGACGGCTGCGATTAAGGAAACGACACGGAGGTCCTCTTCATCATGTTGTGCGGACACGAACCTATAATAGGAGGAACATTATGACGACCGCCCTTTACCGGATGACTCTCCTTGCATGTGTTTTCACTGTCCTGTCTGCCCCGGTATTTGCTCAAACCGACAATACCGAGGCCCGGCGGCATCTGGTCCGCGGGTTGGCCGCTATCGAAATGGCCAAGAACAACGAGGAACTGGGCGAGGCGGCCGAGGAATTCAAGAAAGCGACCGAGATTGCCCCGCAAATGGCCGCGGCCTGGTACAATCTGGGAGCGGTTCAGGCCAAAATGGGACAACCAAGGGAAGGCATTGCCAGTTATCAGCGTTATCTCGCCCTGGCGCCCGGCGCGGAAGACGCACAGCGGGTGCGCGACGAGATCGTCAAGCTTGAATATCGTATGGAAAAAACGGAACAATTTAAGGCCCTCGGCGGACAGTGGATAGATGCCGAACGTAACGCGTACGGTGTCTATATTGAAGAGAACAAGCTGGTCGTGAAGGGGTCCCATCCCCGGTCAAGGAGCGATTTCGATTACAAGGATATCATGCTCATCGACTGGGGAGGCATCGGCGGTTTGGGAACGGAACAACTCACCATCCGCCTCGAACGGCGAGGTAGCAAGCTCGTCGGCTCATGGGAGATCCCTTCGGGAAAGATTTATCCCACCGACGTATGTACAGTACCTGCCGAAAAAAATGACGTCGAAGGAGAAATGAACGCCCTCAACAACCGCATGGCATTGCGGCTGATGAGAGCCAGGTACAGGGTGGTGCAGGTGGACCCGCCCCTGTTCGGGAGCAAGACATGCCAGGAGGTCAGCATCATCGAGACCCGTCCGGTGGAGATGGTCTTTCTTGGTCCGCTACCCCGTGGCGACGTCCGTTTTACAAAGCTCAACTCATCGGGCACCTTCACCGTGCAGAATGTTGAAAAAGGATCGCCCGAAGAGGCTGCGGGACTGCTCAAGGGCGACGAGATAATGGCCATCGATGGGACAGAGGTCAGGCAGATGGGCACCGAGGGAGATAAACTCATGAAACGGCGGGGAGAGCCGGGCAGTACCGTGCAGCTCCTCGTAAAGAGGGCGGAGAAGACCCTCACGATCACGTTGCGCCGCAGCGAGTTATAGTGATTTCATGCTTTTTGGATAACGGGAGGTAGCGTTAATGATAACGAGATGCACTTTGGTGATCGTCGTGACGATGTTTATTATGATTTCAGGCTCCATCTCAATGGCAGCCGAGATATGCACGAAGGACCGGATAACAGGAGGCCAGATCTGCGTATGGCTTTACAAGGACGCTTGCGCCTTGAAAGAGGCAAGCTGGTCGGGGCCGGTGGTGGACGGCAAAGCCGCAGGCAAAGGCACACTGACGGCCGGCTACCATTGTGAGGGAGACCCTGCTTCAACTGCTCAATGTGACGGGATAATGGAAGAAGGGAGGCTCAATGGCAAAGGCGTTTGCCGGTCGGCCGACGGCGAGGCTTATGAAGGCGACTTCCTGAACGGTAAAAGAGAGGGAAAAGGGGTTTACAAGTGGCCCGACGGTCGTGTTTACACGGGCGACTACAAGAATAACCAACCTAACGGCAAAGGCGTTGTTAAGAACGCCGACGGGACCGTGTATGAAGGAGACTTCAGGGATGGCAGCCTCAATGGCAAAGGAACGGCCAAAAGGCTCGACGGGACAACGTATCAAGGTGATTTCAAAGACGGCAAGCCTAATGGCAAAGGTGTTGTGAAAAAAGCCGACGGGACCAGGTATGAAGGCGACTTCAAGAACGGCGACCCCAACGGCAAAGGGATTGTCAAACTCCCCAATGGGACCGTGTACGAAGGTGATTTCAAAGACGGCAAGCCTCACGGCTACGGGATTGCACGGGTCCTTGGCGAGGTAAAGTATACAGGGGAATGGAAAAACGGCGAGCCGGCGACGGCCCCTGGGCGGCCGGCTAAAGTGGAGTAAGGTTCAGCCGCTGATGATATTTGCCTGAACCTGAGAAAACTCCTCGAATCGGTTCTCTGAAAGCCCTGCCGTCTTCCAGAAGACCCTCGGCTTTCAGTCTCGTCCGCGCAAAACAATATTGTTCCTATCTTTCAAATGGCATTATTCGCTCAGTTCAAAAGGCAGAAAGCGTAGACTTGTCACCCATTAAAGGGCACCTGTCAAGAGAATAGTCTTTCCCGAACAAGAAAGGCCCCCCTTTCTTGCAGGTACGAGCCCACATGCCGAATTACCCGTCCTGGCCCTCTGTCCTTTTGTCTTTTCTCTTTTCGTGGTTAGCGGTCTCTTCCGCACCATGCACCCATCGGTATAGACGATCATTGTCGTCTTCCAGAAAATCGTATGTTCCCTGCCAGTCTAATCGATCTCACAGGACTCGTGGTTATTGGCCAACCTTTTATAAGCTCATGGCAGGGGCGGATGAGATGCCGGACAGCCTTCCGGCTATATTAGAGACTTCATCCTCCTTGTCCCGGAGCACCTCCTTTTCCACTGATTCTATTTTATGAGGGGAGAGGCTTCCAATTAGGTGCCTGGTTACGGGCCAACAAATCGGTCCTGGTTCACCTCTCCCCTGTCATTCCTTACGCGAAACGCGCCTGATCGTAGTCCACTCCATCCCGCATCACGTAGTACGATGCCCTGGCGAGCTTGTGGCTTACCGCCTTGATCGCGACGATCTTGTTCGTCCTTGCCGTCTTCCTTTCATAGAAACTCCGTATCGTCTCGTGATACCTTCTGGCAAAATGTGCCGCCTCTATGTATGCCCAGGCCAGATACTTGTTGCCGTTTCTGCTGTTTCCGTATCCCGTGACCTTCCCGTTTGAGGTCCGGATGCTCCTGATGCAGCGGCAGTAGGAGGAGTAGTCTCCTACCGTGGGGAAGCGATCGATATGACCGACTTCGAGCATGATCGTGAAGCCAAGGATCTGCCCGACGCCGGGCACGGTGAGGAGCTTCGCAAACTCCTTTTTCATTTTGAACTTCTTGGCAATCAGTGTTTCAATTCCGTCGATCTCTTCCTGGAAATGCTGAATAATGCCTACGCTTGACATGACCGCTACCTGCATCTCCTTATCGGGAAAGAGCGCCTTTACTTCGGAGGCTTTGAGCTTCTTGATGTCGTAGGTCTTCATCCTGATCCCGAGGTTCCTCGCGAGGATGTTCTTGACGCTCAACACATGGGATGTCCGGTGGCGGACGAGCTGGAGCCTCTTCCGGAGAAGGTCCCTGGTTGGCCGCTCTTCTTTCGGGTAGATGTAGCCTGTCGGAAGGATGTTCAACCTCAGGAGATTGGCGAGCCAGAGGGAGCTCCTTCTGTCGTCGACCTGCTTGAGCCCCTCGTACTGCTTGATGGCGGACACGTTGGCCAGGTGAACTCGATAGCCGGCGTTCATAAGAGCATCAACGAGCCAGTACCAGTTGTAAGTCGACTCCACCACCACACCCTGGATATCCTTCTTGAAAGGATCGAGGGCAGAGAGGATAGCAGGTACCTCATTCCTGTGCCGCTGTTTGTAGAGCACCTTGTTCTCCCCGTCGATCATCGCCACGTACGTATTTGTTGAATGAAGATCCAATCCAGCATACACTTCCATCAGGGCACCTCCTAAAGAGAAGATTTGGACGTCTTTTCACCATGGTACAACATCTCGTTTACCATGGCGAGGTGCCCTTTAGATGATTATCAGGTGAAGGCGCGAAGGCACGGCGAATCGCTTATGCGGGGCAGGTGCTTTTTTACTTCCGGCGATCGTCAGCAAAAGCGGGCTGACATCGCCGGATCGGGTGGGCGCGGGGCACCCGAGCGGCCAATCGGCGGGTCGATGGAGGGATCGATGGGATTTGGATGCAATGCGAGCACTGCGAGACGGAGCTGTACTGTAGTCGTACGCGAAAGTCGAGCAGAGTCGCAGCAGGGCGCCGAAGCGCGCGATTCCTCCATGCCGTTGGCCATCCGACAAAAAGAGGGTTAATCGCTTAGTCGTTTAGCCGCTTCATCAGCCACGCCATCCGCCTCCCCAGATTCTGCACCCACTGCAAGCCCTCCTCATCCTTCTCCACGTCTCCCTTATCCTTGCCGACGCTGATTGCCCGGCCGACGATGATGATCTCCGCGCTGAAGAAGAAATGGTTCATGGAGTCGATGGTATGCATCGCGCCGGAGCGCCGGAAGGGGGCGAGGCTCGCGCCCACCTTGTTCCTGTACATGCCCCCGTTCGCGATGGAGACAAAACCCGCACGGTCGATCAACGCCTTCATCTCAGGCGTCAGGTCCGCAAAATAGACGGGCGAGCCGAGCACGATGCCTTGCGCCTCCGTCATCTTCCCGAAATACTCGTTGGCGGCGTCCTTCTTCACCGCGCACTGCCGGTCCTTGTTCTCGAAGCACTTGTAACAGGCGATGCACCCATGAATCTCCTTTTCCGAAAGCTGGACAAGCTCGGTGTCGATGCCTTCCTGTTCCAGCTCGCGAAAAAGGCGGCCTATCAGGATGGCCGTATTCCCATCTTTCCTGGGGCTTCCGTTAAAACCGACGACTTTCATCTCATCCTCCTTTCGGGTTTTTTCGTTCGTGACTACCTGCCTTCTTTGATTGTACCACGCTCGATGCGGGTTTCTCTACCATAGAGAGATTAGTGACAACAGGACCATTTTTTGTTACATTACACCATGAGACGGGGACCGGGTGTATACATTTGCCTGTGCTTTCTGACAGGCTTTCTCTCTTTCTCATGCGCCACGGGCGGAGAGCCCGGCGCATCAGGGACTTAAGCGGCGACGAGCTGAGCGAGATGATGAAGCGGAACGTCCCCCTCGTCCTCGTGGATACGAGAACCGACTACGAGTACAGACAGGGCCATCTGCCCGGCGCTCTCAGCATACCGCGCCACCGCTTCGATGTGCTTGATAGCCTTATCCCCCCCGACAAAGGCGCCCAAATCGTCTTTTACTGCAGGGGGTTCGGCTGAGACGCGAGCAAAGAGGCCGCGGGCGCGGCGTCGAGGATGGGATATCCGCGGGTCGGCACGCTTTCCGGCGGCTACGCGGCATGGGTACGATCAGGCTATCGCGTGGAAAAGTAATCCGCCCCACAGAGCGCACCTGAAAAAGACCGGGAGGTCACGATGTTATTTTCGCGGATGTTTATCCCTACCATGAAGGAGGAGCCGAAGGAGGCGGAGGTGGTCAGCCACCGGCTGATGCTCCGGGCAGGCTTCATCAAGAGGCTCTCTTCAGGCATTTATACGTGGCTCCCCCTGGGCTTAAGGTCCTTGAGGAAGGTGGAGCGGATCGTCAGGGAGGAGATGGACGCGAAAGGCGCCCAGGAGATCCTGATGCCTTCCGTTCAGCCGAAGGAGCTGTGGGTCGAGAGCGGACGGTGGGACCTGTACGGCAAGGAGCTGCTCCGCTTCAGGGACCGGAACGACAGGGAGCTGTGCCTCGCCCCCACCCATGAAGAGGTGATCACGGACCTCGTGAGGAAGGAGGTGCGCTCCTACCGCGAGCTGCCCCTGAACCTCTACCAGATACAGACGAAGTTCCGCGACGAGATACGGCCCAGGTTCGGCGTGATGCGGTCGAGGGAGTTCATCATGAAGGACGCCTACAGCTTCGACGTGGACGAGCAGGGGGCCGAGAAGAGCTACATGGCAATGTTCGACGCGTACACGAATATCTTCAAGAGGTGCGGTCTCGGGTTCAGGGCCGTCGAGGCCGATACCGGCGAGATAGGCGGAAAGTTCTCCCACGAATTCATGGTGCTTGCCGATACCGGCGAGGACGTGATCATCTCCTGCGAGGAGTGCGGCTACGCGGCGAACCTGGAGCGGGCGGAGGTGGGGTATGCGGCTGCCGGCGGTAAGAAAAGGGGCGGATCGTCCACCCGCGTCGAGACGCCGGGCAAGAAGCGTGTCGAGGAAGTGGCGGCCTTTCTTGGCGTAGCTCCCCACAGCCTCGTGAAGACGCTGATCTTCACCACGGACAGGGGGACGGTCGGCGTGCTCGTGGCCGGGGACAGGGAAGTGAACCCGGTGAAGCTGAAGAACATCCTGAGCTTTAAATTTGTGGAGCTTGCCGATGAGGCCGTCATCGAGCAGGCCACGGGCGGCCCCTTAGGCTTCTCCGGACCCATAGGTCTCGACATCCCCCTCTACGCGGACGTCGATTTGCTCTCCATGGAGGACTTCGTCGTCGGCGGAAACGAGAAGGACGTGCACATAATGGGCGCCACGACGGGCGATTTCACGACGGAGGGCTATTTCGACCTGAAGGTCGCCCGGGCCGGCGATGCGTGCCCGCGCTGCAGCCACGCGCTCACGGCGACCCGGGGGATCGAGGTAGGGCACATATTCAAGCTGGGGACCAAGTACAGCGAGGCGATGAACGCCGCCTTCCTCGACTCGGAAGGGCAGGACCGGCTGATGGTCATGGGTTGCTACGGCATAGGGGTGGGCAGGACCGTTGCGGCCGCGATCGAGCAAAATCATGACGAGAACGGCATGATGCTCCCTTTTGCCATCGCCCCCTTCGAAGTGGAAGTCCTGCCCGTCAACACCTCCCACGGCGAAAGCATGGAAATAGCGGAGACCCTCTACAGGACGCTCCTCGGCAAAGGGGTCGACACGATCCTCGACGACAGGGAGGAGAGGCCCGGCGTCAAGTTCAAGGACTGCGACCTCATCGGCGTCCCCTTGCGCGTCACGATCGGGGAGAGAGGGCTGAAGGAAGGCAAGGTGGATATCAAGATGCGTGCTGAAAAAGAGCCCGTCAGGGTTCCGAAGGAAGATGTCCTGGAGAGGGTGATGGAACATGTTGACGCAGCTAAGCATAGATAGTCTGACGCCGGCGGAAGAGATCGCCGCGAGGATCGCCGGCCTCCGGGGCCTGATGGATGAGTCGGGGGTCGACTTTTGCGTGATCATGCAGCACGTCGATCTTTTTTACTTCACGGGCTCGACCCAGAAGGCCACTCTCGTCGTCACTGCTGAGGGGGACCCCCTCTATTTTGTGCAGAGGAGCGTCGAACGGGCGCGGATGGAATCACCGCTTCCCGTGATAGAGGTGGGAAGCGACAAGCAGATAGGGAGCGTGCTCAAGGAAAAGGGTATTCTTAAGGGCAAGGGCGGCATGGAGCTCGACGTCGTCCCCGTCTCCGTCTTCCAACGGTTCGCGAGCATCACCGGCTTCGACCATTTCACCGATATCTCGGGCCTTATCAAGGCGCTCAGGATCGTGAAGAGTCCCTTCGAGATCGAGCAGGTGCGCAAATCGGGCGCCATCTGCGACGCGGTTTTCGCATCCGCGCCGGCCGTGATCAGGGAAGGCGCGAGGGAGGTGGACATCGATGCGGCGCTCGTGGCCGTGGCGAGGCAGCACGGTCACCAGGGGTTCCTGAGGATGAGGGGCCTCAATCAGGAGATGATGAACCTCTACGTGACGTCCGGCTACACGGGGACGATCGCCTCCGCAGGCGACGTGCCTGTCTCCGGCATAGGGATGACCGCTGCCATTGCGCAGGGCTCTTCACGGAAGACGGTCGAGAGGGGCATCCCGGTGCTCGTCGATAACGGCGGCGGATACAACGGCTATATTACCGACGAGACCAGGTCCTACGTGGTCGGACGGCTCGACGAGACGTTCCTCAAGCCGTTTGATGTGGCCCGGGAGATCCTGGAGGATACGGAAACCTTCGGAAAAGAAGGGGTAAACTGCACCGAAATATTCGCGAGGGCCTACGGATTAGTGCGGAGGGCGGGGCTGGAGGCGCACTTTATGGGCTTCGGCGCAGACCAGGTATCCTTCATCGGCCACGGGCTCGGTCTCGAGATCAACGAGCTGCCGGTCATCACCGCACGCCACAGCATGGTCCTGAAGGAGGGCGTGCTCTTTGCCTGTGAGCCCAAGTTCGTCTTTCCGGGAAAAGGTGTGATAGGGATAGAGGTCGATTTTATCACCCGGAAAGAGCGGCTCGAACGCGTGTCGAAAACGCCCCTGGACCTCGTGCAGTTGTGAGAGAGGGTCTGCGGAATAGAGTTGCGGCCGCCCGGAAAGAGGGGCGGTGAAGCACCGAGGGCCAAGATATAAGGAAGAAGTGGAGCATGAAAGAAAAGATATTCTGTAATTTCTGCGGCAACAGGCTGGGCAAGAGCGTCGTCGAGGGCAGGGAGCGGCAGGTCTGCGGCACCTGCGGCCAGGTCTATTACGAAAACCCCCTTCCCGTGGCTTCCGTGATCGTGTCGAACGGAAAAGGCGAGCTCCTCCTCGTCAAGAGGGCGGAGGACCCGGCGAAGGGCATGTGGTGCTTCCCCATAGGATTTGCGGAGTGCGGGGAAAGCATCGAAGAAGCGGCATTGAGGGAGCTGAAAGAGGAGTCGGGTGTCGAGGGTCGGATTCTCGGTCTCCTCGATGTCTGCTCCGATCAGACCGGGATGTATGGCGAGGTTGTCGTGGTGACCTTCCGGGCCGAAAAGGTCGGGGGAGCGGAAGCCGCGGGCGACGATGCGTGCGACGTGGGTTACTTTCCCGCGGACCTCTGCCCGAGCTCGCGTTCAGCTCCGCAGAAAAGGGCCCTCGAAATATTCCTCGCGCGGGCATAGGAGCCTTGGCCGCTCCCTCGCGAACGCGGCTTTCCCCTGTCCCGCTTCCGGCCGTTTCGAGCCAGAATTAGCTTGACATCGAAAATGGCGTTTGCTAATATAGCGGGTACTTTGCTAATTGTTTCACATTCGACCCCCAAGGAGAGGATAATTTATGGATTTTAAATGGTCCGAGGAATTGGAATCGATGCGCAAGATGGCTTATGATTTCGCCGTGAAGAACGTGAAGCCTACCATGGAAGAGGATGAGAAGGAACACAAGTACCGCCCGGAGCTCTTGAAAAAGATGGGCGATCAGGGGATGTTCGGCTGCCTGGCCCCTGAGCAGTACGGCGGACTCGGCCTCGAAGAAGGCAATCTGGCCGCGACCCTTATGGCAACGGAGTTCGCGAGGGTCAGCCCGTCCTGGGGCCTCCCGTTCAACCTGCAGATGAACGGCCCGCAGAACGTGCTGCTGAAGTTTGGCAACGAGGAGCAGAAAGAGCGGTTTCTGCCCGGCCTGATCGCCGGCACGAGCGGGGGCTGCTTCGGCATTACGGAGCCGAATTCGGGTTCCGACGTAGCGAGCATGCGGACGACGGCGACGGAGACCGACGATGGATTTGTCCTGAACGGCACGAAAACCTGGATATCGGGAGTCCCTTACTGCGGCTGCGGCGTTGTCTACGCGATGACCGACAAGGCGGCGAAGCACAAAGGCATGTCCGCTTTCTTTATCGATTTTACCACGCCCGGCATTACCCAGAGGGCCATTACGACGAAGCTCGGTCTCCACTGCGCCCCTACCGGCGAGCTGTTTTTTGAAGAGGCGAAGATCCCGAAGAGCGCCCTCGTGGGAAAACTGGGCCAGGGATTCCAGATATGCATGACCATGCTCAATTTCACGAGATTGAGCTCGGCCGCGAGGGCCATAGGCGTGGCCCAGAGCCTGCCTCGAGGAAGCCTGCAAGTATGCGAATGAGAGGGAGCAGTTCGGTCAGCCCATAGGCCAGTTCCAGATGATCCAGGAACAGATCGGCAGGATGTCCGTGGAGCACGAGGCGGCGAAGCTTCTCGTGTTAAAGTGCGCATGGCAGAAGGACCAGGGAATGAACAACACGCTGGAGACGTCGATGGCCAAGTATTATGCCGCAGAATCCGCAAATTTCTGCGCGTCTGAAGCGGTCAAGATATTCGGCTCCTACGGGTTCTCCTCCGAGTACCCGGTAGAAAGATTCCTCAGAGACGCCAAGTCCTATCAGATCGTCGAAGGAACGTCAAACATCCAGAAGATGATCATAGCCCAATTTGCTTTGGGATACAGAAAAAGCTAAGGAGGAGGAAAAGATGGCAACGGAAGTAACTGTTCCAATGGTTGGGAAGATAGTGAACGTGCTGTGCAAAGTGGGCGATAAAGTGAACGAGGACGACCAGATAGCGACCCTCGAAGCGATGAAGATGGAAATGCCCATCGTCGCTCCGACGGGCGGTGTCATAAAAGAGATATTCGTTGCGGCGGGACAGGAGGTCGACGCCGACACGGTACTGGCGACAATAGAATGATCACGCCCCATTAACGTATGTTAGTGGCGGGCATAGATATCGGTTCAGTGACGACCGAGGCCCTTCTCCTGGACAAGGAGAAGGGCCTCGTCGGTTATAGCATACTCCACACGGGGGCAGACTCAGGTCATACGTCGGAGCCCGCCTTCGATAACGTGCTCGCGGCCGCGGGCAAGGTGAGAGGCGACGCGGCATATATCGTGGCGACAGGGTGCGGGAGGCGGAGGGCGGCTTTTGCCCGGGACGTTGTCACGGAGATCACCTGCCTCGCCAAAGGGGTCAACTACCTCTTCCCCGGGGCGCGCACCATTATCGACATCGGGGGGCAGGATACAAAGGCAATAAGGGTCGACGCCGGGGGGCGCGTCGTCGAGTTCGAGATGAACGACAAGTGCGCCGCCGGGACAGGGAGGTTCCTCGAAGTGATGGCGTCCGCCCTGAAAGTCGACCTGGAACGCATGGGCGAGCTATCCCTCACGCATGGGAAGCACCTGGCGATCAGCAGCATATGCACGGTCTTCGCCGAATCGGAAGTGGTCTCCCTCGTGAGCGAAGGAGAGAAGCTCCCGGACATCCTCCACGCTATCAACGCGGCGATCGCCGAGCGGACCATGGGTCTGGTCAACAGGCTCGGAGGTCTGGAGGAGGAGGTCGTCATGGCGGGGGGCGTCGCGAAAAATATTGGGGTTGTGGCCGCCCTTGGAGACGCGATCGGGGTGCGCCTGAATATCCCCGCCGAGCCTCAAGTCGTGGGCGCACTGGGTGCGGCGCTGCTGGCGGCCGAGAGGGTGCGCTGAAGATATCGCGGAGCGCGAAACGCGAAACGCCGAAACCGTGGTCGCCCGGTAATTGCCCTACCTGCGGCGGCCACGGCCGCCCCAGGCCGCGGGGTTAAATTCCGGCTGATCGGAAGGGGCGGGCAGGACACCGGGCGGTGTTGCCGTCGTCTGGACACCGGGCGTCGGCGCGCCCGTATCGCCGCCCGGTTGCGGATTCACCGCGGGCATCGGGGGCTGGAGGTGGGACGGACCGGCCTGTGGGCGGTTGCGCAGGGGGCGCCGCCGCCGGTGTATTCGCGGCGGCCGGTGTGCCCGCTCCGGGATACGGTTCCGCCACCGGAGGCGACGGCACGGCCTGCTCTTTTGCCGACGGCACGGTCTTGCCGAGTATCGTGATCACGAGCCTCCCCCCTGCCGGTCCAGGCTCGATCACCACGTAGTTGTAGCCTGCCATTATCCTTCGCAGGGCCTCCTGAAGTGTCAGGCCTGAAAAATGGAGAGTGAGCCTGTCGTTCGCGTCGGGACGGCCTTTTATCTCTATCGGTAATGTTTGTGAGAGGTCCCCGAGGACCCTGGTGAGGGGAAAATCGACGAGGTCCGCGCTGATGAGGCGGCCTTCGGTGACTTTGATGACATTTCCCGCGGCAGAGGCGTCAGGGGCGAACCCCCCTTGCAGGCACATCAACGCGAAAACAAAGACCGGAAAAGAGAAACGGTGTCGTGAGCATGCAAGGACCGGCGGGCCCTTCGGAAAATTCATGGGACACCCGTCCCCTTTGTCTCACAAAGGCAACGTTATTGACCGGGCGCCACGTGCACCTGGTGCTCCGGTACCCACTTGCCGCCTACCCACTGGCCCGGCACGGTGACGATCTGCCCTTGATTCCCCGCCGGATTTCCGCTCCCGGCCGGGCCGGCCATGGAGGGATTGGGATACGGATTTCCGGTTGGGCCGGGCGCCGCAGGGTTGGGATACGGATTTCCGGCTGGGCCGGGCGCCGCAGGGTTGGGATACCCACCTTGGCCCATCGCTGAAGGGTCGGGATACGCGTTTGGGCCCGTCGCCGCGGGGTCGGGATAGGCGTACTCGTCAGGATACCCATATCCGGGCGGGGCGACGTAGACAGGGGGAACCGGGGGGGCGTAATAGTAGGGAGGATAGTAATACCCGGGTCCGATGAGGACCCGTGGACCCCACCAGCCTCCTCGGTATCCACCTCCGCGGAATCCACCTCCACGAAAACCTCCGTGGCCGCCCCTCGCGGCATCGCTTACTGCCGGCAGGACCATCAGAAGCCCGATCAGGACGACGGCGGATAGCAGCGCAACCTTCTTCATGGCAACTCCTTATGTCACGTCTCTATGAGTATATGCTTCATTTAATGCACGTGCCATAGGGCTTGTCAATAGCGTTCCCAAGGGCGGCCGGGCGCCTTTTGCGCCTGGCGCGGTCGCCGGCTCGGCGTGACTCCTCACATACGACGAGTATGCTCCGGGTCCCGCCTCGCCGGCTTCCGCCCCATGCATCAAAACTCGCCTCGGCCGCGAAAAGAGCGTGACGTGAATGGACCGCGCGGAGCCGTATCCGCTTTTCAATGATCGAACATAGCCTTGAGGGTGAATGCGTTCCTCGGGGCATACCCGCTGAAGTCGTTGTCGAAGTAGACAAACGTCTCCTTCCCCCACGCGGCTATCTTCTCCTTGATCCCGTAAAGCTCGTCGTCCCGGTAGCTGGAGGCATAAAGGCTCTCTCTGCCGTGGAGCCTCATGTAGACGAAATCGGCGGTTACCGCCTCGTCATAGGGGAAGCGACCGGCGGTCTCCGAGATGCACCACGCGATATTCCGCGCCCTCAGCAGGGAGAAGAACGCGTCGGTCACGAAGCTTCCGTGCCGCGCTTCGACGGTGTACCGGAACGCGGGATCGAGCAGGCCGAAAAAGTCCGCCACGAGGCCGGCATCGAATTGCAGGGAAGGGGGAGCTGAATAAGGACGACACCCAGTTTGTCGGCGAGGGCCGAGGCATTTCCCAAAAAGCGCTCAACCGAGCCGGCCTCCACCTTCAGCCGCCTGATGTGGGTGATGAATCGCGACATCTTCACGGAAAAGAGGAAGCCGTCCGGGACGGTCAGGCGCCACTTCTCGAACGTTGTCGCCTTTGCCTCCCGGTAGAAGGTGACATTCAGCTCCAGGGTGTCGAGCCGCTGCCCGTAGAATGCGAGCCATTCCCGCGACTTCAGCCCCTCCGGGTAGAAAACGCCTTTCCAGTGGGGATAGTTCCATCCCGATGTGCCGATATGGACATTCATGGGTTCATCAAACCGACGTCAAGCTGCGTATATCTTCATTAATTATAAGCACTCGACCGGGATTTTTTGCGTCGGGCCGGCATATCTCGCGGCCGGGCGCCGCTTATGGGCTGAGCAATAGGGGCAGGCTGTCCGCCACCAGATAGCCGCGACGCGAGGGGCGGAGCCTGCCCCCGCGTATCGTCACGAGCCCGGCGCGTTTCAGCTCGCGGACGGCGGGCAAAGCCCCTTCCCTTAAGGAGGGAAGGGGGACTCCCCGCCTGGTCCGGAGTCCCAGGTAGAGCCTTTCCAGCTCACGCTGTTCAGGGGAGAGCACTTCCTCCCCCTCGACCGGCCTCATTCCCCGGCTGAGGGCCTCGCAGTAGCGGCCGAGGGAGCGGTAGTTCCACCATCTCCGGGTCCCGTCAAACGAATGGGCCGCGGGGCCGAGGCCGAGGTAATCCGCATGCGTCCAGTATTTCTGGTTGTGGCGGCAGAAGAGTTTCTTTGATGCCGCAAAATTGGAGACCTCATAATGAATGAAGCCGTGCGCTTCAAGGAACCGGGACGTCATGAGGAACAGGTCCGCCGCCTCCTCATCATCGGGCAGGACGACCCGCCCGCGCCCGACCATGCGGTTGAGGGGCGTTTCCCCTTCCGGCGTCAGCAGGTAGCACGAGAGGTGTGCCGGCGTGAAAGAGAGCGCCCGTATCAGCGTCGCGAGCCACGTGTCGTGCGTCTGTCCCGGCAGGCCGTACATCAGGTCGATCCCGATGTTCGAGAACCCCGCCCCAATCGCCGCCTCAAGGGCGCGTTCGGCGCCGGCTGCCGTGTGCCTCCGCCGCAGGAAGGCAAGATCGCCGTCGTCAAAGGACTGGACGCCGAGACTCAGGCGATTGACGCCGAGAGACTTGAGCGCCGCCGCGGCCGGCCCGTCCAGGTCGTCGGGGTTTGCCTCTATCGTGATCTCGGCATGCGGCGAAAAGCGGAAGTGCTCATGCAGCGTCTGAAACAGGGCCCCCATCTGCCTCTCATCGAGACAGGTGGGCGTGCCGCCGCCGATATAGAGGGAGTCGATGCGGCTGAACCGGTCTTTATAGAGGGCGATCTCCCGTCCGAGGGACTCAAGCCACGCATTCGCCAGCCGGGTGCGGGTCACCGAATAAAAGTCGCAGTAGATGCATTTGGTGCGGCAGAAAGGGACGTGCACGTAAAGCCCGCCGGACGAGCGAAGCGAGGTGCAGCGGGGAGCTTCCGCGGACTTGCTCACGGAGGGGGCGCCGGGTACCCGCTTGCGGGTGCCCAACAGCAGCCAAAGCGAGCGCATGCGAAGCGCTGAGCGGGGAGGCCGGGGCACCCACGAGTGGGTCGTAGCTTTGCTCACGGAGGGGGCGCTGAGCCCCAATAATTGCCGCGCTACTCCTCATCGGTCGTCTTCAGGGCCGCCATAAAGGCGCTCTGGGGGATCATCACCGCGCCCACCTGTTTCATCCGCTTCTTGCCCTTTTTTTGCTTTTCGAGGAGCTTCCGCTTTCTGGTGATGTCGCCGCCGTAGCATTTCGCGGTCACGTCCTTTCTGAATGCCGAGATGGTCGAGCGGGCGATGATCTTCCCGCCGATGGCCCCCTGGATGGCGATCTTGAACTGGTGCCTCGGTATCTCTTCTTCGAGCCTGTCGCATATCTTGACTGCCCGCTCCCTGGCGCGGTCTTTGTGGATGATCACCGAGAGGGCATCCACCTTTTCGCCGTTGACGAGGATATCGAGCTTGATCAGGTCGCTCTGCCGGTAGTCGGTGATCTCGTAGTCGAAGGACCCGTAGCCCTGGGTGATGCTCTTGAGCCTGTCATAGAAGTCGAAGACGACCTCGGCCAGGGGCATGTCGAAGGTGATCTCCACCCTGCCGGGCGTCGGGTAAGAGAGGTGCGAATTGACGCCGCGCCGCTCCATGCAGAGCTTCATCACGACCCCCACGTAGCGCTCCGGGATCAGGATGCTCGCCCTGATGAAGGGCTCCTCGCTTTTTTGTATTGCCGCGGGATCGGGATAGTACTGGGGGTTGTCGACGGTGAGGGCACACCCGTCGGTCAGGTAGAACCGATACTGCACGCTCGGCATGGTCATGACGATAGACTGGTCGAACTCCCTTTCCAGCCGCTCCTGGACGATCTCCAGGTGGAGCAGGCCCAGGAACCCGCAGCGGAAGCCCTGGCCGAGGGCGGCGGAAGAATCCTTCTGGTAGGTGAGGGATGCATCGTTGAGCTTGTATTTTTCGAGCGCCTCGAGGAGTGACTGGTAGTCATCCGATGCCACGGGATAGATCGACGAGAAGACGACGGGCTTCACTTCCTTGAAGCCGGGCAGGGGTTTCTCGACGGGGTTCGCCTCCAGGGTGATGGTGTCGCCGATCCTCGTGTCGCTCACCGTCTTGATGCCTGAGATGAGGTAGCCGACCATGCCCGCGGTCAGCTCTTTCTGCGGCTCCCGGTTAAGGTGGAAGATGCCGACCTCCTCCACCTTGTACGTAGACCCCGTCGACATAAGCCTGATCATATCGCCCGGGGCCACCACCCCGTCGAATACCCTGCACGTCACGATAGTGCCGCGAAAGGAATCGTATCTGGCATCGAATATAAGGGCCGACAGGGGCTTATCTTCGATGCCCGAAGGAGGCGGGATGCGCGTGACAACCGCTTCGAGGATGTCTTCTATCCCGATCCCTTCCTTGGCCGAACAGAGCACGGCCTCCTCGGGATCGAGCCCCAGGTCGTGATCGATCTCCTGCTTCACCCTTTCGATGTCGGCAGACGGGAGGTCGATCTTGTTGATCACGGGGATGATGACGAGGTTATGCTCCATGGCCGCGTACAGGTTCGCAAGCGTCTGGGCCTCCACGCCCTGGGAGGCGTCGATAAGGAGGAGGACCCCTTCGCATGAGGCGAGGGCGCGCGATACCTCGTAGGAAAAATCGACGTGGCCGGGGGTATCGATGAGGTTGAGATCGAAGTCGACGCCTTGTGCGTTTGTGTAAGGCAGGCAGATCGTCTGGCTCTTTATGGTAATCCCCCGCTCCCGCTCGATGTCCATATTGTCGAGGATCTGGTCCCTGAACTGGCGGTCGTCCACCAGGTGGGCGTATTGGATAAGGCGGTCCGCCAAGCGTCGATTTCCCATGGTCGATATGGGCGATGATGCTGAAGTTTCTGATCTGTTTCATGATGGGTGGTGGTCTTTAGCTCTCCACGGAGTCCCTCTTTCTAAGGATGTCCCCGCGAGCGGAGCCACATATGATAGCGTATTTCAGGCCGGAAATAAAGATGGCGGCGAAAAGCGGCCGGGCGCTTTTCGCGCCTAATGCGCTAGACTGCGGGTCCGCGCCGTCCTCACATACACAGTAGTTCACTGCTCGGACTATCAGATAATCGCAAACCCGTCCCAACGGACTTGCCTCAGACGATAGCAAAGCGCGCTATGCCACCACTACTTCAACGGGCAATGGCGTGTCAATGCCCACCGTTTTGCGTACATACAGCTTTTCGATGCCGATTGTCTTTCCATTCTTATCTTTCTTGAGGATTATACCCTCCCCGGCTTCTTCGCATACCACCTCATCTTCCGGATTGCCGAACCAGATATCCATAGTATCCGAATCTTTGTGATAGTAAACGACTACTTTGTCCATATGACGTCTCCTTCCTTCACCTTGTCAGCCGGATACGTGGTTATCTAGAAACCCTCCGCCCCAACGTGCCTGACGACTACACAGTACAGTTTATCAGATTGCTTGTAATAAAGATAAACATCCTTGTCGGTCCTGCTCCGCCTGATCATGTCGGGGTGTTCCAGAACGTCTCTCACAATATCCTCTTTGCCTTTCATGACCGGGTGCTTTATTGCAATCAGGTATTCCCAATAGCCGACCGTCGCTCTGACTTGAATGCGAAGGGGCGTTCTTACGCTCAAAAGTATCTTTTCTTCAACGCCCATTCACCAGGCTCCTCGCTTTATCAGAGTTTTTCACCACCTCAATCTCTGCCAGGGTGAGGCCGCACAGTTGATCCTCATAGGCTGAAACGTCAGCCAAGGCAATTGCAACACAGTCTCCCTGCATCCATTCCCACCTGTTTCCATATTGCCGGGTTCTCTTTGCAAAGACTGATTCTTACTTCCGAATTATGTTCCCTGATTTTCTCGATGATGGCGCGGAAGGCAGCGACACGTTTCTTCTCCGGATATCGGAGCTTGACGCCGTCGCCTACGAGCCTGCCCGTGATGGTCAGTAGCGGAGATCCTGGAAACCTCGATTCTATGTGGCTCACAAGCCCTTTTGACGGCCTGTATTCGCCTAAGGTAATCCTTGTGGGCGTGACGTGCCGGAAAACTGCATCGACAAGGTCCTCATATTCCTTTCGCCATCCTTCATAAATGATTATGGGGTCAATGCGCAAGCGTATTTCATAACCGGCCTTTTGCAGTTGCTTTGCGGCGATCATGCGAGCCTCGGGTGTTGCCGTCCGATGCTCAAGGCGTTGGTATACCCTGTCCGTATTGACGCTGAAGGACATGATCGATTTCCCCCATGCGCGAGATGGAGCAAGGATTCCACATCGGCGCCCTTGGTGAGAAAAAGCAATTTTGTTTTCGCTGTATGCTCTCGCCGCAAACGGAATGAGCTTTTCCGCAAATCCGGTGACATGCTCCACCGCCAGTGGGTCACACAACTCGCCCAGGTTAAGCACTCTCAGGCTGTCCGGTATGTCGCTTTCATCAAACGCAACGATTTCCCTGAACATCTTTTCATAATTGACGAAGTGGGTCGAAACTGGATTGGTGCGGAAAGTGAGATAGAGGTAACAGTATTCGCACCAGAAGTTGCAGTTGTTGTAAGCGGTGAGCTTGTAGAATTTGGCGCACCGGCCTATGGGATGTCCAAACTGCTCGATGAATGGGCTCGTCCGGTTGCGAAGCAGAAGCACACCCCGTTCCGCCAAAAGCTTATCCGTTCCCTTTTTCACCGTTTCGGGATGGAACCGCGTCAATCCATTTTAAAGGAAGGTGCGCCCTCTCGGCGATACCTTCTGCCGTCTTTCTATCGCACCGGCCTCTGAGCGCCCATAGCTCGTTTACAAGAGTCTCCTCACATGAATTGACCTTGTAGCCCTGCGGCTGCTCTGCGAATAGCAAGCTATCGTCTTCCATGGCCCTCGCCCGTTGTTTTAAATATGTGCGCGATTATTTTCTGCGCCACCGGTTTCGGAGAAGCAAAAAAGAGGTAGTAGAGTGGACCGTTTTTGCTATTCCTCATTAACACGGGCTCCGGCACAAACTTGAATCCGGCGGCTGTCTTGAGCCTACTCCGATATTCGACCGCGAGACGTTTGAAGTCTGCTCTTCGCTCCTGATGGGTTTCGCCGAAAAGGTCTTCCAACGGCCGATAGAGCAACTCTTGCCAGCTTGTATCGCCCCAGAAAAGGTTCATCCTTTCCATATCTTGCTTCTTAGTTTTTGACAGGTCATCAAACAAAACGTTCCGGTTCATGTCCATGATAGGAAAATTGATCAGGATGTCGATGGTCCGCAGTTTGCCTGCACTTTCGACGGTTTTCCAGTCGAGGTTGATACCGTATGGGTCGAGGACGCACAAAGCCCGCTTGAAGGTGTCGTAGGTGAGACCGGGAAATATCTCTTTCACGAGCTTCTCATTGCAGTCTCCGTGATAAACCTTTACGTTAGGCCTCTCTTTGGTAAGCTTTTCTAAGCGCTTCAACCCTTTCATTATCCAGGTCTATATAATGATACTCAGTAAAGGGACGTTCTATTAGCAAGGCATTCAGCGGAGAGCCTGGGATGAGCTCCCCCGTGGCCTTTCTGATATGTTGACCGGCGCCCGCGAATGCGTCAATATAAGCGTATCCTTTGCACCACTCCTTTTTGCTCAGTATGGTCGTATATGCACCGGCATACTTTTTGATGATTTCAAGCTTTATTTCCGACCACTCACCTATCTCATCATATTTCATGATTTTTCTGCGCGACATCCGACAACGGAATGGTGGCGCTTTCCACCTGGCTATACAGTGCGTCTATCTCCTGTTGAATGCTGAGGGTGTGTTTCAAGGACGTGACAATCCGGCAATAGGTACGGATGTCGTCCAGTGCCAGCACCATGCCCTATTCGGTCCTTCAACCACTTTTCACACACCCGGTAAGCCGCCGACCTGGTATGCTCCATACGGCTTCGGCCGACACGGGGGCGAAGTACTGAGCTCTGCGTTAATCCAGACACGCTCCTCCGTCCGGCTCATATCGCAATCCGCTCCTTCCTATCCTTAGCGATGCGGTCTGTCACCCGTTCCCGTCGATAGCGGCAGGACTGGGCGGGTCCAATTCCGGCGACTCGCAGCAGATGCAGCATCGATCAACCTCCGTGCCCAATCCCGCAAGCTCCATTGAACAGTGCCTACGTCAGCGGTGAAACGGGATTCTGCGGGAAATCCCTTCGCAAGAAATCGACATATTTCGCCCGATATGCGGGAGCGTAAAGCACTGCATAGACGTAATAAAAAATATCCTCCGGCGATGGTTGCCACCCGTATGCCCGTGTTAACGCAGTCACGGCTTTCGGGTTCAGGTTCGACCGCCTCTCTGATGGTCTCATGGTGGGCGAAGAGGCTCGCCTCGGTCGATATTCAGGCATAGAGATAAAGCGGAAAATGGTAGTCGATGGTCTTGAGCGACACGGCCACATGATCGGAAATCAGGTTGGACACAAAGGCGTGTTGCCAAGCGCCAATATATTCCACTCTCTTTGGCGTGAGGAGTGCCATATTCTCGCCCATCAGCATATCGACGCATCATCTTCGGAGCATCGGCCTAGCAGATGAAACCCCTTCGAGCTTCCTGTGTAGTATGTGTATCGCACGTCATAAGGCCGATAAAGAATCGGGCACGATCTCTCTCACGACATCGGCCCCGAGTCGATGAGGTCCTTTTGCGCCCAGATCGAACCTTCCACGATCCTGCACGTCGTCTCCCTAGTTTGTACCCTTGACGGGCCAGTTCGTGGTTCCATACAGAGAGAAGATGGTGACAGTCTTCCACATCTCATCTGGTGTCCAATGAATGGTCAATCCATCGCGTGCAGTGACAATGCCTACGCCATTCATGGGGAACAAGTCCGAGTACCGATGGATAACATCGATAAACCGGCTTCCAGCGCGTTTTCACGGGGCACGAAGAAGATAGACAGGTGATTCCGGCTTCAACTCATTCCAATCAGTATGCTCCAGGTCGTGACCCTCAAGCCAAGTCGTATTTCTGCTGCCGCAGCCCCCATCTCTCGGCATGGCGCACGGCGGCGTCCGCCTCTTCGTATCCAGCGCCATGCTTGACGAAAAATGCGATAGCCACGCCCTGCCGGATGTCAAAAACGTTTTCGTCCTTGCTACCGTCCGGGCAGGTCTCGCGTTTAAGCGCATTCCCATGCAGGTCGAGGATGTGGATGGCATCGAAAGTCTTCATAAGGCTTTGCCGCATGCCGCGGAACGTCGGGTTATCCAGATACGAGTGGTTAGTGATCATCCCAATGATGCCCGCGACCTGCCTGTTCGATCTTCCACTGTGCAAAACGCAGAAACTTCACGTAGTCGTCCTGCAGCCACTTCGCGTTCTTCTCACCGCAACGGTTTACCGTCTATGTCGCTTATAGTCCGTCAATCAACCCGGTGATCCATTCCCCCATATTGCTGGAAATTGCCCGAATACGGCGGGTTGCCGAGGACAACGAGGATCGGTACCTTTTTCTTCACATCACCTGCGAGATGGGATTCCTCAGCCAAGGCGGAGAAACCGGGTAGCCTGCTCTGTTCCAGCTCCTCTGTCTCAAGCGTGTTGGTAAGGTAGAAGCTTACCCGCTCGTCATCGGTCAGGCGGTGACCCAGTTCTTCAAGGAAGAAGGACATTTTGAGGTGACCCACCGCATAGGGGGCCATCATCAATTCGAAGGCATAGAAGTTCTTCAAGATATGGCGGCGGATGAATTCCTCACGGGCGCCGGAGCCGTACTTGGCCTCAAAGGTGTGGACCGCTTCCTGGGCTGCGCGGGCCACGAAGGTCATGGTCCCCGCAGCAGGGTCCAGCAGCGTCACGCCGTCAGAGGCCAGGCCGTCCTGCTTGCCAAATTCTGTTTTGAGGAGATGGTGGAGCGAGCGGACGATGTAGGAGACCACCGGTTCCGGCGTGTAGTAGACGCCTCGGCGCTCTCGTTCAGCAGGGTCGTATCGGGCCAGGAAGGTCTCGTAGAAGTGCACGATGGGATCGCTACCCTTGCCCTCGTGATAGTATCTATCGAGGATGCCGGGCGCGTCGGCCACGGCGAGCACTTCGGAAATGTCGTCCACGCACCAGCCCAGTTGCTCCGGAAGGTCACCGAGAGAGATAAAGCGGAAGAGATCACGCAGCACCCCGACGGTGTGCGGGATGTTGTCGAAGGCGGCGCGGCGGTTGAAGCCGTTTTTGGCTCGGGTACGGGCGGCAAAGAGGCCGTAGGTGATCGTCTGTGCGTAAAGATCGGCAAAGTCGTCAGGGGTAAGATGCCCGATCAGGTACTTGCGGAATGCTTCGTAAAAACCCATGAGGACGTCGGGTGCATCGCGTTCCTGGGCGAGTTGTTGAGCAACAACGTCACGAAGGAAACGCGTGCGCTTGGCCAGTTCGACGGCCAATGATTCTGCGGTAAAAGCCTTGGGAAGGGAGAAATCGAGGAAACGGTCGAGTAGGGTGTAGAGCTCATCCGGTCTTTCTACGGGCGGCTTCGTGCGTAATTGATTGAGCACTATCGGCCGGGCGGCAAGAACGGTATCCAGGTGTTCGCCGTTTCGGTACAAACGGAATTCGAGGAAGTTGGTCAGGATCAGGTTAGGGAAGGTTCCACGGTAGCGCCGGAGTTGCTCTGACTCCTCCACAAGGTCCAGCCTTTCTTCCGTCGGCTTCTTCGCTTCGATGTAGCCGACGATGCGATCGGTGCCGTTCCAGAGACGGAAGTCGGGATTGCCCGCATCGGTCGCTTTGGGGAGTGTCGTGATATGGATATGCGACCGCTGGCTTGCCTGTGCCACTTCCTTTAGCATTTCAGCCAGAACCGGATAGAAACTCTCCTCTCGCGCATCCCCTCTGAGGGCGGTATCAGACAGGTTCTTGAGGTAATTCCCGAAGAGAGCCTTCTTATTCATGCCAGGTCCTTAGTGTTGGCAGTTCGTAACGCCTGGATCAGCCGGAGCCGTATGGGGGGCGACGGGGCCGTTCTTAAGTAATTCAATACCTCGTCGGCTGTCCTTCCCCCCTCTGCACAGCATGTTCATTCCATTCTGACACCCTGTCGAGATAGACGTCAATAACATTCTCTCAGCTATCCGAACACGTTAAACATTTCCCTTTTGGAACCTTGCGTCTCGATGAGAAGTACCAGTGCCGCCAACCCAGGAAGACCTACCCCGACAGCCCCCATCTGCCTGTCGCCACTTTTTTTTCAAAGAACCGCCGCAGATGCTTTTTGTCACCCCTGGTAGTCATTCCTCCTTGTCACCCCTGGTTGTCGCCCCTCCTTGTCGCTTTGACAGGTTCGCCGGAAACAGGGAAACTCTTATCAGGCCGGGAACATCCGGCCGGTTTCGGCCGGTTTCGGAAGATCCCGCAAACCGGCATCCGCTCTTTGATAATTGAGCCCAGACCCGCATCCGACCGCGTTGCTGTCCTGCCGGCCGCTTCCGCGTCCGGTCATGATACGCCCGCTTCGCCGGTCCCGCTCGTTCATTCAATTCAAAATTCAACACTCAAAACTCATACTATAGTCCTCCCCCACCCCCCCCCGAAACCGTGCACTTTCGTGCACTATCGTGCACCCCCCTTTCAGAAAGGCTTGTGAGAGAAGGAAATCAGAAGAGGGGTACCGAGACGGTGAGTGAACAATTTGTGCTGAAGAGGGCTAAAAAGAGGGCAAAACGCAGTAAAAAATGGCAAAAAGGAGCGTTTTTGCGCTTGTTTGTTCACGACGGCGGCGCGACCCGGCAAGTGGCGAAGCGAGGAGGGAAGAAGGCCGGGTCTACCGGCAAAAGGCCTGTTTCAGCTCTTTTGCCAGGGCAATATTTTCCAGGTGGCCGGTCTGGCGCGCGACCACCCTCCCGATGACGGGGCGGGTGATAAGGTAAAGGTCTCCGATCAGGTCGAGGATCTTATGCCTCACGAACTCATCGGCGAACCTCAAGTCCGTATTGATCACCTCCTCGTTGTTGAGGAGTATCACGTTGCTCATGACGCTGCTTACGCGGCTTCCCGCCGCGAGCCCCATCTTTTCGAGCCTTTCGAAGTCTTTTATGGAGCCGAACGTGCGGGCGGGGGCGATCTCCCGCAAGAAGGCGCTTAGCCCTCCCCGGAAAACGTACTGCTGCACGCCGATGGGACGGGGCTGCTCCAGCCTGTAATCGATCTCGAGCTCCCCGGCCGGCTCTATCGAGAGGTACTTGCCGTCGGGCAGATTCCGGAGGACGATCTTTCTCTTTATGACCAGGGGCTCTATGCCCTGGTTCTGCTCGATGATGCCCGCCTCCTCTATCTTGCTGCAGATCTCCTGCGCCGATCCGTCGAAAATGGGGACCTCGTCGCTGATCTTCACGAGGAGGTTCGTGATCCCGTACATATGGCACGTGGCGAGGAGATGCTCGACCGTCGTGATGGTGCACGTCTTGCCCTTTATGGAAGATGCGTTTCCGGAAGAGTAGACATAGTCGACGTAGGCGGGTATGCGCTCGCCCTCCGGCACTTGCTCGAAGATGATCCCCGTGCCGGGCGGCATGGGCAGGAGGATCATCCCGGTCTTCACACCCGAAAAGAGGCCCATCCCGTAGGCGACGATGCTCTTGCCGATGGTCTTTTGCCTGCACGCCTCGACGCCGCCGGCGATCTCGATCCGCAGGCCCCCGTCCGGCTTCTCCTTCCCGTTGCTCTTGCCCGCGAGCCCGCGTGAAATTACCTCGAGCACCTTGTCTATGGAGAGGGGCTTTTCGAGGAAATCGGTCGCTCCCAATTTCACGGCCTCAACGGCGGTGGAGATGGTGCCGTGGCCCGAGATGACGATGACCACCGCTTCCGGGTCGGCTTCCCGCACCAGCCGCAATACTTCAAGACCGTCCATCTCGGGCATCCATATGTCGAGAAGGACGATCCGGGGTTTTTCCTTTTCGAAAATGGCCAGTCCTTCTTTGCCGTCTCTGGCGGTAGAGACGGCGAACCCCTCATCGAGGAGGATGGAGGAGAGGCTTTCGAGAATGGCCCTTTCGTCATCGATAATAAGAACTTTTGTCATGCAGCACCTGTCAATTTCAAATAGATGTACTGGAGCATGGCGGCGAGGGCCTCCAGGTCCAGGTACGAGGAAGCGGAGCCGTCGAAGAGGAACTGGAACGACGCGGGAAACTCTTCGTCCCTGTCCCAGAAGAGGCAGAGCACGGGCACTTTCGGCAGGGGATGAAGGAGAAGCGCGACATCGCCCTGCACTTCTTCCGCATACCCGACGGCCCCGAGCGCCGACAACCGCTCTGTTAAGACGGCGCGCTTTCCCTGGAATGCCGCGGCTATCTTATCCTCTATGTTGGTCTTGATGAACCCCGAGAACTGCGCCCCGTCCTTCAAATCCCTGTAAGGCAGCCAGGTGTGCTGCATCTGGCCGGTACCCGCCGTGAGCAGGTATCTCACCACGAGGATCGAGCCGATAGTATCGAGCCTCATTGCGCCCTTGTACACGCCGGTGCGCCGGACGGAGCAGTCCTCTCCGAAAAGGGGGATATGGGCGATCCCTTCTTCGACGCTTCCCGAAAGCATGGTTGCGTGGCTGACGGCCCCGCTGTCCCACACGAGCTCGAGCAGCTCTTCGCAGACCTTATCATAGTTCGATGTGCCGTCGGTCACGAACATGTCCCAGTTTACCTAAAAGAGAGAACATTTACAACTGCCGGCGTGTCCCTTACCGGCCGGTCTTACCGTATTGACAATACTACGGACAAAATATAGAGTATTGCGATGTTCACGCTGTTTGTGAGAGAAACGTTTGCCGCCGCCCACAGGATAGAGTTGTATCACGGCAAGTGCGAAGACCTGCACGGACACAATTTCAGAGTGGAAGCCCTCTTCGAGGGCGAGCGTGTCGGCGAAGACGGAATGCTCCTCGATTTCGCGGTCCTCAAGGCAAAGCTGCGGGAAGTGGTCGGCGATCTGGACCACAAGTACATCAATGATATCCCGTTTTTCAAAGAGAGGGCGAGCTCGGCTGAGTACCTCGCATTCTACGTATACGGCCGTCTGGCTGAGCTGGTCGGCAAAGAACACGTCACGGTGAAAGAGGTGCGCGTGTGGGAATCGGATAATGCCTACGCGGCGTACAAGGAATAGGTCGACATGAAAGACGTGCAGAACATGCACGACCATCGCAATATCAAGATAGACAAGGTGGGAGTCAAGAACGTGAGGTACCCGATAACGGTCCTCGACAAGAGAAACGGCTCCCAGCACACCGTCGCCCAGATCAGCATGTACGTGAGCCTTCCCCAGGAGTATAAGGGGACGCACATGAGCAGGTTTGTCGAGATACTCCATGCCCGCAAGAACGTGCTCGGCATGAAGGAGTTCCCCTGGATCTTGAGGGAAATGAAGCAAAAACTGAATGCCGAGTCGGCCCATATGGAGGTGCGCTTCCCGTACTTCATCAGAAAGGAGGCGCCCGTGTCGCGCACGGCGGGCTACCTCGAATACATGTGCAGTATCACCGGCCACATGGACAGACAAAACAGCATGAAGAACTTCACCGTTGCCGTGTCGGTCCCCGTGACGACCCTCTGCCCCTGCTCAAAGGAGATAAGCGATCACGGGGCGCACAACCAGAGGGGCGTGGTGACCGTCGCGGTGCAGTTTAAGCGCTTCTTCTGGATAGAAGACCTGATCTCCCTTATCGAGGGCTGTTCGAGCTGCGAGATTTACTCGGTGCTCAAGAGGCAAGACGAGAAATTCGTGACGGAGAAAGCCTTCGAAAATCCCAAGTTCGTGGAAGACGTGGCAAGGGAGGTGGCGGAAAAGCTGAGCAGCGATGCGAATATTACCCATTTTGTCATAGAGGCGGAGAACTTCGAGAGCATCCACAACCATAGCGCCTATGCATATTTAGAGAGAGAAAACGAGGGAGGGGAGGATATGAAGAAGGGGATGGTTGTTCTTATAGCGGTGCTGGTTTTCATGGGGGGATGCGCCACGCCTCGTCAGGCGGCGGTGGAGGGGCAGGCGCCGGCGCCCCAGGACGAGGCCTCGAATACGGCCTTTTACACGTTTCCCGATATCCCCGTCCCCAAGGAGCTCGTTTTTCATAGGGAAAAGAGCTTCATCTTTGAAACACCGAACATAAAGGCGGGCGTGCTCGTATTGAGCGGCAACGTCGACATAGGCTCCCTGGAGAATTACTTTAAGATCAACATGGTCAAAAACGGGTGGCGCTTCGTCAACAGCTACAAGTACGGCACGACGATTCTGAACTTCGTCAAGGAAGACCGCGCGTCAAATATCAGGGCAACCAGAGAGACTTTCACCACCCAGGTCGAGATATGGGTCGGTCCCGTGGACAGGGGCGGCCAGGCGTCGCGCGCCTCGAAAGAAAATGGCTTCAGATAAGTGGGTCAAAGCTCATACCGTCGAGAACATCTTTGAGATGGATGTGCTCAAGGCCGCCCTCGAAAGGGAGTCGATCGAGTATGTCATGAAAGAGCACAAGGATACGGCCTACGACGGCCTTTTCATCCTTCAAAAGGGCTACGCGTCGCTCTTCGTGAGGCAGCAGGACGAGACGCGGGTTGCCGCCATCATCACACGCATCAAGAACATGCCGTATGTCGTATCTTGAAAGGATCGATCCTCTCCCCTCCCTGGTCGGTGAAAACGTCATAAGCTTCGTGGGCGCGGGCGGAAAAACATCGCTCGCCGAATATCTCGGGCAGGCGGCTGCCGCGGCCGGAAAACGGGTGGTGATAACGACCACCACCAGGATATGGGCGAAGGAGCCGTACGTGACTCTCGACGCCCCGGGTGCGGAAAAAGGCGGGCAGGATCGGCGATTCATTCGGATGGGCAAGTCGGTGGACCAGGGAAAACTGACCGGGCTGAGCGCCGGCGAGGTTGCGGCCCTGGTGCGGGATTACGATCTTGTGCTCGTCGAGGCGGATGGCGCAAAGGGGCTGCCGTTGAAATACCCGGCGGCCCACGAGCCCGTAATTCCGCCCTGCTCGGGCCGGATCGTGGTGGTTGCGGGCCTCGATGCCTTGCGCCTCACGATCGCGGAAGCGATCTTCAGGTCGGAGCTTTTCACGGCTGCGACAGGCATGCCGCCCGGCGCGGAGATTACGACCCAGGTCTTCACGAGACTCTTTGAAGGGGATGGGCTCATGAAGGGCGTCGACAGGGGAAGGGCCGTTGTTGTCCTCAACAAGCTCGACGCCTGCGGTGACCGGGAATCGGTGCCGGGGCTGGCGGAGGCCGTGAGCCGGCATACGGGGGGCGTGCAGGTGATCGTGGCGAGCGCCCTGCGTGGGGAATTTTACGGCCTTGCCCCATAGAGCTGCGCCTGGCCCATCGCGTCGATGGCCGCATCCACGGTTTCTGCGGGAAGCGACACTTCGTCGAATAGCTGCTCGATGCGGGCGGCGTCGAGCCGCTCGAAATCTTTTTCGAGAGGCGTCACCATGATGCCCCCCATCTCGACGACGGCCGGGCTGATCGCGAGGCGGCCGTCCCCTTCCAGGTAAAAGGCGTCGGGACGGTGTTTTGCCCGGGGAAAGAGCAGCACCGTGGAGGCATGCTCCTTCCGGACGCAGATAAGGTTCATCATCGGCTCCAGGTCCGTGGAAAGCACCTTTTTGAGCGCCGTCACGAGGGCATGAATAGCATCCCCCAGCTCGGCGGGGTCGGGTCCTTCGAGGATGACGACCTGCCTTCCCAGGCCCGCGGGCCGATGCACGGAGACGCCCCCGGCCTTTCTTTTCGCAGCCCGTTGTGCGGCGCGGACGTCCCTCTCGATCGGCATCAGGCCGGACGGCACCGCCTGAAAATGGAGGTGGTCGGGGGCCGATGCGCCGCACCTCGGTCCGTTATAGAGGATGAGAAACCCCGGGCCGAAGTCGGACATGAGGGTGAGCAGCGTGGGAACGGCCCCCGCGAGGTCCTGGGGGCGATGGTCCAGGTGGGCGATGGTGAAATGGGAAGGGAAGACGGGCATGGGATTGCAGAGGACCAGATACTCCTTGCGGTAGAGTATGCCTTGCTGCGCTTTGGGCAGCCCCGGGGGGCAAAGAAAACAGGCCCGCCCGGCAACGCTCTTTTCGCCCACGTCGGCAAGGGTGCTCGTGATCCTTCCCGGATTGTGCTGGACACGGACGGAAAATCCGCGGCACGTCAGCTCCCTCTCCCGCACGTGGTTGAGCGCGTCATAGCCCGCGGCCGCCGCAAGCCACGACTCCTTTTGCCGGGCGAGGAGCTCAAGGCAGAGCGCGGGAAGACGGCCGGGGCGGGCCGCGCCCTCGAAGGCGTCATAGATCGCGCCGGGGCCGGGGGCAGCGTTGCGGCCGATGATGCCCATGGCGGTATCAGCCATGCTCCCGGATCATTTTCTGTCTCGCGAGGATCTCGGCCGTGCGGACCCCGTCTTTGAAGGCGTGGTGCAGGTTTGCCGCGTCGAGGTCGAGGCGTGAGTCCGTGTTGCCCCGCCAGCGCCTGCACAGGTAGAGACTTTCGTAGATCCTTCCGACCCGCCATTCCCTGCAGATCCGCAAGCAGGCCGCGTAATCCTCCCCGTAGCTCACATCGGGAAAACCGGCATCCCGCATAAGGGCCGTGGCGAAGGCCCTCGGTGCGCCGAGCCCGTTTACGCGCAGCGCGTTATTATGGCCGTTCTCGCCGGTCCATTCGCGGTGGTCGATGAGCCCCGGCGGAATCTCCTCAAGTGTGAAATCGACGAGCGTGTAGGAGCCGATCACCATGGCGAAGCTTCCGTCACGGAGGGTATCGACTATCCGCTGCAGGACGTGGGGGGTCCGGTAAAGGTCGTCGGAATCGAGCTGTATTGCGTAGCGGCCGCAAAACCGGCACCGAAGCGCCTCATTCCAGCAGCCGCCGATGGCGAGGCCGGTCTGTGGCCGGGAACGAGGTGATGGAGCGCGGGGTTCCGGCCGGCGAGGGCCCGGAGGATCGAGGTCGTCCCGTCCGTCGAGTGGTTGTCCACGACTATCACGTTGAAAGGGAAGGCGGTTTCTTGCGAGAGGCCGCTTGCCGCCGCCTCGGCAATCGTCTCTTTCCGGTTCCGCACGGGGATGATCACGGAGGCCTCGACAGGGAAGGAGACGCGGCCCGCATCGAAGCGCTTCAAGAGGGAACCCGGCAGATATGCGCCGATCTTCCTGAGGTAATCGGTGAAGACCCGTTCCATCTCTTTCTGGGCGGCAACGTTGCGGGGGTCCAGATAGCCAAAAAGCCGCTCCTCCCCGGCAAAACCTTCCGCCCTTGCCGGGAGCGAGTAGAGGGCTTCCGGCAGATGCATGACGGGTGAGTCGATCGAGACCTTGAGACGGAGGTCATAGAGGCCGGCAAACCCCACGTCCGGGACCAGGCCGTATCTCTCCCGCGCATGCCGGGCGGCGGAGACGGAAAAAAGGAGCATCGCCCCGAAGTCGAAGTCGTCCCTGACGCTTCCCGGCTGATAGTCGCAAAGAGGATGAAGGACCTGCGCATCGCCGCCGCTCTCATGGTAATCCGAATAGACTATGCCTGCCCCTGCCGCGTCTGCCGCGCCTATCATGCGTTCGAGGCTGTGATGCCCGATCGATTCGGGGGCGCCGTCGGGCAGGAGGAGGAGATACGGTGTGCGGGCGGTCTCCAGGACCATGTCGAGGGTCCGCTGGCTGAGCAGGGACCCCGGCCGCAGCAGACGGGCGCCGGGCAGCCCCCCGTCGACCTGCTCCGGGCTCGCCAGCAGCAGCGCATCGACGAGGGGAGACCCTGCGAGGGCACGCAAGGCGCCGTCGGAAGCAGGTCCGGGGCGTGAAACGGGCGGCTATGGTGAGAGGCTTCATGCATGCGCTCCCAAAGGCGAGGACGTCGATTGAGAGCATCTTATCACATTTTGGGCGGGGACCGGTCGCTTTTTGCGGCCGGGCGCTTTGCCTTTGACATAAGCGCCGTTTTCTTTTATCATCATTGCAGGAGGAGCGTGAATCATGTCCGAAGAGATGATGAACACAAAGGAAGTGGCCCACTACCTGGGGATCCACGAGAAGCAGGTATACGCCCTGATCGGACAGAAAAGGATCCCCGCCACGAGGGTGACGGGCAAATGGGTCTTTCCCCGGAAGCTCATCGACGAATGGATCGAATCGAGCGCCAGATCGGGACTGGAACAGGCGAGACAGAAGACCAAGAGGGTCGAAGGCGGCCTGCTCGCCTCGGGGAGCAACGACCTCATTCTCGACATGCTCCAGACCCACGTGCGAAGGATGCACCCCGACTTCTACCTCTTTTCCGCGAGCACGGGGAGCACCGAGGGACTGAAGGCCCTCAATCAGGGCTTCACGGACATCGCGTGGTCGCACCTCTTCGACCCGGAATCGGGCGAATACAATATCCCTTTCCTGCCCATCTACATGCCCGACGTCAAGCCCGTGGTCGTGAACCTCTACTACCGTGAGTTGGGCTTTCTCGTTGCCGGCCGCAACCCGCTGAATATCCGGGGCTTCGAGGATCTGGCGCGAAAGGGTGTCCGCTTCATCAACCGGCAGAAGGGGTCCGGCACGCGGAAACTGATCGACCACCATCTTGACCGGCTCGGCATCGACCCCGCCACCATCCAGGGATACGACAATGAGGCTTACACCCATCTCGAAGTCGGCCTCTCGGTCCTTTCGAGCGAGACGGACGTCGGCGTCGCCACCATCGCCGTCTCCCAGCTTCTCGGTCTGCCCTTCACCCCTATCACCCGCGAGAGGTTCGACATGATCCTCAGCCAGCAGACCTTCTTTCAGGGGGGCGTCCAGACCCTGATAGAGGTGCTCAGGTCGGACAGCTTCCGGGCGAAGGTCGCGAGGCTCGGCAACTACGACTTCAAAGACTCGGGGAAGATCCTGTACGCGCCATAGTCGACACGATGTGCTCTTCAGGGAATCGATTCGCCCGTAGAGGCCGCCGAGCCGAATTTAGCATGCCGCCTATTGACAATACCTCCTCAAAGCGGTAATTATTACCTATTATTACAAAAACAGGTATAACCTCAGGAAAAGAGTGCCCGGAGAAATCCGCGGCAGGATCGAGGAACAGATGAATGCATATGAGCAGATACGCGTGCATATCCCCGAGGAGGTCGAGCGCCTCATGGAGGCCCGGCGTATCATGAGGCAAGACCTGCAAAAGGCGATCCACCATGCGGAAACCACCGGGGAGAAGTTCATCGACCCTTCGACCGGCCGGTCTCTCGCCTCTTCGAGGCCGGATAGGGTCACCTACTGGGTGGAATACAGTCGGGTCGGCGATGACTATCACGTCCATCGCGCCTATTCCCACAGGATGGAAATGAAGAGAGGTTATGACGGAAAGAGCGAAGTCCGGCGGTGACGGCGGATGGATCTGCAACCGGTGCAAGGTCCCCCTGGAAGTTCAAAAGGTCAGGCTCCAGTATTTGAGGACCATCTTCGCCCTCGATCTTCCCGTATGTCCCGGGTGCGGTATGATACTCATCGCTGAAGAGCTGGCAACAGGAAAGATGGCCGAGGCAGAGCAGGCCCTTGAAGACAAGTAGCCTGACGGCGAATCATGGACGGTATGCTCCCCCAATTGATGAGACCGAAGGCCAGGGGGTTCTGCAAGAATGGATGACCTGAATGGAAAAGGCGCTCCCGTGTGAAACGGAAAGCGTATGCCCTGTCTGCCTGAAGAGGATCAAAGCGATAAGGCTGCTTCAGGGCGACGAGGTCTTTCTGGTCAAGGAGTGCGCGGAACACGGTTCCTTCAGGACCGTCATATGGCGCGGCGGGCCGCCCATGGCGGAATGGCGGAGACCGAAGGAGCCTGTCCATCCGGACCTCTGCTATGGGACCGTCGATGCGGGCTGCCCTTTCGACTGCGGCCTCTGCGCAGCCCACGAACAGCTTCCCTGTTCCGTCTTGCTCGAAGTGACGGACCGGTGCAACCTGCATTGCGCCGTCTGTTTTGCCGATTCCGGTTTTGGGGCATCAGAGGACCCGTCGCTTTCGGCCATCTCGTGGCTGCTGGAGAGGGCCATGGCCGCGGCGGGTCCGTGCAATCTCCAGTTGTCGGGGGGTGAGCCTACCTTAAGGGACGACCTTCCGGAGATCGTCGAAGTCGCGCGACGGACCGGCTACACCTTCATCCAGGTCAATACGAACGGTCTCCGCCTCGCCTCGGACAGGGCTTACGGAAGACGGCTCCGGGCCGCGGGTCTCTCATCGGTCTTCCTCCAGTTCGACGGGGTCGATGACGAGATCTACCTGACTTTAAGGGGAAGGGCGCTCCTTGACCGGAAACTCCGGGCCGTCCGGAATTGCGGAAGAGCCGGTCTCGGCGTCGTCCTCGTCCCTACCCTCGTGAGAGGGGTGAACACCGGCTCCATCGGGGCCATCGTACAGCAAGCCCTGCAACTGGCCCCTACGGTGCGGGGCATCCATTTCCAGCCGGTCAGCTATTTCGGCCGCTTTCCGCGGCAGATGGGCGACGAAGGCCGCGTTACCCTCCCCGAGCTGATGAGGTGCCTCGAAGAACAGACCGGAAGCCTTGTCAAGGCGGCCGATTTTTCCCCTCCCGGCTGTGAGCACGCCCACTGCTCCTTCCACGCCACCTATATGCACTCGGCCGAAGGGGACTTAAGACCGATAGGGGGGGCGAGGGGGGATAGCTGCTGTTCGGCGGACATCGGCGCAGGAGGGGTCGGGAAGACCGTGGAGACCGTGTCGCGTCGTTGGACGCTGCCGTCCGCCGCGCCGAACTTCTGCCCTTCCCCCCTCCCCGTGGAGACCCCCTGCTGCGGCGGGGGCAACCGGATCGTGACCAGGGTAGAAGGGCTTCTTGACCTCGATCTCTTTCTCCGGGAGATTGCCACACGGAGTTTCACCATATCCGCCATGGCCTTCCAGGACGCGGACAACCTCGACCTGGAGAGGCTCAGGGGCTGCTGCATAGCGGTCGTCTCGGCCGACGGCAGGCTCGTCCCGTTCTGCGCCTACAACCTTACCGGCAGAGGAGGAAGGAGCCTCTATCGCCGGCGGAAGGACCCGGGGTCTTAGATGATCGGCATCACTCCCCTCCAGGCATGGATCGCAAGATAAGGCCCGCATCGGTCCCGGTCTGGAGGGGAGGCGCTTTGTGGAAGCGCTCAATGCCTACCAGCTCCGGCGGATGAACGAGATCATCGACTACGCCCATTGCAACGCTCCTTTCTACCGTCGCCATCTGGCTTCCCTCCCGGCTGCGCCCCTGTCCGATCTGTCCGATATCGCCCGGGTCCCCTTTACCACCCCGTCGGACCTCGCCGCCGACCCCGCCGCTTTTCTGGCGGTTCGTCAGGACGACGTGGCCCGGATCGTCACGCTCCGCACGTCGGGGAGCACGGGAGAGGCAAAGCGGCTCTTTTTCACGGAAGCGGACCTGGAGCTGACCGTCGATTTCTTCCATCACGGCATGTCCACCCTTGTGCGACCGGGACAGAAAGCAGTTGTTCTCCTTCCCGCCGAGAGACCGGACAGCGTGGGAGACCTCCTCGTTCGGGGCCTTCGAAGGATGGATGTCGATGCCCTTGCATACGGCCCCGTCACGGACCCCGTCTGCGCCGCTCATGCGGTCGCCTTTTTCGGCGCCCATTGTCTCATCGGCATTCCCACGCAGGTGCTCGCCGTGGCCCGAACACGTGTGGGGGCCGCAATCGGGAGAGGCAGCATAGAGAGCATCCTGTTGAGCACGGACTACGTCCCCCGGGCCATCGCGGAGACACTGGAGGAGGTCTGGGGCTGCCGGGTGTTCACCCATTACGGCATGACCGAGATGGGCCTCGGCGGCGGGGTCGAGTGCGAGGCCCTGGATGGGTACCACCTCAGGGAGGCTGACCTCTACTTCGAGGTGGTCGATCGTGAGACAGGCCGGACGTGTCCCGATGGCGCCCCGGGAGAGGTCGTCTTCACTACCCTGAACAGACGAGGCATGCCTCTCATACGATACAGGACCGGGGACATTGCGCGGTTCATCCCTCAGCCCTGCCCCTGCGGCAGCGCTTTGAGGCGGATGGAGCGCATCAGGGGCAGGTGGGACGGCAATGTTCGCCTGGGTCATGAGTCCATTCTGACCCTCTCCGACATGGATGAGGCGCTCTTCCGCCTGCCCGGTCTGCTCGACTACCGGGTCACGGTCTCACGAGGGACGGACGGAAGGTTCCGGCTTCATATCGATGTACACAGGGCGGAAGGCGGCAGCCCGACGGACCGGGAAGTCCTCCACATGCTCAACGAGGTTGACGCAGTGCGAATCGGCATTGCAGGGGCGCACCTGGAGATACCCACGGTGCGTTTCTCGGCAGAGGGACGCTGGACCACGACCGGCGTGTCAAAGAGAAAGATCGTCACCATGAAAGATCCGGTTGCCTGACGGAGCAAAAAGACGGCAAGAAAAAGCCCACACCGAAGGTCGGCCGAGTAGACAGACAAGAAATGGAGTTCTGGTCAAGCTAACATAGTATGACATAGTACGTTATAGGTACCTATGGTAGGAATTAGTCAGTTATGGTAGATTTTTGTCTTGACAGAAAAGTGCGCGGTTTGATATATAATTCACAAACAGACGCTCACCACCATTGAACACAACTGATGCGATGAAAAGCCTCAAGGAGTGAGACATGAAGCACCCTGTATTATATCATATTTGACATAATACGCTTCGGCGTGCTATATAAGCCGCAAACGTGCTTGAGCGATATTACACAAGTCATCGAGGCCGCAGAAAGCGACGGCTGCGACGATAAGCCCGGAAGGAGTGAGACATGAGGTACGCAGAGACAGGGTACAACTTAGAAATCGATCTGGCGAGAGGAAACATTGAACGGATAGAAACCGACCCCAAGATGATGGAAACGCATCTCGGGGGGCTGGGCACCAGCGTCAAGATACACTGGGACAGGGTACCCCCTGAAGTCAAACCGTTCGATCCCGAGAACCTCCTGATATTCAGCACGGGTCTTTTCAACGGTACGCCTGCTTTCAGCGCCAACCGCACCGTGGTGACCTTCGTTTCGCCTCAGTCGAACTTATTGGCATATCCGATGATGGGGGGGTTCTGGTCGGCGGAGCTGAAGTATGCCGGTTACGACAAAGTGATCTTTCGCAACAAGTCCCCCAGGTGGGTCTACTTATGGATACACAATGACAAAGTGGAACTACGCGACGCCTCTCATCTGCAGGGTAAAGGCGCTCTTGAGACGCAAGACCTCATTCGGAAGGAACTGAAGGAGCCGAGGGCCCAGGTGGCCGCTATCGGTCTGGCCGGTGAAAACAAGGTCTTCACCGCCTCCATCGAGCAGTCCAGGTCGAGCGCCAGCCGGCTCGGAGGCGGCGCCGTGATGGGAGACAAGAAGATAAAGGCTATAGCGGTGCGAGGAACCAGGGACATCAACCTCGCGAGAGGCGCCGAGTTCATGGAGCATATGAAGGGCGTCACGGACTATATCAATTTCCGAAACGCAAACCCTATCAAGGACGTCATGACCATCCTATCCGGGATCGGGTCGCCCCAGGAGATGGTACATACCGACGAGAAGTGGCACACGGAAAATTTCGCCTGGGGGAATGCCCGTCTTCGGAGAAAAGACTTCTGGACCAAAGAAAACGAAGAGAACTGGATTACGACCCAACTCGGCACGGTGAAGCGGCTCATAAGCTGCTTCAATTGTCCGCAGCATTGCGGGGGGTTGGTTTCCTACAAGGAAGGCCCCTATTACATGATGAAATGCTTCGGGAAACTTACCTATTGCATGGCGGCCTATGTGGACGATCTCGGTTTTAACTTCAGGATCCTTCAACGCGCCACGGAGTACGGAGTCGACTCATTCTCGACCCCGCAAATTTTGGCCTTCGCGGTCGAGCTCTATGAAGCCGGCATTCTGACCGACAAGGACTTTGCAGGGACGTCCGCGTACGAGGCATGTCCGTCCGATAAAGAGGGGAGGTTCTTCTGGTTGCTCGACAGGGTAGCCCGGAGGGAAGGGATTGGAGATGTGCTGGCTGACGGCGTCTACTATGCGGCCCGGAAGATCGGCAAGGGGGCGGAAGCGTTTGACCATAATACCATCAAGAAACACGAGCAGCTCCCCCTCAAGCTGGGAATGATGGATCCCCTCTATTACCTTATGTACTCTACCAATGAGAAGATAAGTATCACCCAGATCGAAGGGCAGTGGCCTCAGACGCCTTTCCCTACGAGAGAGCAGAGGGAAGACTTCGTAAAGGATTGGCCCCAGCTTCCCGACGACCATTTTAAGGAATACCTTCTGAACTGGGAGCTGCGCGGAGAAAACGCAAATCCATACTACCCGACCCCTCTTATGGCCGCCGAAATTGTGGATTGGATGGAGATGCTGCACAACATAGACGACGCCGTCTGTATCTGCGCCGGTATGTCGTCATTTTGCCTGAAGCCTCCGTATCACATACATAACTACCCGAAATTGATCTCGGCTGCGACGGGGATGGACATAGATGAGGCAGGACTGAAGCGGATAGTCAACAGGAGCCGGAACCTGCACAGGGCGTTTAATAACAGAAGGGGCATGACGAGGGCCGATGAGAAGCCGCCTCAAGACCATTGGAAGAAGAGATTTCCCGATCTCGAAGAAGAGATCCTGTCCACGTATTACAAGTTCAAAGGATGGACCATGGACGGTATTCCCACGAGGGAAAGACTGGAGGAATTGGACCTGGGTTATGTCGCCGAAGACTTGGAGAAGAGAGGGATATTAAAAGATGGCCAAAATTAAGAAGAAAATCAAGACGATCAGGATCGACGCCGATAAGTGCAACGGCTGCCGGGGATGTGAGATAATCTGCTCATCCTTTCACGCGAACCCGAAGTATAGCAGCATCAACCCGGCGAGGTCCCGCATCCAGGTGATTACCGACCGGTTACAAAACAAATGGCTTCCGGTATTCGCGGGTGAGTATACTTCGGCCGAATGCATGGGCAGAGACAAGTACGTGATCGATGGAAAGGAGTACGAGGAGTGCGACTTCTGCAGGGCTGCCTGCCCGTCCAGGGACCTCTTCAAGGAGCCCGATTCCGGTCTCCCGCTCAAGTGCGACATGTGTGAAGACGATCCGGCCCAGGAAAAGCCGAAGTGTGTACAGGTCTGCCTCAACGATGTCCTGATTTACGAAGAAAGGGAAGAGGAAGTAGAAGAAGGGTCGGATATGGAGGCGGTGGAGACAGGCGTGGGATCGTTGATAGACAAATATGGGCTCGAGAAGATAACCGATATCGTTGTCCGATTGGCACAAAAGGGCTAAAGCCCGGACAATATGAAAGTCATCGGCGTATCGGGTGCGCGTTCCCGTGTCGGAACGAAGCATGAAAACGCGCACCCGAGCGCATGCGACTCAACTGCAAGCGAAAAAGAAGGAGCCGGCGAGGTGATTCCGGAGATACAACGGCGAAAAGCGGCATCGGGACTCTACGAAGCAGGGAGCGTCAGGTCCTCCAGGACTGCTCGTCACGAAACGAGGGATATGACGGTATCCGTCGGCGAGGCGCTGAGGCTCATTCTTGATTCGGTCAGCCCCTTGGCTTGCGAAAGCATTCCTCTCATGGAGGCATCCGGCCGAATCTTGTATGAGGATATCGTGGCGGACACGATGATCCCTCCCGTGGACGATTCGGCAATGGACGGCTATGCCATAATCGCGGATGACACGCACGGGGCATCGAGAAATAGACCCGTAAGACTTCGAATCATGGGAGAGATACAGGCGGGCGGCTCGATTATCGGGAAGAGGGTCTCTCGCGGAACAGCAGTAAGAATCATGACCGGCGCCCCGATACCGGAAGGCGCCGATTCGGTAATCCAGTTCGAGGAAACGGAAGAAGAAGCCGATTACGTGAAGATATTCAGCGAATCGATCAAACGCAGGAATTGCAAGTGTGCGGGAGAGAATATCAAGAAAGGCGACAAGGTGCTGCAAAAAGGCGACCGGCTGGGGTCCGCCGACGTGGGCATCCTTGCGTCGCTCAATTACAATGAGGTGAACGTCTACAAACGGCCGACCGTCTCGATTATCTCCACGGGCGATGAGTTAGCCGAAATAGGCGAAGCGGTTCAGATTGGTCAAATCAGAAACGTCAACGCGTACACCTTATACTCGGAGGTGAGAAAATACCGCGCGCTTCCCCGCTACCTGGGCATTGCCAGGGACACGATGAAGGATACGAAGAAGAAGCTTCTCGACGCTTTGGAGTCGGATGTGGTGATATCCACCGGCGGCGTATCGATGGGAAAGTACGATTTTGTGAAGGACATCTATGCTGATCTGGGTATAGACATACTGTTCGAATGGGTCAAAATCAAACCGGGGAGGCCGTGCACGTTTGGAAGAAAAGGCAACAAGCTGATTTTCGGCCTGCCGGGATATCCTGTCCCGACGCTCACATCATTCATCCAATTTGTGAGGCCCGCCCTTCTCAAACTGATGGGGGCGAAAAAAATAGATAAACCGGTAGTCGGCGCATTTCTTGAAGAGGATGTCAACAACCACTCCGGCGGTGTTAACCTGGTGAGAGGCCATTTCACCATCAAGAATTACGAGTTTTATGTTTCGACAACAGGCAGCCAGAAATCATCCGTGCTCCGTTCGATGAGTGAGGCAAACTGTCTGATCATAATCCCGGAGCACAAAAGAGAGGTAAGGGCAGGCGAAAAAGTTGCGATTCAATTGATCGATCATGATGAGATATGAGGGATATTCGCGCAGGCTTTCGGAAAGACCATCCGGTGAGAACGGGCAGGAGACCGTAAGGGGCTTTGCAGTTCTGAGCGGGGAGGCCGGGGTACCCGCCCAGCGGGTCGCGGCTTTCGCCGGTGGAGGGGGCGCTGAGCCCCAACCTAGAATATTCCCGCGTTGACGCCCTCGGCGACCGTGCTGCCGAGCTCGACGCATCTCGCCAGCATTTCTTCGGTTACCCTGCCTTTGCAGACGATCGGCTTCTGAACCTTTTTTAAGCGATACCCCTTGCAGATCCGCTCGATATGGCTGAGCGCGAACGATCCGTCATTGCCCGCGCTGATCACGATGCAGAAGGGCTTCTTGTACACGGCCGGGTCGTCCTTCAGCTCTTCATATGTTCTGTCGAAAAAATCTTTTACGGCGCCCGCCATGTAGCCAAAGTATTCCGGGGAGCAGATTACCAGGGCGTCGCACTCTTTCAAATCCTGCGCGACCGCATCCGTAGCCCGCTTAAGGACTGCCCTCGCATGCGTTGTCTCCTCCACGCCCCGGCTCACGGCCTTCGCCAGTTTCTCGGTGTTGCCCGTCTGAGAATGGAATATAATGAGTATGTCCACCCCACTATTATCGCTTAAAACAGGGCCGTGCAACAAGAAGAACGAGAGGAAGCTGCCATGGGGTTCTTCGCCGGCTTAAAACCCCTTCTTCAGTCCCTTCGGCCGGCCTATTTGACAATCAGGGGATGAGGCTGCGTGCCGGTCGCCGACGTATCGATATTATACTTCTTGATGCGGCTGTAAAGGCTCGGCCTGCTCACTTTTAAGAGCTTCGCCGCCTTCGAGATATTGTTGCTGCAGAGTTGGAGGATCTCTCTCACCTTCTGCGCCTCGACGTGGTTTACCTCTTCCTTCAGGGGGACGACCCCCGGTGATTTAATGGTCTTTGAACCGTCGAGGCCGAGGTCGGCGACGCTGATGGTCGTGCCGTCGGACATCACTATGGCCCGGCGTATCTTGTTGATCAACTCCCTCACGTTACCCGGCCAGCTATAGACCTCTATAGCGTCAATGGCTTTCTTCGTGAAAGCTTTTGTCAGCCCCATCTCGGCCGAAAACCTGTTGAGGAAGAATTTTGCGAGGACCACGACATCCTCCCCCCGGTCTCTTAAGGGGGGTAACTGAATCGCGAACTCGTCCAGCCGGTAGTACAGATCGCTCCTGAATCTGCCCTCCTGTATTGCGAGGTCGAGATCACAGTTGGTGGCCGCAATGACGCGGACGTTCACCTTCTTTCCGCTCGTCGAGCCTACGCGCTCGACGATCCTGTCCTGAAGGAATCGCAGGAGCTTGGCCTGAAGGCTCATAGGCATCTCGCCTATCTCGTCGAGGAAGACCGTCCCTCCGTCGGCCGATTCCATCTTTCCTTTTTTGGTGGCATACGCGCCGGTAAAGGAGCCTTTCTCGTGACCGAAAAGCTCCGCTTCGAGGAGGTTTTCCGGTATGGCGGCGCAGTTGATCGTGACAAAGGGCCTGCTTTTTCTTGTGCTCCTCTCGTGAATGGCAAGGGCCGTCAGCTCCTTGCCCGTGCCGCTTTCGCCGAGGATCAGTACGGACAGACTCGGTCTTTGCCACCTTCCGTATCTTGGAGAATATCTGAAGCATGTGAGGGCTGGTGCCGACAAAGTCCTGCATCTCTTCACTGGCCCTGACCCTCAGCAGATCGATATCCACGAAATTGACGAGCTTCTGCAGTTGTTCCAATTTTAGCTCCTTTACCTTGTTTTCCAGTCTTTTGACCACCACCATCTTCTCATGGTATTCAAAATAACCCTGTTTGTCGATCGCCAGGTCCCAGCCGCAGTTTCTACAGACTTCCGGCATGACCGTATACCGCTGCCCGCAGAAAAAGCATTCGCCATCGGGGACCAGGTTGTCGGTAATATATTGCCAGAGCTTAAGTTTTGTGGCCTCGGCAACATCATGAAAGGAGAGGGCATAACCGTTCGCGTCCTTTCTCACGATGTTGACGGTATGCTCGATGACGCCCTGCTGGGGCAGCTCATAGCGCATAACCAATCCGTTCGGGAAGGGTTCTCCGCCTAAAGCAGGGATGGAATTCCCGATGAAAGCGCCGTCGAGGCCAAGGGCCATTATGAGGATGTCCTTTTTCTCTGTGCCTCTTTCTATTTCGGCGGGGATCTTCGTCTCGATTCGCGGGCTGAAACGCACGGTAAGACTCCTTTTTGCAATGTAGCTGAAACAAGGATAAGTAGCCCACGGAGGCCTGTCAACGATTCAGAGGTCGCACAAACGAAGGCCGGGTTGTATGCCATAGGTGGATAAACTTTCATCGACAAAAGTCTTACGACCATTATCACGCAAATTTTTTTCCGGTTCAACCTTGACTTTATCGGAAAGGCGGCTTGACTCCCTGCAGGCCGGTGCCGTCTTTATAAAAAGGGCACGTTTCGGGGTCTTTTTTTGGAACGGGTGGTACCGTCCTTTACACCCTGTATGCCTTATTTTACACACATCGCGTTTTCCTCAAAAAGATCATTCATAATATCAATTAGTTGCCATTGGCACGTCCCTTGCTAATCAGTTTTATCTGCGCTTGAGCGTCCTTAGCGCAGATAAGGGGGCGTGCGAAGATATGCGAACGAGGCCCGGCAATCTTGTCCGTTTCCTTTCCCTCCTGCTTATTCTCCTTTTTCTCTGCCTTACACCGGCGGTTCTTATGGCGGAGGGGCCCTTGCCGTCCCATGGGAAAGATGTGGCGTCCCGCTCGTGTCTCCTTTTCGAAGTCCTTGCCCCCCAGGCAGCAGAGGCGATCTTCGCCGGAGGACACGGGCCTCAAGGCTTCAACATGGTGGCGTGCAGGCAAGCCGGGAGGATCATTTTGTGGGATGAAGGCCCCGCGAAAGGAACAAAGCTTGTTCCGGTCCGGGTGAACACCAAAGACTAAAGGGGCGTGTCGTCTTACGCTGCGAGACCTTTGACTCACGTAACGAGACAGCTTTCTTATTTTGTAAGACATTACCCCGGACCAAAGGCGGGTCCGTCAATCATCCATATGCCCGAATAGACTGAAGAAACGGGAAAGGAGGGCGAAAGGGAGAGAGCCTTCGTCATCTGGCATGATAATTGTAGACATTCGTGACAGATACGCATAATCATTTACACATCGAGCACGATTTTTCTCTCAAACAGAAGATTACGACAGCGACGGTTTCTCAAAAAGAGGAGGCCGATGATGACAATCAAGCTCGCCGTCGTATCGGGCAATCGTCTTTTTTGCGAAGGGGTGCGGAAACTGGTCGAGGGAGATCCTGACATAGCGATTGTCGACGAGCCGGATTCTGACGCCGGCTTTCAGAACCTGGTCCATCGGAGCGACGTCGTCCTCATCGACCAGCCGGCGCTCTTCGCCACCCCCCGCCGCGCTTTGACAGAGGGCGGCCTGCGCGCCAAGTTTATCATGGTGGCGAGCAGGAACGAACCGGCATCGATCGACGGCGAGCTCGATAGAGCTGATCTCAAACGGCGTGATGGCGGGGATTCTTTCTGCCGAAGCGGACGGAGAGCTGTTGAAAAAGGCGGTAAAGGTGGTTGCCTCCGGGGACCTCTGGCTGGACCACCTGACGATCAGGAATATCCTTACCCAGGCCATGTCGGCGAAAAAGGGCGTGACGAGACAGGAATCGGAGATAGCGGAGCTTATCACGAGAGGATACTGCAACAAGGAGATCGCCCGTGAGCTCAGGATTGCGGAAGCCACGGTAAAGTCACACTGTAACAGGCTTTTCAGGAAGTATAATGTGTCGGGCAGGCTGCAGCTCGGGCTCAAGTTGAAGGGGTTCCATCCCGGGAACCTGACACGCATGTCGAATGAGACGAACTGATCGCAATGGGGCGCGCATAAGCGGCGCCCTTATCCTTAGGGCCGCATCCTGCAGCCCCTTCGCGCAACCTCCACCCCCTCTCTTCTTAAGGCTCCACCGACTCCTTCGCCGCCTTGAAAAGCGACAAACGAAAAGGAAGGCGGTAACGGGCTTGAAAACCACATAAAACGCTCATGGTGGCAGAGAACCTTCCGGACGGGAAGAGGACTCCCGGGCATCGAAAGTGTGCGGCCAGGCACGAAAGCGGTTCCGAGAACAGCCTTGACTTGGCCCTGGAATTACATTATATAGTAACGGGGTGAGCATGGGCACAAGGAAGATAGTCAATATCGCGCTGCCGCTGGCCGGTCTCGCGGTTGTCGTGTTTTACAATTTTTGCGGGTCGACCTGCACTTTTTTGAAGGGAGGGTTTTTCGGGATCGATCTTAAGTATCTCGGTCTCGCCTATCCGGTCCTTCTCCTGCTGCTGGTCCTTTTGAAGCAGGACCTGCCTCATCTCGCCTTGCTCTCGCTGGGGGTCGGCATGGAGATAAACCTTGTGGCCTTTCAGGTCAGGAACGAGACCTACTGCCCCTATTGTCTGATCTTTGCGGCCATCCTCGTTTTTCTCTTTTTGTTCAATTCCAGGCGGTCGAAGCTTCCCCTGATGGGTATTGGCGTGGCCCTCGGGTTTCTTTTGTGTCTCATCTTTTTCAAAGGGGCAGTCTCTCCGGTTTACGCCGATGAAGTCCTTTTCCCTTCGTTCGGGAAGGGAAAGGTGCAGGTGAGGCTCTATACGGACTATTTCTGCGGCCCATGCAGCCATATGGAGCCGAAGATCGAGCCGCTGCTCAAGGACCTGGTGCAGAGGAACGTCATCACCCTCGCCTTCATCGACACGCCGGTCCATACGCTTACCCCCTTTTATGCCAGATATTTTCTCTACATATTCAATCAGGACAAGAGGTTAGACCAGATCCTCAGGTCGAGGGCGTCTCTTTTTGGAGCGGCCCGGGAAAAGATAGGAGAAAAGGAGAGGCTCGAGGATTATCTCAGAGCGCACGACGTGAAATTCAAAGAGTGTGATCCTCGGCCGACCTTTGCGGCCTTCAGTGCCCTGATCAACGACGACAAGGTAAAGTCGACGCCCACCTGTGTCATAATAAGCGACGGGAAAAAAGCGACGTTCATCGGAGAGGTGGAGATCACCAAAGCCCTCGGGCTCCTCAAGTGACGCGGAAGCTGCATTCAAGGCGCGAAAAGCGATTTTTCTTACCGTCACTTCCCGTCATGCCGATGGAAGAGATAATGGGAATGGATGTGACGGTGGGCAGTGCCGCCATGGTAATGCAGGTGCTCATGAATGAGGTTCACCTTGAGCAGAAGCTTTTCGTCGTAGAGTAGCTCATCCGCCTCGCCCGTTGTTTCGATCGCGTGCTCTTCCGACAATACCGCCACCCGGCATCGCAGCTCACTCACCAGCGAAAGATCGTGGGTCGCGATCACGATGGTCTTTCCGGCTTCATTAAGGGCAAAGATCAGCTCGACCAGGTCGACCTGCGTCCTCGGGTCGAGCCCGTTCGTCGGCTCGTCAAGGAGAAGGACCTGGGGGTTCATGGTAAGGACCGAGCCTATGGCCGCCCTCTTTTTCTCGCCGGCGGAGAGCATGTAGGAAGGCCTGGCCGCGAGGTCGTCTATTTCGAGCATCCTGAGGACGTCATCCGCCCTCTTTTGCGCTTCCTGTTCTCCGAGGCCGAGCTGGAGAGGGCCGAACATCAGCTCGTCGAGCACGGTCGGACAGAAGAGCTGCACGTCGGAGTCCTGAAAGATATAGCCCACCCCCGCACGGAACGCGCGGTTGAACTGCGGGTCCTTCAGTGACTTTTCCGAGACTTCCTTCCCCCTGAAGAGCACGGCGCCGGAGGTTGGGGGAGTGAGGCCGTTCATCACGTGGAGGAGGGTCGATTTGCCGCTCCCGTTCGAGCCTATGACCGCGAAGATCTCACCCTCCCGGATGTCGAGTGTCACGTCCGAGAGCCCCTGTATCCCCCCGTGGTAGCAATAGCTCACGTGCCTGACCTGCAGGATATAGTTGTCTTCCTTCACATCCATATGAGGATAACCCCGCAGCATATGAGGCAGAGGCCACACCCGACGTCACGCGGCCTCGCCTTCCCCGGGGAGGCCAACTCTATCTCTTTGCTGAGGCCCCGGGAAACCATGGCCCGAAATATTTCTTCGCACCGGCCTTGAGTCTTCCGAAAGAGGAAAGCGATTCGCCCCGCGGCCCAGGCCCGCGCCCCGCCGGCCGCAGATCCGCCTGCAAGCCTGCTTTTCCTGGCGAGGTGGATGGCCTCCAGCATCTCTGAAAAAATAAAGATGTACTTATAGGTGAGCACCAAGACAATGAGCAGCGCATCGGGGACATGGAACAGCTTGAGGGACTTTATGATATGAGGGAAGGGGGTGGTGTTGAGCAAGAGGAAGGAGATAGTGAGGCAATTGACCATGCGCAGGGTGACAAGCCCGACGACGGAGAGACCCTCCCTGGTAATGCCTATGGTCGCGGGCAGGGAGTAAACCCAGAGGGTGCGGGCGGCGCGGAGGCGCACGAGAGGTAAGATGATCTCGCCGCCCGTCACGAGATTGCACGCGGCGGGCAGCACGATGAGAAAACCGAAGAGGAAGGCAAGCGCGCCTACGCGCCGGTAGAACCGGACCGGGTTGAGCCGGGAGAGGCAGACGAGCAGGAAGAGGAGGCCGGCCAGTGCCAGCCCGGGGACAAACTCGTTCCTGACGGTACCGACGACGAGAAGAAAGAGGAGACAGACGAGCTTGACCCTGGCATCCATTGCCTGGAGAAGGCCGTTTTTCGTGGCAAGCTCCCACTGAGTAAAGGTAGTGCCGATTACCGAGCCGATCCTCCCGAGGGCGCGATCGAGCACGGGCGGCGCAATGCGGGCATGGCCGATGTCGGGGAGAGGCTCGTGTAACGTGCGCAGGAATGCGGGTATGCTATCTTTCATGTGGGCGCACAATCCTCGCCAGCAGGATGACCGCGAGGCTGATAAGGATGACCCCCGCCAGGCCCGCTATGATATAGAAGAACAATTGGGAGCCGATGCAGGCCCCGCCTTTCGGGAAGCTGTAACCCGCGGCGGGCGCGTGCCAGATATGGGCGTATCGCATGAGTCTCTCCGGCACGTAGCCGAGGAGCCGGCCCAGGTGCTCGGGGGCCCATTCTCCGAAAGGCTCATCGCTATGGAAGACCCTCGGGAGGATGATGCCGAGCGGTGTCAGGAGCGCCAGGACGACCAATCCGAAAGAGGCTTTTCGCCGAAAGCCCCTCTCTTCACGGCTTTCTTCACCCCTCCGGGCTGACTTTCGCGTCTCCATATGTTCTTTGCCTCATCCCATATACCAGTCCCGGCTGGTTCCTCAGTATGTAGCCGAGGAGCAGCGCGGTGACCACGCCTTCGATAATGCCGAAGAAAAACAGGTGCTCCAACGCCATGGCGGGCACGGCTACTTTAAGCGGGTAAGGGGCGTAGAGCGGTCTTCCATCGGGTCCGGCGGCGATGAGCGGCTGAATGCCTAATTCAACGCCCGCGAGGACCGCAGCCGTGCAAAGCCCGATATACCCTGCGAGAAAGGCCGCGATCAGGGTCCTTCGCCTGGCAACGCCCGCGCCCCCCGCCAGTTTGAATATCCCGTATGAGACAAAGGGCATTGCAATCGCCATGTTGCAGCAGTTCGCGCCGAGGGCGGTAATGCCGCCGTCCCCGAAGACGAGGGCCTGGATAAGGAGTACCACGGAGAGGGCGATCACGGCCGACCACGGGCCGAGGAGGATGGCAGCGAGAGCGGCGCCCACGATGTGGCCGCTTGTTCCCCCCGGCGCCGGAAAATTGAACATCTGGACCAGGAAGCTGAAGGCGGCGGCCATGGCGAGGTAGGGCACCTGTCTGGTCGACAGCTCCTTTTGCGCCCTTTTCATGGCGATGCCCCAGAAGACGAAGGAAACGCCGTAAAGAGGGGCGTATGTCTGAGGACTCAGGTAACCGTCCGGGATGTGCAAAACTCTGCTCCTGCAATGGAGTCGGGCCCCTTATCACGGGACTCGCACCGGCCATCCTATCGATTTTCCTTGTCCTGTGCTTCCCCAAAAGACAGAAAAAACCACGGGACATCGCAGATTTTCAAACCTGCTTTTGCCTTCGTGGCGTGCCTATTTTATCACCCGTCCGCGCCCGCTGTCAAGGGGATTCACAAGGGGGAAAGAAAAATAGGCAAAAAATAGTGGGGAGCGGCGCATAAGGACTACCTTTCGCCGTTTATCTGTAGTATAATAATCCAAGCGGTTATTCGGCAAGAGCTTTAGGCGTTCCCTGGCCTCTTTGCGTGTGCCGTAAGAAGCCATGCAAGGAGTGGTATATTTGTCGTTAAAGGTCATTCGGCGGGCAAAAGAGCAAAACCTTCTTGACAACGAAGGGGGAAAGTGGTAACATCCCGAAGCTTTTTTTGCTAAAAGCTGACGTGCTGGCCTATTCTTTTTATCCCTGGACAAGGGATTATTTTTTTGGAGGTAGTGGATGCCTACTATTAATCAGTTGGTAAGGCTGGGGAGGGAGGTCGCGAAGAGGAAGAGTGCCTCGCCTGCGCTTACCGGTTGCCCTCAAAAGAGAGGTGTATGCGTGAGGGTCTATACCACGACCCCGAAGAAGCCGAACTCGGCGCTCCGCAAGGTTGCCCGTGTGCGTCTGACCAACGGCATGGAAGTGACCACGTACATACCGGGCATCGGCCACAACCTCCAGGAGCACTCGGTTGTGCTGATAAGGGGCGGTCGGGTCAAGGATTTGCCGGGCGTCCGCTATCACATCATACGGGGCTCCCTCGATGCGAGCGGCGTCCAGAACAGAAAGAAGAGCAGGTCCAAGTACGGGTCCAAGCGGCCGAAGCAATAAAGGAGGCGGGTAGTGCCACGCAAAGGAAGGGTATCGAAAAGGGAGAGGTTGCCTGATCCCAAATATAACGATGTGCTTGTCCAGAGGTTCGTCAACTCGGTCATGTGGGACGGGAAGAAGAGCCTTGCAAGGAGGCTCGTCTACCGGGCCCTGGATTTGATGGAAAAGAGGCTGAAGGAAGACCCCTTGAGGGCGTTCCGTAAGGCGATGGATAACGTGAAGCCGGAGCTCGAAGTAAAGGCAAGGAGGGTCGGCGGCGCCACGTATCAGGTGCCGGTCGAGGTGAGGCTCGACCGCAAGATGTCCCTTGCCATCCGGTGGATTTTGCGCTATGCCCGGGGTCGCTCGGAAAAGACCATGATAGAGAAGCTCGCCGGGGAGCTTATCGATGCATACAACAACAGAGGCGGCGCCATAAAGAAGCGCGAAGACACGCACAAGATGGCAGAGGCCAACAAGGCCTTCGCCCATTATAGGTGGTAAATGCAGGAAGTTATCAGAAACGTCGGCATCATGGCCCATATCGATGCCGGCAAGACAACGACTACTGAGAGGATCCTGTTCTATACAGGCGTGAACAACAGGATCGGCGAGGTGGACGAGGGTACGTCCACGATGGATTGGATGGAAGAGGAAAAGGAACGGGGTATCACCATCACCTCGGCGGCGACGACCTGTTTCTGGAGGGATCACCGCATCAACATTATCGATACGCCCGGTCACATAGATTTTACGGTGGAAGTGGGACGGTCGCTCCGGGTCCTCGATGGCGCAGTGGCCTTGTTCTCGGGCGTCGAAGGGGTCGAGCCCCAGTCCGAGACCGTGTGGAGACAGGCCGACCGCTACAGGGTGCCGCGCATCGCCTTCGTGAACAAGATGGACAGACCCGGCGCCGACCTGGATAAGGCGGTCGGGATGATGGCCGACATGTTGAAGGCAAACCCCGTGGTGCTCCAGATCCCCATTAAGGCGGGGGATGAGTTTCTGGGCGTTGTCGACCTTGTCGCGGGGAAGACCGTGATCTACGATGTCGACCGCATGGGTGTCGAGTATGTGTCCGGGGATGTGCCTCCCGATCTCGCCGGCCGGTTCGAACAGGGGCGGGAAGCGATGCTGGAGAAGCTCTCGGAGATCGACGATGACCTGATGGACCGTTTTCTGCATGGTTTGGAGATCGGTGTTGCCGATGTGCAGAGGGTAATCAGGAAGGGGACGATCGAGGGGAGCATCCTGCCGGTTTTGTGCGGCACCGCGTTCAAGAATAGGGGCATTCAGCCGCTCCTCGACGCGATAGTCGATTACCTGCCGTCTCCCATAGACGTATCGCCCCATCTTTACTGGAACGAAGAAGGAGAAGAGGGCGAAATACAGGGTTCCGAGGAGGAGCCGTTCAGCGGTCTGGTATTCAAGATCATGAACGACCCTTTTGTCGGACGCTTAAGCTATCTGAGGGTCTATTCCGGCCGGCTGAAGCAGGGCCAGACGGTCCTGAACAGCACAAAGAATAAGGAAGAAAGAATCGGGAGGATCCTGAGGCTTCACGCAAATAAGCGGGAGGAGATCAAGATGGTCGAGGCGGGCGATATTTGCGCCGTCTCCGGCCTAAAAGCAACCTCGACCGGCAATACCCTGGCCGATCCCGACCATCCGGTCCTTTTCGAGACTATCGAAGTTCCCATACCCGTCGTCTCCATCGCAGTGACACCAAAGAGAAAGGATGACCTGAAGAAGATGTGGTTTGTCTTCAATCAGTACACCCTCGAAGACCCGTCCCTGAAGGTCAAAATGAATGACGAAACCGGAGAGGTCATACTTTCCGGCATGGGAGAGCTGCACCTGGACATCGTGATGGACAGGGCCAAACGGGAGCATAATCTGAACATGTCTTTCTCCGCCCCCCGGGTGGCCTACCGGGAGACCATCACGCGCAAAGCCACGGCCACGGGAAAATATATCAAACAGTCCGGAGGCAGGGGGCAGTACGGTCACGTGGTGCTCGAAATTGCGCCGACTGAGGGCAAGGAATTCGAGTTCGAGAACAAGACCGTGGGCGGCGTCATTCCGAAAGAATATATGGCAGCCATTGAGAGAGGGGTGAGAGAGGCCCTCGAGAAGGGTGTTGTGCTCGGGCATCCCCTGATAAATATAAAGGTGGACCTTGTTGACGGTTCTTACCACGAGGTCGATTCCTCGGAGCTTGCGTTCAGGCTTGCCGCATCGATCGGGGTGAAGGAAGCGGTGAGGAAGGCCAATCCGATCATCCTTGAGCCGGTGATGAAGGTGGACCTGACCGTGCCCGCCGAGTATCTCGGCGCGGTGGTGGGGGACATCAGCAGCCGCAGGGGAAGGATTGCCGAGATCGAGGACAAGAACGAGGTGAAGGCCGTAGAAGCCCATCTGCCTTTAGGTGAGATGTTCGGCTATACGACCCGCCTTCGCTCCATCACCCAGGGCAGGGGCAATTTTAACATGGAATTCTTCCACTATGCGCCGACCCCTGCGTCCATCGTCGAAGACCTTATGAAGAGGAATAGAGAAAAAACAGTTACGGAGGCTCTCTATGGCTAAGAAAAAGTTTGAACGGACGAAACCCCACGTCAATATCGGCACCATAGGCCATATCGACCACGGGAAGACCACCCTGACGAGCGCGATCACGAGATGCCTTGCGAACAAGGGGATGGCAACATGGATCCCCTTCGATCAGATAGATAAGGCCCCCGAGGAGAAGGAGAGGGGCATCACGATTGCGACGGCCCATGTCGAGTACGAGACAACGAAGCGCCACTACGCCCACGTCGACTGCCCCGGCCACGCCGACTACATCAAGAACATGATCACCGGCGCCGCCCAGATGGATGGGGCGATCCTGGTGGTGGGCGCGAACGACGGCCCCATGCCCCAGACCCGTGAGCATATCCTCCTTGCCCGCCAGGTGGGCGTCCCCTGCATCGTGGTCTATCTCAACAAGGTGGACATGGTGGACGACCCCGAGCTTATCGAGCTCGTCGAGCTGGAGTTGCGAGAGCTCCTCACGGCCTACGAGTTCCCCGGAGACAAGATACCCATCATCAAGGGCTCTGCCTTGAAGGCCCTCGAATGCGGCGACGGGAAGCCCGACTGCCCCCACTGCAAGAGCATCTTCGAGCTGCTCGATGCCTGCGACTCCTACATCCCCGAGCCCGTCCGCGATACGGACAAGCCCTTCCTCATGCCGATAGAGGACGTCTTCTCCATCTCCGGCCGCGGCACGGTCGTGACCGGCAGGGTAGAGCGCGGCGTGATCAAGCCCGGCGGCGAGGTGGAGATCATCGGTTTCAGGCCCACCCAGAAGACCGTCGCCACCTCCGTCGAGATGTTCAGGAAGATCTTAGATCAGGGCCAGGCCGGCGACAACATCGGCGTCCTCCTCCGGGGCACCAAGAAAGACGAGGTGGAAAGGGGACAGGTCCTCGCAAAGCCCGGATCGATCACCCCCCATACCAAGTTCAAGGCCGAGACCTACGTGCTCAACAAGGAAGAGGGAGGCCGCCATACCCCCTTCTTCACGGGCTACCGGCCCCAGTTCTACCTGCGCACGACCGACGTGACCGGCGTGGTGAAGCTTCCCGAAGGTGTGGAGATGGTTATGCCCGGTGATAACGTCACCATTATCGTAGATCTCGTGACCCCCATCGCCCTCGAGAAGGAGCTGCGCTTCGCCATCAGGGAAGGCGGCAAGACGGTAGGCGCAGGGGTCGTCACGGAGATCATAGAATAGAAGAGGATATGAGATGAGGCAGAGAATCCGGATATGCCTGAAGGCATTTGATCATAGATTACTCGATCAGTCGGTGAAGGAGATCGTTGACGCGGCGAAAAAGACCGGGGCCCAGGTCGTCGGACCGGTTCCTTTGCCCACAAATATCCAGAAGTTCTGCGTTTTGCGCTCGCCCCATATAGATAAGAAATCCCGGGAGCAGTTCGAGGTGAGGACGCACAAGAGACTGATAGATATCGTCGAGCCCACGCAGCAGACGGTGGATGCCCTGATGAAGCTTGAGCTGTCGGCGGGCGTCGATGTGGAGATCAAGTCGTAGGAGTCTTTTATGGCGAAAGCGGATGTCGTAAATATTCAGGGCGAGAAGGTAGGCGAAGTCGAGTTGAACGACGCCATTTGGGCAGCCGATATAAAGCCTTACCTCATGCACGATGTGGTGGTGATGCAGCTTGCGAACAGGCGTCGCGGCACATCGAAGACGAAGACCCGGGGAGACGTGCGCGGCGGCGGAAAGAAACCGTGGCGGCAGAAAGGGACAGGCCGGGCGCGAGCAGGCAGCTCTACCTCCCCGGTATGGGTCGGCGGCGGGACGGTGTTCGGACCGAAGCCAAAGGAGTACCATGTGTCCGTGCCGAAGAAGGTGCGGAAGGCGGCACTCCGCTCGGCGCTGAGCCAGTGTTACCTGGATGCGACCGTAAGGGTTCTGGATAAGCTGGATCTGGACGCGATCAGCACGAAGGCTTTCGCCGGCGTCATGAAAACGCTCAGTCTCTCGAAGCCCTTGCTCGTGGTGAGCGGGAAGAACGATATGCTGGAGAAGTCGAGCCGCAACATCCCCTACACGAAAGTGTTGAGGGTGGAAGGTCTCAATGTCTACGACGTAATGAGGCACGAACATTTCGTCGTGACCCTCGAGGCCCTTACACGAATAGAAGAGGCATTGTCATTATGAACCAGTATGACGTGATAGTGAGGCCGATCGTCACGGAAAAGAGCTCCCTCCTGAAGGATGGAGGGAATCAGTATGTCTTCGAGGTTGCGAGGACGGCGAACAAGATCGAGATAGCGAAGGCGGTGGAGCGGCTCTTCAAGGTGAAGGTGATGTCGGTGCACGTCATGAACATCGAGGGCAAGAAGAGGCGCCTCGGAAAGCACTCGGGGAAACGTCCCGACTGGCGGAAGGCCATCGTCAAGGTGAATCCGAAGGATAAAATTTCGTTCTTTGAAGGTGCGTGATGGGAGTAAGAGAATATAAGCCGACCTCGGCCGGCAGAAGGTTCATGAGCGTGGCGACTTTTGAGGAAGTCACGAAGGATAAGCCGGAAAAATCCCTCATCAGTCCCGCCAAGAGAACAGGCGGCAGGAACAACCTGGGCAGGATCACCACGAGGCATATCGGCGGAGGCCACAAGAGGAAGTACCGGGCCATCGATTTCCGGAGGGACAAGCTGGAAGTGGCCGGTAAGGTGGCGGGGATCGAGTACGACCCCAACAGGTCGGCCAATATCGCGCTTATCCACTACGTGGATGGGGAGAAGCGATATATCCTGGCGCCGGCGGGCCTCCGGGTCGGAGATACGGTGGTTTCGAGCAGGAAGGGCGATACGGAGATCAAAGAGGGGAATACCCTGCCCCTGAAGATGATCCCTCTCGGCACGTTTGTCCATAATGTGGAAATGAAGCCCGGCAAGGGCGGACAAATGGCGCGGAGCGCGGGGAACTATGCCCAGATTGTCGCGAAAGAGGGCAATTACGGTCATCTGAGGCTCCCATCGGGGGAAGTGAAGCTTATCAACCTCTCCTGCACGGCCACAATCGGCCAGGTGGGCAATATAGACCACGAGAACGTGGACTGGGGTAAAGCGGGCAGGTCGAGGTGGCGGGGCGTGAGACCGACCGTGCGCGGGGTCGCGATGAATCCGGTCGACCATCCGATGGGCGGCGGAGAAGGGCGGTCGAAGGGAGGCAGGCATCCCTGCTCTCCATGGGGCCAGTTGTCCAAGGGTTTGAAGACGAGGAAGAACAAGAGGACCGATAAGTTTATCGTGAAGAAGAGGGGTTAGGAGGTTTTCCGTGCCAAGGTCTTTAAAGAAAGGGCCCTTCGTCGATGATAGTCTCATGGCGAAGGTGGATCATGCGAAGGAATCAAGGGAGTCGAAGGTCATCAAGACCTGGTCGAGGCGTTCCACCATCACACCGGAATTTATAGGAGTGACCTTCGCGGTCCATAACGGAAAGAAGTTTATCCCGGTTTTTGTGAGCGAAGAGATGGTGGGCCACAAGCTGGGCGAGTTTGCGCCCACGAGGACGTTCCACAGCCATTCCGGCGACCGGAAGGCGAAGGTCGTGAAGAGGAAAGAGTAATACAAAGCTTTTGTGAGCAGGGAGGCTCCATCAGCTTGCTCATGGAGGGGGCGCTCAGCCCCGGTAATTGCCAGGAAAGCGAAGGTAGTGAAGAGAAAAGAATAGTTTTTGTGAGCAGGGACGACCCGCAAGCGGTGCCCGATCGCTTGCCCGACGAGGGGGTGCTGAACCCCAACTGACGAGCGAAGCGAGGTTGAGCGGGGTTGCCGCCCGCGAATAAAGATGCGGGAGCGCGCGGGCACCCGGCTAAAACAGGTGGTTCCGACGAGGGGGTGCTGAACCCCAACTGACGAGCGAAGCGAGGTTGAGCGGGGAGGCTCGTCGGGCTTGCCCGACGAGGGGGTGCTGGACCCCAACGACTGCAAGGAGCGGGAAATGGAAATCGTGGCGAAGGCGCAAATGATGAGGATATCGGCCACCAAGGTCCGGATCGTGGGTGATCTTATAAAAAAGAAGAACGTGAACGATGCGCTGGGAATATTGCAGTTCACCCCGAGGAAAGGCGCTGTTATCCTCAAAAAGCTGCTCGATAGCGCCATTGGGAACGCGCGGCAGAAGAAGTATGTCGATGTGGACACGCTCTACGTGAAGAACGTAGTCGTGAACGAAGGCCCCACGATGAAGAGGTTTCTCCCGAGGGCAATGGGCCGGGCGACGCCTATTCGGAAGAGGATGAGCCACGTCACGTTAATATTAGACGAATCATAAAGGCAGGGATTAAATGGGTCAAAAGACGCATCCTATCGGCTTCAGGCTTGGAACAATCCGGACGTGGGATTCAAAGTGGTTTGCCTTCAAGAATTACGCGCTTTTTCTCCATGAAGACCTCCGTATGAAGAAATTCCTCAAGGAGCGGCTCTATCAGGCGGGCATATCGAAGATGGAGATAGAGAGGGCGGCGAATAAGGACAAGAGGGCGAAGATCAATATCTGGACGTCCCGGCCGGGCATCGTCATAGGCAGAAAGGGCGTCGAGGTGGAGGGCCTGAAAAGGGACCTCCAGAAACTGACCGATAAAGAGATCCTGCTCAATATCACCGAGGTGAAGCGGCCCGAGGTCGATGCGCAGCTCGTTTCGGAGAACGTGGCGCTTCAACTGGAGCGGAGGGTCTCCTTCAGAAGGGCCATGAAAAGGAATGTCTCCCAGGCCATGAAGTTCGGGGCGAAGGGCATCAAGATCATGTGCGCGGGGAGGCTGGCCGGAGCGGAAATGGCACGGACCGAATGGTACAGGGAGGGCAGGGTCCCCCTTCAGACGATACGTGCGGACATTGATTACGGGACCGCGATTGCGCGCACGAAGTACGGGGTGATCGGGGTCAAGGTGTGGCTGTTTAAGGGCGAAGTCTATCAGGAGGCAAGGTAATGCTTGCACCGAAAAGGGTCAAATACAGAAAGCAGCAAAAGGGCAGGATGACAGGCGTCTCAAGCAGGGGCGCGGAGGTCAGCTTCGGGGATTACGGATTGCAGGCGACGGAGTGCGGGTGGGTAACGGCCCGCCAGATAGAGGCTGCCAGGGTGACCCTTTCCCGGTACGTGAAAAGGACCGGAAAGCTGTGGATACGGGTCTTCCCGGATAAACCGATCACCAAAAAGCCGGCAGAGACAAGGATGGGCAAGGGCAAGGGGCCTGTCGAGGGCTGGATCGCGGTCGTGAGGCCGGGAAAGGTGCTCTACGAGATTAAGGGCGTGCCCGAGGACAAGGCGCGCGAGGCGCTGCGCATTGCGGCACAGAAGCTTCCGGTAAAGACGAGGCTTGTGATGAGGAGCCAGATGGAATGAAAGCAAAAGAATTGAGGGAACTGACCCCTGAGGAAATAGCGAAGAAGCACAAGGACCTCAAAGAAGAGATCTTTAACCTGAGATTTCAACATTCGACCGGACAAGCTCGACAACACGTCGCGCATGAAGATAATAAGGAAGGACCTTGCGCGTGTGACGATGGTGCTGCACGAGAAAGCGTCCGGCAGGCAGGTATAGCGATGGAACGGAAAAGGGGCGAGAAGAGAAAGAAGCTGGTGGGCGTCGTGGTGAAGGACAAGATGGACAAGACCGTCGTCGTCGAGGTCGAGCGGACGCTGAAGCACCCGACGTATCACAAATACTTGAGGACAAAAACGACGTGCAAGGCACACGACGAAGAGAATAAGGCGAAGGTCGGCGACAAGGTGCTGATCGTGGAGTCGAGGCCGCTCAGTAAGGACAAGAGATGGGTGGTCAAAGAGATCATCGTGAAAGAAGAGGCAGTGCCTGAGGCGAGCGAGGTGGTTTAACCATGATACAGGTAAGGACGAAGCTTGAGGTCGCAGACAATTCCGGAGCCAAGAAGCTTGGCTGCATAAGGATCCTGGGGGCTGCCAGGAAGAGATACGGGACTGTGGGCGACATCATCGTCTGCTCCGTGAAAGAGGTGCTCCCGAACAGCAAGGTGAAGAAAGGGGAGGTCGTCAAGGCCGTCATCGTCCGCACCAGAAAGGAAATCAGGAGGATTGACGGCTCGTATGTGCGCTTCGACGACAATTCAGCCGTCATAATAAACCAGTATAACGAGCCGGTGGGGACCAGGATCTTCGGGCCTGTGGCGAGGGAGCTGCGGGCGAAGCGCTTCATGAAGATCGTCTCCCTTGCGCCTGAAGTAGTGTGAGGTATCATGGAAAAAGAATATCATGTGAAGAAAAACGACACGGTCATGGTCATGACGGGGAAAAGCAAGGGGAAGACCGGGAAGGTGCTCCGCATCAACCGCAAGACCGACCGGATTATCGTGGAAAAGGTGAACATGATCAAGCGCCACGTGAAACCCAGCCAGAAGACAAAGGGCGGGATCATGGAGCGGGAGGGCGCGGTCCACGTATCGAATGTCATGATCTATTGTGATAAGTGCGCAAAAGCCGTGAGGGTGGGGACAAAAGTGCTCGAAGACGGCAAAAAAGCGAGATATTGCAAAAAATGCAATGAGGTCCTGGACAAGTAGGAGGGGTAGTGAAAACGGCATTCATGGAGCAGTACGAAAAGGAGATAGCTCCTGCACTGGTCAGGAAGTTTAAGTACAAGAACGTGATGCAGGTGCCGAAGCTGACGAAGATCGTGGTAAACGTCGGTCTCGGCGAAGCCATCCAGAATATCAAGGCCCTCGACGCGGCGTCCGCCGACATTACCCTGATCGCAGGCCAGAAGCCTGTTATTACGAAGGCGAGCAAGTCGATCGCCTCCTTCAAGCTTCGAAAGGGCATGCCCATCGGGTGCATGGTGACGCTCCGGCGGGAGCGGATGTATGAGTTTTATCAAAAGCTTGTCACCATCGTTCTTCCGAGGGTGAGGGATTTTAAGGGCATTTCTCCGAAGGCTTTCGATGGAAGAGGAAATTATACGCTTGGCTTGAAGGAACAGATCATCTTCCCGGAGATAGACTACGACAAGGTCGATCGGGCCAGGGGAATGAATATCACGATTGCGACAACTGCGCCGACGGATGAAGAGGCCTATGAGCTGCTGAAACTGATGGGCATGCCTTTCAGGAGCTAGGCGTTTATGAGCGGGTTACCCGGGATTTTGCTCGTGGACGGGGCGCTGAGCCAAAGCGAGCGCATGCGAAGCGCTGAGCGGGGACGACGCCCTCATGAAGTGGGCACCCTGAGCAGTCGAGCTTTGCCCATCGAGGGGGCGCTGAGCCCCAATAATTGCAGTGCCTTTCAGGGCTTAGGTATTTAGGAGGAAGAATGGCGAGAAAGGGCATGATCGAAAAAGCAAAACGGACCCCGAAGTTCGGGGTAAGAGCGAGAAACAGGTGCCATATTTGCGGGAGACCCCGCGGGTATATCGGCAAGTTCGAAATGTGCAGGATCTGCTTCAGGTCGCTCGCCCTCAGGGGGGAGCTGCCCGGGGTCATTAAATCGAGCTGGTAGGAGGAGCGATGGTAACGACAGATCCCATTTCGGACATGCTGACACGCATAAGAAACGCCGTCATGGTGCGCCATGAATGGGTCGACATACCTTATTCCACGGCAAAGTTCTCGATCGCCAAGCTTCTGAAGGAGGAAGGCTACCTCCGGAATTACAAGGTGTTTGTCGACGATTCGAGGATGAAATTCATCAAGGCTTATATCGGCTATGACGAGCACTCGAGGAGCGTCATCTCGGGGCTGAGAAGGGTCAGCAAACCCGGCAGGCGCGTCTATATGAAGGCCGAGGAGATTGGAAAGGGCAAAGGCAAGTTCGGCACCGCGGTGGTATCGACTTCCAAAGGTCTTATGACCGATAAACAGGCGATCGGGAACCGTTTGGGGGGAGAACTCCTTTTTCGGATCTGGTGAGGTGTGAGATGTCAAGGATAGGAAAGAAACCTATTGCCCTGCCCGCCGGCGTGCAGGTGGAGCTGAAGGATGGGTGGGTGTCGGTGGAGGGGCAGAAAGGCAGCCTCCGGAGGCCGTTCCTCGAAGGCCTTGAGATGGACGTGACCGACGGGATAATTACCGTGAGGCGCATGAGGGATGATAAGCGGTCGAGAAGTTATCACGGTCTCATGAGGACCTTGGTCGCCAATATGGTTGAAGGGGTCTACAAGGGTTTCGAGAAGAAACTGGAGATCGTGGGCATAGGCTACCGGTCGGAGCTGAAAGGCAGCGACCTCGCCCTCTTCCTGGGCTATTCCCATCCCATCAATTTCCCGCTTCCCGCCGGTATATCGGCGGAGGTCGAGAAGCAGACCCTGGTCACCATCAAAGGGATAGATAAAGAGCTTGTAGGCCAGACGGCCGCCAAGATAAGGGATTTGCGGAAACCCGATCCGTACAAGGGGAAGGGCGTCAAGTACGCCGGCGAGGTGTTGAGAAAGAAAGCGGGTAAGACCGGCAAATAAGGGGCATTCGTAATGGAGAGAAGAGACAAGATCGCAGCAAGGCTGAAGAGGAAGAAGAGGATAAGGAAGAAGGTCTCGGGGACTGCGCAGCGGCCCAGGCTGTGTGTCTACAAAGGTCTGAAGCACATGTACGCCCAGCTCGTCGACGACGACGCCGGCAGGGTGATCACGGGCGTCTCTACCCTGACGAATGAGGTGAAAGCGTCGGTGACGTACGGAGGCAATGTGGGGAGCGCAAAGAAGGTTGGTGAGGCGATGGCAAAAAAGGCGATGGCCCTTGGCATAAAGGAAGTTCTCTTCGATCGGAACGGGTTTAAGTATCACGGCAGGGTCAAGGCACTCGCAGACGGCGCCCGGGAGGGTGGATTAATCTTTTAGAGGAGGTTTCTCACTTGATTGAAAAAAGGCGGATCGACCCGGGGGAGCTTGAGCTCGTTGACAGGGTGGTGCATATAAACCGCGTGGCAAAGGTTGTGAAGGGCGGGAGAAGATTCAGCTTCAGCGCAATCGTTGTGGTAGGAGACGGCAACGGTCACGTGGGTTTCGGCCTCGGAAAGGCCAACGAGGTCCCTGACGCGATCAGGAAGGCCGTGGAACGGGCCAAGAAGGATATCATCGAGGTCCCCATCAACCGGGGCACGGTGCCTTACGAGATCACGGGTATCTACGGGTCCAGCCAGGTCTTCATAAAGCCGGCGTCCGAAGGCACGGGAGTTATCGCCGGAGGCGCGGTGCGGGCCGTGGTCGAGGTAGCCGGCATCCGGAACATCTACACGAAATGCTATGGCTCGCGGAACCCGCACAATGTGGTCAAGGCCGCCCTGCAGGGGCTCTCCACCCTGAAGGCCAGGGATACGAGTGCAAGGCAGACAGGGAAACAGAAGGTCGAGGAGGCTTAAACGTGGCGCATCTTAAGATAAAGTGGGTGAAAAGCACCATCGCGTGCACGGACGACCAGAGGAGCACGGTAAAGAGCCTCGGTTTCAAGAGGCTCAACGAGGAGCGGTCGGTGAAGAACTCGCCGGAGATCCGGGGCATGGTCAAAAAAGTGATGCACCTGGTAAAGGTGCTGGAGGACGTGAGATAGATGAAGCTGGAGGATTTGACAGGTCACGCTGGCTCGAAGAAGGCGCGGAAGCGGATAGGCAGGGGTCCCGGCTCCGGCCATGGCAAGACGGCAACCATGGGGAACAAGGGGCAGAAGGCGCGCGCAGGTGCTTCCAAGGGAAAGGGCTTCGAAGGCGGCCAGATGCCTCTCACCAGGAGAATACCGAAGAGGGGCTTTAAGAACCCCTTCAGGAAGGAATACGCTATTATAAAAGTGGGCGACCTGCAGGCGTTTCAGGGCAGGCCGGAAGTCGGGCTCGAAGATTTTATGGAGAGCGGCCTGGTGAGCAAGCTGAAGGACGGCGTGAAGCTCCTCGGGAACGGGGAGATCGACTTTGCCCTTAAAGTGAAAGTTCATAAGGCGTCGCAAGCGGCGATCGATAAGATAAAGGCTCAAGGCGGAGAGGTAGAGGTGGCTCAATAATGAGCGGTTTCCAGAACATCGGGAGAATCCCCGAGCTGAAGCGCAGGATCATCATGACCCTTGCGCTCCTCGCGGTCTATCGTATAGGGGTGCATATCCCGACGCCGGGCATCGACGGGACCGTTCTGGCGAGTATCTTCGAGCGCGCGAGGGGGACGCTCCTCGGCTTCTTCGATATGTTCGCAGGGGGAGGCCTGGAGAAGCTGTCCGTCTTTGCCCTCGGCATCATGCCTTACATCAGCGCGTCGATCATACTCCAGCTCCTTACGGTGGTCGTGCCGACCCTCGAAAAGCTCTCCAAGGAAGGGGAGGCGGGCAGGAGGAAGATCACCCAGTATACGAGGTACGGGACCGTCGTCATAAGCCTGATCCAGGGTTTCGGCATCGCCGTCGGCCTGGAGCAGATGCGCGGGGCGGGGGGCGAGCTCGTCGTCTATAACTCCGGCTGGGCCTTCAGGCTGATGACCATGCTGACGCTCTGCGCCGGCACCTCCTTTCTCATGTGGCTCGGCGAGCAGATCACGGAGAAAGGTATCGGGAACGGCATCTCCCTTATCATCTTCTCGGGTATCGTGGCGAGGATGCCGAACGCGCTGGCAAGCACGGGGAGCCTCGTGAACACGGGCGAGATGAACTGGTTCGTCGTGATCCTGCTCCTGGTCATGATGTTTCTCGTGGTCGCCTTCATCATCTATATGGAGACGGCTCAGAGGAGGATCCCGGTCCAGTACGCGAAACGGGTGGTGGGAAGGAAGATGTACGGAGGCCAGTCGACGCACCTGCCGCTGAAGGTCAACCAGGCCGGTGTTATCCCGCCCATATTTGCGTCATCCATCATCATGTTCCCGGCGACCATCGCCAATTTTATCCAACACCCCTATATGAAGCGGTTCAGCGAGCTTCTCACCCCGGGGAGCGCCCTCCACGAAATGCTCTATGTCGCCTTCATCATATTTTTCTGTTTTTTCTACACGGCGATCGTGTTTAACCCCGACAACGTGGCAGACAATATGAAAAAGTACGGGGGATACATCCCGGGCATCCGCCCCGGCAAAAAGACAGCCGACTATATCGAGAGAATACTTTCCAGGATCACTCTGACCGGCGCCATCTACATATCTTTTGTCTGCGTGCTGCCGACGATACTGGTCCAGAAATTTAACGCCCCCTTCTATTTTGGCGGGACCGCCCTGCTTATCGTCGTGGGCGTCGGCCTCGATACGATTCAGCAGATCGAGTCCCATCTTATTCTGCGTCATTACGACGGCCTTGTGAAGAAGACGGCAAAAATGAAGGGGAGAAGATAGGTGTGCCGGGTTGTCCGATAAGGGTGCCGGGCACTGACGGATGATAACGCTAAAAACTGCGGAAGAGATAAGCAGGATAAGGACTGCCGGCAAGTTCGCTATGGAGGTGCTGCTGGAGTTGGGGCGCCATGTGAGGGCGGGAATCAAGACCGCGGACCTCGAGGCAATCTGCGAGGAGATGATAGCGAAGCGAGACGATTTCGAGGCCGCCTTCAAGGGGTACGCCGGCTACCCGTACTGCCTTTGCGTGTCGGTGAATGATGAAGTCGTCCACGGCATGCCTTCCAACGGCCGGTTTTTGAAGGAAGGGGACATAGTCAGCCTCGACTTCGGGGCGATCTATAAAGGGTATTACGGCGATGCCGCCCTGACGTATCCGGTGGGGAAGGTGCCGGAAATCGCGGCGAAACTGGTCGCTGTCACGAAGGAATCTCTCTACAAGGGCATAGACGAGGTCCGGGAGGGAGCGAGGCTGCACGATGTGTCGCATGCCATCCAGTCTTTCGTGGAAGCGGAAGGGTTTTCCGTGGTGAGAGAGTTTGTGGGACACGGCGTCGGCAGGCAGTTGCACGAGGAGCCGCAGATACCCAACTTTGGCGTAAAGGGCACCGGTATCCGGCTGAAGAAGGGCATGGTGCTGGCCATAGAGCCGATGATAAACGAGGGTGGAAGCGACGTGGTCATCAGGGAAAATGGATGGACGGCGGCGACCAGGGATGGAAAGCTTTCCGCTCATTTCGAGCATACTGTTGCACTCACGGACAAAGGGACGGAGATTCTGAGCGCACTATGAGGTTACATGCCTAAAGGCGAAGGGATAGAAGTAGAAGGGACGGTAGTGGAGCCGCTGCCGAACGCGATGTTCAGGGTGGAGCTGCCGAACGGGCACAGGGTGCTCGCCCACGTGTCCGGCAAGATGCGCATGAACTATATAAAAATTTTGCCCGGTGACAAGGTCATCGTCGAGCTCTCGCCTTACGACCTGACGAGAGGAAGGATAATCTACAGGGCAAAATAGGGTTACGAGCGGAGCGAGGTTGAGCGGGGACGACCCGCAAGCGGGTGCCCCGATCCGGCTTTGCCGGTGGAGGGGGTGCCGGGTACCCGCTCGCGGGTGCCCAATAATTGCAGGAGGTTCTTTATGAAGGTGCGGCCTTCAGTACAGAAAAGGTGCGACAAATGCAAGATCATCAAGAGAAAAGGGATCGTAAGGGTTATATGCGAAAACCCTAAGCATAAACAGAGACAGGGTTAAGGAGGTCTAAAAGTGGCACGAATTGCTGGTGTTGATATCCCGAGAGAGAAGCGCATAGAGATCGCCCTTACCTACCTCTACGGGATCGGCAGGTCCTTATCGAACCAGATACTCAGCCAGGCCGGTATCGATCCGAACAAACGAACAAATACGCTCAGCGAGGAAGAGGTTGCGCGGATCAGGGATATTATCGAGCAGGACCACAAGATAGAAGGCGACTTGCGTAAAGAGAACAACATAAATATAAAGCGACTCATGGATATAGGCTGTTATCGGGGTCTGAGGCACAGGAGGGGCTTGCCGGTGCGGGGTCAGAGGACAAGAACGAATTCGAGGACGAGAAAGGGACCGCGTAAGACCTCGATGAAGAGAAAGAAGTAAGGGGGCGAAATGGCAAAGGTGCGAAAGACCGGCAAGAAGAAGGTAAAGAGGAACATTCCTATCGGAGAAGTGCATATACAGTCGAGCTTCAATAATACCATCATTACCATAGCGGACCCCCAGGGCAATGTGATTTCGTGGTCCAGCGGAGGTATAGCAGGTTTCAAGGGCTCCAGGAAAAGCACGCCCTTTGCCGCGCAGCTCGCTGCCGAAAATGCCGCAAAGAAGGCCATCGAGCAGGGCATGAGGACGGTTGACGTCTATATAAAGGGTCCAGGGGCCGGCCGGGAAGCTGCACTGCGCGCAATCCAGAGCGCCGGCTTAAAGATCCATCTCATAAAAGATGTGACCCCCATACCCCATAACGGCTGCAGGCCGCCAAAAAGAAGAAGAGTTTAGGAGGGGAAATTGTCGAGATATACAGGACCTGTCTGCAAGATATGCCGGAGAGAAGGCATGAAGCTCTTCGAGAAAGGGGAAAAGTGCTACACGGAGAAGTGCGGGGTGGAGAAGAGGAACTATCCCCCGGGCGTCCACGTGGAGACGAGGAGAAAGGTGACGGAATACGGCATCCGCCTCCGTGAGAAGCAGAAGGTGAAGAGAATGTACGGCCTCAGCGAAAACCAGTTCAAGCGGTGGTTCGCGATGGCCGAGAAGGCGAAGGGCGTCACGGGCACCAACCTGCTCGTGTTGCTGGAAAGACGGCTGGACAACATGGTATACCGCCTGGGGCTTGCTGTTTCGAGGAAAGAGGCCCGGCAGCTCGTATGTCATACCCACGTCACGGTGAACGGCAAGACAGTGGACATCCCATCATACCTCGTGAAAGAAGGGGATGAAATTGCGATCCGGCACAAGGATTTACCTTCCGTGAAAGATGCCCTGGAATCCGTGGTGCGGCGGGGGCTTCCCTCCTGGCTGGAGCTGGAGAAGGAAGCGATGATGGGCAGAGTCAAGCTTTTGCCGACTAGGGAGGATATCTCGATACCCATAAAGGAGCAGCTCATCGTAGAGTATTACTCCCGTTAGTTTCTTTCCCTCTGAAGGAGGAGCCATGTATATGTTCGAAAAAAACTGGCAGGAACTTATAAAGCCGACCAAGATTGACATAGAAAGAGAGACGTGCTCCGTCTATTACGTCCGGTTTTCGGCGGAGCCCTTTGAGCGCGGTTACGGCATCACTGTAGGCAATTCACTCAGGAGGGTGCTCCTTTCCTCGATCATGGGCGGGGCCATCACTTCTGTCAAGATCGACGGTGTAGACCACGAATTCTCGACGGTCAGGGGCGTGAAGGAAGATGTGACCGAGATCATTCTCAACCTGAAGAAGGTCGTGCTCAGGATCGATGACGACCGGCCGAGAATTTTGAAGATAGATGCGCGCGGTGAAGGAGTGGTGAAGGCGGGAGACATCACCCACGACGGCGGGGTGGAGGTCATCAATCCCGAGCACCATATCGCGACCCTGAGCGACGAGGCGCGGCTCTACATGGAGATGAAGGCAAGAGTGGGCAGGGGCTATGTGCCCGCCGAGAGAAATCGGGAGGAGGAAGAGCCTATAGGGACAACGCCTATAGATTCCATATTTTCTCCGGTGAAAAGGGTGAGCTACAACGTGAGCCCCGCGCGGGTGGGTTTTCGGACCGATTACGATAAGCTGACCATGGAGATACAGACGGACGGCAGCATCAGCGCCCTCGACGCGCTTTCCTATGCGGCGAAGATCATCAGGGAGCAGATGCGCATCTTCATAAACTTCGAAGAGCCGGCGGACCTGGATGCGGGCGAATTGAAAGAAGGCGAGAGGCAGGAGTTTAACGACAATCTCTACCGGAACGTCGACGAGCTGGAGCTCTCGGTCAGGAGCGCCAATTGTTTGAAGAATGCCGATATAAAGTACATCGGCGAGCTCGTCCAGAAGAGCGAGCAAGAGATACTGATGACCAAGAATTTCGGAAGAAAGTCACTCAACGAGATAAAAGAGATACTTGCATGCATGGGCCTCAAGCTCGGCATCAAGCTGGATAACTTCCCGCCCAGGGAAGACCTTGACAGGATGGCGCAAAGAAGGAAAGATCAAGCTTAAGAGGGTGTGTCATGAGGCATTTGAAAGCAGGCAGGAAGCTGAACAGGACCGCGAGCCACAGGAAGGCGCTTTTTCGTAACCTGGCCGCCGCCCTTTTTCATCATGAGAGCATCAAGACGACCAACCCCAAGGCACTGGAGCTGCGGCGTGTGGCGGAAAGGCTCATCAGCCTCGCGAAGACCAATAGCGCCCATGCGGTGCGCCTTGCTTTCGCCACCTTGCGAGACAAGGAAGCGGTGAAGAAGCTCTTCTCCGACATCGGCGCGAGATACGCCGAGATCCACGGCGGCTACACGAGGGTCCTCAAGCTCGGGCCGAGGAAGGGCGACGCGGCGCCCATGGCGCTCATCGAGCTGACCCAGAAGAAGGACCGGCCGGAGCAGGAGAAAGAGAAAGAAGCAAAGAAAGAGGCCAAAGCCAAGGCGGCAAAGGCAGCCAGGAAAAGCAAGGCGGAACAGGCTGATAAAAAGAGCAAGACGGAGCGGACTGACCGGAAAAAGCGGGAGAAGAGCTATAAGCAGGCATAAGATTGTGGGAACCTATGGGGGATCGTCTAACGGCAGGACTCAAGATTCTGGATCTTGCTATCTAGGTTCGAATCCTAGTCCCCCAGTTTTGCGGTAATGGACAGACGCATCGCGGTAATCATACCGGCTTACAATGAGGAAAAGACAATCGGAAGCGTCGTCAGGGGGGTGAAGGAGCTCGGTGACGGGTATGAGGTGATCGTAGTCAACGATTGCTCGCGGGATGCTACCACGAGAAACGCGGAAGCCGAAGGGGCAACGGTCCTTGAGCTGCCGGTCAATCTGGGCATCGGGGGCGCCGTCCAGACAGGCCTGAAATATGCCCTGGCGTCCGGGTTCGACGCCTGTGTGCAGGTAGATGGAGACGGGCAGCACCCGCCCCGCGAAATCCCGAAACTGATCGAGCCCCTGTTTGACGGCGGCCTCGATATGGTGGTCGGCTCGCGCTTCCTGGGCGGCACGTACAGGGTGCCCTTCATGAGGGCGCTGGGAATCAGGGTCATATCTCTCTTCCTGAAGACCTTCACGGGGGTGAGCTTCAAAGACACCACGAGCGGGTTCCGGGCGCTGAACAGGCCGGCCATGGAATTTTTCGCGAGCTGTTATCCTCAGGATTACCCGGAGCCGGAATCGTTGCTCCTCGCCCGGATAAAGGGCTTCAAAGTGGCCGAGGTCGCCGTCGAGATGAACTACAGGGAACACGGAATGTCGTCTATCACGCCGCTTCACGCGGTCTATTACATGACAAAAGTGCTCCTCGCGATGCTGATCGATCTGTTCAGGAAATTCTAGGGGAGAGCGTACAGATGCTGCATATCCGACTCTTTATCGGCATAATCGGCATCATCTTTTTTGTGCTGACCTTCGAATTCATTCGAAAGAGGCATCTGAGGGAGGAGTATGCCATTCTCTGGCTTTTCACGTCTTCGATCGTCGCGATCTTGAGTCTTTGGCCCGGTTTGATAAATGTCTTAAGCAAGATAACGGGACTCTATTATATCACGGCCGTGCTCACGGTTGTCTTTGCTTTTGTGATCGCGGTCCTCATGCATTATTCGATCGCCATATCAAAAATAAAGGAGATCAACAAGGACCTGGCGCAGAAGTGCGCACTCCTTGAGCTGCGGGTGAGAGAGCTGGAGCGTGGAGAAGAGAATAAAGAGAAAATGGAGCGGGCAACGGGGCTCGAACCCGCGACATCAAGCTTGGGAAGCTTGCACTCTACCAGCTGAGTTATGCCCGCTTATAGAAAAATAATAATGGATTCGACACGCCAAGTCAACACTCGTCTTTTATTGCTATGAGGACCGAAGAGTTTGATTATTCACTACCGGGGGAGCTGATCGCGCAGCATCCGCACACGGAGCGGGCTTCATCCCGCCTCCTTGTCCTCAACCGGCCGGACGGGCGCGTCGAGCACAGCCGTTTCAGAGAGATAACCGCTTACCTGCGGGAGAATGACCTGATCGTCGTGAACGATACGAAGGTGATCCCTGCGCGGCTCGCAGGGGTGAAGGAGACAGGAGGGCGCGTCGATATCCTGCTCGTGGAAAAGATCGACGGGAGGCGATGGTCCTGCCTGGCGACCGGTCTCAAAAAAGGGACGCGAGAGGCGCACGTGTCCGTGGGCGGGACGCCCCTCACACTCCGGCCGGCGCCGCTTCACTGGACAGTCGAGTTTCCTGAAAGGGTCGATGGCGCGGCTTTCATGGCCCGATTCGGCAAAATGCCCCTCCCTCACTATATCAAGAGGGCGAAAAACGGCGGGGAGTCCGATGACGACGAGCGATATCAGACCGTTTATGCGCGGGAGGAAGGGTCCATCGCGGCCCCGACCGCGGGCCTCCACTTCGACGAAGACCTGCTGGCCCGGATCCGGGATATGGGTGTCGCCGTTGTCACGATCACCCTCCACGTCGGCATCGGGACCTTTTTTCTCGTGAAGAGCGCCCTTGTGGAAGGACATACGATGCACCGGGAGCATTACTCCCTGTCGCCCGGCGTCCTCGAAGCAGTGAGAAAGACAAAAGGTGCCGGCGGCAGGGTCATCGCCGTGGGCACGAGCACGGTGAGGACCCTGGAGACGGTCCGGGCAGGCGAGAACGGGGCGGGGCTCGCCGGTTACACGGACCTGTTCATCTATCCCGGCTATAGATTTCAGGTGGTTGACGCCCTCGTGACAAATTTCCACCTCCCCAGATCGACGCCGCTTCTGCTCGTTGCCGCGTTCGCCGGGAAGGAGCGCATAGAGACGGCTTACCGGGAGGCTATCGAGCGGGGATACAGGTTCTACAGTTACGGGGATGCGATGTTTATTTCATGAGCGCTCTTACTATCGCACAGGCTGACGGCCAGGCGCGGCTCGCGGTCCTTCACACGGGGCATGGTCCGGTGGAGACGCCCGTATTCATGCCCGTGGGAACGCAAGGGACAGTGAAGGGCATCCTTCAGAGGGACCTCAAGGAAATGGGCGTACGGATGGTGCTGGCAAATGCGTACCATCTCTATTTAAGGCCCGGGGACGCACTTGTGAGGGATATGGGCGGCATCCAGAACTTTGCCGGGTGGGACGGGGCCGTATTGACGGACAGCGGCGGCTACCAGATCTTCAGTCTCGGAGTGCTGCGTAAGGTAGAGGAGGAGGGTGTGACCTTTCAGTCGCACATCGACGGCTCGAAACATTTTCTCAGCCCCGAGAAGATAGTGGAGGTGCAGGAGCACATCGGTGCGGACGTCTGTATGTGCCTCGATGAATGCGTGGCCTATCCGTCCTCCCATGAATACACCGGGGATGCGGTCGAGCGCACGACAAAGTGGGGGCGGAGGTGCAAGGAAGCAAAGACGGGGCCGTCACTCCTGTTCGGCATCGTCCAGGGCGGCATGTATGCCGACCTGAGGCGCCGGTCCGCGGCTTCTCTCGTCGAGCTCGATTTTGACGGCTATGCCCTGGGCGGTTTCAGCGTGGGCGAGCCGAAGAGCATCATGTGGGAGATGGTGGACACGGTGATCGGCGATTTACCCTGGGAGAAGCCCAGGTATCTCATGGGTCTCGGTTTTCCCGAAGACATCGTGGAAGGGGTCAAAAAAGGGATCGACATGTTCGACTGCGTCATCCCCACGCGCCATGCGAGAAACGGGAACCTCTTCACGAAAACGGGGAGGATCAACATCAAGCACGCAAAGTACAGCCGGGACCGGTTGCCCATCGACGAGACGTGCGGGTGCTACACGTGCACGCACTTCTCCAGGGCCTATCTCAGGCACCTCTTTGTCGCGAGGGAGCTTACGAGCTACTATTTGAATACCGTGCATAACCTCTTCTTCTACGGCAGCCTGATGGCGCGCATGAGGGCCGCGATCGGTGAGGGGAGGTTCGAGGAGTTTTACGAGGCATTCATGTCGGAACGGGAAGGAGGTGAGCTACACGATGGATCTCGCATATGCGATGGGTAGTCCTGGAGGAGGCGGTGGCCAGGCGGGCGGTCTCTACACATTTCTTCCGCTCATCCTGTTGTTTGCGGTCTTCTATTTTCTTCTTATCAGACCGCAGCAGAAAAGGGCCAAACAGCACAAGTCGTTCATGGAAAACCTGAAGAAGGGAGATACAGTTATCACTTCGGGGGGGTTGTATGGTAAAATAACGGGTATTACGGACGAGGCAATTACCATGGAAATAGCCGAAAAGGTGCGGGTAAAGGTCTCGAAGAGCGCAGTGGTAGACTACGTGAAAGGAGAACAGGCGTGAGAAGGTATGAAAACATCTTAATAGTGGCTCCCGACTGTACGAAAGAGGACGAGGAAGACTTGTTCCGAAGGGTGCAGGCGAACATAGAGAAGCTCGGCGCAGAGCTGCTCAAGATGGACGACTGGGGCGTGCGAAGACTGGCCTACCCAATCAAGAAGAAAGACAGGGGTCACTATTTCTTCATGCTCTTGAGCATGGATGAATCGACCGTGGTGACGCTGGACAAGTTTTACCGGACGATGGACCTTATTCTCAGGCATCTTTTTGTCGTCGTGGACGAAAAAGACAAAGGGCTGGAAAAACCGCCGGACCAGGTTGTTTTCGATGAGCTGGAGGGTGAGGCGTAGCGGGCGAGGGTTTTTCTCGCAAAAACTTTTGGATGGAGGAGTAAATGCCGAGAATGCAGGATTCAGGAAAAAAGCGCGTCTACATGAGGAAGAGGGTGTGCCGGTTCTGCCAGGACGCGACTATCAGGATAGATTATAAAGACCCCAAGCTCCTTAAGCATTTCGTGACGGAGCGGGGCAAGATCATGCCCCGGAGGATGACCGGGACGTGCGCCAACCACCAGAGAAAGCTGCGGGAAGAGATCAAGAAGGCCCGGCATATTGCCCTTTTGCCCTTCACAACAGCGACGCGATAGGAGAAGGCAATGATGAAAATCATACTGCTCGACGACGTGGAGGGGGTCGGAAAGAGGGGCGAGGCGCATGACGTGAAGGATGGGTTCGGAAGAAACTTCCTCGTGCCGAGGGGCTTCGCCATCCCGGCGACGCGGGGCAATATCAAGAAGGTGCAGGAACGGGCCAAAGTCATCGTGGGGCGAAGGGAGAAGGACGTCGAGACGGCGGAGCAGGTGAAACGCCAGCTCGATGAGGCGCCGCCTGTCATCATCAAGAAGAAGGCGGGGGTCGACGGAAAGCTTTTTGGCTCGGTAACGGCGAAAGACGTGGCGGAAGCCGTGAAAAAGGCGCTCGATCTCGATGTGGACCGAAGGGCCCTGAGGCTTGCCGAGCCCCTCAAGATGACCGGCGCCTATACGGTTGAAGCACGTCTCGAAAAGGGAATTGTTGCACAGGTGCGGCTCGAAATAGAAGAAGAGTAAATGGCAACAAGGGTCGCAAAAATTCCTGTAGAGAGAAAAGGGCGTGTGCCGCCCCAGGATCTCAGCGCGGAACAGTCGGTGCTCGGCGGGGTTCTGATCGACCCGGACGCACTGAACAAGGTAGTCGACGTCATAGACGTCGAGGATTTCTACAGGGAGGACCACCGGGCTATTTTCCGGATAATCCTCGACCTTTATGAGAAAAACGAGCCCATCGACCTTGTGACGGTGAGCAGCTCGGCCCGCGACAAGGGCCTGATAGAGAAGATAGGGGGTGTGGCCAACCTCAGCCGGCTCGTCGACGGCATGCCCACGTCCGCGAATATTGCCCAGTATGCGAAGATGGTGAAGGAGAAGGCACTGCTCCGCAACCTGATGCATGTTGCGACGGAGATCGTGGAAAGGGGTTACGAAGTCGACACGAACGTGGACAACTTCCTCGACGAAGCCGAGAGGATGATCTTCGAGATCTCGGAGAAGAAATACAAACCTGCGTTCTACGCCATAAAAGACCTGGTGATGGAGAACGTCAAGGTGATCGAGAGGCTCTGTGAGAAGAAACAGGCGGTCACCGGCGTGGCGACGGGCTTTTCCGAGCTTGACAAGATGACGAGCGGCCTGCAGAACTCAGACCTCGTGATCGTCGCGGGGAGGCCGAGCATGGGAAAGACTGCCCTGTGCCTCAATATCGCCCAAAATGTGGCCCTCTCCGACGGCGGTGTCCCGGTGGGCGTCTTTTCCCTCGAGATGTCGAAAGAGCAGCTCGTGATGAGACTCCTCAGCTCGGAGGCGCGGGTCGATTTCCAGAAGCTCCGCTCCGGCATGGTGAAAGACACGGAATGGCACTCACTCGGCACGGCGGCGGGAAGGCTCTATACCGCCCCCATGTACATCGACGATACCCCTGCCCTGAGCATCTTAGAGCTGCGGGCGAGGGCGAGGAGGTTAAAGAAAGAGCACGGCCTCGGCCTCCTTATCATCGATTACCTCCAGCTCATGCGCGGCAGGATGAGCGGTCCGGACCGGAGAGAACAGGAGATATCGGAGATATCGAGGTCCCTCAAGGCCCTGGCCAAGGAGCTGAATATCCCTGTCGTCGCCATATCCCAGTTGAACAGGATGGTGGAGCAGAGGGAAGACAAGAGGCCGAGGCTCGCGGATTTACGAGAATCGGGCGCCATAGAGCAGGACGCCGATGTCATCCTGTTTATCTACCGGGATGAGGTCTATAACAGGAATTCAGAGCGGAAAGGCGTGGCGGAGATCATCATCGGGAAACAGCGGAACGGTCCCACGGGCGAGATTGAAACACATTTCGAAGCGGCTTATACTACCTTCAAAGATTATTACCGTGGAGAGAATGAACCTGCCTAACCTGCTCTCCCTGTTTCGTCTTTTTGTCACCGCCTTCTTCATCCTTCTCATTGCGTACGAGCGGTACCGACTTGCCCTTTTCCTCTTCGTGCTGCAGGCCATCAGTGACCTGCTGGACGGTTTTTTCGCTCGAAGGATGGGCGCGAAGACAAACCTCGGCGCGTACCTCGACCCGCTGGCGGATAAGGTGATGCTCTCGTCGTCGTACATCGTGCTCTGCTTTCAGCGGATAGTCCCCCTTTGGCTGGTAAGCGTGGTGCTTCTCCGGGACCTCGTCATTTCTCTCGGCTTTTTTGTCCTGCTGAAGAGGGGTCTCACCATGAGCCCTGTGCCGAGTCTCATCAGCAAAATGACGACCGTGTTCCAGATGCTCACCGTCGTCTATGTGCTCCTGTTTGCGGACCGGTTTTTTGAACCGTTCTTTTTTTACACAACGGCCCTTTTAACCGCAGTCTCCGGTTTTCAGTACGTTTTCGCAGGCTGGACAGTCTTTTCTAGAAAAGAAATAGTTTGACAATATAGGGGCCTTTCGCTACTATTAAGATAAAATATTGGAGGTATCGATGCCTATAAGGGTAGGTATTAACGGGTTCGGCAGAATCGGCAGGCAGGTGTATCGCATAGGCTGCAAGAATCCCGACCTGGAGTTTGTTGCGATCAACGACGTCACCGACGCAAAAACGCTTGCCCATCTCCTGAAATATGATTCGGTCCATCGCACCATGAACGCCGACGTGGCGGAGAAGGACGGATCGATAGTCGTCGACGGAAAGGCGATCAAGGTGTTGTGCGAGCGGGACCCCGAGAAGCTCCCCTGGAAGGCGCTGAAGGTGGACGTGGTCCTGGAGGCCACCGGGAAATTCACCGACAGGATAGGGGGGGAGAAACATCGGCTTGCCGGGGCGAAAAAGGTGATCGTGTCGGCCCCCGCCAAGAACCCCGATGTGACCTTTGTCCTCGGCGTCAACGAAGAGGTGTACGACAAAAAGACGCACCATATCATCTCCATGGGCTCCTGCACCACGAACTGTCTGGCCCCGGTGGTGAAGGTGCTGCATCGGGAATTCGGCCTTGAGTACGGCCTGATGACCACCATCCATTCTTACACGAACGACCAGGTGATCCTCGACCAGCCGCACAGGGACTTAAGGCGCGCCCGGGCAGCGGCCCTTTCGATGATACCCACCACGACCGGCGCGGCAAAGGCCATATCGGAGGTCATTCCGGAAGTGAAGGGGCGCCTCGACGGGCTTTCCATAAGGGTGCCGACCCCCACCGTATCGGTGGTCGATTTCGTTGCCAACCTATCGAAAGAGACGACCAAGGGAGAGGTCAACGCCGTATTCCGGAAGTATGCGGCAGGCCCGATGAAGGGGATACTGGCGGCAACCGATGAGGAGCTCGTCTCCTCGGATTTTATCGGAAGCTCCTATTCATCGATCGTCGATCTTCCTTCGACCTTCATGGCGGGGACCAAGATGGTGAAGGTCCTTTCGTGGTATGACAACGAATGGGGCTTCTCGACGAGGATGTGCGACCTCCTCACGTTTGTCATGAAATAAGGGCCGCAGGCAAACCGGAAAGAAGCACAGATCGCGCAAAACCGGTGCTTAAGGGCGCCCTTGGTGCCGCCCGCGAGCGAAGGTGTGGGATCGCGCGGGCACCCGGCTAAAACAGGTGGTTTAAGTGGAGGGGGCGACCGGTTGCGACCAGTCTGTGGACGACTGGTACCCGCTATTGTTGCTTGCGGGTGGCCCAATAATTTAATGCCTTTTCCTTTTTATGAAGGGGAGGCTCCGCCGGCTTTGCCGGTGGAGGGGGCGACGCGAGCCCCAATAATTGAGCGAGGCATCCATGAAATCGATCAGCGAGATGAGTATCAGCGGCAAGCGGGTGATGATCCGCGTCGACTTTAACGTGCCCCAGGACGACCAGGGGCATATCACCGACGATACCAGGATAAAGGCGCATCTCCCCACGATAAGCTATGTGCTCGATCAAAAGGGGAAGGTGATACTGGCGTCCCATCTCGGACGCCCCAAAGGCAAGAGGGTGGAGAAGTACTCGTTGAAACCCGTGGGCCTGAGGCTGTCCGAGCTCCTGGGCAAACCCGTCGTTTTTGTCGACGACTGTGTCGGACCGGAGGCGGAAAAGGCGGTGGCAGCGATGCAGCCGGGCGAGATCGTCCTTCTGGAGAACCTCCGCTTCCATGCCGAAGAAGAGAAGAATGATAAGGGTTTCGCCCGTGAGCTGGCTCGGCTGTGCGACGTCTACGTGGACGATGCGTTCGCCGTTTCCCATCGGGGGCATGCCTCGAACGCGGGCATAACCGGCTTCGTGTCCGAGTGCGGCGCCGGGCTGCTGCTCAGCCGCGAGCTCGACTACCTGAAGAAAGCCACCGAGGACCCTGTCCGGCCGCTGGTCGCCATCATCGGCGGGGCAAAGGTTTCCGACAAGATCGCCGTGCTCGAAAAGCTGACGGAGAAAGTCGATAAGCTGATCGTCGGTGGCGGCATGGCCTTTACCTTCCTGAGGGCCCTGGGGTATGAAGTAGGCAAGTCGCTCTGCGAGCAGGATATGCTCGATGTCGCGAAGAGCATCGTGGCGAAGGCGGGGGAGCGGCATGTCAGGCTCTACCTGCCGGTAGACTGCGTCGTGGCGCAGGCTGCGTCGGTCGATGCCGTCACAAAGGACGTGACCGTCCAGGAGATCCCGAAAGAATGGATGGCCCTCGATATCGGGCCGGCATCGCTGACGCTCTTCGGAGAGGCCCTGGCCGATGCGAAGACCATAGTCTGGAACGGCCCCATGGGCATGTTCGAGCTCGCTCCCTTCAGCAGGGGCACCTTCGGTCTCGTCACCTTTGTGGCATCTGCCCACGCCCTCAGCATCGTGGGCGGAGGGGACACGGACACCGCCGTTCATCAGGCGGGTGAGGCGGCCAGGATATCGTACATATCGACCGGAGGCGGCGCTTTTCTCGAGGTGCTCGAAGGAAAGACCATGCCCGCGGTGGAGGCCCTGGAGACCTGCGGGGGTGAGAGATGAGAAGGTGGATGCTCGCCGGCAACTGGAAGATGCATCTCACGATAGGAGAATCGACTGCCTTAGGCCGGGCCGTTGTCGAGGGCTCGGCGGCCGCATCCGGCGGTGATATAATCGTGGCGCCCGTCTTTACGGCGCTTGCGAGTGTTGCCGGGGTCCTCAAGGGGAGCCATGTCGCACTCGCCGCACAGAACGTATTTTACGAGGAAAAGGGGGCATATACGGGGGAAGTGGCGCCCGCTATGGTAAAAGACGCGGGCTGCGTGTATGCTATTATAGGCCATTCGGAGCGGCGGAAGTACTTCCACGAGACCGACGGGACCGTCAATGCGCAGATCAAAAAGGCCTTATCGTGCCGGGCTCAAGCCTATCGTGTGCGTGGGAGAGACGGAGGAAGAAAGGGAGAAGGGCGTCACCGAGTTCGTGATCGGGCAGCAGGTGAAAGTCGGGCTTTACGGGATCGACAGCCTTGAAGAGGTGACGATCGCCTATGAGCCTGTGTGGGCGATAGGAACGGGCAAGAACGCCACCCCCGATCAGGCCCAGGCCGTGCACGTTTTCATAAGGGGCCTGCTCGGCGACGCCTACGGCAGTGCCGCCGCGGGCAGCACAAGGATCCTGTACGGGGGAAGCGTCACGCCGGACAATATCGGCCGGCTCATCGGCATGGAAGATATAGACGGCGCTCTCATAGGTGGAGCGTCCTTGAAATCTGAGAGTTTTATCAGTATAATAAAAACCGTTTCCGGTAGGTAAAGATGATAACTGCAATAAGCATTATACATATTCTCGCCGCGATCGCCCTTGTCCTCATCGTGCTGCTGCAGACGGGACGGGGGTCTGAGATCGGAGCGGCTTTCGGAAGTGGGGCGAGCCAGACACTCTTTGGCAGCTCGGGGACGTCCGGTTTCATGACGCGTGTCACGACTATTGTCGTCATCATCTTCATGCTGACCAGCCTGGTCCTGGCCATGATGTACTCAAGCGGCCGGTCCGTATCGTCGAGGTCGTCGATTCCGGCTCCGATAGAAGAGAAGCTGCCGCCTAAAGCGAAATAAGCGCGTGCCGATGTGGTGGAATTGGTAGACACACCATCTTGAGGGGGTGGCGGGGAGACCCGTGCGGGTTCGAGTCCCGCCGTCGGCACCATAAGTTTACGCCGGTCACTCTGAACTTGGAGTGCTGCCGAGGGCGAGGGTGACCCTCGCGACTCCTCCCTCCATCGGCTCGACGGCGCAGCCCAGCTTGGCGCACATCTTAAGCATCCGCGTATTGTCGGACAAGATAAGGCTATAGATCTCGCGCACGCCTCTATCGCGGCCCAGGTCGATGACCGCATCGATGAGCCTGCTTCCGAGCCCCTTGCCCTGAAACGCATCGAGGACAACGACATCAAATTCCGCTTTCACGGGGGTTGGGTCCATTGTCAGCCTTCCCATCCCGACCATTTTTCTCCTGCTGCCCTCCCTGATCTCGGCAACCATCGTCATTTCTCTCTCATAATCGACGGTGCTCAGCCGGCCGCGCCTTTCCCGGGCGGCCTGATTGATGACATGAGAAAAACTCTCCTTCAAAGGCTTTTCCGAGAGGTTCGTCAACATCTCCCGTCCTGCCGGCTCGTCCTCTGGCCTTATGGGCCTGAGCAGCACGTCCGTCCCGTCCGGAAGGGACCAGTGAGAGACGTGCTTCATCAGGTAAGGGATCGCGATCAGATGGGGACGTGAGGAGGAGTGGTCCACGTAACCGGCGTCGAGGACGATGCGGCAATCGAGGGCAATGGCCTTGCTTTCGGTGAGGGCGATGGGGTTGATATCCATTTCCGCTATTTCGGGAAAATCGGCGATGAGGTTGGAAAAATTGAGGAGTATCTCCTCCAGTTTCCCCAGGTTCGCCGGGGGTTTCCCCCGGTAGCCCTGAAGGAGCTTGTAAACCCTCGTCTCTTCCATCAGTTTTCTCGCCAGGGCCCGATTCAGCGGCGGCAGGCCGATGGAAAAATCCTGAAAGATCTGCACCCCTGTGCCGCCCATGCCGAAGAGGATCACCGGGCCGAAGTCTTTGTCCTTCTTCGCCCCGAGGATGACCTCATAGTCGATCTTCTCGATCATTTTCTCGACCGTCACGCCTGTTACCGTACACTCGGGGCAGTAGGCCCGGACCCTGTCCATCATCTTCACGTATTCGTCGCGCAGCTCTTCCTCCGAGCTTAACCCGAGCACCACGCCGCCGGCGTCGCTTTTGTGGGTTATGTCCGGTGAAACGACTTTCAATACCAATGGATAGCCTTCCGACCTCGCGACGATCACCGCCTCTTCCACATCTCCCGCCCCACGGGTCCTTGTCGAAGGGATCCCGTAGTGCATGAGGAACCTTTTTGACTCTTCATCGGTCAGTGTGGTCCTGCCCTTGTCGAGGCTTTTTCGGATAACGGCCCTCAGCGCGTTTTCGCGAGGCGTTGAATCTATCGGGACATCCTGACGGGGATTCGTCGAGGATCGCCAGGTTGCGCTCATATTCATACATGTACAGGTAAGTCCTCACGGCCTCTTCCGGCGTATCATAGGTGGGAACGCTGCTCCGCAGGAGGATTTCACGGCCTTCTTCGGCTTCGATGCGGCCCATCCATGTCGTCACAACAGGTTTCTCGGCCTCCCGGGCGATGGTTGCGAGCGTCCGCGCAAGGTCTGCGGCGTCGAAGACCCCCTGGGGGGTAAAGATGACGAGAACGCCGTCCACGCCCTGGTCTTCCAGGCATATCTTCAAGACGTCCGTGTACCGGCGGACATCAGCGTCCCTGAGAAGGTCGATGAAGACGGTCTGCTTCCAAAAATTGGGCAGGAGAGACTTCAGATTCTCGGTGCTCTCCCTCGACAGGCGGGCAGCCTTCCCCCCAGCTCGACCAGGGTGTTCACCGCCATGACGCCGGTTCCCGCCGCGTTGGTGATGGTGAGCAGCCTCGGACCCTTCGGCAGGTTCTTGGAATGGAGGACACCGGCCATATTGAAGAGGTCGACCGCGGTCTTGACCCTGACCACGCCGGCCCTCTTGAATACCGCGTCGCAGATAGGGTCGCTCGTTGCAAGATACCCTGTGTGGGACCGGGATGCCTGGCCCTCGTCGCTTATCCGCGCCGGTTTCAGAAGGACGATAGGTTTGTTCCGGGAACAGCCCCTCGCCGCGCTCACGAATTTCCTCACATCTCCTATGCCTTCTTCCATATAGATCATGATGCGTCTCGTGTACGGGTCGTGCTTCAGGAAGTCGATGAGGTCCCCAAAGTCTATGTCGAGCATGGAACCGAGAGAGACGAAGGTGCTGAAGCCGAGGTGCGTATCGATGCCCCACTCGATCAGTGCCCGTCCGAAGGCGTCGCTTTGGGAGATGAATGCGATGTCGCCCTGGAGCGGACTGGCCGCAAGGGATGTCGTATTGAGACCGATGTGGGGTCTTATGATGCCCAGGCAATCCGGTCCCACGATCCTCATGGAATAGCGTTTTCCAAGATCGGCGATCTTCCGCTCGAGTCGCTCCCCTTCCGCGCCCATCCTCTTGAACCCGGAGGAGATGATGACAACTCCTTGGGTGCCTGCCTTTCCACATTCCTCGACGATGGATGGAACCGTTGGAGCGGGGGTAGCGATGACCGCCAGGTCGATCTCTTCCGGGAGGCTCGCGATGTCCGGGAAGGCAGGAACGTCTATCAGGCTATTCTTGAAGGGGTTTACGGGAAAGACCCGGCTCTGCGCTTTGATGAGCAGGTTGTGAAGTATGGCCCTGCCAAAGGAGCCGGGTTTATCGCTCGCACCGATGAAGGCCACGGCCTTTGGGTTGAACATCTTTCCGATATCGCCCATCACCGGCCCCGTTCTTTTATTGGGGCTCAGCGCCCCCTCGATGAGCAAAGCTCATCGAGCCTCCCCGCTCAGCGCTTCGCATACGCTCGCTTTCAGCCCTTGGGGCTTGAGCGCCCCCTCCACGAGCAAAGCTCGCCGGGGCACCCACTTCAGTGGGTCGTCCCTGCTCAGCGCTTCGCATGCGCTCGCTTTGAGTCTTTCTGACCTCAATGCCCGAAAGACGGATGTGTATCCCCTCCGGGAGAGATCTTGAGCTTCCGTATGCGACTCCTGAGGGTGGATGGGTGCACACCGAGAAGTTGGGCTGCGCCGTCCCTTCCCTCGATCTTGCCTCCCGTCATCTCAAGAACACGGGCGATGTGATGTGCCCGTATCTCATGCAGGCTTACCGGTTGCCCGACCGCCTCGCGGCCTCCGCATAGAGGAGGCGCCGCGAACCGAGCCTGCTCCACTTTCGCCAGGGGGGACATGACATCGTCGAAGAAGAGGAATTGTTGTCCGCTGAACTGGATGAGCGCCCGCTCGACCACGTTCGCCACCTCTCGCACGTTTCCCGGCCACTCATGCCGGAGGAGCCGGTCGATGGATCCGGGGGCCAGTTTTGGCGCCCGCAGACCGATCTCGTGCGCCTTCCTCTCGACGAGGTGCTCGACCAGCGCGGGGATGTCCGCCTTTCGCTCGCGCAAGGGCGGGATATCGATAGGAAAAACGGACAGTCGATAGTAGAGGTCATCCCTGAAAACACCCTCGGCCACCAGCTTCTCCAGGTTCTTGCACGTTGCGGAGATGATCCTCGCATTGATCTTGATAGGACGGGAACCGCCTACCCTTTCGATCTCCTTCTCCTCCAGCACCCTGAGGAGCCTCACCTGGGCCCGGGCAGACAGGTCGCCTACTTCGTCAAGAAAGATGGTGCCCTTGTCGGCCCGCTCAAACCGGCCCTTCCTCTCGTTTAACGCTCCGGTAAAGGCGCCCTTTTTGTGGCCGAAGAGCTCGCTGTCGATGAGCGATTCAGGGATTGCGCCGCAATTGACCGCGATAAAAGGACCGCTGCTCCGGGAAGAAAGACGGTGAATGGCACGCGCGAGCATCTCTTTACCGGTCCCGGTCTCACCCGTCAGGAGGACGGGACTCGGGAGGGGGGCTACCTTGTACAGCCGTTCCATGGTCTCTTTGAGCCCGAAGTCCGCCCCGACTATCTCCGCCCCCGCGCTTCTTTGTGGACCGCAGCGGAAATGGCGCGTGTCGTGGGCAAGGCCGTCCTTGAGCCTGGATAGGTCCGATTGCCGGATGTGTGCCGGGGAGATATCCGATAGTTTATTGATGAGTCCCCAGAGATAGGCATACTCCCGGGTGTGCCGGTCCTTCTCGCTTGTGTGCGCCAGGAGAAAGCCTATGACTTGCTGCCGGGTGACGGGTTCTTCCGGCATGAGGGGCGAATGCCCGCCGCGTTTGTCCGGCAATTCTGCCAGGCGTTGAAGCTCTCCCGGGAGATCGCCGCGTGTCTCCGCCAGGAGGTCGGGCGCTCCATTCTCCAGCGCTTGACTGGCGTTCAAGGGCAGCCAGCTCACGTGAGAGAGCCCTTTCCCTGGAGACGGCTGATCGTCGGCAGGAGAAATGCACCGGCAAAACGTCCCATGTCCGCTACCGGTTTCACCGGATGAATACCTGCGAATTGTCGTCTCGTCGCTTATCCTCCCTGCCTTTGCGTCAATAATGGCCGCATCACCGACCCCGATATCCGAAAGCGGGCCGCCTCTACTCCCACGGCCGTTCTTGCACTCCTTTAATGATATAGGTAATTGAATTTAAGTCAACTCAGTAATCTTTATGGCATCCATAAGCCCGGCTTCAGAAATGTCTTATGGCCGCGACCGGCATACGGAGTCACGGGAATACCTTCAGGGAAACTTATCTATACCATAAAAATTAATGAATTGACTTGTACAGGTTGTCGAACATATCATGGGAAAAGAGGGCCTCTTTTCGAATCCCCTCGTGAGGTCGCGCGGTAAGCCCCGAAGCGCGCTTCGGGTCGAAGGCCTGCACGGGGAATAAGAAGGAGGCGCTGGAACAATCGTGGTCCGGCCGAGACCGTGGCACATCGACCATCCGTTTTTCCCGATACTGTGCGAGGCCGGGCAAGCGCCTGGGTAAGGGGGCAAGATGAACATCTATTTGCCGATCGCCCACATGAGCATCAATGTCTTCTTCCTGATAGGTCTGGGCGGTTTGGTCGGATTTCTCTCCGGTTTATTCGGCGTGGGCGGGGGGTTCCTGCTTACGCCTCTTCTCATCTTTTCCGGGATCCCCCCAATGGTCGCCGCCGCAAGTGATTCCAATCAGATCGTGGCCGCTGCGTCGTCCGGTGCGTATACCCACAGCCGCATGGGGAATGTCGATTTCAAGATGGGTATCGTGCTGCTCATTGGCGGGATTGTGGGCGGATCAGTAGGCGTGCAGATCATCAAGGTGCTGGCGGCGCTGGGCGAAGTCGATTTTGTCATCAAGCTCGTCTATGTCGTTATTCTGGGAGTGATCGGTTCCTTCATGTTTATTGAAAGCCTCAGCGCCTTGAGGGGCAGAAAAGATGTGAGAGAATATACCGCGCCTTCCGAACCCAAGGAATCGGGCCTGCGAAAGCTGGCGATGAAACTCCCGTGGCAGATGAATTTCGAGAAGTCGCGCCTTACCACTTCGGTGATATTCCCATTTATTCTGGGGGCATTTGTAGGGATCCTGGCAGCCGTCATGGGCGTCGGCGGGGGATTTATTATGGTCCCGGCGATGATCTACATCCTTGGAATGCCGACGATCGTCGCGATCGGCACCGACCTGTTCCAGATAGTGCTGACCTGCATCAACGTGACTATTCAGCAGGCGATCCGCAATCATACCGTCGACCTGATCCTGGTCGTCGTCCTCTTTTTCGGCTCATCCATCGGGGCCCAGGTAGGCGCCAGGGTAGGCAAGCGGCTCCGGGGAGAACAATTGCGTATTCTCCTCGCTATTATCGTATTGTTGGTAATGATCAAGATGCTGTACAACCTGCTCATGACGCCCGGCAACCCTATCAGCCTCGCCGGCGGAGGAGGCGGCCACTGATGCGTCTCGCCACAAAAACCTGCGTTTTAGCCGCCCTTCTCGTGACGGCGGCGGGGAGCGCCATGGCCGCCGCCGGATCGGGCGGGGCCCCGGTAGTAAAGATCGAGCCGCGCGTCCTCTCAAGGTCCCTCTTCTCGAGGCCTTACCAGACCGTCGTCATCACGGGGACCTGTCCGGAGAAGTGCGAGGTTGTCGTCAAAGTCATCTCACCGGTCAGGGATTTCAAATTGAACAAGGCAGGGAAAAGCCTGGGCTTCGTCTGGGTTCCTTCCGGCCACGCGGAAGTGACGGATATTCCCGTCATGTATGCCGTTGTGAGCTCGGCGAAGATTTCGGGCATGCTTTCGCCTGCCGAGCAGGAGAGGGCCGGACTGAGCCCGGACTTCGGGGAGGTCTACCGGCAGGCCAGGATCAGATTCGAGAAAGATCCGCCCCCCGGCGAGCGAGCCGGCCTTCACAAAGAATACGTAGCCGGATTGATCAAGACATTCATAGAAGGCGGGCTTTATCAGTACCGGGAAGGGGCCGTAAAGATGGACTCCCATACGTTTATGGCCCCGGTGGTCTATCCTGCCAATGCCCCCCTGGGTGACTACAAAATATTCTGCTACGTGATCGAGGGCGGCAAAGCGCGTCTGCTTTGTCAGGACAGCCTTCTGGTGGAATCGAGCCGGGAGATTGAGTGGCTTGCCTACTACGCCCATGCCAGACCGGCCATCTACGGGATTTTTTCGGCACTGGTAGCAGTCGTGGTCGGCCTTCTGGTTGGAATCGTATTGGGGAGAAGAACGGGCCGCTAAGATTCTTTCTTCTCTCCACCCCTCGGTCAGGCCATTTCCGCACGAGAAGGCTGAAAGCTTTTGTCGTGGGTCGGCGTGGGACCGCTACCAAAATTGTTTGATCTTTATTCTATTCTGTGACATCATAATACCTGAAAATTCGGACGTGTCGAGGCAGACCGCCGCAAATGGCTTTCGACGATAGTGCGACTGTTTTTGGCACGGTCCGGGCTTTCCATTTTTCATGAGGAGGTTTTTTCGGTATGGCAAAGGGAACGGTGAAGTGGTTCAACGCATCGAAGGGTTTTGGATTTATCGAGAAAGAGGACGGCGGAGATGTCTTTTGTCATTATAGCGCCATCCAGGACGAGGGGTTCAAATCGCTGTCCGAGGGTCAGGCAGTCAGTTTCGATATAGTCGACAGCCCTAAAGGTCCGAAAGCCGCAAACGTGGTCAAGCTCTAAAGAAAAAAGGGCAGGCCGAAAAACGGCCTGCCCTTCCGTCTATCTCGCACGTCCTTCTACCTGATAGTGCTCACTTCCTCGTCACTCGGCACTCGTCACTCGTCACTCGGCACTGCTCTTTCTTTCGCACGTCCTTCTACCGGATCGTGCTCGCTTCCCCTCCGTTCGGCGGCATAGCGATCTTCTCGTAGGTTTCAGGTATTTCAAAGAGGCTGTCGGGGACCGACAGCTTGATATTGCTGTATTCGATGCTCCAATTTCCGTTGATTGCCGCGGTCTTTATGGGGAAGTTGATATCCGGCGCCACCCACTGGTAGAATGACTCGCCCGGCTCCCCCCCTGTGACCGTGACCTCGTATTTTTTTGCCGCGTGTCCGTTGATCGTCTCCGAGCCCAGGAGCTTCCGGTTGCCTTCCAGCCATTGCTTCTCCTCGATAGCGGGCTTCTTCCTGGGATCGAAGGGCATCTCTATGTACGCCTTCTGGCCCGGCATCACGATCCAGGACTTGTTCTTGTCGTGCCTGATGATCGCGTAGTCCGAGCCGTTCTTCGACTCTATGCGGTACTTGTTTCCTTTCACGTAAAGTTTCCCCGTCTGTTTTTGCTCACCGTCTCTCGTGATCATATCGGCGGACAACTCGACTGCCTCCGCACAGAAGACGAACACGAGCACGACGAGGATCGCGGCGAGGCTGAAACGCGCACGCGCCATTGGCACCCCCGAGAAATGCGCCTACCTGACAGTGATAATATAGTCATCGAGGGAGACAAATTAAACTCGTCCGGTTTCTCACGTCACCTGACCCTTCACCTAAGTTTCCGTTGCAGTTCTGAGCGGGGAGGCTCCGTGAGCTTCGCTCACGGAGGCGCTCCCGACCAGACCTTCTTTCTTAAGCTCTTCGAGGAGCGATTTCTGTCTGTCCGTGAGCTTGCGCGGTACCTCTATGGCCACCTCGACATACTCGTCGCCGCTCGCCTGCCTGCCCATGTGCGGCACGCCGAGGCCTTTGAGACGCACCCTGGAATTGTTTCGCATACCGGCAGGGATCTTGATCTGCTTCGGCCCGTCTATGGTCGGCACCTCCACGCTCCCCCCGAGAAAGGCGTCGGTCGTTTTCACCTCCACTTTCACCGAGAGGTCGTTCCCCACCCTCCTGAATACGGGATGCTCCGCGACCTTGACGGTCACGTACAGGTCGCCGGTCCTGCCCGTGTAGGGGTCCCTGCTCCCCTTGCCCTGGAGTCTCAGCTTCTGGCCGGTATCGATGCCTTTCGGGATCTTCACCTTGATCTCTTCCGAGCCCCGCTCGCTGGTGAAGGAGAGGACTTTCTCCGCTCCCCTCATGGCATCCATAAAGGGTATTTCCAGCTCGTAATTGAGGTCGAGCTCGCCGGCCGCCGCCCGCTCCCTGGTGACGAAATCACCGTAGTCGTGCACGCGTCTGCCCGCCCTTCCGGTTTCCCTTCCGGCGCCTGCCCCCGAGGGCTGTCTGCCGAAGATCATGCTGAAAATGTCGCCTGTGCCGAAGCCGAGGTCCTTGTAGAGGTCGCCTATGTTGAAACCCCGGTAAATGTCCTCCTGGGTGTATCTCTGCTGGAACCCGCCCATGCCGTAGGTATCGTATTCCTTTCGTTTTTCCTTGTCGGAGAGGACCGCGTAGGCCTCGTTTATCCCCTTGAACTGCTCTTCCGCCTGCTTGTTCCCGGGGTTCCTGTCCGGGTGATACTTAAGGGCCAGCTTTCGGTAGGCTTTTTTCACCTCGTCTTCCGATGCCGTCTTCTGTACGCCGAGGATTTCGTAATAGTCTTTCTTAGCCATGATCACCACCTGCCCTCGCGATATACGTGCCGACCTCCGTCTTGAGCGTCTCGGCCACGGTCCTGCACTTGACCTTCAGCACGTAGACGACCGGCCGCTCATGGTCGAATTCCGAAATAGTCTCGTAGTTCCCCATCCCTTTCGCGATAATCATACTGCCGTCTTCCCACCATTCCCGTATCTTTCCCGACATCTCTTCCCGCCTTATGCCGACCTCGTCCGTTCCCGTGGAGATGACGTGCCCCCGCATCTCTCCGGGTCCGAACCGGGCCACATCGATGAGGGACATATCGTTTTGCACCGGGTGCTCCTTCACCGCGTATACCACCTGTTTCCCCATCTGCCTCAAGCGGCCCACGAGGGGCTGGTCGAAGACAAAATCGCCGGGGTTGTCTCCGAGTATCATAATTTTGCTACTAATATAAACCTGATGCGCTATTTTGGCCATATCGCCGTCAAATTCGACGTGATCGGGGTCGTAGGACTGCTCCAGAAAGAAATCTCCGCCGTTGCCGAACGCCGATAACCGGAACAGGCCGTCGAGGGTATCGGGGAAAAGCCCCTTCACCCGGGCCGCGGCATCGCACGCCTGCCGGAAGTCGGTCGCTTTCCGCTCGGCATACGGGTCGTACGCCCCTGTCCGGCTTTTCACGTATTTCAGGAGCCGGTTCGAGATAAAGGTGGGACAGCGGTCGGCCTCGAAAAGCGCCTCCACGAGACGGCAACAGGAGGCGACGAGCGATGCGTCCCCGTGGGAGAGGGCGACGGTCTGCCTTGCCAGGTTCTTGAGGCAGTCCATGCAGTAATCGCGCACCTTCATCATGCTCTCCGTGATCTGGAGCATTTTGCAAAAGTAATTACCGTTTCAACGTGCGTTCCGGTCCACCATTATCCTTCGCTGCGACCCACTTCGCGCGGTTACGTCTCTCACCCGCCTAACGCCTCCTTCCGCTGGCCTGCGAATCGGGCCGACCGCTATTCGCGGATCGGCCCTCAGACATCCTCGGCCTGCGCCGCCGCGCACCGCTCCTCCCGGCGCAAGGCGACACCCTTCCCTCCCTACGGTCGGGCGGGTACCCGGAGAGACTTCCGCGATGCTGCGCTCAGGATAATGGTTGCGCCCTGGGCAGTCGGTAGTTCATTTGGCAAAATGCTCTATGAGAATATAGCCTAAAGGCTTTACAAATCACACTGAAAAAAATAAACTTCTAGCATGCCCATTTACGAATACTATTGTGATGCCTGTAAAAAAAGATCGTCCTTTCTGCTCCTCCGGGTGAACGAGGCAATCGAGCCTTACTGCAAGCACTGCAAGTCGCCGGCCGTGAAAAGGGTGCTCTCCCGGGTTGCGATCCTGCGGAGCGAGGAGAAGAGGATGGAGAGCCTTCTCGACCCCGGCCGCTTAAGCGACCTCGACGAGAACGACCCGCGGTCCATGGAAAAGCTGATGAAGAGAATGGGCAGCGAGCTCGGCGACGAGCTGGGCGAGGGGTTCGAAGGGGAGATGGAAGAGGCCCTCGCCGGCGGCGAGACTAGCCCCGAAGGAGATCTGTAAGCGGTCCTTTGCCCTCCCTCAGGATCTGTACCCTGTCGTCGACGAGGCTTATGACGGTCGACGGCTCGCCCCTGATGAGCCCGCCGTCTATCACGAGCGCCACCTGGTTCTTGAAATATCGCTCTATCTCCCTCGGGTCCGATATATACTCCTGCCGTGCCGACTTCGCGGTGGTATTGATTATGGGCCTTCCCAGCAAATCGACGAGCCCCCGGGGGACATCGTGGTCGGGCATCCTGACCCCCAGCTCCTTCTTTGGCGTCATGAGGAGCCTCGGCACTATCCTTTTTGCCTTCAGGATGAACGTATACGCGCCGGGCAGCGTCCTCTTCAGGATATGGAAGGCGAAATCGGTAAGGACGGCGTAGTCGCTTATCTCCTTGATATCTTTGAAAATGATGCTCAGCGGTCTCTTTTCGTTGAGCCCCCGCATGGCGTAGAGGGTCTTTATCGCCTTGATGTTGAACAGGTCGCATCCCAGGCCGTAAAAGGTGTCGGTCGGGTAGCTGATGATAGCGCCGGCCTCCAGGCTCTCCCTGATGAGGCCGGTCGTCCTTTTTTTGGGCCTTGCCGGGCTCCATTCGACGATCATCGCTTTTTCCCCGCATACCGCGCCAGTGCGCGCCGCTTCCCCCGGACGTCGAAAATCCCCTCCTCGTAAAACAGGAGGTCCAGGTCGCGAAAATAGCCGGGCAGCTCACCGTCGTCCAGCAGATAGTCGGGGTTTCTGGGCCTGTCGATGAGATTCTGCCGTTTCAGGAACGTCTCGTACAGGAGCAGGCCGCCGGGCATAAGGAGCCTTATCAGGTCGGCCATGATCTCTCTCAGGAGAAAGTAGAAGACGAGCACGCATCCCGCGGCCCCCGGCTTGAAGGGCAGGAAATGGCCGTCTCCCAGGACCATGCCGATCCCCGCATGCTCCTCTCGTGCTGCCTGACCGGCGAGCTTGATCGCCTCGGCGGACCTTTCGAGACCGTAGACCGCGAATCCTTTCCGGGCCAGAAAAAGCAGGTCGCGGCCCTGGCCCATGGCAATGTCGATTACGGGCTTGCCGTGGGGCATCAGGGGGAAAACCGCTTCACGAGGCCGTGCGGCCCGCTCGCCCCGGCATAGAAGCCCTCCCGGTACCGTTTGTCCCAGTCAACCTCCAAACAGGCGCCTCCCGTTGCCCCACAGGAACTTCTCCTTCACCTCGTCGTCGAGCCCGTCCAGTTCACGTCTGTAGCGGCTTAAGGTGAGCAGGGGGAAATCGGAGCCGAAGAGCACTTTATCCGGCAGGAAGGTCGCGGCAAACCGATACAGGTCGTCCGAGTAAAGGAAAGGAGAGGCGGCGAGGTCGTAGTGGACCAGGGAAAAGGCCTTTCGGATCTCGGGCATCAGCTCATAGAAACAGATGCCTCCTCCCAGGTGGGCCAGTATGATCTTCAGGGCCGGGTGCGCTTCCACAAAGGCGGCCACCTCATTGAAGGCGGCCTCTGTCTTGCCCGGATAACGATGGCCTACGGGCTCGTTCAGGTGCATCAGAAGGACCATGCCCGTCTGCTCCATGTATCGTGCAAGGCCGTCGATGCTTTTTCGCTCCCGCGCGCCGAAGGGGCGGTCGTACCAGGCTATCTCCCCCACGCCTCGCGCGCCCTGCTCGAAGCAGCGCCGGGCCTCGGCCAGGGCTTTCTCCTCATCGTCCCTGTCGACGAGGATAAAGGGTATGATCCTTCCGTCTTTCCTTGCCGTATCGAGGACGTAATCGTTGGCGATGCGGATACGGCCGGCGTCCTTGAAAGGAAAACAGCCGGTGACCGCCAGGTCGATGCCCTCCCCGTCCATATAGGCAGCGAGACCGTCGCCGTCGGCCATCCTGGAACGGCTGTCGCCATAGATCGCCGCAAATCCCCTGTCGTGGCCCGCTATCTTTTCCCTCTGGCGTATCAGTTCGGGCGGGAATATGTGGGTATGTCCGTCCAGCACCGGCATACGCTATTATAAGGCTTACGGGGGGGAAAGAATAGATTTTTTATGGCAGGCGGCCGGGTTCGGGGCACCCGCTACGCGGGTCGCACGCCTTTTGCCTGTCTCTTCGGGGCCGCGAGTCCGAAAGGGTTGGGGGGACACTCCTCTCGCCCCTTATCTTCGGAGGGGTGTCCCCCGTCCAATCTTGATGCTCCGGCTCGCGACCCCTCATGGACCGCTTGGCGGTGCCCGGCGAAATTCATCGAAATTGCTCCGGCCGCTTGGGGGACGTGGTCGACTAACGTGACTTGTTCTCCTTCCGTTGTATGATCCTTTCTCGGAGAGGAGCCGTCCGTCCCGTTAGTCAGGTCGTCAAAAGAAGAGGCCCTTGTCACCTTAGTCAACCACGTTCCCCGACCCCTTCCTTTGACAGCGAGGTAGATGCCCGACAGAACCCTTCTCAAGACTTACCTCTCCTCTCAAGAAGCAGATCTCTGGTTTCTTCTTGCATCGTCCAAACGCTGAAAATCGTTTCTCTATTATGGTCTGTTAGATTAACATCCGCACCGGCACTCAGAAGTAATTTCACCAGTTCTATATTCTCTCCACCTCCACCGACGGCTCTTCGCAATGGCGTCCATCCGAAATAGCCTTTTGCATTCACGTTCGCACCAGCAGCAAGCAATACTCGCACTATCTCAGGTTGACGGCCAATAGCGGCGAAATGCAATGGAGTGTCCCCAAGACCGCTTCTGATATTTACGTCGGCCCCCGCTGCTATCAGCGTCTTTGCGACCTCCACCTTACCCCGCTCAGCGGCCACATGCAGCGCCACTAAGCCGGATGTGTCTTCCGCATTGGCATTGACACCCCTTACGAGCAGCGCTCGAAGTGCATCAACGTCCCCGTGATATGCTGCGCGAATCAATGTCTCCTTATCGATCAATTTGTCTTCCGAAACGTTATGGGCGGCTGTCACTTTGTCGGTCATCGTCGCCAAATCGCCGATAGGGTTTGATTTCAGCGTGTTCATAATTTCGTCAACTTTGCGTATAAGATCGTAGCTTTTGAACTCGATCAGCCTTTCTCGAAATCGCGTAAGAGTTTCCATTGCTTCAGACGCTTTCAACCGATCAATCATCTTCAAGGCTTCGTATATCCAATCCCATCCACTATAAGTCTCGTCACTTGTCCCGTGCTTTATCTGGTATTTGTTGTACCCATAAAACAGTAGCGCCTCTATCATGGAGGTAATCACGCGCCGGTCGCAACCCTCAGCAATACGCTGTAAATCCTTGAGGTCCCCCTTTATGAAATTCCTGAATGTTTTTTCGCCTGAAAAGGACAAGAGATTCGCAGCAGCCAAACGAGTATCTGGATAAGGGTTCCCCAGCACACGAATCAAAGTAGGGGTTACGCGAGAGCCGAGCTTTCTCAGGATATTATAACCCGCTTCATTGGCGGTGAAGTCTCCATGGCCGAAGTTTCCGCATCCCAAGCCGCCGGCCAGAATATCGTAGGCTTCATCCCCGCCGATCTCGGCCAGAGCTTGGGCCGCTTTCTCGCTAGAGATATTGTCGTCCCATGATGATCTTTTCCCACCCTTGAGCAACTCTCTTCTTAATGGTTCTAGGTCTTTTGCCATCTTAGGCCTCCATTCATAAGAACTGTCCCATGGGACCTCAGAGGGACATTCTTCACTTCTTTCACTGGGAGCAACACAGGGCCGCCCGTAACATTATAACTTTCCCTGGCGGGGAAACCCCAAGATTATATGCCAGCGCAACGGGCTTAAGCCAAAACCCGTCATTACCCTATTTATGCTTCGGCGACTTTACAGAGAATGGGCTTTGTCAGGGAGAATCATCTTGTCGATCTGTTCCACGTGGTCAAAGTGACGATCTCTTGTGACAAGGGTTCCGCCGACGTCCATACAGCACGCAGCTATCCATACGTCGTTTATCGGAATGCGCGCACCCTTTGTGGTAAGGGATAGAAAAATGAGGGCATACTTTCGCGCTGTTTCTTCAGTGACGTCAATGACCGACACCCCAAGGGCCGCGACGAAATCCCGAAGTTTCTCCTCGTTGTATGCCGGGCGGCTCCCGCGCATGAAACCAAAAAAAAGCTCCCCCAGGACGGGAGAGGGCAGAAAGATCTCGCTGCCGCGCGCCGCGAGAAGCTCTACCACATCAGGCATTCCCTGCGCAAAGTCGATGTAGGCGCTTGTGTCCAGGACGAGTTTCACGGCCAATCCTCCTGGTGTATCTCCTCAAACACAGCTACATTGGCTTTCAGATCGGATGCCTCTTCGTGGCTCATCCAGCCCGCCATTTTCCTTACACGCTGCTCACGGTTCTCTGCAATACCCAGCTTCTCATTGACGGCTTCGAGTATGAAGGCCGTCTTCGTCTTGCCGGCCTTCTTTGCCGCCCTCTTGACAGCCTCTTCCTGCTTCGGTGGTATCCTTAGGCTAATAGGCATCAGGGCCTCCTGTGTATCTCATATCTAATAAGTGTATCGCAGGAGCACGTTCCCGTCAAGGCCACTTGGGGGACGTGGTCGACTAACGTGACGTGTCCTCCTTCCGTTGTATGATCCTTTCTCGGAGAGGAGCCGTCCGTCCCGTTAGTCAGGTCGTCAAAACAAGAGGTCCTTGTCACCTTAGTCAACCACGTTCCCCCAGTCCCCTGAGGAATTAGAGTTCCCGGCAGGAGCAGGAAGGGCAGGGCTCTAATTCGCCGATGGGCCAGATGAAGACTCACCAAAGGTATTGGCAGGAGGAGATGCAGCAGGATTAGACGTATCAGTAGGTACCGGCGCCAAAGCAATACCTTGAGTCACTACGGGACGGGGGCCACTTTCAAAAGGAGGTATATTTGACTTTATTACTGTTGTCCCTTGAGGCATGGAAATATGCCCGTTTATATTGAACGTACCCATGCCGTTACCCGCCGCACCCGCCAGGCCGGTCAGGACAAAAAAAACCAGAACGGTCAGAAGCACTATCCTGCGCATAATATCCTCCTTTAGCGATCCTCGATCCACCAGGCGATCACATCTTTTGTCTTTGGATCGAACTCCAGGAAATAACCGTCAGACCAGCGGATCAACTCGCTGCACGTCTCTCCCGCGCAATGCAGCCCGCCACGGAAGGCGACATCTTCCGGCACTTGGACGCGATCCTTGCTGGTCACGCGTTGGGTCGGCGACACGTAATGGTAGTATTTGCTGACCAGTTCGAGCTGCGTGTAAGCGATAAACGTCTTCCCTGCCAGCGGTTCGGCCGACACCAGGCGCTTGCTCTCGGCATCCTTGATCTGGTCCAGACCGACGATGGAGCGGAAATCGTCATCGGCAAGCGGGGGCGTGCTAAAAACTGCCGAACGGGGGGTTTCCAAAAATGCCTGGATACACCCGCCATAGGCAAAATCGAACACGGGCAGCCAAGCTGCCATGTGGCCCTTGAAGCCGGGGGGCTTGGCGATGATGACATACGGTACCTTGGCCTCGGTGAAATACTTCTCTGCAATGTCAGCGCGCCCTATCGGGTCAGGGTCCCAGTCTGTATCGTCCGGCAGGATCAGCATCGTGGGCGTTTTCACCCCCTGCAAGATGGGGCCGAACCCGGTCAGTGCCTCGCGAAATCTGGGCGAGCCTCTCTGCCCGTACGCACTGGGTGCCATAAGCAACAGCGCCCCAGCGGCCGAAGAGGGGCTTTGGGCGACCTTCAGGGAGACCCAGGCACCCCAGCATTGCCCGCAAAGGATTACCTGCTGATAGCCTTCGCCCTTTAACTCTCTGATCCGTCGCTCAACGAAACGGGAAGCTCCCGGAACCAGCAGGCGCGGAAAAACCTCGGTCCTGTACATTTTGGCGCCGATGACATCCCAGCCCTTCTCGGAAAGCGTCTTGACGAAATAGGGCACAGCGTTCCCGCCGGCTAATTGTTGATGCAGGGTAAACCCGTTTATAAAGTAGATGACACCTTTGGCCTTAGCCGGACCACCGGGGGCATGTACCAACGGCGGCTTAAATTCCAGCAGTTTGATCTCGTCGGCCGATGACGGGGTTGTCTCTTCTTTGGACTGGCCTGCGCCGGTTCTGTTCCTCCCTCCACGCCCCTGGGCCAGCAAGACTTGAGGCTTATCTTTGAGGTTGGAGTACCGGCCCCGGCAATCAGAGCCGGGGCGCTCGCGAAGCGCGTCGTCCGTGTAGGCCCGGGCAGACAAACTGAAGCAAAGGGCAACCGCCGTCAACGCGCCGGATATAACGCCAAGCTTGCAGAATGCGCGAATCCACATATCCCCACCACCACCTTAAGTAATAAAGAACGTATAGCAAAAGAAGCAAGATCTGTCAAGCACAAAAGGGAAAAACATTCACCTGCTCACTTAGGAGGAAGACGTCCGCACCTGTCCGGAACTATTGCCTCAACTCCTTTTTTAGCTGCATAAAATAGCCCGTGATATATTCATAGTCCCCTAATGCAAGCTGCCGCGTCTCCGGGAGAGCAAGCCCCTGCCACCTCCGCTCGATATCGTCGAGCATGTAATCTATCGGTTGTTTCCCATAATAGTGTCGTATATACCTGAGGATGCCTATGACCCCCAAAGTGTCTATCTTGTCGGCATCGTAGAGGATTTTGGATTCTATACTCGTCCTCTCATCCGATGTCGCACTCACGTCGTGCACCCTGATCGCATGGAGAACGCGCTCTCGCTTTTCAGTGGGGAAATGGATTCTCTCCAGCACCGGCTCCGCCTTCTGGGCGCTCAGGGCGCCGTGAGCCGTATCGGGAATGTAGTGTCGACCGAGATCATGGAGATAGACGGCGGCCACCAGTATCTCGGGGTCCGCGCCGAGGTCTTTTCCGAGACGGTTGCAACGCTCCCGCACCCGGAGAATATGATCCAGGGCGTGCACCTCTGACACCGCCGGAGCTTTTTCCATCTCATCAAGGAGTTCTTTCTCAAGGACCGGTATCCAGCCCGTCCACCGGTCCTCCCAATCAGCCATACGCACCTCCCTATGCACACTATTTAGCACAATCTTATGTTTGCGAGGCTGTTGCGTCAAGTATTTCTTTCGGCTTGTAATGTGCGAAGCGTCCAGCCGCAAAGAGGTTCGAGATCGAGTATTTCTCGGAGGATTGACTGGACGGGTCAAGAAAGGCTATAAAGAAAACGGCATAAGCCATAATTTGTTCGCGGAAGGGGAATTCCGGCCGGGAGGCATGGGCATGATGAGACGGTATGTTGTTCTCGCGGCAGCGTTATTGGTTGTCGCAGGTTTAGGGACGGGCCGCGTGCAGGGCGGAGGCCCTCAAAAAGTCGATTTCGTCAGCACATCGGCCGGAAAACAGGAGATGGTATACGGCTACCTGACACTCCCTCAGCGGGTGGACAAGCCCGTGCCGGCGATGGTGCTGATTCACGGCAGCAGCGGGCTGTCGGAGCGGGAGACCCGGTACGCGCGGGAATTTGGTGAAATGGGTATTGCCACATTTGCCGTGGACAGCTTCGTGCCGCGCGGCGTGCGGTCGACCGTTGAAGATCAGACCCGCGTAAGCGGATCGACAATGGTATCGGATGCGTTCGGGGCCCTGAAGCTTTTGCGCGATAACCCCCTGATCGACAAGGAGCGCATTGGCATAATGGGCGCCTCCAAAGGCGGGACCGTGGCAATCGACACGGCGATGAGACAGGTCGCTGCCGCACGTAGACTGCCCGATGATCTGAAGTTCGCGGCCCATATCGCCCTGTACCCCGGTTGTACCTATCAGTACAGGAACCCGGCTACCAGGGGCGCGCCGATCTTGATGCTTCTGGGCGGCCAGGATAAATACGTGGGAAGCGAGATGTGCCTGCTTTACGCGGACGCGATAAAAAAGGCCGGCGGCAACGTCGATGCCATTGTCTATCCTGCCGCCGCTCACTCCTTTGACGGTGCCGACTGGCAGAGCTATTTCTTCAAGGACGCGCTCAACTACTCCAAATGCCTGTTGTACGTGGAGGAGAACGGTTCGGTGACATACGCGAAGACGGGTGAGGTTATCGATAACCCAAAGAAAGCGTTCAACGTGATGTGGAAAGAGTGTGTCACCAAGGGCGCCTCCGGCGGCACCGATCCGGAGGCGAAGAAGAAATCCCTGGAGGACATACGCGATTTTCTCAACAGGACGCTGCTTAAGAAATGAGGCCGATGTAAACATTGCCGCCTGCAATCCCGGTTGTTCTGCTTTGAGGGGTTGGCGCTCTCTTCTTCGAAGCTCGGGATCGGTCCGGGTACGTTCGCCCGCGCTCCAAAGCCGGGGGCGCGTCTTTCTTTGTCGAATAACAGGTCACTTCCGCGATTCGCGATTCGCGTTCCGCGATGCCCTTTATGCTTTTTGTCACTCCTGGTTGTCGCCCCTCCTTATCATGTCTGGTTGTCACCCCTGGTTGTCGCTTTGACAAAAAGAGCGGGAAACCGGCAAACTCTTATGCGGACATAACCCGGCCCGTTTGAGCCGGTTTCGGGCAATCCCGTAAACCGGCGCTGTTCTTTGACAATTGAACTCGACCGATCTTCAACGGTGTCCACTGGTCACCAGGCCGGGGGCGCCCCGCGTGCTGCCGACCCGCTTCGCCGGGCGTGGCCGTTCACTCAACACTCAAAACTCAACACGTTCTTTACCCCCCCCCCCCCCCCCCGAAACCGTGCACTTTCGTGCACTTTCGTGCACCCCACGTCTGCAATGCCTTGCAAGAGAAGGGAATGAGAAGGGCGCCGGGGTGCACGGTCAGTTCTGAAAAGTGCACGGTGAGAGGGTAAAAGACGGGCAAAAGGCTAGTAAAGCGTGTAAAAAAACCCGTTTTTGGGCTTGATCGTGCACAACGGCCTCCCCCCTCACAAAATCCCTGGGCGTAGCTCGGAAGTGACGGGTTGCAAAATACTCTTTTGTTTTCCATGGCGACGTGCTATAAGGACAGCATGGCCCTGCGCATCGTTTTTTTCGACTGCGACGGAACGCTCACCACCGTGAAGAGCAGTTGGCAGTACATCCATGAAAGACTCGGCATCTGGGACCGGAACGCGGATGAGTTTCAGCGCCTTTTTCGCGCGGGGGAGATCGATTACCTTGAGTTTTGCAGGCGGGACGCATCGCTCTGGAAGGGTATGACCGAAAGGCGCGTCCTTGAGATAATAGGAGAAATCCCTTACCACGACGGGGTAAGAGAGACGATGCGGACGCTCGGAAAAGAAGGGGTCCTCACGGTCCTCCTGTCGACCGGTCTCTCCTTTCTTGTGGAGAGGGTGAAACGAGAGCTGGGCATGACGCTTGCCGTCGCAAATGAGCTGGTCGTGGAAAAGGGCGTGCTTACGGGCGACATCAGGATAAATGTGGCCCACGACGCGGGGCGCCCGGCTTCCGCGGGACCGGGGGGCGCCTTCGACGTCGCCTCATTCGCTGCGGTTCCTGATACGCACTGTGACGCACCGGGCGGGCTTCCGCACAAAGGTCACTGGGTAAAGAAGATTTTGAGCGAGAGGGGCTTGCGGAAGGAAGAGTCGGCGGCCGTGGGTGACGGTGAGGGTGACCTGGGTATGTTCGAGGAGGCAGGCGTGGCTATCGGGTACCACCCGAGCGCAAAAGTCCTTCCCTTTCTCGACCATGCCCTGTACGACGGTTCTTTTAAAGAGGTATTTGAGGTACTGCGAGGCTGCGGGTGAGATCGAGCCTGCGGAGGTTGACGAAAGACATGCGGTTTTTCGTGGGTCTCGCGACAGCTTTGTCCCTGCTTGCCGCTTTCGGATGCGCCCCGAAAACAGTAAGGATTTATGACTCGCCCCCTACGAGCCGGATGTCCGGTGATATTGTCCGGTACGCGGTGACCCTCCTCGGCAAGCCGTATAAAAATGCGGCCAAAGGGCCCGACGCCTTCGACTGCAGCGGTTTTGTCTATTATGTGTACGGACGGTTCGGCATGAGTGTGCCTGTCTCGACGGAGGGGCTCAATAAGATAGGCTACGAAGTCGGGCGGAGTGACGTCGCCTCGGGCGATCTGGTCGTTTTCCTCATAAAACGGGAGTACCACGTGGGGATCATGATCAACCGGCTGGAGTTTATCCATGCCTCGAAATCGAGGGGCGTTACCGTAGACAGCGTCGAAGCCGCCTACTGGAAGCGCAATTTCTCGCACTTCAAGCGCATTCTCTAAAAGGAGAGCGCAAGGGCCCGCGCTGCGAAGGCCGCGCCGTCGGCGGGCTATCTTTTGACCGACGCATTTTTGAGATAAGCCTGGAGGTCCATCTCCCTGTAGTGCCTTCCCTTCATGTAGTCGAGGATGCGCTTGTAGTCCTGCGTCTCGACGTATCCGGGTATCTCACCCACGCGCTTCCCCGAAGACTCGAGGAACCAGGAGGACGGCGTGCCGCTGATGCGGTAGAGCCTGCCAAGGTCTTCAGACTTGTCCACGTCCACGCGCAGAAAGACGAAGTCCTTATTCAGGATGGCCGCGACCCCTTTGTCGGCCAGCGTCTTACCGTCCATAAGGGTGCAGTAATAGCAGGATTTGCTGAAGAAGTAGAGAAGGAGCGGCTTATTCTCCTTTTTCGCCGTCTTCAATGCGCTGTTGTAATCCTGTGAAAAGGCGGCGGAAGCGAGGAGGACGAAGGCGATTGCAAGAACGAATGAAAGCTTTTTCATGGTCAGTTAGTATAGTACTAAACAAAGGCCATATTCAAGCAGGTTACGGGTAGGTCCAGGGCCCTTCCTCATCCGACGAAGGACAAAGCCTAAGGCGAAAGTACGCCTGCCCCCGCACCTCACACGAAAAAAATTACCCCTTGCTATTGACAAAAAAGCATTCCAGCAATTATATTATCTTTAGCAATCAATCACGTCGATTGCTAATTCACCAAAAATCAAGAAAGGAGCGTGATACAAATGAAGGTGAAACCATTACAGGACAGACTCGTAATCAAGAGGCTCGAAGAGGAGGAAAAAACAAAGGGGGGTATCATCATCCCTGACGCAGCCAAAGAAAAGCCCCAGGAAGGTCGCGTCATCGCGGTGGGAGAAGGGAAGGTGCTCGAAAGCGGCAAGAGGTCCCCGGTGTCGGTAAAGGTTGGCGACAAGATTCTGTTCGGTAAATATTCCGGAACGGAGATAAAGATCGACGGCGAGGAGCATCTCATCCTGAGAGAAGATGACGTTCTTGCCGTAATCGAAGATTAATACAAGGAGGCGTATAGATGGCTAAAGAGATTCAATACGATCAGAAGGCAAGAGAATCGCTCCTGAAAGGGGTGAATACGCTTGCCGATGTGGTAAAGGTTACCCTTGGTCCCAAGGGGAGGAACGTCATCCTCGAAAAGTCATTCGGCTCCCCCACGGTCACGAAGGATGGCGTCACGGTCGCGAAAGAGGTGGAATGCGAGGACAAGTTCGAGAATATGGGCGCCCAGATGGTCAAGGAGGTGGCGAGCAAGACCTCCGATGTGGCGGGTGACGGAACGACGACCGCAACCGTCCTGGCCCAGGCGATCTACAAGGAAGGCGCGAAGCTCGTCGCCGCCGGCCACAACCCCATGGAGCTGAAAAGGGGCATCGAGAAGGCTGTTGAGGTAGTGATCGAGGAGCTGAAGAAGCTTTCCAAGCCGACGCAGGACCAGAAAGAGATCGCCCAGGTAGGGACCATCTCCGCAAATAACGATGAGACAATCGGCAACATCATCGCAGAGGCCATGGGCAAAGTGGGAAAAGAGGGCGTCATTACGGTGGAAGAGGCGAAAAGCATGGAGACGACCCTTGACATCGTCGAGGGCATGCAGTTCGACAAGGGATATATCTCTCCGTATTTCGTGACGAACCCCGATAAGATGGAGACCATTCTCGAGGAGCCTGTCATCCTGATCAACGAGAAAAAGATCAGCGCCATGAAGGACCTCCTTCCCATTCTGGAGCAGGTCGCCAAGATGGGCAGGACCCTGCTGATCATAGCCGAGGACGTGGAAGGTGAAGCCCTGGCGACCCTCGTGGTGAACAAGCTGAGGGGCACCCTGAAAGTGGCGGCCGTGAAGGCGCCCGGGTTCGGCGACAGAAGGAAGGCCATGCTCGAAGATATCGCCATCCTCACCGGAGGCCAGGTAATATCCGAAGAGCTCGGCATCAAGCTCGAGAGCATCGGCTTGAAAGACCTCGGCAAGGCCAAGCGGGTGGTGATCGACAAGGACAATACGACGATCGTCGACGGCGCGGGCGAGAGGAAAGACATCGAGGGCCGGGTGAAACAGATCAGGACCCAGATCGAAGAGACGACCTCCGACTATGACAGGGAAAAGCTCCAGGAAAGGCTCGCGAAGCTCGTGGGCGGCGTTGCGGTCATCAACGTGGGGGCAGCGACGGAAACGGAGATGAAAGAGAAGAAGGCCCGCGTGGAGGATGCCCTGAACGCCACGAAGGCGGCGGTGGAAGAAGGCGTGATCCCCGGCGGCGGAGTGGCCTTCATCCGCTCGATCGCAAAGCTGGAGACGTTGACCCTCGAAGGCGAGCGGCAGTTCGGCGTGAAGATCGTGAAGAAGGCCCTGGAAGAGCCCATACGGTGGATCGCCCAGAACGCCGGCTTCGACGGCTCGATCGTGGTCGAGAAAGTGAAGGTCGGCAAGGGCAACTACGGGTTCGACGCGGCCAAAGAAGAGTACGTGGACGACATGATGGCGGCGGGTATCATCGATCCGACGAAGGTGGCCCGGACGGCGCTGCAGAACGCCTCCTCCGTCGCGTCACTCCTGCTTACGACGGACGCGATGATCGCGGAAAAACCGAAGGAAAAGCCGAACTATCCTCCTATGCCGCCGGGCGGCGGGATGGAAGGCATGTACTAAGAGAGACGGAAAAGGTCGAAAAAGAGCACGCGCGAGGGGGCCGTTTAGGCCCCCTCTTTTTTGTGGCATCAACAAAAAATTAACCGGACGGACATAATCGATGGATAGGTGGCGTGGGAAGGTATATATAGTAAGAACAGATTTGGGAGGCATGGCAATCGGGGAAGGGAGAGTCTATGCAGGGCGTGACGGCTATCATTCTGGGCGGCGGCCGGGGGACGAGGCTCTATCCGCTGACATTGAAAAGGGCTAAGCCGGCAGTCGGCTTTGCAGGGAAATATCGCATCATCGATATCCCCTTGTCAAACTGCATAAATTCGGGGATCAAGCGCATCTTTGTGCTGACGCAGTTCCTGTCGGCGAGCCTCCACCGCCACATCATGCAGGCGTACCGGTTCGATGAGTTCGGCGATGGTTTCGTCGATATCCTCGCGGCCGAGCAGACCGCGCAGGGGTCCGACTGGTTTCAGGGGCCGGCCGATGCGGTGCGGGCAACCCTCGATCACACGACATACTATAAGTCGGAGCAGATACTCATCCTCTCCGGCGACCAGCTCTACCGTATGAATTTCGCCGATCTCATCCGCTCCCATGCGGAGGCGGGAGCGGACATCACCATCTGCGTCTGCCCGGTGAAGAGGGCCGACGCAAAGAGGATGGGACTCGTGGCGGTTGACGGGTTGAGGTGCGTGCAGCGGTTCGCGGAAAAGCCCCAGGAGGACCGCATAATCGATACGTTTCCCGTCCCTGCTGCCTTGTTTGGTCCCGACGCATCCATCGAGCCGGACAGCTTTCTCGCCTCCATGGGCACCTACGTCTTCAAGCCGGAGGTACTCTCACGGGCGCTCAACGAAAACAGCGCGGATGACTTCGGGACCGGCGTCTTCGAGTGGGCCATGGAACATTGCAGGGTAATGGCTTACCCTTTTTCCGGCTACTGGAGGGATATAGGGACGGTAGGGGCCTTCTTCGAGGCGAACATCGCGCTTACCCGGCCGCATGCTCCCTTCGACCTCTACGGCTTTCGCTGGCCCATCTATACGCGCTGCCGTCCGCTGCCGCCCAGCCGTGTCATCGGTTCGGAGATCCGGGATAGTCTCCTCGCCGAGGGGTCGCAGATCATTAAGGCGCGGGTCATCGACTCTATCGTCGGCGTGCGCAGTGTGATCGGCAAGGAGACCTTGCTCAACCAGGTGGTGCTGCTCGGAGAAGATTTTTACGAGGGGGAGCAGGTGCTCATGGGTCAGGACCCGGCAGGCGTTGAAGGGCCCCCTATCGGGATCGGAAGAGCGTGCACCATCGAGCGGGCCATAATCGACAAGAACGTCCGCATCGGGGATGGGGTGGTGATCCGGGAGAAGTCCCGGAACGAGGTGTCTCAGACGGAACAGTACTGGTTCCGCGACGGGATTACCGTCATCCCCAAAGGCACGGTGATCCCATCGGGGACGGTGATATAGTCAGCCCTGGAGGGTCACCTCTCCCGCCCTTCCCCGGACGGTCCCGTAGAGGCACTCGCACACGGGCAGGTCTCCGCTCGTCCGCAGCGACGAGGCTATATCGATGAGCCGCTCGTAGCGGTAGGCCCGTTCGAGGGACTGCTCGATGAAGGAGGCGAGGAAACCGGTCCAGCGGTTCCCCTCCAGCTCGGTGTGGATGGACATGATGTTGAGCCCGGCTGTCAGGGACCCGGCGAAAAAGCGGGCCAGGGCCGCCTGCTCGTTCCCCTCCAGCCCCACCATTTCGTCGAGGGTAGGGAGGGTCGAGGGGATTTGCAGCACCTTGAACGTTCTCCCACCCATCCTCGGGTAGTGGGGGGTGCGCCCCCTGGTATCGCTGCTGTAAACGAAACCGTGCTCCTCGAAGAAGGCAAGGGCGTGGGCGTTGATCATCCAGCCCGGGGCCGCAAACGAGACGGGTTTCTTGCCCAGAAGCGCCTCGTAGACCCGCGTTGCCTTGTCGAGGGTCTTTCCGGTGCGATCCCGGTCCATATGCTTGATATGGTCGTGCCAGTAGACGTGGTCGAGCCCGTGGATGCCCAGCTCATGACCGGATTCCGTGATCCGGCGCAAAAGGTCCTGATGGCGCAGGGCGATCTCGGCCCCCGGCAGGATGAGACCTCTCATGAGCGTTTTGGCGCCGTATGTCTCCAGCACCCCCACCCGGGCCGCCTTTGACAGGAAGCCCGGCCTGGTGAAAACCCGCTTTATGGTCCAACCCGTATGGTCTTTTCCCATGGGGACGAAGAAACTCGCCCGCACATGATATTTCTCGAAAAGATCGAGGAGGCGGGGTACCCCACGCCTCATCCCCTCAAAGGTGTCGACGTGGACTTCCAGCCCTATGACCTTTTCCATCACATCCTTGTCTTTGGCTCGACGTAATATTCTATAGTCTTCGCGAGCGCCGTGTCGAGGTCCACCTTCGGCTCCCACCCGAGGATCTCCCTGGCCTTCTTGATGGAAGGGACCCTGCGGTCGATGTCCTGGTACCCCTTGCCGTAGAAGTCCCCTGAAGAGACCTCCACGATCTCGGAGGTCTTCCTCTGCCCGCCGTTTCCGCAGTAGCTCATGAAGATGTCCCGGAGCTTATAGGCAAGCTCCCTGATCGTCGCCTCGTTCCTGGGGTTCCCGATGTTGAATATCTCACCGTTGCAGACATTGTTCTTGTTCTCGATGATCTTCATGAGACCGTCTATGCCGTCGTCGACATAGGTGAAGCACCTTTTCTGCTCGCCCCCGTCGACCAGCCGTATGGCCTCGCCCTGAATGAGGCTCGATATGAACTGGGTGACGACCCTGGAGCTCCCTTCCTTCTCCGGCTCAAGGGTCAGGTCGTCGAGCTTCGGGCCTATCCAGTTGAAGGGCCGGAAGAGGGTGAAGCGAAGCCCTTTCTGAAAGCCGTATGCCCAGATGACCCGGTCGAGGAGTTGCTTCGATATGCTGTAGATCCACCGCTGCTTGTTGATCGGCCCCACCACGAGCGGGCTTTCGTCCTCCTTGAATTCCTCATCGGGGCACATACCGTAAACCTCCGACGTGGAGGGGAAGATCAGCCTTTTATCGTACTTGACGCACTGCCGGACGATCTGCAGGTTCTCCTCGAAATCGAGGCCGAACACCTTGAGCGGCTCCTTCACGTAGGTGGCGGGTGTGGCTATGGCGACGAGGGGAAGGACGACGTCGCATTTTTTCACGTGGTACTCTACCCATTCCTTATTGATCGAGATATCGCCCTCGACAAAATGGAAGCACCGGTTGCCGTGGCACTTGTCCAGCTTGTCCTCACGTATATCCATGCCGTAGACCTCCCAGTCCGTTTCTTCGAGAATGTGGCTGGCCAGGCTGTTTCCGATGAATCCGTTGACGCCAAGTATCAGTATTTTCAAGACTTACCTCCTAAAACGTTCGTAGTGAGATCGTGAAGGGAGAGAAAACGGACCGCGTCCATTTCATCCTCACCCTCCTGCTGAAGCGATGTGACCCGAAGCAGTCCCTCTCCTGCTTTGATGAGAAGGGGATTTGCCGAGACCACGGTGCCGGCCGGCGCGCTTCGCGCGGTCTCTTCCAGGGGAACGGCCTTCCAGATGAAAAGCTTCCGGCCGCGAAAAAAGGTATAGGCCCCCGGGTAGGGGTGGGTGACGGCCCTTATAAGGTTGTAGATACTCATGGCGCTCTTGGTCCAATCGATGAGGCCGTCCTCCGGCCGCCGGCCGCCGAAGTAAGAAGAGGCCCCTTCTTGCGGCCTTTTTTCAAAGGTCCCCGCTTCCAGGAGGGGGATCACCTCTCTCATAAGGGCCCGGGCGGCAGAGGCGAGTTTCAGGGCGAGGGTCCGGGCCGTATCCTCGAAGGCGATCTCCACCGCCTTTTGCGCCACGATGTCCCCGGCATCCGGTTTTGTCTCCATTACGTGGAGCGTGACCCCCGTCCGCTTTTCGCCTTCTATCAGCACCCAGTTGACCGGGCATCGACCGCGAAATCGCGGGAGCAGGGAGCCGTGGAGGTTGAGGGGGGCGATCCTTGGTATCTCAAGGATTTCTTTTGGGAGCATGTGCCGGTAATAGAAGGAGAAAAGGTAGTCGGGCGCGTCAAGCCCTTATGCGCTCGACCCATGCCGGGTCCCGCAGGCTCTCCGGCTCGTAGACGGGTATGCGGTGCTGCTCCGCGAGGATGCGGGGCGTCCGGAACCATATCGCCTCTTCCGGGTCGTCCTTGTGGGTAAAAAGGGCCGACACCGAAATCCTGCTCTGCGAGCAGCTCCTCCAGACAGACGTAGCCTATTTCATGGTAGCCGAGGACGACCGCCTTCACAGGAGTTCCTTCTTCACGATGAACCTGGGCCTTCTCCGCACCTCCTGGAAAATCCTCCCGATATATTCCCCTATGATGCCGAGGGCGAAAATCTGGACGCCCATGAAAAAGAAGAGGACGGCGAAGAGGGTAAAGAGGCCTTCCGACTCAGGGCCCACGACAAGCCGGCGAATGAGCAGAAAGACGGCGAATGCCAGTCCAATGAAGGCGATGAGGACGCCGAGGATGCCGATGAACTGGATCGGGAGCAGGGAAAAGCCCGTCATAAGGTCGAAATTGAGCCGCAAAAGACGGAACAGGCTGTACTTGGAGACGCCTTTCTTCCGCTCTTCATGGCCGACCTCGATCTCGACGATCCTCTTCGCGTACGTGTTGGCGAGGGCGGGGATAAAGCTGGAGGATTCCTGGCACAGGTTGATGGAGTCGATGACGCTCCGGCTGTACGCCCTCAGCATGCAGCCGTAGTCCCGGAGCTTCGCGCCGACAAGGCGCGAGGTGATCTTGTTGACGATCCACGAGGGCCACCGGCGGAAGACCGAATCCTGCCTGCCCCTTCTGTACGTGGCCACCACATCGTAGCCTTCGTCCGCTTTTTCGACGAGGCGCGGAATCTCCTCGGGCGGGTTCTGCAAATCGGCGTCGATGGTGACCATCACGCGGCCGGAGGCCCGCTCGAACCCCGCAAAGAGCGCCATGTGCTGTCCGTAGTTCCTGTTGAACTCGATCACCTTCACCCTCGGGTCGCTGACCCGAAAGCCTTCGAGCATCTCCTGGGTGTGATCGGTGCTCCCGTCGTTGATGTAGATGATCTCGTAGGTCTGCCCGGTCGATTCGAGGGCCGCATGGAGTCGCTCGTTGAGTTCCGATAACGATTCCTCTTCGTTCAGAGCGGGCACGAGAACCGATATGTCGATCCTATCTTCCATCTTTCCTCGCGAGAATCAAGTAGCTCTCCCTTTCGTAGCGCGCCTCTCTTGCCACCGGGAAAAGTGCTTTGAGCGCATCCAGCCGTCCGTGCTTATTCTCGGCAACGACTATTATATCACCTTTTTCCGAAAGGATATCGGCCGGGCTCGAAATCGGGACGACCGGCCTTCCCGCATAGAAGATAAGGGCGGGAGAGTTGAAGCCGAAGGTATAGACGGCGGCGGTCTTCGGCATGTCGGCCATCCGGTCGGTGATCAGCCGGACGGAGTTGGAGCTTGCATCCATGGCCGGCATGTAGAGGGAGTGGTAGACGAACCCGAGGACAATGAGGTACGTAAAGAGCACGAGGAAGCTCTTCCCGGGGGCCTTTATCAGGACCGAGAGCACGAAGACGAGGCCGCAGGCGAAAAGGACCGAGGCCAGGATGATCGGCAGAAGGAGGCTGGTGCCGAACATCAGGCGGAGGAGGGGCACACGCCCCATGGCAGGGAACAGAAGGAGCGGCGCGACCATGAGCACCACGCCAAAGCAGCACAGCAGTATCGTCGGTCCATCTCTTTTCCACCAGGGCGTACCACTGCTCCTTCAGATAGATGCCGACAAGCAGGGCGCACGCGGGATAGCATGAGAGCAGGTAGATGGCGCGCTTGCTCTTCGAGACATCGAAAAAGACGAAAGTGAAGAGAAGCCAGATGAGGGGAAGCCAGAGCCTCCGCCTGAATGCGAAGTAGACGGCGAAGGGCAGGGGGATGCTCCACGGCAGGAAGTTGACGAAAAGCTTGTGAAAATAGTACCAGAAGGGCTCGATATGGTCGAAACCGGTCATGTAGCGGGCGATGTTCTGGTGCAGGATAAACTCCTGGGCATAGGCCCTTCCCGCGAGGAAAAACCAGATCGAGGCAAGGGCCAGCGACAGGAGACTGCCGGCAAAGAGGGGGAAAAACGTGCGTCCCAGCCGTCTTGTCGCCAGGCAGTAAAGAAACAGCACGGCGACGGGTATGACGAGACCGGCGGGCCCTTTCGCCAGAATGGCAAAGGCGCAAGGCAGCAGTGCGAGCGCCAGCAGCCACTTCCGCTCCTTTTCTATAAAGAGGTATCCCAGGAAGATAGCCATGCCGATGAAAAGGGCGAAGGTCATATCCATGACCGATTCCCGGGCATTTCCAAGAAACTGGTAGTTGGTAGCCAGAATCAGGGCCCCGAGAAAACCCGACACCTCGTGGTCCAGCCTCCTGCCCAGGAAATAGGTGAAAAGGAGAAGCAGGGTGGCGGCGATGGCCGACGGCAGCCTCGATGAGAATTCGTTGACCTTGCCGGTGACGCGTGCGGTCAGCACGATGAGCCACGGGTGGAGAGGCGGCTTTTCGAGATAGGGCAGGCCGTTCAGGTAAGGGTGTATGTAATCGCCGCGGTCAAGCATCTCCCTGGCCATTATGGCCTGTCTCGGCTCGTCGGGGTCCCACAGGGAAATGGTGCCGAGGCCGTGGATAAAAAGGACATAGGCGAGACAAAGAATTAGCAGTGCTCTCATGTAAAACCACGAATTATATGCCGTACGCGCGATAGTTTTCAAGTGGTTTCTGAATCTGCGGTGCCATTGAGGCGCCGTAATTGACATCACCCTCGGGAGAGAATAGACTATTGCACGCGCCGGGAGACAGGCTACCTTAAATTTCCGTTTACCATGCGCGATATGTTTGACATTTTTCCGTATATTTTATACCATCTATAGCCACACGCATGGGAAGCCCAAAGAGCAAAGAGGAGCTCTACAAAGAAGCAGAAGGTTTCCACACGTCGCTCGACAGGCGACTGAGGATGCTGCTCAGGAAATCCTTTTTGTCCGAAGAGGAAGAGGTTGAGATGAAGATGCTGAAGAAAGAAAAGCTCTACTATAAAGATATCATGGAAGGACTGAAGAAGGAGGAGAGGTAAGGACCGAAAGATGAAGAAGAACGGCGCGCAGATATTTGTCGAGTCATTGAAAATGGAAGGGGTCGACACGCTTTTTTGCTACCCCGGGGGGGCCGTGCTCAACATTACCGATGCCCTTTATGACTCCGACATAAAACAGATCCTCGTAAGGCACGAGCAGGCGGCCGTGCACGCCGCGGACGGTTACGCGCGTACCTCCGCGCGGGTCGGCGCAGCCCTTGTGACCTCCGGCCCGGGGGCCACAAATACGGTGACCGGCATTGCGACCGCCTATATGGATTCGGTGCCCGTCGTGGTCTTCTCCGGTCAGGTGAATACGGCGCTTATCGGCAATGACGCCTTCCAGGAGGCGGATATCGTCGGCATCACGAGACCGTGCACGAAGCACAACTACCTCGTGAGAGACGTCTCGGAGATGGCGCGCATCATCAAAGAGGCCTTCTATATCGCCAGGTCCGGCCGGCCGGGACCCGTCCTCGTCGATATACCGAAGGACGTCTCCGCGGCGCTTACCGAGTTCACGTATCCCGAGAAGGTGCATATAAGAGGCTACCAGCCTACGTACGCAGGCCATCCGGGCCAGATAAAAAAGGCGGTAAAGCTCGATCAATTCATCCAGGAAGCCGGTGCTCTATACAGGGGGCGGCATTATCACCTCGGGCGCGGCAAAAGAGCTGAGGGCCTTCGCGGAGCGGTTATCGATCCCGGTGACAAACACGCTCATGGGCCTCGGCGGCTTCCCCGGCAACCACCCCCAGTTCCTGGGCATGCTCGGGATGCACGGCACGTACGCGGCGAACATGGCCATCACAAACGCCGATATCATCATCGCGGTGGGCGCCAGGTTCGATGACAGGGCAACCGGAAAGGTCGACGAGTTCGCCCCGCGCGCCAGGATCATCCATATCGATATCGACCCTACCTCGATCAGCAAGAATATAAGGGTCGACATACCCATAGTCGGCGATGCGAAGAACGTGCTCAGGAGGATGCTGCAGGCGGCGGAAGAGGACAAGGAGAGCTTCGGCGGCGGCTGGAACGACGCGATCGCGGACTGGCTCCGGCAGGTGGAGCAATGGAAGACGGAGTTCCCCTTAAGCTACACGAGAAACGGCACACTGAAGCCGCAGTATGTGATCGAGAGAATTCACGAGCTGACCGCAGGCAAGGCGATAATTGCCACGGAAGTCGGGCAAAACCAGATGTGGACCGCGCAGTTCTACAAGTTCCTGGAACCGCGGCGCATCATTACGTCAGGCGGCCTCGGCACCATGGGATACGGGTTCCCGGCGAGTATCGGGGCCCAGGCGGCATATCCCCATATGCTGGTGATCGACATCGCGGGTGACGGGTCCATACAGATGAATATCCAGGAGCTGGCGACGGCCGTTCAGTATGGATTGCCCGTCAAAGTCGTCATCCTGAACAACGGGTGCCTGGGCATGGTGCGCCAGTGGCAGGAGCTTTTCTACGAAAAGCGGTACTCTATCTCCAAGCTCGAATGCCTGCCGGACTTTGTGAAGCTCGCCGAGGCTTACGGAGCGGTGGGGTATGAGATAGAACACGAAAGGGAAGTGGACAAGGTGCTGAAGAAGGCTTTCGCGAACGGCAGGCCGACGCTCGTCGACGTCCATGTGAATCCGGAGGAGGGTGTTTACCCTATCGTTCCCGCCGGCGCCGGCTTGCACGACATGCTGCTTGTGTAGGGGGAAGAATTGAGACACATAATTTCAGTCCTCGTGGAAAATGAGTTCGGCGTGCTCGCGCGCGTGGCGGGCCTCTTCAGCGGAAGGGGTTTCAATATAGAGAGCCTCTGCGTGGGGGAGACCCTCGACCCCGAGATCTCCTCGATGACCATTGTCACGACGGGGAGCGACAGCATCCTCGAACAGATCCTCAAGCAGCTCAATAAACTGATAAACGTGATAAAAGTGACCGATTTTCAGGACGCGGACTATGTGTCGCGGGAGATGGTGCTTGTCAAGGTGAACGCGGAAGAGAGGACAAGAGAGGAAGTCCTGAGGATGATAGAGATATTCAGGGGGCGGGTGGTAGACGTGTCGCCCAGGTCCTATGTGGTGGAAATAACGGGTAATGAAGAAAAAGTGCGAGCCTTCCTGGCCCTGGTGAGGCCCCTCGGCATCAAAGAGCTGGTAAGGACGGGGTCCGTGGCCATGATGAGGGGCGAGAAGTCGGTGAGAGCGAGCAATAAACAATCGAAAGGAGGAAGCGATGGCGAAGGTGTTCTACGAAAGTGATGCGAATCTGGGAGTTCTCAAAGGCAAGAAGATAGCGATTATCGGGTACGGAAGCCAGGGGCATGCACAGGCCCAGAATTTGAGGGAGAGCGGGGTCGAGGTGATCGTCGCGGAGCTTGAAGGCACACCCAATTTCGCGCTGGCGATAGAGCATGGATTCACCCCCACCTCCGCGGCAGAGGCTTCCGCCCACGCTGAAATAATTCAGATCCTTGCGCCCGACGAGACCCAGGCTTCCTTATATAAGAATGTGATCAAACAAAACCTCACACAGGGGAAGACCCTTCTCTTTTCTCACGGCTTCAACATCCATTTCAAGCAGATCGTGCCGCCGCCGGATGTCGACGTGATCATGGTCGCCCCAAAGGGACCGGGACACCTGGTGCGGCGGGAATTCCAGAGGGGGGCGGGCGTGCCCGTGCTTATCGCCGTGCATCAGGATTATTCCGGCCATGCCGTTGACACGGCTCTGGCTTACGCGAAGGGCATAGGGGGCGCCAGGGCGGGCATGCTCGAGACCACCTTCCAGGAAGAGACGGAAACCGACCTGTTCGGAGAACAGGTGGTGCTCTGCGGCGGGCTTACCGAGCTGATAAGGGCCGGCTTCGATACGCTGGTGGAGGCCGGGTACCAGCCTGAGGCAGCCTATTTTGAGTGCTGTCACGAGCTGAAGCTGATAGTCGATCTCGTCTACGAAGGCGGCATCGCCAATATGCGCAGTTCCATCAGCGACACCGCAGAGTACGGCGATATGTCGAGAGGCAGACGGATCATCACCGAAGAGACGAGGAGGGAGATGAAGCGCATTCTCAAGGAGATCCAGTCGGGTGAGTTTGCCAGGGAATGGATACTCGAGAATATGGCGGGGAGACCCGTCTATGCCGCGGTAAAGCGGAGGGACAGCGAACACCTGATCGAAACGGTGGGCAAGAAGCTCCGCTCCATGATGAGCTGGATAGGGAGAAAGGATTGATAAAGGTCCCGGTTGCAAAGGAAGGATTGCTTTTCATCCTGCCGTCCCTCTTTTTATCCTTCCTTTTTTGCTTCCTGGGCATCTTCGGGCTTGCAGCCCTCACCCTCTTTCTCGCCCTGTTTTTTCTGTTCTTTTTCAGAAATCCCGCGAGGTCGGGTAAGAGCGGCGAAGGGGAGATCCTCTCTGCGGCCGACGGCCGGGTGATGGGCGTGGAGGACCTTTTCGAAAGCGAGTTCCTCCGTGAAAAGGTCAGGAGGATAAGCGTCTTTATGTCGGTGGCCGATGTGCATGTCAACAGGGCCCCCTGCGAGGGGCACGTTGCGAGGGTCGAGCACAGGGACGGCCGGTTCAGGCTTGCCTTCAAGAAAGGGATAGATGAAGAGAACGAGAGGAACTATATCGTCATCGGGCGAGACGCTGAAAGGTTCCTCGTCGTCCAGATCGCGGGCTTCCTTGCCCGCCGCATCATCTGCTACGTGAAAGAGCATGATCCTGTTGCGAAGGGAGAGCGGGTAGGCATGATCGCCTTCGGCTCGCGGGTAGATGTCTATATGCCCACCTCCTATCGCCCCGCGGTAAAGGTGGGTCAAAAAGTGAAGAGCGGGTTGACGGTACTCGCAAAAAGAGAGGATAAGTCATGAGAAAAAGAAAGCGCAGGAGCGTCTACCTCCTTCCGAACCTGCTCACGTCGATGAGCCTCTTCGGGGGGTTCTACGCAATGGTGGCCACCCTTGATCAGAGATTTACCCAGGCGAGTATCGCCATATTCGTGTCGTGCATCCTCGACGCGCTGGACGGCAGGGTGGCCCGTATGACCAACTCCACCAGCAGGTTCGGCGTGGAGTACGATTCCCTGGCGGATGTGGTCGCCTTTGGCGTCGCCCCGGGGCTTCTCGCCTACATGTGGGCGCTCAAGGGGTACGGGCGATTCGGGTGGCTCGCGGCCTTTCTCTATGTCGCCTGTGGCGCGCTTCGCCTGGCGCGCTTCAACGTGCAGGCGGATACGGTGCAGAAGAAGCAGTTTCTCGGCCTCCCCATCCCTGCCGCGGCGGCTACGATAGCGGCCAGCGTGCTTTTCTTCGGGGAGCTTCATTTGCCGGTTGAAGTGCGGAAGATCTTCGCTCCTGTCCTCATGTACGCCCTCGGGTTCCTCATGGTGAGCGCCGTGAGATACAACAGCTTAAAGGAGTCGAACGCCTTCCGGTCCAGACATTTCGAGGCGGTTGTCGTCGTCATCCTGCTTTTTGTCATCGTGCTTATCGAGCCGGCCATCATGCTCTTCGCCATCACGATGGCCTATATGCTTTCGGGTCCTGTTTTTTATATCTTCAAACATATCTTCAAACGCAAGGCAGCGTTTGTGGAGGCTCCCCGTTCGAGAGAAACCTGAGGATCTCGCGGTGGTTCTCTATAAGAATCCCCGTTGAGATCGCCCTGTTCTTGTACGCCACGAACGTCACGCCCGCCGAGCGGGCCGTGCCGAGGTCTATCTCCGAGTCCCCTATATAGAGCGTCTCTTCCCGCCGCACGGCCAGCCTGTCGAGTATCAGGTTGACCGATTCCGGGTCGGGTTTGGGCCGGGCCACATCGAGGGCGGTGACCACCATGTCGAAATAGGGCTGCAGGTGGAACCTTTCCATAATATGGGGCATGGACGTCGTCCTGTTCGTGCTTATTGCCGTCATGATCCGTCTTTCTCTTAAGGAAGACAGGGTTTCCAGCAGACAGGGCTCCATCACGAGGTAGGGGATGAAGTCTTTGAAGTCGACCTGTTCCTTCAAGAACCTGACGGCTCTCGCCTCGGCTTCCCCATCCTCTTTGAAGAGACAATGAATGCTGTCTCCCACCGTGTTCATGTGGCAATAACGGAGCTCCGCCTCCGTCAAGGGCGGTCTTCCCATGGAGACCGCGATATGGTTATAAAGCTTGCGGTTCGCCTCCAGGGAATCGAAGAGCACGCCGTCGCAGTCGTAGATGACGCAGCTCACCGGCATCGGCTTTCCTCCAGCGGATGGGAAGACGTTTCTCATGGGGGAATAGCTCAGCGGGACCTCACAGCGTCACATACTCCTTCGGCGCGAGGTTCGTCGCCATTGTCCAGACCGACGCGACGGCCCCGGCGACCCTGAAGACCTTGATCACCTCCTCGCCATGGACCGCGACGATGGATTTCAGGAAGGGACGGTTCTTGAGCACCTCTTCCGTCAGGGCCTTGCCCCCAAGGAACTCTGCGGTGCCGCTCACCCGGATCTGGGCCCCGCTCGCCTTGTCACTGTAGCAAAGCTCGACCTTCGGGTTCTTTTCGAGCTGCTTGTAGACATCCTTGATGCTGCTTATCTGGATCAGGATCCCTCTCTCGTCGGCGGCGTAGGTGTGCATTCCCCGCACCCGGGGAGCGTCGTTTTCCACCGTCGCAAGATAACAAACCGGGTTGGCGCGTACCGCAGTCATTATTTCTTCTTTTGTCATGATGTCTCCTTTTGCCTCACTTCTCCTCGTTATTGGCTGATTATACGTCTTGTGCCGCCGCGGAGTCAAGAGGGCCGGGACGTACGGCTTACCCCGTGGCAGTCCGGTTTTGCCTCGGACGTTTCTTGCTGCAGGGATGGTTTTTATGGACCAACATCTCTTTTCGCTTACAGTAAAGGGCGATGAAGGTCCTGCAACTGCCGGACCCGTCGATGTCCGTCTCCTTCGGCATCTCCGCATACTCGCATGCCAGGTCGCAGAAATCGAAAAGGGCGCTCCCCGTGCCGGCTTTCTTCATATATCCGAAACTGTAGCACGAAACGGCTTGTCGCGGCCACCAAAAATGGCGGGCCGATGCAGCCGCAACCGGGCGCAGCTTTCGCCGAAGCATAAGTTTTTGTTGATTCTTCCCCGCAATTGGTGATAACTCTTCTTACGCGGGCATTGGACCGCCTTTTGAGACACGGGGCAGGAACGCGCATGACCCCGGGAGGGACAGCCAGGAGATGACAGAGAAAGGGCCGGTCGAAGACGCCCTGAGACAGGCGGAGGAAAAGTACCGCTACCTCTACGAGAGTGCCGTTGAAGGTATTTTTCAGATGTCCCTCGACGGCCGTTTTATCAACGCGAACCCGGCCCTCGCCCGTATCCACGGCTTCGATTCGCCGGACGAGCTGATTCAGCGCGTGACCGATGTCGGAAAGCAGTTGTGCGTGAGCGGGAGACGGAGGCATGAGTATCTGCGTCTCATGGAAACGGAGGGTCTTGTCCGTGACTTCGAGGTCCAGGTCTATTGCGAGGACGGGAGCGTGCAATGGGTGTCGCTCAGCGCAAGGGTCGTCCGCGACAAGGAAGGGAACGCGCTCTACCACGAGGGGATCGTGGAGAGCATCACGGAGCGGAAGAAGCTGGAGGCCCAGCTCCTGCACGCGCAGAAGATGGAGAGCATCGGCACCCTCGCCGGCGGCGTCGCCCACGATTTCAATAACATTTTGACCACCGTCATGGGGTACTGCAGCCTGATCCTGATGAAGGCAGGGCCGGGCGGCCAGATTACGAGCTACGTGAACCAGATCATGGAGGCAGCGGACAGGGCGAGCGCCCTTACCCAGAACCTGCTCGCGTTCAGCCGAAAGCAGGTCATGTCGACAAAACCGGTCGACCTGAACGAGGCGATCAAGGTCGTCGAAAAACTGTTAAGGAGGATCATCGGCGAGGATATAGAGCTGAGGACGTCGTTCAGCCGCGAAAGGCTGGTCGTCGTCATGGGCGACGGACAGGTAGCGCAGCTCTTGATGAACCTGGCGACAAATGCGAGAGATGCCATGCCGGACGGCGGGATACTCTCCATAAAAATAGAGCAGGTGCACCTGAGCGGCGACTTTATGAAGGCCTATGACGGTAAAGAGGGCGCGTACGCCGCGATCGAAGTCTCGGATACCGGAAGCGGCATGGACGAGCGCACGAAAGACCAGATATTCGACCCCTTTTTTACCACAAAAGAAGTGGGGAAAGGGACGGGCCTCGGCCTGTCGATAGTCTACGGGATCGTCCATCAGAACAAGGGGTATGTGAATGTCAGCAGCCAGCCGAGCAAGGGGACGACTTTCACCGCCTACTTCCCCCTCGCGGAGCCTGCGGGCTCCGCCGTGTCCATTCAGGAGAAAGAGGAGCTTAAAGGGGGTAACGAGGTCATCCTGGTGGCGGAGGACAATAAAGACGTGAGGCAGATCGTCACCACGGTGCTTCGTGATTTCGGCTACGCGGTGATCGAGGCGGTTGACGGGGTCGATGCCGTCGAGAAGTTCAACGAAAACAGGGAAGGCATCGATCTTCTGCTCCTCGACGTGATTATGCCCAGGAAAAACGGCAAAGAGGCGTATATCGAGCTGAAGAAGATCAGACCCGACATAAGGGCGGTCTTCATGAGCGGCTATACGGGCGATATCCTCTCGAAGAAAGGGATCAGCAGGGAGGGGATACCCATGATCTCAAAGCCTATCGTGATAGAGAAGCTGCTGAAACAGATACGCGAGATCCTCGACACCAGGTCCTCGCAGTTGACGCTTTTTCCATAAGAGGCGATCCCCAGCCAACGGATGCGGGTGGACCGCCGTTGTGAACGAACACGCGCAAAAACGGTCGGTTTTGCCATTTTTTACTGTTTTTTGACCCTCTTTTTACCCTTTCCAGCACGGATTTTCACAAACCGTCTCAGCACCCCTCTTTCTGATTCCATACTCTCGCAAGACATTTCCACAATGGTGTTTACGATTGTGCACGAAAGTGCACGGTTTCGGGGGGGGGGGGGCGACCTAACGCGAATCGCGAATCGTGAAGCGCGAACCGGAAGAGGACCCTTTCCGGCCACGGTTGTCAGCTTGAGTTGTCAAAGAGCGAGCGCCGGTCTACGGGAACGCTGATGCCGGCTCAAACGGGCCGGGGCTTATGCCCTTTCTACCCACCCGACCGACAGGGAGGGAAGGGTGCTCATAACATTTTCCCAGTTTTCCGCTCTCCTGTCAAAGTGACATGGAGGGGTGACAACCAGGGGGGACATGGAGGGCCGACAACCAGGGGTGACAAAAGGCTGTTGTGCATGAAAAGGATAGATTTTACTCGACCGAGCCGATGGCGGGTGTTACAATCGAGTGTTACAATCATCAATGTTTGCAAAGGCGTCCCCAAAATCGGTGAGCGGAGGTTTTCGCATGTCTTCTTTCGATCTCAGGTATGTGCTTGACTTCCTGTCGGACCTGGCCCTCAACAACGAGCGGACCTGGTTCAACAAACAGAAGGGCGCCTTTGAAAAGGCGAGGCTGATCTTCGAAGGGTTCGTCGACGAGCTGATCGGTCGCTTGTCCGCCTCTGAAGACGATCTCACCGGCCTCACGGCCAAGGACTGCGTCATGCGGATCTACCGGGACCTTCGTTTCTCCAGGGACAAGACCCCGTACAAGACATGGATGGCGGCGTTGATCGCTCCGGGAGGAAAGAAGTCGGGACGCTTCGGATACGGCCTTCGCCTGTGCCCGGGCGATACGATGGCGGCAGGTGGGCTCTGGGAGCCTAAATCGGAGCAACTGGCCACGTTCCGACACGCGGTCGACCGCGACCCCCGGCCCATTCTCACGCTCGTCGAAGCCCCGGAGTTCTTGAGGATGTTCGGCGGGCTGAAGGGCGAGAAGCTCACGAAAGCGCCTCGCGGCTATGCAGCGGACCATCCCGCCGCCGAAATACTGAAGCTCAAGCAGGTTTACGTCGCACGCTCGTTTCCGGACGAGGATGTATGCGCCGATGGCTTCGCGGACCGGCTCATCGACGCCTTCGGGGCGATGAAGCCCTTTTTGGACTATCTTACCGGCACTGTCGCCTGACCGGATTAGGATCTGCCGGGTCTCCCCTCGACTTGCGCCCTTCGCGGTCGCCCTGAACCGGGAACGTTGAGAAACAGTCCCCCAAATGCCCCCCTTGACAGGCTTTCACCGATTGTCTATACTTGATTACATAATTACATAAATACATAGACAGGAGTCGAGATTATGCCGTGGGCCAAAGTTCTGCGTAGCGGTCAGGTCACGTTTCCCAAAGAAGTGAGAGAATCCCTTAACCTCAAGGAAGGCGATATCGTCGATTTTCAGATAAAGGGATCAGAGGTGGTTATCCGTCCGAAAGTAATGATCGACAAGGGGAAGGCGGAGGTCTGGAAGATGCTCGATGAAATGCACGAGAAGATGAAGGACGAGGACCCGCAGAAAATTGGCAAGTTGATCGACGAAGCGGTGAAGGAAACGAAAAAGCAGAGGACAGCCAAAAGGGCGCGAAGGCGGGCTTAGGGTTGTCCTTGATACGAATGTCGTAGTAAGCGCGTATCTGGTGCCGACCGGAAAACCGGCGCAGATTCTCTCGTTAGCCCGGATAGGCGCAGTGGAGATATGTCTTTCAAAAGAGATACTCGACGAGATCAGAAGGGCTCTTCTTCGGCCCAAGCTGCAAAGAATACATCAGTCAACGGCGAAAGAGATAGACCGATTCCTTGTGGCCCTTGTGGAGGTCATCGTTCTTGTTCCCGGAGCGATGGAAGTGGATGAGGTCAAGGACGATCCCGAGGACAACAAGATACTGGCCTGCGCATTGGAAGGCAACGCGGATTTCGTCGTTTCCGGGGATCACCACTTGACGGATATTGGTTTCTTTCGTGGCGTCTCCATCGTGAAGCCCGATACTTTCCTGGCGCTTGTAGCCGGGCGGTCATGAAACCGAGTCACAACGAAACTCGTATCGGACCGGCTCATCGACACCTTCGGGGCGATGAAGCCCTTTTTGGACTATCTTACCGGCACTGTCGCCTGACCGGCGAGAGTTTCCCGGGCACGCGTCGAGGGTGGAACGATGGATGATGACAGCCTCAAAGAAATGGAACAGAGATACGTTTCGTGGTCTACGGAGGACTTAGTAAGATCGATTACATTCGAAAGAAATCAGTACGAGGGCGAAGCCATTGCCCTGATGCAAAATGAATTGCAAAAAAGGGGAACGCCGCAGGACGAGCTCGATGCGGCGCAAGAAAACGTAAAGAACAAAATAGCAGAACGTACGAGGAAACTCACCGGCGTGAGAGGCATATTATTGCTGTTCATCGTGCTGCTCGTTTTCAATTTACTCCATATGCTCGGAGTCGGACTGGCAGGTCTCATCTATGCGTTCGGGAATCCGAGCGGCGTGGTGCTGGCGCAGTCCGCATGCTGCCTTGCAGTCGGCGCGTATGGCGTTTATACGCTGGTCCTCCTTTTGAAAAAGAGAAGCGACGCGCCCAGCCATACGTTGAGATGGATCTATTGCACCCTGGGACTCGGCGCTCTGAACCTCGCGGCCGGTTTTCTTGTTTTCGGTAAGATTGCTTTTTTTACTACCGTCGGCCCTACCATTTTTTCCCTGGTTTGGTTAACCTATTTTACTAAATCAAAGAGGGTGGCGATTACCTATAACTGGACGGAATGATACGAACCGCCTGTTCTTGCGCTCTTACGCCTTCGGGCGGCATCCCCGGCTAGAGAAAGGCGTGCGCAAGGACTCGGTAAGTATTTTCACCACTTCGTTCTTCCTGAAATCGAGCGGCCGAAGGTTTTTCGAAGTTTTTTTTTCGAAGTTTTTCTTGCAATACAAAGGTACGGGTGGTAAACAGTAGTAGACTGGACTAGTGGGATGACCCAAATGAGAAATCAAGGATCTGCTTGTGACGTCGACTCAGCAGCCCTGAAGGCATATGGCTAGTGCCGAAGGTGCGAGGACGGAAAAGACCGCGTGGCTAGGATCCTACCCGATAAGGACATAAAGCGACTCATAGGCCGTGTCTTGATCGATGCCGATGAGAAATTGCTGAATCCCAACGGAATCGAGCTTCGGCTCGGGAAATACGTTCGGTTTCACTCAACCGGTGAAGAAAAGGAACTAAGTCCGGGCATCTTCCTCCAGGTTAGTCCAGGAGAAACCGTCGTAATAACAAGTCTTGAAGAAATCGACTTTACAATAGATGCCATACAATCAGAATTGCCTGGCATGATGCTGATGGGTCTCATAACTCCTACGACGACAATGATGCGAGAAGGTATCTCACAGGTCGCTACGAAGATTGACGCCGGGTTTAAGGGCCGGTTGAACTGGAGTCTCCGTAATGGCTCTATCCAGAACCTCATCATTCAATACGGGGAACCGATTTTCAAGTTGACTATTTTTGCATTAGATAAAGATGAATCCCCAGAAGTCGCTTACGGGGAGCGAGAGAAGGACAGCTACCAGAACACTCAAGGCATTGCTAGGTCTAGTCGCCGTATTCCAGCAGATATCCCAAAGTCCAAAATCGTTTCATCAAACATCGACCGTATAGATCCGAAGAAACAGGCTCAAAGAAGCTGGTTATCCCTTCGACCATATTGGTACCGAGCTTATGGCGCTACACGGAAAGTTTGAGCTTGTCTCCGCAGACGTGCGCGTCATGAAAGAAGAGTTCACGCAAAAAACAGCTGAGTTATCGAGTAAGATTGAAAAGGAAACAAGTACCCTCTCAACGAAAATTGATGACACCAAAAATACACTTCTTGAAAATGCCGGCAATTTATTCGATCGGAAGTTCTATCGAATCACCGGGATCATCATCGGTGCAATTCCTGTGTTGTATGCGGCGGGCTCCTTCGTTGAAATCCTCCTGGGGTCAAGGCCATGGCCCGTTTATCGCATTTGCAGTTGGCCTCATGATCTGGGTTGTCTCGTATTTTATGACAAAAAGGTGATTGGTCAACGAAGCGGATTCAGGGTCAGCCTTGACATGTCCGCGCCCAAAAGCCGCGCCAACAAATCAAGATTTAACCGCCGAAGAACACTCGTTGCAAGCCGGGGTGGGAAGACCTAATTTCGCTAATTCTTTTGGCGAAAAGTATTGGTGACTTTGCGGCGGATGAAATCCGGGCCACAACCCTCTAAGGGTTGTCAGCTTGATGGGCGTTATGAGTTCTTGGACCGAACGGAATGCTATCGCATAGCCCATGCGTGCCCCGGCAAAGTATTCGATAAACTCCGAAAACGTAACGCCGGCTCTTTCTCTGACGCTATCCCAAAGGTCATCTGGCTTCGCATACGACAAGGCTTCGACTACGGAAATAGCCCGAAGTGCTTTTTGCGGAGACGTCACATAAATGAGCATGAGGTCGCCTTTGGAAACATTGGGTCTCCTTCGTCGAAGCTCGATGCGTTTGCTCCCTGTCAGAATTTTTGCTGCGTTCTTGGGTGTAATTGAAAAAAGTATTGCCGAGTGTGTCATATGCTTTCCTTCATCCCATGTCCGAATGAATACAGACGGTCGAATGCTCGCGCAGAAATGGTCTGCGGTGACCTGAACACGGGCCTCTTACCCGATTCCTTCACGAGAAACTGAGCCAATGTCTTGTGGTCAATAGGGCGGGATAGCGCTTCCGTATTGCTAAACCTTAAAGCCATGATATACTCCCGAGGCTTGTTGCGGGTGGTCTGAAGAATATCTCGCCACTCATAGATTCCCAATCGTTTGAATCGATTAAAAAGATGCTTCGCTGGCCCAACAACGACTTCATCAAGCAAGGAGCAAGCCCTAAGCTGTTTGCACTGAGCGTACCCTTTCTGAAACGTCACATACCAGAGAATCTGGCAGGTGCCGACAGTCCACCGCTGAAACTCCTACTGCGATAATATACGTTTTCGTGTCGTAGCGCTAAATCTTCCCTCGCTCCCAAGAGAGTTTCATCAGCGATACCTGCGTCGAACAGGTGTTGGGCCCAACTCGGCCAAATCGGAACGATGTAATTTCTCAAGGGAGCGTCAATAATCTTAACAGGCCACAGGCGTCTCTCAGTGTCTACAAGGCTGATCTGAGGGTTAGCAATCACATTTCCGATTACTCGCTCTGCAAGCTCACTGGCCGGATGGCTTGACGTGAGCTTGCGCCTGAGGTTTTCAAGGTTACGCAGTAGGTCTTGCCAGCTCCCTATGAAGGAGGGGTTGAGTTTAACCCACCCATCGTTTCCCTTCACAAAACCAAACTCTTCGCATGCATCGGATAGATAACTCGGAAAGTGGCCATCAATAATGCGTGTGGATATGCAGTTTTGCTTCACAGAAGAGAGAACGGCGTGTCGCAGGATATGCCTAGCGATTGTGTCGGCGAGGGTCGAATTTGAGATCCTTAGGATGTGCACAAGCATCTCTATGTCTTCGACTGCTTCAAACACCATAAGGGCAAGCTGTTTACCGCCCGCATCTCGCCAAACCTCAGAGTTGTATTTTTCTCGTTGAGCAACAAAAGTCCGGACCCGACTTTCGAATTCTCCCTTTTTCTCGCTTGTTCCTAAGAAATCGATGTATAGACTTGCCATTTCATTGCTTTGGATTCTGGACCTATTCAAACGCTTGCTGCCTGCCAGCGATGCTGGTCGATATTGAGTTTCTCTGAGAACTTCATCAACCCGGCACGTAAGTTCTGCCGGAGAAAGTATGCTGAGGCCGAATTGACTGCTTACCTGGTTCGCTCGCTTGAGTAGCGCTCGGTCCTGAGTGATGAAGCAGCTAGCGCCAGCGGCAATGCTTTGACTTAATTGAATGCCATCAGAGCTAAGGCTGCCACCTTCACGGTCGGGAAAAAGAATGGTGAGGCGCTCTCGTAGTTCCTTTTCTTTCTCAGGGTCATAGCTGACCCTTTCATATTTCCGTGCAAAAACACGACGTCGTTGCCTTTCGGCGCGATCTGCGTTCCTGTGAATTTCGTTGAGAGTCTCGTCAGTTATCAAGAAATGCACGTCATCGCTAATCCAATCTTCGTTAAGTGTTTTTGCCTCTTCGGCAAGGCGGAGTTGCTCGTGTTCGGATGCTTCTGGAATTGCGTCCTGAAGTCGGTAGAGGACGTTGGCGTCCAACACTGCCCTGAATTTCTTTGGCGTCTGTTGTAATTGAAAAAGATTCAGCAGAGGTAGCTTGTCGAAACTCCCTTTGCCATTTAATGACCGGAAGCCCTGATCGACCTATTTCCTCATCAGCGTAAGTAAAGCCCAATTTGGGCCAAATCTTATCAGCCGTATAGTCTTTTCTGCACTTCACTTCAACCCGCAGGAAGCTCTTATCAGCCCGTACAAAGAGATGGTCCACCAGCGCTCTGGAGATACCGTTAAGCCGAGACTCGTCCATTACACACAGGTGAACTATGACGGCTATGGGCCAAGGACCTCCTCGGCTCACACAGCGATAAAGCAGGTAGCCCAGAAATTCTCCGTCTTTTGATTCAGCGGCCAAAACCCAGCCCTTAGAGGAATGATCTTGAAAGGCGCCTTCGGGAAAAAAGCCGAGCGTGTCGCTATGTGTTCTCCATAGCTTCTTCACGCTTGTCAAACGCTCAGTGTCATCCTCACGGACACTAAGTACTTTCATGCGCATTCAGTATAGAATGCAAAACCGTAGAGGAACAAGTCTTTTTCACAATCGGGATCTCACCGCCTTTGTATTCACCCTGCGATGCTTGCGTTGGTTTCGTTGATCTTTAACTTGGAGCGCAGCTTTCGATAATCTTCGATTCCGTCGCGGCCGACTGGTCTCATCGATTTGCAGGTGAAAGGTATGAAGGCACAGCGGATCGCTTAATCCAAGGCAAGTGCTTTTTTACTTCCGGGGAGTGTCAGCGACTGGAGGCTGACAGGACCCGGATCGGGTGGACGGCGGCATGGAGGGATCGATGGGATGTCGATGCACTGTGAGCCCCGTAGACCGCAGGCGATGCGCCGGGCACCCAGCCTCCATATTGCCTTGGCTGGGTGGCAACGTACGTCGGAGCGTCACAGGGCGAGCAGAGCGCGGCAGCGGGAGATTTCCTCCACGCCGGCGGCCGTCAAAATACGAAGAGCGGCCTACGTCATCACCAGCACCGCCGCCCCCTGGATCTCTCCCGACCTCAACCGCCCCAGCGCCTCGTTGGCTTTGTCGAGGGGGAAGCGCTCCACTTCCGTCCGCACCGGGACCTCGGGGGCGAGGGCGAGGAATTGATCCCCGTCCTGTCTCGTCAGGTTGGCCACGGAGCGTATCACCCGCTCTTCCCACAGCAGACGGTAGGGGAAGGAGGGGATATCGCTCATGTGGATACCGGCGCAGACGACGCATCCGCCCTTTGCCGTGCTGCGTAGGGCCTCCACGACGAGGGGGCCGACGGGGGCGAAGATGATGGCGGCGTCGAGGGCGAGAGGCGGCCTCGACGTGGAGTCGCCTACCCATACCGCGCCGCACTTCCTCGCGAAAGACTGCGCTTGCGTGTCGCCCGGCCGGGTGAAGGCATAGACCTGCTTGCCCTGGTGGACGGCAACCTGGGCAATGATGTGGGCGGCCGCGCCGAACCCGTAGATGCCGAGGTGGCGGACGTCCGTGCCCATCATGCGGTACGACCTGTACCCTATCAATCCCGCGCACAACAAGGGGGCCGCCTCCGCGTCTTCGTACGAGGCGGGCAGGGGAAAGCAGTACCGGTGGTCGGCGACGGTGTAGTCCGCATAGCCGCCGTCGATGGTGTAGCCGGTGAAGAGCGGGTTGTCGCAGAGGTTCTCGTGCCCGGTCTCGCAAGGCAGGCAACGGCCGCAGGTGGAGCCCAGCCAGGGTATGCCGATCCTCATCCCCGCCTTGAACGGGATTGCCGGGCTGCCTGTCTGTGACGACGGTGCCGACGATCTCATGGCCGGGGATGAGAGGCAGCTTGGGATGGGGCAGCTCGCCGTCCACCACGTGAAGGTCGGTACGGCAGACGCCGCAGGCGTGGACACGCACCAGTACCTGGTCCGGCCCCGGCTCAGGGAGGGGCACAACTTTTTTTACGAGCGGTCTGCCCGGCTCTTCGAGCACCATGGCGCGCATCGTCCGTGCTTCCATGCGTAGCCCTCCTGTTTTTCTCAAAGCTTATACCAATTTCTCCGCGTTGTTGACAAAAAAAGGGCGAGAGCGCCCTCGCCTTGTTGACAACCTTTCACGCCCGTCTTAGATACGGGATAGGTACAGGGGGCGGCCGAGAGGACGTCCGGGGGCTCGACGCTGCATAAGAACGAAGGAGGCGTGGGATGATGAGACCGAAAGAATTCACGAGGAGGGCTTTTCTCGTCGCATCCGGCGGCGTCGCGGGGATGCTCGCCGCAGCGGGGACGGGCAGGCCTGCTCGCCGAAACGGCGGTCCCGGCTCAAAAAGCGGACGTGGAGGTGTCACCGGCCGAAGACCTCATGCGCGAGCACGGGGTGCTCCGGAGGGTGCTGCTGATCTACGAGGAATGGGTCCGGCGGCTCGGGCAGCGCCGGGACGGCCAGGCGGCGACGCTTGCCGAATCGGCCGGCATAATCCGCTCCTTCGTGGAGGATTATCACGAGAAGCTGGAGGAGGAGCATATTTTTCCGCGCATGAAAAAGGCAGGCCCGCTCGCCGACCTGGTCGACGTGCTCTTGCGGCAGCACCAGGCGGGGAGGCGTCTCACCGCCGTCGTGCTCCGGCTCTCCGGCCATGAGGCCCTGAGGACATTCCGAGGACCGGCGACGGCTTACGGGCTGCCTCCGGCAGTTCATCCGCATGTACCGCCCCCACGCCGCCCGCGAGGATACCATACTTTTCCCTGCATTTCACGGCCTCCTCGAGGAAAAGGAGTACGATGCCATGGGCGATGCTTTCGAGAAGAAGGAGAACGAGCTGTTCGGTGAGAACGGTTTCGAGCATATGGTCGCCCGCGTCGAATCCATAGAGCGGAAACTGGGCATTTACGACCTGGCCGGGTATACGCCCGCCTTAAGTTAAGACGTCGCGTTGTGGCGGCCCATAAAAAAGCCCCTCTTCAGGGAAGAAGAGGGGCTTTTTTGGTCAATCGGAAGGCCGGTCTTTAGGCCTTCGCCTTCGCCGGCTGCTTCGAGAAGAACTTCTTCATGACGGCGCTGTTGATGTTGAGGAGGATCCAGAGGATGCAGAGGACGGCAAAAACACCGGCGAACCGGATGAGGAGGGTGCTGAAGATCCAGGTGAAGTTGTCTCTCACGATCTTCACGGTGGTGACCGGCCCCCCGGTCTTCGAGATGCCTATGGAATGCCAGTTTGCCGCTCCCTGGTCCTCGATGTACATCTGCTCTTTCCAGTCCCGGTACTTGGTGAAGTCGATGTTCATCGCTTTATCCCGGTAGTCTTTCAACGCGTCCCTGTACCAGGCGAGCACCTTGTCGTAGGGCTCGTTATACTCATAGTAGACCGCTGTGTCTTCCGTCTTCACGATCTTGCCCCCCGGCATGACGGGTGCGCCCCAGGGCGCCGGGCCGCTGGCGAAGGCATAGGATGAGGCCGGCGCGAACGCCGCCGCAACCACCGCAATTGCGCATATTGCATATAGTAAGGTCTTCATGTGCGCCTCCTACTCAAACATGGATATGAGCATGCCTGCGGCCGCCGGCGAGCCGATGGAGCCGGCGAGGCACGCCGCCATGGCGTGCATGAGCAGGTAGTTCTTCTTATCGTACTGCTGCCCTATTATCTGGGAGAGTCTCGGAGACATGGGCAGGGCGGAAACACCGGAGTTGCCGATAAGGGGGTTGATCTTTTCCGTGGCCACGAGGTTGATCACCTTGACCGTGAGGATGCCGCCGGCGGTGCAGACGACGAAGTCGAGGAGACCGAGAAGGAAGACCATCAAGGGTTTATAGGTCAGGAAGACATGGGCCTGCATGGAGGCGCCGATGGCGATCCCCAAAAAGATGGTGACGATATCCATGAGCGGGTTCGCCGCGGTATCGGTCAGGCGCTTTACCACGCCTGAGACCCTCATCAGGTTGCCGAACATGAGCATACCCATGAGGGGCATGACCGCGGGCACCAACAGGGCGATGATGCCGCCGCAGATAAGAGGGAAGAGTACCAGCTCCGTCCTGGAGCATTTCCTCACCACCCTCATCTTGATGAGCCTCTCTTTCTTCGACGTCATTGCCCGCATGATCGGCGCCTGGATGATGGGCACCATCGACATGTAGGAGTACGCGGCCAGCGCATTGGCCGAGAGCAGGTGGGGCGCGAGCTTCGCGGTGAGGTAGATGGTTGTCGGGCCGTCGGCGCCGCCGATGATGCCGACCGACGCAGCTTCCTTAATGGTGAAGCCGGCCAGGATGGTCCCGGTGAAGGTGACGAAGACGCCGAGCTGTGCCCCGGCCCCTATGAGGAGCATCTTGGGGTTCGAGATGAGCGGCTCAAAATCCGTCATGGCCCCGAGACCGAGGAATATGAGGCAGGGGATTACCTCCCAGATAATGCCGTATTTATAGAAGAATTGGAGCAGTTGAGGGTGTCCGTCCTGGAACCCGAAGAGGGGTGTGTTCGGAAAATTTACCAGGAATATGCCGAACCCGATAGGCAGGAGAAGCAGGGGCTCAAAATCTTTGACAATGGCCATGTAGAGGAAAAAGCAGCCTATCGCCCACATGATGACGTATTTCCAGCCCACGGCAGAGAAAAGCGCGGGAAGACCGGTAGTCTGCATCGTGCCGACGAGCAAGTCCCAAATCTCGTTGAAACTCATTCACAACCTCCCTCGAAAGAATTCTTACTGCAACCGCATACTTGCGAAAATAAATGTACCGTCAGCGAAAGATTCGAAGGACGACCGCACCTCTCGCAAAAGCGCACCTGTTAACCTCACCGAATGACAGCCTTACGCGACCTCCCGCGTCGTTAATGAAAAATCTCACAAACGACACAACATATATAATATTCTGCGAAGGTATGTCAACAAATATTATGGCCGGGCCGGGCCGGGCGCTTTTTGCGCACCACAAGCTGATTTTTTAGGGATTGCATTTTTTCTCCAAAATATTTATCATACCAACACATGCGGCCGTACATTTCCGAGGACCTGTGCGAGACGTGCAAGGAGTGTGTCGATACGTGCCCTTACGAGGTGTTTGAAGATCAGGACGGCGTGATCGCGGTTGCGCGGCCGGAGGATTGCATCGAATGCACTGCCTGTATCGAATCCTGCCCGCACCGGGCGATCTCGATGGGTGACTAAATGGAACGGGTCCTCCTCGACGACAAGGCAGTAGAACGGTCCATCAGCAGGATCGCCCACGAGATCCTGGAAAAGAACCAGGGATCGAAGAACCTCGGTCTTATCGGGATCAGGACCAGGGGTATTTTTCTGGCAAAAAGGATACGGGACAGGATAGAAGAGATCGAGGGGAGGGTATTGCCCTTCGGCATACTCGACATCACCATGTACCGGGACGATATCGCGAGAATGAAGGCGACCCTCGAAGTGAAGAAGACGGATATCCCTTTCGACGTGAATAATATGACCATCGTCCTCGTCGATGATGTCCTCTACACGGGGAGGACGACGAGGGCGGCAATCGATGCCATCATGGACCTTGGAAGGCCGAAGAAGATCCAGCTTGCCGTCCTTGTCGACCGGGGCTCGAGGGAATTGCCGATCCAGCCGGATTATACGGGGATCCGGTACAGCGCGGTCACCGAGGAAGAGGAGGTTTCCGTCAAGCTTCAGGAAATGGACGCGCAAGACGCGGTCCTGCTCTCGAAGATCACTATGAACTGGACTCGCAAGGACCTACTCGGCACAAGGGAGCTGTCGCGGGAAGAGATACTCCTGCTTCTCGACACGGCCGACTCGTTCCGGGACGTCTCGCGGAGGGACATCAAGAAGGTGCCCACCCTTCGGGGCAAAACGGTCATTACGCTTTTTTACGAGCCGAGCACCAGGACGCGCGTCTCCTTCGAGATCGCCGCCAAACGCCTCTCCGCCGACACCATCAACATATCGACGAGCTCGAGCAGCGCGGCCAAAGGGGAGACCCTCAAGGACACGGGAAAGAACCTCGAATCGATGCGGCCCGACGTCATCGTCATCAGGCACAGCATGCCGGGTGCGCCCCACATGCTCGCGAATGTCCTCGACTCGGCGATCATCAACGCCGGTGACGGCTCTCACGAGCATCCGACCCAGGCCCTGCTCGACCTCTTCACCATGAGGGAAAAGAAGGAAACCCTGGACGGCCTGAAGGTCGCGATTGTCGGGGACATCATCCACAGCCGGGTTGCCCGGTCGAATATATTCGCCCTGAAGAAGTTCGACACGGAGGTGACCTGCTGCGCGCCTCCCACCATGCTGCCTCCCCGCCTCGAAGAATTGGGGGTCAAGGTGAGCCACCGTCTGGAAGAGGCGGTAGCCGGCAAGGACGTCATCATGATGCTCCGCATACAGAAAGAGCGGGGCGGCACCTCCTCCATCCCCTCCATAAGGGAATACTCCTCCCTCTATTGTCTTCAGGAGGCGCATCTGAGGCAGGCACGGAAAAACGTGATCATCATGCACCCCGGGCCCCTGAACAGGGGCACCGAGATCAGCAGCGAGGTGGCCGACGGCCCCTACTCGGTGATCCTCAACCAGGTGGAGAACGGCGTTGCCATGAGGATGGCGGTCCTCTACCTGCTTTCGGGAGGTGAGGGTTGATCCTTATCAGAAAAGGCCGCCTTATCGACCCCGGGACCTGCCGGGACGAGGTCGTCGACGTGCTGATCCGCGGCGGCACCATTGCGCGGATCGACAAGGAGATCGCGCGGACCGAGGCCGATAGGGTCATCGACGCAGACGGGCTGATCGTGGCGCCCGGCCTTATCGACGTGCATACGCATTTGAGAGAGCCGGGCTACGAGTGGAAGGAGACGATCAGGACCGGGACGATGGCCGCGGCGCGGGGCGGCTTCACGTCAATCGTCTGCATGGCCAATACGGACCCGGTAAACGATAATAAGAGCGTCACCGAATATATCATGAAGAAGGCCCGTTCGGAGGGCGTGGTCCGGGTATTCCCGGCCGGGGCGATCACCAGGGGCCTCGGGGGCGTCGAGCCTGTCCGAGATGGGAGAGATGCACGAGGCGGGGGTGGTCGCCATCTCGGATGACGGGAGATCGGTGAAGAACAGCGGGCTTTTCCTGAAGGCCCTTGAGTATGCGCGGCTGTTTGGGCTCGCCGTCATCTGCCACTGCGAGGACGAGGACCTCTCCCACGGCGTGGTCCACGAGGGTCACGCGTCGCTCTTCTCGGGCCTCGACGCGGTCCCCTCGATCGCGGAAGAGGTCATGGTCCGGAGGGACATCGCCATCGCACGGTACGTCGACTCGCCCGTTCACATCACCCATATATCGACCCGGGGGACGGTAGGGATCATGAGGGAGGAAAAAAGCACGTATCCGAAGGCGACGTGCGATACGTGCCCTCACTATTTCACCCTTTCCGATGAGGCGACCCTCGGCTACGACACGAACACCAAGGTAAACCCGCCGCTCCGGTCTCCGGAGGACGTGGCGGCCGTCAAAGAGGGCTTGCGGGACGGGACGATCGATATCATCGCCACCGACCACGCGCCGCACGACCACGTCTCGAAAGACGTGGAGTTCGACATGGCCTCGTCAGGGATCTCCGGGCTGGAGACCGCGTTGGGCCTTTCCCTGGCGCTGGTGCACGGGGGCGTCCTCGACCTCACGGGCCTCCTTGCCAAAATGACGGTAAACCCCGCGCGGCTCCTCAATCTGCCCTATGGGGTGCTCGCCCCCGGCTCACCCGCCGACCTTATCATCTTCAGCGACACGGCGGAGTGGACGGTCGACAAGAACGCCTTCGCGTCGAAGGGGAGGAACACCCCGTTCCACGGACGTGCGCTCAAGGGGAGGAACCTTGTCACTATCGTGGGCGGGAAGATCGTGTACAACGGCCTCTAGTCGAGAGGGCGCAAACGTCCCGGAGGATCTAGAGCCCTTCGGGCGGCCCGGTATCAATATGTGAGCCTTCGATCCGGTCGCGCTCCCTGCGCCTGGCCCTGTCGATGCGGACGATCCCCATGTAGAAGAAGATCAGCGTGCCAGCCAGGAAGAACCTGAAGGGTATCCTCCTGGGTTTGATTCTTGAAAAATCGAGGCCCTTGCGATGCGATTTTTCGAGGGTGATGGCTTGATCGGCAGGGGCCCGGTTATCCGCTCCTATCTCGATCGCGAGACCGTAAAGGTTGCCGAAAATGGACTTCTCCTTTGAATAACCGGAGAGGTAGGGGACGGTGCACAGGGGTATGCAGATACCGATGGCGATGAGCAGTATGCCGATCTTTTTTTCCAGGTCCATACAGGTCATTACTATACCACAGCACCAGGATAAGGGAACATTTTTTTTGCCGCAGAAGCGCAAAACCCACGGAAAACACCGGAAGGCACGGGAGATTTCCGTCCACGGGAGCAGGGGGTGATAGAAGGCTGACGGGGGGTCCGGAATAGTATGGCGTACGTACCAAGGTTATGGTATATTTTGTTGTCGCACGGCGCTTATTCGCGGCGGGTGGGTACCGCGTGAGGCAAAAAAAGGCATGCGGCTTTGTTTTTTGAGGAAAGCGTAGTTGATGACATTCAGGGGCGGGTTAAACGATTTGACGGCAGTTGTTGGGACCACTCTGCTTCGACACGACGGCGATGGGGGGGCATCGTATATTCGCTGGCGCGTGTGCCGCATCAAACAAAAGGAAGGGTAAGGCATTATGGACTGGGGAAGCATATGTAACGTATCTTTCACCACGGATTTCTGGCTTGCTCTGTTGAGCATCATCTTCATCAACATTATTCTATCCGGCGATAATGCGGTCGTGATCGCCCTGGCGGTCCGCTCGCTGGCACGCAAGCAGAGGCTTCAGGGGATCATCCTCGGTACCGCCCTGGCCGTGGTGCTGCGGATCGTGCTTACCTTTTTTTGCGCGAAGCTCCTGGAGATAAGCTTTTTGAAGTTTGTCGGTGGATGGCTGATCGCATGGATCGCGGTAAAACTGTTCATCGAGGGGACGGGCGACGACGACAACCAGAAAGAGATCCATACGCTGGGGAAAGCGGTGGTGACGATCCTGATTGCCGACCTCGTGATGAGCACGGATAACGTCCTCGGTGTTGCCGGGGCTTGCAAGGGCAACGTAGCCTTGCTTCTTTTCGGACTGGGAAGCAGCATCCCCATCGTGGTGTTCGCGAGCGACATGCTCTCGCGGCTCATGGACAGATACCCTGTCATCGTCACCCTGGGCGCGGCAGTGCTGGGCAGGGTGGCCGGCGACATGATCATCAGCGACGCGTTTATAGAGAGGATCTTCCACCCGAGCGTCTATACCAGTTATGGCGTGCAGGCGGTCTTCACCGTCGGGGTCATCGTGGTCGGGAAGCTCTGGATGAAGCACAAGGCGGCCAAGCCGGCACTGAACGCGGAGTAGGAGCCGGACAATGGGGCTTTTTCGCGCGGCGAGAAGACCCTTTTCCGGCCGAGGCGCAAAAAGCGACCGGCAGGCCCCTGTTTTGAAAGAACTCCCTTGACAACAAGCACGCCTCAAGTTTATTCTCTAGCGTTTTTTGCGATATCAACCGTTCGCGCATGAGGGTATAAGTGCTTAAATCAGTGAAGCTCCGCGCCATTCTCATATTTGTGTTGCTGCTCATCTTCGTCGTTTTTCTTCTGCCCAACGTCGTCGCGCTGGAGGGGGCGTGGAAGAAATATTTCCCGTCGGACAAGGTACACCTGGGTCTCGACCTGAAGGGAGGCATGCATCTCCTCCTCGCCCTCGATACAAAAAAACTGATGGAGAATATGCTGGACAGGAAGTTCAACCAGCTGAAGGACGGCATGATCCGCGAATCCATCAGGTTCGTGGGGCTCGACAAAGGGGCGGGCAGCATCTCCGTGGTGGTCAAGGCGGACCAGCGTGAGAAGCTGTACAATCTCCTGGGCAAAGAGCTGCCCGATATGAAAGTGAGCGCGAGCAGGAACGAAGGTGATAACCTGGCCCTCGATCTCACGTATTCGGAAAAAGAGGTCGCCAGTCTGAAAGATAACGCGGTCCATCAGGCCCTGGAGACGATCAGGAACAGGATCGACCAGTTCGGGGTGTCCGAGCCGGTCATCGAGACACAGGGAGAGAGCAATATCCTCGTGCAGCTCCCCGGCGTGAAGGACCCGGAGAGGGCGCTCGAGCTTATCGGCAAGACCGCCCAGCTCGAATTCAAGCTCGTGGACGAGGAGAATGCGGCAAAGGCGGGGTCGGGGGCTGTCCCCGAAGGCGACGAGCTGCTCACGATGAAATCGAGGAACAGGGACACGAGGGTGACGACGACAACGCCCATACTCCTGAAGAAGCAGTCGCTTTTGACAGGAGACATGCTGACGGACGCCCGGGTGAGGATAGGAGGCGAGTTCCGCAACGAGCCCTATGTCGCCCTCGAATTCAACAGCGAGGGCTCGCGGGTTTTCGACAGGATCACCGGCGAGAACGTCGGTAAGCGCATTGCCATCGTCCTCGACAACACGGTCTACTCGGCGCCGGTGGTGAGAGAAAGGATATCGGGCGGAAAGGCATCCATCACAGGCGGCTTCTCGCCCGACGAGGCAAAAGACCTGGCCATCGTGCTCCGGGCCGGCGCCCTTCCGGCCCCCGTTACCGTGATACAGAATATCACCATCGGTCCGACCCTGGGGGAGGACTCGATCAGAAAAGGGGTCCAGGCGGCAGTCCTGGGCGGGCTTATGGTGATCGTCTTCATGGTCTTCTACTACCGGGCATCCGGTATCGTGGCCGACATCGCCCTGTTTCTGAACCTCATCTATCTCCTCGGCACGATGGCGTTTTGGACCAACATCGCCCCCGGGACCGCCCCTGCCATGACTCTGCCCGGTATCGCGGGCATCATCCTCACGATAGGGATGGGCGTCGATACCAACGTGCTCATCTTCGAGCGCATCCGGGAGGAGCTGAGGCTCGGCAAGACCGTGCGCGCGGCCGTTGACGGCGGCTACTCGAAGGCGTGGGTCACCATCTTTGACGCCCATATCACCACGCTCATCACCACGTTCGTCCTTTTCATGTTCGGCACCGGCCCTATAAAGGCTTTGCCGTGACTCTCGCCATCGGCATCATTATCAACCTTTTTACCGCAGTTTTCGGCTCAAAGACGATCTTTGACTGGATACTTCTGAAGTATAAACCGAGGAGTCTGAGCATCTGATGAAATTTAGAGAGATCACGAAGAAGACGAAGATCGATTTCATGGGCTTGAGAAACAAAATGTTTGTGCTCTCCGCGGTTCTTGTGGGCTCGGCCTTTTCGGCTTTGTGATGGTCTCCCTGGGCAAGGCGAACCTGAGCGTCGATTTTACCGGCGGCACCGAGCTGCAGATCAGGTTTGCGGACCCGGTGCCCATAAGCAGTCTCAGAAGCGCGTTGACTAAGGGCGGCATCGAGGACGTCCAGATTCAGGAAGTAGCCGGGAAGAACGATTTTTTCCTGAAAACGAAGCTTACGAACACGGGCCCCCAGCGGGTTCAGGATAAGATAAGCTCCATCATCTCGGCCAGCCTGCCGGGCAAGGGCTTCCAGGTCCTGGGCAGCAACATGGTGGGCTCGAGCGTCGGGAAGACCCTGAAGCAGCACGCCATTATCGCCATAGCCCTTTCACTTTTGGGCATCGTCATCTACATCGCCTGGAGGTTCAATTTCGTGTTCGGGGTCGCCGCCACCATCGCCACCTTTCACGATGTCCTCGCCCTCCTGGGCATATTCTACCTGCTTCATCTGGAGATGAACATCCTGTTCATCACCGCCCTCCTCACCATCGCCGGCTATTCCCTTACCGATACGGTCGTCGTCTTTGACAGGATCAGGGAGAACATGGCGAAAATGAAATCGAAGGCCGATCTCGGCAAGGTGATCAACGGCAGCATCAACGAAGTGTTGAGCAGGACCCTCATTACCTCCCTCACGGTGCTGCTGGTTATCGCGGCGCTTCTGGTTCTCGGAGGGCATGTGCTCTTTGATTTCTCTTTGGCCCTGTTTATCGGTGTGATGGTCGGTACATATTCGTCGATTTTCGTGGCGAGCCCGCTGATTTACTTGTGGAGGACAAGAGCCTGACACGCAGTCCCTTCTTCCGGCAGATCCTCGACCGCCCTCTTGTGAGCCTAAGCGACCTTTAGTCCGCGCCCTGGCGGCTTGTTTGTGGGAAGACGCCTTACATGCAATCGAGACTCGAAGACGTCCTGAAGGAAAAGGAAAGAGAGCTCAAGCTCCACGAAAAGTTTATGGGGCTTGCGCGCTTCTGCGAGGAGGAGGTCTTCCCTTTTTCGTCCGTCCCCCTTCACGGCGCATATCGAGGCGTTGAAAGGCATCATCGAGAACCTCATACCGGAGCCGAAGGACCGGAGGGGCGAGATGTTCTCGGGGGAGTTGTTTGTCCTCCTCTGCACGCTTTATTTCCACGACATGGGCGCGGCGAGCCGGTATGGCTGGTGCCGCAGCCGCGAGATACTGCATGCCATGGACGCGCCGCCGAGGACGCTCATCCTGAACAACGAGATCGCAAGACGGCTCGAGATCCCGCAGGGCGCCATGGAGCTGGTCAACTCGCTGATCTTTTCGGTAAAAAAGATCCCGATAGAATGGGAGATAGCGGAGGACGCCAGAAAGGCGATAGTCCGGAATGCGCCCATGCTCGGCGCACTCTTCGATTTTGCCCATCTCCTGTGGGACATCTCCTCTGTTGATTCATGCCATGCGATACTGAGGAGACAGCAGAATCTCGACGTGCCTCCGGGATGCGGGGCGGCCATAGCCATCGACAGCAGGGAAGGGCTCATTTCCGTGACGTGCAGGCCGCAGATCCCCTATCAGGTCCACGTGCTCGACCGGATCAGGGAGTACGTGGAGACGCGCTTCAACCGCTTCCGGAAAGCCGTGAACGGCAGGCTCGGCTTTCAGTATAGACAGATCGTCTGGGATATAGCGGACTGTCCCGACCTGCCCGGTCATCTTCCCCTTCACGGTCTTTCAGGGTTTGCCGCACCTCCGATGGGAGGAAGCGTCGCGGCTTTTGGACAAGCTGTTCCGGTACAGGCACGTGATCGTCGTGGGGAACGGCGCCGCGGGCAAGACAACGATGATGGCTTCCTTTGTGGTACCCGCAGCTCCGTCATATCTCGGCCAATGTGTTCTATGCGGAAATATGGGACCACCCCGTCCACGAAATGAGGGAAGCCGTAGAAAAGGCCGGTCTCATCCCTCCCGGCGGCGCGGTGGATATCATCTCCATCTGCAAGAGGCTGCTCACGGACGGCCCTTGCTTCTTTATCATCGACGGGTGCGAGCGGCTGAAAACGGTAGACCCCGACGAGAGGGAGAAGCTCGAAAGGTTTGTCGGGTTCTGCCTCGAACACGAAAACGCGTACCTTGCGGTCCTCGGGGACAGGGAGGAATTTTTCTCGTGGTACGAGCCGTTCAAGGGCATGAGCCTGTCGGCCGTCTTCGACGCAGGTCCGGTCGACGGCCGGATGCAGCGCTTCTGCCCCGCCCGGAAGAGGCCCTCTCCCTCGAATTCGTGAAAGAAAAGGTTGACGAGGCCTTAAGTGCGGCCCCGGACCGGAATGAGCTGAGGGAGACGGTCTCCGTGCTTGCGGGGAATGGCGCAAAAACGCTGAGGCGGTTTAGCCTCGAAGAGATACACTTCGAGACGCGCATTCCGAAGGAGAGGATCTCTCTCTACCTGAACCTGCTTGAGGAGAAGGGGATCGCCCGGCGGCAGGATGCGTCGACGACCGCTTTCTGGACGCTGTCGAGCCGCCGGCTCAAGGAACACCTCTATCAGTACCTGGGGCTCGATGAATTTGCCCGCAAGAGGGAGATGCGGGAGGTGCTGCGGGCCGCAGGAGTCGACGGGCGCTTTCTTGACGCGGAGCACCTCGACATGATCGAGGACCTGCAGCACGGCATGATGTTCACGAAAAAGGAGATGGGGCTGATACTGGGGAGCATGGTCTTCCACGGGAGGGACTGGGCGCCGCTCCTGGACGAGGCGGAGAACGAGGGCCGGGGATTTGACTTCGAGCCGGTCCTGCCGCTTTTGGCCCGCGACGAGGCCGAAATCCGGGAGGCTGCCCTCAGGCTGCTTGCCAGGACAAGGGATGACGCCCTTGTCAATCCGCTCCTTGCCCACCTGAGGAGAGAGACGGTCCCCGAGCTGCGGGGCCTTCTCGTGGAAGGCTTTGTCGCTGCCGGCAGGAGGAGGACCATTGTCGCATTGATGAGGACGCTTGCGGAAATTGCGGACAGGGATGCGAGGATCAAGGTCATCGACGCCATTCATCGCCTGCCTGCGAGGACCGCGGCCAACCTGCTCATCGAGATAGCGAACGTGGAGAAGGACCCCGAGCTGATCGATCGGGTGGACTATTGGCTGGGTAAGCTGGAAGAATAAAGGGGACGGGCGGGGGTGGGGCCGGGCTATTTTCGCGCCTAATGCGCTCGACCGCGGGGCCGCACGATCCTCACGTACAGTAGTACGCTCCGGTCGGCGGCCCCTTGTCTTACGCATTATGCATCGAAACTCGCTCCGGCCCTTAAATGCTCCGGCCCGGACGACACCGAGGCTTCCGCGCCATCCATCAAGAATCGCCTCGCCCCCTCGGGACGGGCGGGCGCATTGGCTATTCCGGGCTTCTTCCTGGTGCTGTCCTCCCACTCTTTCAGTTTTTTCAGACTCGTCGATGGCCCGCTCGTTCTCTGACGGGAGCCTCGTCTTTGTGTTGTCCACCACCTGCTCGCTGACGAGCTTCCCTTTTTCGATAAAGAGGAAAACGTCCCGCTCAAAGATGGAGCCGTATCCCATGTGGACATAACGGAGCATCTTTCCCTGCGGGATGCGCAGGGTCCCGCTGAACCAGTCGGCCCTGACGGGCTTGGGGCGGTCCTGAAAGATCATCGATAAGGGGATTTCCGCCTTTTCCGAGGTGCAGTCCTGCATCTTAACGAGGTACAGGTATCCGTCCTCTATCTTCCATGTGGCGACGTAACCCCTCCAGCAGGCGGTAGAGCCGGGTGGTAAGGCCGGGCGGCGATGGGAGGCATCGAAGAACGATTCGAGGGGATTGGAAAAGATAGAGACCGTCTCCCCCTTGTAGATCAGCTTATCCGACATCTGGGCCGTCGCCGACGCCCGGCCGGGCATCATGAGGACGACCATGACGACCAGGGGGAAGAGGCACTTCACTACCGCAGAAATCCATCTAAAGGTATACATCGCGACCTCCTTTCGCTCGTCCGCAGACAGGCTCGATATCCACTCCCTTCCAGGATATGTCTTCTTTTGTCTTAGACAGCGCCGCCGTTCGATTTGTTCCGGTCGACGAGTGGATGACGACGGGAATAATGGCCTGTCGCCCTCGGGCAAGAATTATCCTGTGCGGCATCGTGTGCACTCATTCCCGGATCTGTCTTGACATCTTCGCTGCCGGTCCTTACATAAGGTATAAGATAGCTCATCAATTTCGGAGCGGCGTTCGGCCTTGCCGTTTTTACAGTTGTTTTCAATATCATCGAGGGGTTTGTCTCCACGTATTTCGGCTACGAGGACGAGAGCCTCACCCTCTTCGGATTCGGTGTCGACAGCTACATCGAGGTCGTATCGGGACTCGGCATCGCTCACATAGAGGTTGCGACATGAAAACCGCCGAAGAGACCCGCGCTATACTTCTATCCGAGCTTACGAAATGCAGAGCGTGCCGCTTCTGCCTGGACACCTGCCCTACCTACCAGGCCGCGGCGAGGCTGGAGACGCTCTCTTCGTGCGGGAGGCTCCAAACGCTCCGCTACCTGCTGATGGGGATGCTCCGGATGGACGACTCCCTCGCGTACATTCTGTATAGCTGTCTTGACTGTAAGAGATGTGAGATAATGTGCAAGAGCAAAGGGCAGGGCCTGGAGATCACCTCCCTTATCCAGATGGGAAGGTCTCTTTTCTCGGACCGGCTGCTTAAGGGGGAGGAAGGATGAAAGCATCCGGACGACTGATTGCCCAGGCTCTCGACACGTTAAAGGGTAACATGGAGAGGACGGGCGACCCCATGGGCTTCAAGAAGGATTACTGGACGGACCGGGCAGAGGGCATGGGTCTGCCCAGGAACGGAGACGCCGTGCTGATGACCTCGCGGATGTACCAGATGCTTCCCTATGTCATGAAGATGACCGAAATGATCTCGAAGGCCAAGCCGATACAGGAGATCGAAGGGATGGGGAAGCTCCTCAGCGTTGGTCACAGGATTGCAGGCGAGGCATTGATCCGCTGGAAGGCGAAAGGCGATACGGAGATAAAGGAAAGGGGCGTCGGCGAGGCCCTCGGGATTACGGTGATAGAGCCGGAAAACACGAAGCAGAACACGATGTGCTGCGGCGGTCCGATCGAATACGCGTTTCCGGAGCTGAGCAGGGGCGTTTCCGGCCTGCGCATCCGGGAGCTTGCAAAGGTCTCGACGGACATCCTCGTGACATGCCCCATCTGTCTCATGAACCTTTACCGTTATGAGAGGGAAATGGGCCTGCGCGTCAGGGACATGGGCGAGGTGCTCTATGAAGCGGCCCATGGGGAGGCACCCGCGTGACGCGCGCCGTCTTCCCTTCACCCATGTTAGACCGTGTCCGGAGCGGGCGATGAAAGGTAAGGAAGAGACGGGCCGCCCGGCGTCGGGCATCCGGTATTTTTCAGGCAACGAGGCCGTCGCGGAGGCGGCCCTCGCCGCCGGCTGCCGCTACTACGCCGGCTATCCCATTACCCCTTCGAGCGACATCATGGAGAGGATGGCGGTCCGGCTGCCGGAGGTCGGCGGCGTCTTCATCCAGATGGAAGACGAGATCGCGTCGATCTGCTCTGTGATAGGCGCGTCGTGGGCGGGCCTCAAGGCCATGACCGCCACGTCGGGCCCCGGCTTCAGCCTGATGATGGAGGCCGTGGGATACGCCGCTTTCACCGAGACGCCCCTCGTCATCGTGGACGTTCAGAGGGCCGGGCCGGCGACGGGGCAGGCCACGAGGGTGGGCAGCGGCGATATCATGCAGGCAAAATGGGGTTCTCACGGCGATTATCAGGTCATCGCGTATGCGCCTTGGTCCGTCCAGGAGATGTTCGACCTCACCGTCCGGGCCTTCAACATGGCGGAAAGATACCGGGTCCCGTCGTTTGTCCTCGCGGAGGAAGCCGTGGGGCATGTGAGGGAAAAGATGTTTATCCCGGAAAGCGTGGAGGTCGCCCACCGGAAGAAGAAGCCGGGCGCCCAGCCTTTCCATACTGCGGACCCGGACGGGGTCCCCCCCATGCCTGCGTTCGGCGAGGGGGAGTGCCTGCTGGTTACCGGCTCCACCCACGACGGGTACGGGTTCCGAAAATCCGACAATCCCGAAGTGCACGCGCAACTCGTATCGAGACTCGACTCCAAGATAAGGGACCATCGCAGCGAGATAGTCGATGTCGAGAAGCATTACATGGAAGACGAGCCGGAGGTTGTGGTTGTCTGTTACGGCTTCACTGCCCGCAGCGCCCTGTTCGCGGTCGAGAAGCTCCGCTCCGAAGGGCTGCGCGTCGGCATGCTCAGGCTGAAGACGCTATGGCCGTTCCCCGATGAGGCCGTGCGGGAGGCGGGCGCGCACGCCGGAAAGATATTCGTCCCCGAGATGAACATGGGGCAGGTCGCGGGGGAGGTGATGAAGTACGTGAGAGGCGAGGTCGTGCCGTATTGCCAGACCGATGGAGAAATAATAAACCCGACGGCCATAGCGGTGGGGATTCGAAGGATATATCATGGCGCGCGATCTTGAAAAGCACCTGAGACCGGAAATCAAGATCACCCCTTTCTGCGCGGGGTGCGGCCACGGGATCCTTATGGGACTGATCCTGCGAGCCATCGACGAGCTTGCCGTGGACTGGCGGGACATCGTTTTCGTCTCCGGCATCGGCTGCGCCGCGTGGATCCCGAGTCCCCATTTCAGGGCCGACACCCTTCACACGCTCCACGGCCGGGCGATACCCTTCGCCACGGGGGTCAAGCTGGCCAACCCGCGGCTCACGACGATAGTCGTCAGCGGAGACGGGGACCTTACCTCCATCGGCGGCAATCACCTGATCCACGCAGCCCGCAGGGACATCGATCTGACGGTTATCTGCGCCAACAACATGATCTACGGCATGACGGGAGGCCAACTGGCATCGACCACCCCGGTGGGGGTGAAGACCGCCACGTCCCCCGGCGGGAACCGGTACCGTCCTTTCGACCTCCAGTCGCTCATGAAAGCGGCGGGCGCGGCCTATTCCTGCAGGTATGCGGTCGTTCAGCCCCTCTCCGTTGTCAATGCCATAAAGAAGGCCGTAAACACCAAGGGTTTCAGCTTCGTGGAGGTCCTTTCCTCCTGCCCGGCCCAGTACGGGAGAAGGAACAGTCTCGAAAGCCCGGCGGCAATCCTCGAAATGCTGCGCAGGCAGTGCGTGCGGCAGGAAGACCTGGACCGGGTCGACCCTGAGAAACTGAAGGACCTGATCGTGACGGGAGAGTTTGTAAATGGCGATGTATAAACAGGTGCGCGTCTGCGGGTTCGGCGGCCAGGGGGTGATTCTGATAGGTGTCGTCCTCGGCTATGCGGGGATGGTAGATGGGAAATGGGTAGCCGGCTCCGACTCTTACGGCGTCCAGGCACGCGGGGGCTATTGCCGTTCGGATATCGTCTTGTCCGATCTTCCCATCGTCTACCCCCATGTCTTGCAGGCGGACGTCCTGGTGGCCCTATCGCAGGACGCGTATGATAAGTATATCGGCGAGCTGGCGCCCAAGGCCCTCGTGTTGTATGAAGGCCAATTCGTGCAGCCCCGACCGCTCGGCGCGGCGACCCAGGTTGGGATACCAGCTACGGCAATCGCCCTCGGCAAGCTCGACCAGAAGCAGGCGGCCAACATGGTGATGCTGGGAGCGATGGTCGAGATCACAAAGGTAGTGGAAAGATGCGCCCTGTTTGAAGCGGTCCGCGAATACATGGCGCCGCAGCACCGCGCGATAACCATAAAGGCCCTGGAACTGGGATTCAAAATAGGGAGCGAGCATTGTCCGGCCCGGTGAGAACTCATAGACCCGTTCTCAACAGGGCGTTGTGTGAGCAGTGCGTCCTCTGCCTCGGCGCCTGTCCCGAAAATTTCCTGTACGGGTTGCGCTACAACGGTATCGAAGGCGAAGGGGCCGCTGCGCCGCGCGCCTTCCTCGACCCCGCCCGCTGCGTCCTTGCCTGCCCTTTGAACCAGCAGGTCAGGGACTATATAAGGCTTCTGGGCCGGGGGCAGGCCAAAGAGGCCACGCTCCTCATCCGCAGGGACAACCCCCTGCCGGGCGTTTGCGCCTATATATGCCACCATCCGTGTCAGCCGGCTTGCACACGCGCGGAGAGGGGGCCGGCCGTAGCCATACGCGACCTCAAGCGAAGGGCAATCGAATACGAGATGGAGCACAGGGACGAGATCGTGGGAATGCTGCTGGAGCGGAGAGAAGGGGGCATGGACAGGTCCGTCTCGATAGTCGGCGCAGGCCCGGCGGGACTGGCGTGCGCCAGCGAGCTTGCGATGAAGGGGTGCCGGGTTACGGTCTTCGACGCGCTGCCCGAGCCGGGCGGCATGCTGAGCGCCGCCATCCCGGTGTTCCGTCTCCCCCGCCATGTGCTCCGGCATGACATCGCAATGCTCGCCGCCCTTGGGGTCGAATTCGTATGCTCGTGCAGGATCGGCCGTGAGACGGGCATCGAGGAGCTGCAAGCCGGCGGGGCGGACGCCGTAGTGCTTGCCACCGGGGCCTGGTCCGACCGGCTGCCTGGCATACCGGGGGAGGATGCTCCCGGCTTTTACGCGTGCCTCGACTTTTTGAAGGCTGCAAATGAAGGGCAGATCGAGCTTGGAGGCGTGGCAGTCGTGATCGGCGGGGGCAACGCGGCGGTCGATGCCGCTCGCACCGCCCTGAGAGTCGGCGCAGTCCGGGCGGTCATCGCCTACCGCAGGGGCAGGGAGGAGATGCCCGCCCTCTCCGAAGAGATAGAGGCGGCCCTGCGCGAGGGCGTAAAGATATCCCATCTCGTCTCGCCGCTCCGGGTGATCGCGGAAGCGGGAAGAATCAGGGGGGTAGAGCTGCAAAAGATGGCCCTGGGCAAAAAAGACAACAGCGGGCGAAGACGCCCCGTGGCCGTGCCCGGAAGCATCGTGGTCCAGGAAGCCGATACGGTGATCATGGCCATCGGGCAGCGGCCGGACCTTTCCTTTATCGACAGGAAGGCGATCACCCGGAAGAACACCATCAGGTGCGCGCAGTCCGGGCTCGTATCGCCGTACAGCGCTGTTTTCGCGGCGGGCGACGCGGTCACCGGCCCTTCGACCGTCGTCCAGGCCATGGCTTCAGGAAAGGCGGCCGCCGCCAAGGTCATCAGCCGTCTCGAAAAGGAGAAGGGTAGATGAGCGCAATCAGGAAGCCCGTACCCCCGCGCTGCCCTCCGCACATGTTGCCGGTTCCCGCCTGCACGCCTTCTTCGCATTGCGAGTCGGGCGTGGAAGATCAGGCCTCGTATTGCCTGGGGACGGCGGACTGCCGCTCGTGCGACCTGTGCCGGCTCCTGTGCCCGGATCTCGCCATAACGAGGGACCCGAAGACCGGCGATATTCATATAGACCTCGATTACTGCAAGGGGTGCGGGATTTGCTCCGCCATGTGCCCGAAGGGCGCAATTACGATGGTCGTGGAAGATGCCGGCAGTTGAGCGGTGTCGAAAATATTCTCGTCCGGAGGTGGGTTATAGGAAATTGGCTTGAAGGGAAAAAGGCCGTGATTATCGGGGAGAGGGATGGGGTCCAGGGCCCGTCGATCGCCGAATGCCTGACAGCGGCCGGCGCTCAGGTGATGTTTGCCGGGCGCTGCTATGATTATGGATAGGCGGGAAAGCGGAGGTGAGCAATGAGCCGGTGTGCAAGGTGCGGCAAGAAGACCTGCGTGCAAGAGCCGCCGAGGGACATACCACGGGTGTGCCCCATGGGCACGGATGAGGCGGTCTACGAAGAGGCGATAGCGGAATACGACAACGAGGAAGTGCGAAGGATTGCGCTCAATTGATAACCGCGACAGTTCTGGAGTTTTCAGTCATGGCGTCTCCATTTTCCCGCACGCTGGGTCTTGTAGAGATCGGCCAGCGAGGCGTTTTCCGGATTGGGAGTGAGATATCTCTGGGCCACGATTCATATATGCTCACATGTCTCTAGGAATGTCTAGAATTATCAACATCAAACGGTAATTATTTTTGCGAAATGCTTTAAGCCCTGAAAACCACCGATGCGTACGGACGGGCCTTCGGAGGTCGAAGCCCGTGCACGTAGCGGTCAGGCTCTTCGGAAACCTGGGCCATTATCTGCCCGAGGGCGGGAACAGGTTCTCTTTCACAAAGTCTCTGGACGACGGCACGACCGTGCAGGAGATGATGGGCAGCCTCGGCCTGCCGAAGGAGCTGCCCATCATCGTCGTCGTGAACGGAAGGCGCGTCGAGGCCGACTGGGTCCTGACGGACGGAGACGAGGTGAACGTGCTCCGTCCGTCAGGGGGCGGATGACTTGAGGCTCGATGACGCGTCGCGGTCTATCCGATAGGTCACCTCACCAGGTTCGAAAAGACGAAGACCGTCCAGTACGGTGAGAGCATCAGCACAATAATCGAAATGATGTAGGCAGGTATGTACCAGAGCCCGCCCCTGAAGACCGTGCCCAGGGGTATGTCCTTCGCCATACCGGCGACCACATAACAGCAAATCCCGATGGGCGGCATGATGGAGCCCATGGTGGTGACGATGGTAATGACCTGGCCGAACCAGATCGGGTCGTAGCCCATGGCCATGACGATGGGGTAGAAGATGGGCAGCGAGACGAGGAGAAAGGCGAGGGCGTCCATGACGCAGCCGCCGATGATATAGCAGAAGAGGATTATCCACAAGAGCATCCAGTTCGGAAGGGCCAGGCCGCTGATCCAGCCCGCGGCTTCGAAGGGGAGCCGGGTAAGGGCGAGAAAGCGGGAGAAGACGACCGCGCCCGCCACGATCATGAAGACGAGGCAGGAGATCCGCAAGGTATCGACGAGGGACTTGACGAAATTAGCCCAGGTGAGCTTCCGCCTGATCAGACAGATGGCGAGACCGAGGGAACAGGCCGCCGCCGCCGCTTCCGTGGCCGTCACCACGCCCGTGAAAAGGGCGTACATGATGATGGCGAAGAGGATAAGGATGTCGACGATGTCCGGCAGGGCCTTAAAGCGCTCTTTCCAGGTGCTCCTCTCTCCCGCGGGTCCCCAATCGGGGTGGCGCCAGCAGATGTAGATGACCGTGGCGGCGATCAGCACCGTAAGGATTGCGCTGGGCATGATGTTGCCGAAGAAGAGCTTCCCGATGGACTGGCCCGTATAGAGCCCGTAAACGACGAGCACGATGCTGGGAGGTATGAGGACGCCTAAGGTAGCGCCCGCTGCCACCGAGCCCGCATTGAGCTGGGGGTGGTAGCCGTATTTTCTCATGGAGGGGATCGCCACCTGGCTCATGGTTGCGGCCGTTGCCGTGTTGCTCCCGCTGATGGCGGAGAAGGCCGCGCAGGCCATGATGGTCGTAATGGCCAGCCCTCCGCGGTAGTGGCCGAACCACCTGTACGTGGCGTGATAGAGGCCGTCGTTATATCCCGCATAGTGGACGAACTCCCCGACGAGGATGAACATGGGGATGACCGTGAGGCCGTAGCTGGAGAAGATGTTCCACAAGTCGGTCCCGATCATGCCGAGGGCGGCCGAGAAATTCGCGACGTAGGCTACCCCGAGGAACCCCACGATGGCCATGGTGAAGGCCGCGGGGATCCTGAACAGGAACAGGACCGCGAACATGATGATGATGCCGTAGACGCCGACGATCGGTCCGTTCATATTTTGTCCCCCTCGCCGAACAACGCTTTCAGAAAATCGATCAGTCCCGTGAACGCGAGCACGGCAAACCCCAGGGCCACGGCGAAAACGAAGGGGTAGTAGATGACTTTCAAGGTCTCCGAGACCTCATGGGATTCGACCAGTTTCATGGCGTACACGTAGACCTGCCACGCCACGATCCCGAAGAAGACCATGATAACGAGGTGGACTATCCGGTCGAGGATATTCGCCAGGGCCGGGGGGAATTTTTCGGAGAGGATGTCGACGACGATATTGCTCTTCGTCTGTTGCGTGTACCCGAGGGCAAAGGCAATGACGCAGGCCCCGAGGAAGGAGACGATCTCATAGGTGCCCCTGAAGGGAACATGCAAGATGCGCAGGACCACGTTCCCCGTGGCGAGGACCATCAGCCCGAGGACGGCGATGGCGCCGAGGATCATGAGAAGGTAATTGAGGTACTTGTTGAGCGCTTCAAGGTGCTTCATTACGAGCCTCCCGAGCTTGTCGTGTGCGCCTGGTAAATGGAGCGGACAAAGGATCATAAGACGGGCCGGATAGAGTCGTATCCGGCCCGTCTTTCCCTTACTTGCCCGCGAACTGCTTTTCGTACTTTTCTTTCAATTTCATGAGGTCGTTGACCACCTGCTGGCCATGTACGCCCTGGGCGGTTACCCGCTTCACATACTCGTCGAACATGGGCTTGACGAGGACCGGGATCTGGGCCTTGTCGGCGGCGGGAAGCTGGATGACCTGGTGGTTGTACTTCTGCTTCGACCATGCCAGGGCTTCCTTCACGTGGTCATCCACGTACCTGCCCGTCCATTCGGCCTGCTCCCTGCTCAAATCGTCGAGCACCTTTTTCACGTCGGCCGGCATGGCATTCCATTTATCCTTGTTCATGACGACGGCAAAGGTGACCACGAAGAGGTTCGTGTCCGTCGCATACGGGCAGTAGGCGGCAAAATTGAAGTCCTGCAGGATTTCCATGGAGGAGACGACGCCTTTTACTACCCCCTTCTGAAGGGCCTCGGGTGTCTCCGACTGGGGCATGGCGATGGGGATGCCGCCGAGGCGCTTCACCGCCTCCGCGCCCGTGCCCGCGACCCGGAGCTCCATCCCCTTCAGGTCTTTAAGGGACCTCACCGGCTTTGTGGTCATGAAGTCGGCCGGGGGACAGGTGAAGAGCGTGAGGAGCTTCACCTTCTCGAACTCCTTCGGGTACTTGCCGATGAGGTCATAGAGGGCCAGGCTCGCCGCCTTGGCGCTGGTGAAGCCGATGGGGAGGTCGACCGCCTCGGAAACAGGGAAGCGGCCCGGCTGGTAGCTCATGGCAAAGTTGCCGATGTCGGCCGTGCCCGTGATGACCCCGTCGAAGATATTCTTTGCGGGAAGCAGCGTGCCGCCCGGGAAGGTCTGGACTTTCACTTTCCCGTTGGTCCTCTTCTCCACCTCCTTCGCCCACCTTTCCATCTGCACGCAGGGAAATGTGGTGGAGGGCGGAAAGTTCGCGTAGGTCAGCGTGATCTTCGCTTGACTGTGGGCTGTCCCGGGTAGACCGAGAGAGCCGCAGAACAGCAGCATAAAAGCCGTGAACAGGACTAGCAGATACCCCTTTCGCATGATAAACCCCCTTTTTTTATACATCCAGCCTATATTACGGGACCTAAAAAAGACCTTCCTTCCCGATTGGCTCATCCTTCATGCGGGTCCCGCCCCTCGTCCGGCAGGCTCGCGTCGAACTCCCCGAACAGCAGCTCCGTGAGCACGCCGCCCAATTCCTGCGGCTTCTGTACGAAGGCGTAGCGGTTCCCGAAAAGATACCTCGGCTTCTCGTCGATCAGCTTTGCCCCTTTGCCTTTAAGCTCTTCCATTGCCGCGTCGAGGTTATCCACCTTGTAGGAGATGAGAAAAAACCCCTCGCCCCTCTTCTCTATGAACCTCCCGACGTCGCTTTCCGGGGTCGTCGGTTCCATGAACTCCACGGCCACTTCCCCGATATAGTACCGCGCGACCTTTATGTGCTCCGACTCGGCCACGTAGTCCAGGGCGGGGAGGAGGTCGAAATTCTCGCGGTAGATCCGCTTCGTCTTCTCCAGGTCCCGCACCACGAAGCATATGTGGTCTATCTTCTCAATGCGCATCCCGCGTTACTCGGCACCGGTCCCCTCACGGGACCTCGACGCTGTCCTGATATTTCTCGTTCACGTAGGCCATGGCCTCATCTATCGCGTGCGCCGCCGTCTCCAGGTCCTGCTCGCTGTGTCTGTAACTGATATAACCGTGATGGTGCGGGTGCAAAAAGATGCCCCTGCGTATGAGCTGCGTGTAGAAGTCATCCCGCCTGGCCCTATAGGTATTGGCCTGGTCCTTCTTGAAGGTGATGTAGAACATCGGCGCCACGCCGGTCAGCTCGGCCCCCGCGTCATACTTGTCGATGATGGCCCTGATCCTTTCCAGAAAACGGCCGCCTTTCTCCCATATGTTGTGGAGCACACGGTCCCGCTCCAGGACCTCGATGGTCTTGAGGGCGGCGACATAACCGTCGCTGTTCGGGAAGAAGGTAGACGAGATGAAAAGCTTCTCTGCCGCGGCTTTCATCACCTCGACCTTTCCCGTCACCGCGCTTATGGCATAGCCGTTGGCCATGCTTTTTCCCAGGACCGACAGGTCGGGGGTGACCCCGTAGAGCGCCTGCGCGCCGCCCATACTGAGCCTGAAGTTCGTCCGGACTTCATCGAAGATCAGCACGGCGCCGTACCGCGTCGCGATCTCTCTCACGCCTTCGAGGAAGCCCGGCAGGGGCTCCTCCATCCTGCGGTGGTTGGGATGGCCGAAGGGGGTCATGATGATGGCGGCCGTCTGGTCGCCATGTTTTGCGGCCAGGTCTTCGAGCTGACCGAGGTTGTTATAGCCGAATTCATAGACGTCTTCGTAGAGCTTCTCAGGGATGCCCCCCTTCATCTCGACGGACCAGTCATGCCAGCCGTGGTAGCCGCAGCGCATCACCTTGATCCGCTTCGTGTGCGCCCTCGCGATGCGGATGCTCGCCGTGGTGCCGTCGGAGCCGGTCTTCAGGAAGATACTCATTTCGGCGGAAGGGACGAGCTCGGAGAGTTTTTGCGCGAGCCGGTTCTGATACGGCTGGGTCAGGGTGAAGCAGAAGCCCTTGTCCTGTATCTGCCTGATCACCGCGTCATCGACTTCCTCTTCTCTGTAGCCCAGGATTATCGGCCCGTAGCCGCAGAGGAAATCGATATACTCATTGCCGTCGACGTCGATCAGGTGGCTGCCCTTGCCGGACTCAAGAAAGATCGGATACTCTCCTTCGATGAAATCGCTCGGCTTTCTGGCGCCGAGGACCCCGCCGGGGACCAATCTTTTCGCCTCTTCGAAAAGCGCCAGGCTCCTCGTTATGTTGAGTCTCTCAATGGTTTTCACGAAAAGAACCTCCTAAAAGCAGGGCATCGATTGCCGCGACCGCCCCGAGCGGTCCGGGGTCTTGCGCTCCGGGTCAGGGCTTAAGGTCGAGCATCGACGCTATCGTCTCCGTCTGATGAATTCTTGCGCCTCTTTGCAGCAATGCCGCAAGGAATTTCCCAGGGTGGATGCAGCCCTCGGGGGCCACCACCCCCTTCACCGTCACGTCGCCCGCCTGAAGCATGAGGGCCGCGATCGAGGCGGGAAGCCCTGTTCCCGGCGCCATCCTGCCGACTATGTCGGCCGTGTAGGTCACCTGTTTCCCTCCCCTCTCCCCCTTGACGATCACTTTCAGGCCTGAGGCGAGGGGCCCCTTATCCCTGGTATCGGGGATCGTGCCCCAGAGCTGCAGTGTCAGATCGTAGGGTACCACATTCGCCCCCTTCACCGACAGAGGTTCTTTGCTCAGAAAGCCCGTCTCTTTCTGCTCCTTGATGAGCAGGTCCACCCATGGGGGTATCAGCGCGCCTTTGATCACGACCTTTTTTACCCCTTTTATATAGCGCGGTATGGTGAGCGGCTGGGGATGCCCCACGTAGCGCACCTGACAGGTGCCGAGGGGTTCGAGAAATTCCGCGGTCTCCTCGCCGGTGCCGCCCTCCACGTAAACGAGTGTGCCGTCCAGGTACTGGGGGATCTTGCCTATGGTCATGTGCAGGCTGTGGTCCCAGGCAGCGCCCGCGAGCTCGGCGATGCTTACCACCCAGAACAGGGCGATCTCGTCGACACGGTCCAGGTGGTCCGCATACCATTTCACAATCACGTTGTTTGTCCCCGGGTCGGAGCCCATCCCCGTCAGGACGGTTATCCCCGCCTCCCTGGCCGCGCCGTCGATGTCGGAAGCAAAGAGGCGCATCGCCGCCTCGTAGTCGTCGCAGATATCGATGTAGTTCACCCGCGCCTCGACGGCCGCCCCTGCCACTGCCACGGCTGTCTTGTAGAACGGCCCGGCGCAGTTGATGACCACGTCCGCACGCTTGATCGCGGCCACCATGCCGGCGTGATCGTTGACGTCGATCCGGGCGAGGGATATCTTGTCACTTGCCCGCAGCTTCTCCTGCACCCTGTCCGGGTCCGTGTTGATATCGCCCAGAATGACTTTCTCGATCTGCTCCTGCTTGATGAGGTCCCTGGCGACCCCCTGACCCATGCCCCCTGTTCCGCCTATTACCAGTGCCCGCATGCGCTCTTACCCCCCCTTGATCTTTTTTGCTGGAAGCCCGCTTTTCAGGTCTTCTTTTTCTTTCGTTCCAGGGCCTCGACTATCTTGTCGGGCGTGATGGGGTACTCCTTTATGGGCACCCCTATGGCATTATAGATGGCCGACGCGTAGGCCTGGGCCGCCGACATGGCGACCGACATGCCCGCCTCCTTCGCCCCATACGGCCCCTTGGGGTCGTTGCTCTCGACGATGATCGTGTTGATCCGCGGCATGTCGGGGGCGAGGGGGAGCCGGTATTCGAGCTGCGCGGGGTTGAGGAGCCTTCCCCCGTCCCAGATGTGATACTCCGTGAGCATGCCCCCCTGGCCGCCCATGGCGAAGCCGCCCTCGAACTGTCCCTCTATCACCTTGGGGTTCAGGGCGAACCCCACGTCCTGCGAGGCCCATGCCTCCAGCACATCCACCAGGCCGGTCTCCGGGTCGACCTTCACCTCTACCATGGTCGTCCCGAAGGAGAAGGTTTCGCTCAACTGCCCGGAAGGGTTCTCTACCCATTCACGCTTGGGGTCGACCTTGGGCCAGTAAGAGCCCTCGCCGGCTATCGACTGCCCTTTAGCCAGTCCCATCCTGATGACCCGCACCACGGGTATCGACCTCTCGGGCTCCCCTTCCACGAAGATCTTTCTGTCCCGCGCCGTCAGCTCCCCGGGTTTTGCTTCGAGCGCCCTGGCGGCAATCTGAAAGAGCTTCTCCTTCGCGTCGAGGGCCGCGAGCCTCACCGCGTTGCCTCCGACAAACGTCTCGCACATGGAATAAGAGCCCGGGTCGCTCGGCGTCACCTCGGTGTCCGCCGTGATGATCTGGATGTCCTCAGGAAGGAGTCCCAGCTCTTCGGCGGCGATCTGGACGATCATGTTCTCGTTGCCCTGCCCGTTGTCGACTATCCCGGAGATAACGGTCGCGCCCCCGTCCTCGTTGAACTTGATAAAAGCGGTGGACCCGCCCCTTATGCCCATGGGGAACCCCGTCTGGACAGAGTTGCACCCTATGCCGATGCCGTGGAAGGGCGGCAGTTTGCCCCATTTCTCTTTCCATCCCGCCGCATCGGCCGTCTTCTCGATCGTCTCCGTCATGCCGCAGCTCGGCACGAGAGACCGGGTGGGCGTGTAATCGCCTGCCTGCCTCGCGTTCCTGAGCCTCATCTGTACGGGGTCGATGCCGAGCTCGGTCCCTATCAGGTCGAGCTGGAGGTCGATGCCGCAGGCAAACGCCCGGCCGTGGGTCCTGAACATGCCCCTGATGGGTTTGTTGGTGAAGACGCGGTAGCCGTTGTAGCGGACGTTCTCCATGCGGTATGCCTGCTCCATGCAGAGGAAAGGCACGCTCACGGCGATGGGTCCCGTGCTCGAATAGGCGCCCCCGTCCATGTGGCACGTGATCTCCCTCGCGAGCACCCTTCCCTCCCGGTCGACGCCGGTCTTGATGGTCGCGGTCATGGAATGGGCCTGGCGCGTCGCGACGGTGTTCTCTTCCCTGGTATAGGCGATCTTCACCGGCTGGCGCGCCTTCCTCGCGAGGAGGGCGCAGATCACGTCCGCGGGCGAGATCTCCGAGCGTCCCCCGAAGGCCCCGCCGATGGTGATCTTCCTCACCCTCACCTTGTTGAGCGGCATCTTGAGGCAGTTCGAGAGCGGTTTTGCCTTCAGGTGGGGCCCGGCGTTGGGCATCCAGATATCGAGGTTGCCCGAGTTGTCGAACTGCGCGACCACCGCGTACGGCTCGGTCTGGAAGTAAGACTCCTCGGGCGCGCTGAACGTATCCTCCCTCACGTAGTAGGATGAGGCGAAGCCCTTTTCCACGTCGCCCACGTCGATCTTCACATGGACGTTTATGTTGCCGGGGTTGCTCTCGTGGATGAGCACCGCGCCGGGTGCTCATGGCCTCATCGATGGTGAAGACGGCGGGCAGCTCCTCATACTCCACGGTAATCAGGTCGAGGGCGGAAAGCGCCGTCTCTTCGTCCACGGCGGCCACGGCCGCAACCTCCTCGCCTATGAAGCGCACCTTGTCGGAGGGGAGGAAGGCCTGGTCCTGGGTGTAGCGGAAGACGCCCCATTTCTCACCCGTGCTGTCCGAGGACGTGACAACCGCCCTCACGCCGGGGAGCCGCTCCGCCCTCGATGTGTCGACCCGGAGGATGCGCGCATGGGCATAGGGCGACCTCTTCACCTTGGCGACGAGCATGCGGGGCAGGGAGAGGTCGGCACTGAAGAGGGCCTCGCCGGTTGCCTTCGCGCTCGTATCCACCCGCTTCGTGCTTTTTCCGACGACAGACAGCTCTTTCATCCGCTATTTCTCCTTGGCCGAGGCGGCCTTCACCGCGTCGACGATCTTCGCATAGCCCGTGCACCGGCATATGTTTCCGGAGAGGGCGCGGCGTATCTCTTCCTCCGTGGGCGCGGGTGTGGCGTCGAGCAGGGCCTTGGCCGTGAGTATCATGCCGGGGGTGCAGAAGCCGCACTGGATCGCATGGTGCTCCACGAACGCCTCCTGGAGCGGGTGCAGTTTTCCCCCTTTCGCCAGGCCCTCGATGGTGGTGATCTCCCTGCCTTCCGCCTCCACGGCCAAAAGCAGGCACGAGCGGACCGGGACCCCGTCGAGGAGCACCGTGCAGGTGCCGCACGCGCCCTCACCGCAGCTCTCTTTTGCCCCCGTGAGGTGCAGGTCTTCCCTCAATACCTCGAGAAGGGTCTTGCTGGGATAGGTGAGCAGGTCGTAAGCCTCCCCGTTCACCCGGAGGGTCACCTTGCTCTTCTCCATCACGCACCTGCCTTCCGAAGGCCGAGGATGGCCCCCTCGATCGCCCGTTTTGTAAAGACTTTCACCATCTTCCTCCTGTATGAGCCGGGAAGGGCGAGGTTGTCGATGGGCCGCGACGCGGAAAACGCGCGCTCCGCGGCCTTTTCAACGTCCGCTTCCGCCGGCCTTTTCCCCACGAGAAACGCGCCCGCCCCTTCCACGAGCAAGGGCGCGGGACCCACTGCCCCGACCACCACGCGCGCGGCGTCGATCACCCCCGCCTTCGACAGGGAGAGGAAGACGGACGAGGAGACGAGCGGGTATTCGAGGCCGCGCCTGAGCCTCAGCTTCTGATAGGAAGAGGCGTAGACCCCTTGAGGGATGGGCACGATGATATCGGTGAGGATCTCGTCATCCCCTATGGTCAGCGGGTGTCTCCCGTTCCGGGAGAAGAGGTCGAGCACGGAGATGGTCCTCGATGCACCCGGTTTCTTCAGCACGACGCTCGCATCGAAGGCGATGAGCGACGGCGCCACGTCGCCCTGGTAGACGCTGAGGCACCGGGTCCCGCCCTTCAGGGCGGCGCAAGCTTTGCCCCCCTGTTTCAGGCAGGGCGGCGCAGCCTTGCGGACCAGCTCGGACTGGTTGTAGTAGAGGCACCGGGTATTTTGCAGAAGGTTGCCCCCGATGGTCGCGATGTTCCGGATCGGAGGGGCGGCCACGAGGCCGGCCGCTTCCGCGATGGCAGCGGCACGCCCTGCGATGTCGGGGGATTCGACGACCTCCCTCAGGGTGGTGGCGGCCGAGATCAGGATCTGCCCCTTTTTGGCCTTTATCCCCCTCAGGTCAGGAACCCCCTTCAGGGTCATCGCGTACTGCGGGGTGAGGAGCCTCTTCCTCAGCAGGTTTATTATATCCGTCCCCCCCGCGATTATCTTCACCTTCCCCTTGTACCGGCCGAGGAGCTCGAGCGCCTCCTTCGTGCTCCGGGGCGAGAGACATTGAAAGAGGGGCAATCTCATCGTTTCCTTCCTCCTGTTTTCCCGACCTTTCTCGCTTCCAAAAGTGCTTGACAAACAAATGCCGCTTTCACTATACTGGACAATGACGGTATACAGTATACCGCAGGCATAATAATAGTACAAACAATAAGCTTTTTGTGTCAACCGAAAAATAGGGTAAGTGAAATCTTTAACAGCCGGGTGAAAAGGGGCGGACAAACTCTTCGCAAGGAGGACGTGATGGACGTTTTCAGAAATATGACGATACTCTCCCTTGAACAGGCGACCGTGCTCCCTTATTTGAGCTACCGCCTCGCGATGGACGGGATGCGGGTGATCAGGCTCGAGCACCCGGTTTACGGCGACCCGAACCGGATGATCGGCGAGAACCGGCTCGGCGAGGAGCGGATGAACACCTATTTTCTCGCGATAAACTCCGGCAAAAAGGCGGTCACCCTCGACCTCGGATCGATCGAGGGGCAGGCCCTCCTCAAAGAGATGATCGTCAAGATGAAAGTCGATATATTCGCCACCAACCAGCTCCCGAGGAACTACGAGAAGCTGGGCATAAGCTACGATACCCTGAAGGCGGTCAAAGAGGACCTCATCTGGGTGGGCCTCACGGGGTTCGGACCGGAGAGCAACGAGGCGGCGTACGACCCGATCCTCCAGGCGAGGAGCGGACTCATGGACCTGACGGGGAACGCGGGCGAGGACCCGCAGGTTGTCGGCATCCCGCTGCCCGACATGGGGACAAGCGAGCACGCCTACGGGCTCGTGATGAAGGCCCTCTGCAAACGGGCGCTCACGGGCGCAGGCGAGAGGATCGACGTCTCCATGTTCATGTCGACCACCTCCTGGCTGACCGTCCCCACCACCCTCACAAAATCGTTCGGCAACAAGATCACCCGGCGGGGGAACACGCACGAGTTCTTCGCGCCCGTCTCCGTCTACGAGACGAAGGACGGGTACGTCTATATCGCGGTGGGCAACGACCGGCAGTGGGTCTCTTTTGCCCAGCTGCCGGGCTTCGAAAAGCTCGCGAGGCCCGAATACGAGAAGAACAGGGGCAGGATCCTCGACGTGGCGAACCTCAACAAGCAGATCACCGCGTGCACGAAGACGCGGACCACGGACGAGATGATCGACCTGTGCAACAAGGCGACGATCGCCATATCGAGGGTCAATACCATCGAAGAGGTGCTGGAAGACCCTTACGTGTTGGCGTCGCTGCTCTCCGCCGAGGACCCCGTGACAAAGACGCAGATATGGATGGCGCCTCCGCCCTTCATGACACCGTTCCTCAAGGAGAGCGACCGGCGGATGACCTTCCCCCCGAGGTTCGGGGAGCATAACCGCGAGATATACGGCGACGTCCTCGGCTACTCCGAGGGGCAGATCGAGGCGCTCAAGGCGAAGCAGGTGATCTAAGATATAAGGAAGTGCGGATGAGGGGGACCACGTGGACTTCAGGCTGACGGAGCCCCAGCGGTTTTTTAAGGAGCAGGCGGCGCAGACCCTCACCCGTCTCGCGCCGAAGGCGGAAGAGATCGACAGGACGGCCGACTTCCCCTTCGACGTCTTCAGGAAACTGGGGAAGCTCGGCTATTACGGGATCAGGTATCCGGTGGAGATCGGCGGCATGGGTGCCGACTGCGTCACCTTCACGATCCTCGCCGAAGAGGTCGCGCGGGTCTCGATGGGGCTCGCGGCAACCGTCACCATGCAGTGCCTCATGGGGACCGATTTCATCCACCATTTCGGCACGGAAGGGCAGAAGGAGCGGTGCCTCATCCCCGCCATACGGGGCGAGAAGATCGGCACCATCGCCTTCACCGAGCCCGATTGCGGCTCCGACCTCGGGTCGATCAAGACGAGGGCCGTAAAGGACGGACGCACGTACGTGATCACGGGCAGGAAGATGTGGATCACGAACGGCCCGGTCGCCGACTTCGTGACGGTCGCCGCCACGACCGATCCCGCAAAGAGGCTCGACGGCCTCGGCTTTTTCCTCGTCGAGAAAGGTACCCCCGGGTTCTCCGTGGGCCAGAAGATCGAGAAGATATCGGCCAGGGGGGCGGACACGGCAGAGTTGATTTTCGACGAATGCCGCATACCCGAGGAGAATTTCCTCGGCCGGGAAGGCGAAGGGGCGCGCCACCTCAACGATATATTGAGCGAGATAAGGACGATGATCGCGGGGCTGGCCTTAGGGCTCTCGCGGGCCGCCTTCGCCGCGGGGCTCAAGTATGCGGGCGAGCGGGAGGCCTTCGGCCGCCGCATCGGGAGCTTTCAGCTCATCCAGGAGAAGATCGCGGAGATGGAGATGCGCATCAGGGCCTCGGAGTTCCTCACGTATTACGCGGCCTGGCTCAAGGACAGCGGGGCGCCCATGGGCAAGGAGGCGGCAATGGCGAAGCTCTACTCGACCGAGACCGCCTGCTTCGTGGCGGACGAGGTGACCCGCATACACGGGGCCTACGGCATCGCGGAGGAATATCCGGCGCAGAGATATTTCAGGGACGCCCGCTTCCTCCTGTTCGGCGGGGGGACATCCGAGATACTGAAGACGCTCATCGCGCGGGAGACGCTGAAAAATACCCGGTGAGACGCCGTGACATAAGGAGGGGTTGATGGATTTCGCGCTGACGGAGGAACAGGAGTTCTTCAAGAAGATGGTCACCGATGCGGTCGACCGCATGGTCGTGCCCAAGGCCCGGGAGATCGACGAGAAGGACGAGTTCCCGTGGGAGCTCTGGCGTGAGTTCGGCTCCCTGGGCTACCTGGGCTTGCGGTACCCTGAGGAGATAGGGGGCATGAACGCGGACCCGGTGACGGCGATGATCTTCTACGAGCAGATAGCGAGGGGGTCGGTGGGGTTTGCCCAGAGCGTGATCATGAACATCCTCATGGGCACCTATTTCATCTACCGCTTCGGCTCCGACGAGATAAAGAAGCGCTGCCTCTACCCTGCCATGAAGGGCGAGAAGGTCGGCACCATGTGCTTCACGGAGGACCAGTCGGGGTCCGACCTTTCGGCCACCAGGACAACGGCGCGGAAAGAAGGCAGCGAATGGGTGATAAACGGGACGAAGATGTGGATCACGAACGGTCCGATTGCCGATATGGCCACCGTCCTCGCCACGACCGATCTCTCACTCGGCGCCAAGGGCCTCAATTTCTTCCTCGTCGAGAAGGGTACCCCCGGCTTTTCCGCGGGACAGGTGCTCGACAAGCTGGGCTGCCGCGGGACCGTCACGGGGGAGCTGGTCTTCGACAACGTGAGGGTGCCCGAGGAGAACCTCATGGGAAAAGAGCTGAACAAGGGGGTCGAGTACCTGGGGGAGATACTGGACGAGGTGCGGGTGATGACGGGCGCAATGGCAATGGGGATCGCCCAGGCGGCCTTTGACGAAGGGCTCGAATACGCGCGGAAGCGTGTCGCCTTCGGGAAGCCGATCGGCACCTACCAGGCTCATCAGGGCCAAGTTTGCCGACATGGCCACGGAGATGGAGGCGAGCAGGCTCTTGATCTACTCTGCCGCGTGGCGGATCAAGGAGAAACTGTCGTGCCGCAAGGAGGCGGCCATGGCGAAGATGTACGCCACGGAGACGTGCTGCAAGGTCGTCGACGAGGTGACGCGCATATGGGGGGCCAACGGTTTTGCCCACGAGTACAACCCCCAGCGCCACTTCAGGGACGCGCGCTTCCTGCTTTACGGCGGCGGCACCCACGAGATCATAAAAGATATGCTGGGCAGGATGATCCTGGGAAAGCTGTGAGGGGAGAATAGGCATCCGTTTTTTTGATTGAGAGGTTGAGCCGTATGGATAAGATACTTGTCGTCGTGGAGAGAGAAGGAGACGAGATAAAGAAGGCCTCCCTGGAGCTTCTGAGCGAGGGGAGGAAGCTGAGCCAGGCCGGGCGCTACACGGTCGAGGCCGTCACCCTGGGCAGGCTGCCGCAGGCGGTCAGGGAAAAGCTCATCTATTACGCGGAGACCCTCGTCTCCATTACGGACCCCCTCCTCGACGCCTACACGCCCGAAGGGTTTAGCCTGGCCCTCGGCGCATACGCCCGTGAGTCGGGTCCGAAGATGATCCTCGCGGGGGCCACGCAGACGGGACGCGACTTCCTCCCGAGGGTGGCGGTCCTCCTCGGGTGCGGGATCGTCTCCGACGTCACTGCGGTGAACTGGACTGAGGAGCCCGTCACGTTCGTGAGACCCGTCTACGGCGGAAAGGTTTTGACGCAAGTCTCCTGCGCCTCCTCCCCTGTCCTTGTGACGACCAGGCCGAACACCTTCGATATTATTGCCGCCGGCGACAAACCCGGGCAGTTTGTGGAGCGACAGGCATCCCTCTCGGCCGATCAGGTAAAGACGAAGGTGGTGCGGGTCGAGGGAAAGCCGCGAGGCAAGGTCGATCTTATCGAGGCGGATATCATCGTGTCGGGCGGCCGGGGCTTAAAGGCCGCGGAGAATTTCGCCCTCCTCGAAGAGCTCGCCGGGCTGATCAACGGCACGGTGGGGGCAACGAGGTCGGTGGTCGACGCGAAATGGCGGGATGAGGGGGACCAGGTGGGCAAGAGCGGGAAGACGGTCTCCCCGAAGCTCTATCTCGCGGCAGGGATCTCGGGCGCCATCCATCATATCATGGGCATGGATACCTCGAAGGTGATCCTCGCGATCAACAGGGACCCGAACGCGATCATCTTCAACTACGCCGATTACGGCATCGTGGGCGACCTCTTCGAGGTGATCCCCGCGATGACCGCCGAGCTGAAGAAGAGGCGCTAAAAAGGAGAGGAGGCACACTTAGGTGGCGACGCAAGGGGCAGCAGGCAAGATCAAAAACCCGCTCAAAGGGTTAAGGGTAGTGGGCAAGACGCGTCCCATCGGGGAGATGGCATATGTCTCTTTGAAAGGGGCGATCGTGCAGGGGGACCTCCATCCCGGACAGAGGCTCGTGGAGAGCGCATTGTCCGCCCGGATGGGCATCAGCAGGATACCCGTGAGGGAAGCGATCAAGAAGCTGGAGCAGGACGGTCTCATCGAAAAGCTGGAAAAGGGGGGCTTTATCGTAAAAATCCCCTCCAGGAAGGAGATAGAGGAGACCTTCGGCATACGGGCCTGTCTCGAGAGCTACGCTACGGCGCTCGCCACCGCCCACATGGACGCGCCGACGATCGACAGGCTGGAGAGCGTCCTGCGGCTCTACAGGGACGCGCTGGGCCGGCGCGACATAGCCAACATGACCCAGTTGAACAACCAGCCTCGACGAGATCATCTTCACCGCGTCGGGGAGCGGAAAGCTCTACGCCCTGATAGCGAATTTCCGCGATTTTATCTCCAGGTACAGGAAAGTGCTCCTCACCCGCATGGACTATGCGGCAATCTCCCTCTCGGAGCACGAAGAGATCGTCAAGGCCATGAAAGAAGGGGACGGGGAGAGGGTCGAGAAGCTCGTGAGGAAGCACCTGCTGCGGGGAAGGGACATCCTGATCAAGGATATGGAATCGGGGAAGGCGATGTGACGTTTTTTTTGGCCCGTCGATTTGGAGACGGTGGACGAAAAGGGCAAAAGCAAAGATTCGGGAGGAGACCTTGGAGAATCAAAAGAGCATAAGGGTATTGATAGCCAAGCCGGGTCTCGACGGCCATGACAGGGGGGCCAAGGTGGTGGCCCACGCGCTCAAAGAGGCAGGCATGGAAGTGATCTATACGGGCCTCCACAGGACCGTCGATCAGATCGTGAGGATTGCCGTCCAGGAGGATGTGGATATCATAGGACTCTCGATCATGAGCGGCGCCCACATCCCGATCGTCGAAAAATTGATGAAAAAAGTGGGCGAGGAAGGGATAGCGGAGAAGATGGTCATCGTGGGAGGCGTGATCCCGGGCCAGGATGTGAGCCGGCTCAAGGCCCTCGGCGTGTCGGGCGTCTTTCCCGGCGGCGCCGGCTTTTCAGAGATCGTGGCTTTCATCAACGAGCGCATGGGACGGGCTTGAGGAGGGACAATGGGAGTCGCAAAATATACGAAGGACCAGAAAGGCCGGATCACGGACGTGCTGCTCCAGTCCGGCATCCACGTGAAACCGTTTTACGGGCCCGCCGACCTGGAGCGGATCGGCCTTTCCTACGAGGGCGACCTCGGCGACCCCGGCGAGTACCCCTTTACGAGGGGCATACACCGGGAGGGGTACAGGAGCAGGGCCTGGACCACGAGACAGTACACGGGCTTCGGCACGCCACTTGAGACGAACGAGCGGTTCAAGCTGATGATCGCCCACGGGCAGACGGGGCTGAACGTTGCCTTCGATCTCCCCACGCAGATGGGTTACGACTCGGACGACCCCATGTCCGAGGGCGAAGTGGGGCGGGTGGGCATGGCGGTCGATTCTCTCAGGGATTTCGAGGTGGCCTTCAAGGATATCGACCTCGAAAAGATAGGGTCGGGCCTCACCATCAACGCGGTCGCGTCGATCATGCTCGCCATGTACCAGGCGATGGCCGAGAAATTCGGCTACAGCCCGAAGGTAATTTCGGCAACCCCCCAGAACGATATCCTCAAAGAGATGATAGGCAGGGGCGCGTGGATCTTTCCCGTGGAGCCCGCGGTAAAGCTGATCGGGGACACCATCGAGTATGCGATGGACGTGCTTCCCCGGACGAACCCCGTCTCCGTCTGCGGCTACCACATCAGGGAATCGGGGGCGACGCCCGCGCAGGAGATCGCCTGCGCCATCCTTATCGCCAACGCCTATATCGATAACGTCCTCGCGAGGGGCTTCGACGTCGATGCCTTCGTCGGCCGCTTTTCCTTCAACCTCAACGTCTTCGGCAACCTCTGGGAGCAGGTGGCGAAGTTCAGGGCGGCCCGCAAGCTCTGGGCGAGAAACCTGAAGGAGAAATACGGCGCCAAGAAAGAGTCGAACATGCACCTGAGGGGCCTCTTCGGCGGAGGGGGGGCCGGTCTCACAAAGGCGCAGCCCGAGAACAACATCATGCGCGGCGCCTACTACGCCTTGGCCGCCGCCCTCTCCGGGGCCCAGACCATCGCCCTGTGCAGCTACGATGAGGCCTACACGATCCCCACTCCCCATTCCGCCATCATATCCCTGCGCACGCTGCAGCTCCTCATGGACGAGATCGGCCTGAGGGATACCGTCGATCCTCTGGCGGGCAGCTACTTTATCGAGACCCTGACCAAGGAGATGGAAGGAAAGATCGAAGAGGAGATGGAGCGGATAGAAAAGGTGGGCGGCATCGTGCAGGCGGTCGCGACCGGCTACGTCCAGAGGCTCGTGGCGGCGCAGGCGTACGAGTTTGAAAAGGGCATCCAGTCGGGCGAGCTCCTCAAGGTGGGGGTGAACATCCATACTGAGGGGGAATCGAAAGACGTGGAGCTCCACCCGTACAACCGGGAATCGGCCGTGACGCAGATCGAGGGACTGAAGCAGGTGAGGCGGGAGCGCCATAACCGGGAGGTCAGCCGCAGCCTCAACGAGCTGGAAAAGGCGACCCGGGAGGGCAAGAACGTGATGCCTTTTCTCGTGGACTGCTGCCGGGCCTATGCGACGCTCGGGGAGATGACGGCCATTTTCAGAAATATTTTTGGAGAGTTCGACGAGCCGAGCCTGTTTTAGAGTGAGGCGGAACGGGCCTGAAAGCTCGCGCCACTTTTTTTTAGGGGGTTGACGATATGGGCAAGAAGACTTTTATGCCCGTGCAAAAGACACGGGAAGAGCTCGCCGCTTTCCAGCTCGAAAGACTCAAGTGGACCGTCAAGCACACGTATCACGGCTCGCCCCTTTACCGCCGGAAGTTCGAGGAGGCGCATGTGACGCCGGATAAGATAAGGAGCCTCGACGACCTGAAGCGCCTGCCATTTACGACGGCCGACGACCTGAAGGCCGGGTACCCCTTCCCGCTTCTCTCCGTGCCCCTGGAAGACGTGGTGAGGATACACGCATCGAGCGGCACGACGGGAAAGCGAAAGGTCCTCTCCTATACGGCAAAGGACATAGACGACTGGGCGCACTTCTTCGCCCGCTGCTACGAGATGGCCGGCTTGAGCACGTCCGACCGCGTCCAGATCTGCGTCGGCTACGGTCTCTGGACCGCGGGCGCGGGCTTCCAGAACGGGTGCGAGCGCTTCGGCGCCATGGCGATACCCATAGGCCCGGGGAACCTCGACATGCAGTGCGATTTCCTCGTCGATTTCGGCACCACCGTCATGTGCTGCACCGCCTCCATGGGTCTGCTCATGGCGGAGGAGGTGGAGAAGCGGGGGATCAGGGAGAAAATCAAGCTCAAGAAGGTGATATTCGGGTCGGAGCGGTCGAGCGACGCCATGAGGGCCAGGATCAGGGACCTCCTCGGCGTGGAGCACATCTTCGATATACCGGGGATGACCGAGCTCTACGGCCCCGGCACCGGCCTCGACTGCGTCTACCACCAGGGCATCCATTACTGGGCGGATTACTACATAGTGGAATTCCTCGACCCCGACACGCTTACACCGGTGCCCGAGGGTGAGATCGGCGAGATGGTCGTGACCACGCTGCAGAAAGAGGCGGCGCCACTGGTCCGCTACCGGACGAGGGACCTCACGAGGGCAATCCCCGGCGCGTGCGCGTGCGGCTCCATCCTGCCGCGCCACGACCGGTTCCTCGGACGCTCGGACGATATGTTCATTTTCAGGGCGGTCAACGTCTACCCGGGCCAGATCGACCACGTGCTCTCGGCCATCCCCGGCATAGGGAGCGAGTACCAGGTCCACCTGACGCGGCACAAGGACGGCAAAGACTACATGGTCATAAAGGCGGAAAGGGGCAGGGAATGCGCGCCCGCCGATGACGCGAGGTGTAAGAAGCACATCGAGACCGAGGTAAAAAAGCAGATCATGGTGAGCTGCGAAGCCGATATCTGCTGCTACGGAGACCTGCCGCGCTCCGAGAGGAAGACGAAGAGGGTGTTCGACAAGAGAGACGAGTAAGGCCGGGTGAGCAGGAGCCGCGAAGGGTGCTCCATCCTTTTTGAGGGGGAGGCTCCGTGAGCTTTGCTCATGGAGGGGGCGACGCCGAGCCCCAATGATAGCGAGGAAAACGAAGAGGGTATTCGACAAGAGAGACGAGTAAAGCAAAACAGGAGGCCCTATGTTCCGGTACGAGTACTATAGGCCCACTACCATCCAGGAAGCCCTCGGCCTCATGGAGCGGTTCAACGGGGACGCGGTCTACATTGCGGGCGGGACCGATGTGATGGTGCTGATGAGACAGAAGAAACTAAAGCCCAAGGCGCTCATCTCCCTGAGAAACATAGAGGAGCTGATCCGCAGGGAAGGGGGTACCATCGGCGCGGGGGTGAGCATAAGGGAGATCCAGCAGGACGAGGCGATAAGGACGCGCTTCTCCGCGCTCCACGACGCCGCCGGCCGCCTGGGCTCGACCCAGATCAGGAACGTGGCGACCATCGGGGGCAACATCTGCAACGCGGCCCCTTCGGCAGACACGGCATGCCCGCTGCTCGTCCTCGACGCGGAGGCGGTAATCGTAGGGGCAGGCGGGACGAGGCGCATCCCTCTCGACGACTTCTTTGTCGCACCCGGCGAGACGCTCCTCCAAAAGGGTGAGATACTCAAAGAGTTCACGCTGCCGGGTCTCACCGGGAACACGGGATCGGCCTACATAAAACATACGAGAAGAAACGCCATGGACCTGCCCATCATCGGCATCGCGGCGCGCGTGACCGTGAACAAGAACGACCTGCGGTGCAGGGACATCATCTGCGCGACGTCGCGCTCATCGGAGCTGCTCACCCATTTCGCCGACGAGGAGCTCAGGTGCGAGGACATACGGATAGCCATGGGAGTGGTGGCTCCCCGCCCCATAAGGGCACGAGCAGCCGAGGCCGCCTTGCGGGGCCGGGTCATATCGGGTGAGACCGTCGCTGCCGCCGCGGAGACCGCGGCCTCCGAGTCAAGCCCTCGCGACAGCATAAGGGGCGAGGCGTGGTACCGCAGGGAGATGGTGAAGGTCCTCGTCCAGAGGGCCATCATGAAGTCGATCGATCGGGTCCTTCGCCCGGACGAGCTGGTCTATCCGGACCGGCTGTGGTAGGGAGGAAAACATGAAGACAGAACTGACATTCGTACTCAACGGCGAGGAGGTGCTGGTGGAGGCGGAGCCCCACTGGACCCTGCTCTATCTATTGCGCGAGGTGCTTGAGCTTAAAGGTTCGAAGGAAGGCTGCGGCTACGGGGAGTGCGGCGCTTGTACGGTCCTCATAGACGGGAAGGCGGTCAATTCGTGTATCTTTCCCGCCATGGAAGCGCAAAGCCGAAGCGTGGTCACCATCGAGGGCATCGCGGCCAAGGACGGCTCCCTCCATCCCCTCCAGCAGTCCTTCGTCGACCACGGGGCCGTGCAGTGCGGGTTCTGTTCCCCCGGCATGATCATGTCGGCCTACGGCCTGCTTCAGGAGAAGACCGACCCGACGGATGATGAGATCAAGGAGAGCATAGAAGGGAACCTGTGCCGGTGCACCGGGTATGTCAAGATCATCGAAGCGATAAGATCTGCCGCGAAGGGGGAGTGAACATGGAGCTGACCACCGTAGGAAAAAGGATCTCGAAGAAAGACGCCCCTTCCAAGGTGACGGGGGCCGCCGCGTTCATCCAGGACATAGCCCTGCCGGGGATGCTCTATGGCAAGATCCTCTACAGCAGGTATCCCCATGCGCGGATCACGCGCATCGACACGACGAAGGCGGAAAAGCTCGCGGGCGTAAGAGCGGTCCTCACGGGGGATACAATCCCTCCCTTCACCTTCGGCGTCTATAAGGACAACCCGCCGCTCAAGAAGGGAAAGGTCTGCTCCTTGAGAGATGAAGTGGCGGCGGTGGCCGCCATCGATCCGGAGACCGCGGAGGCGGCCCTCGACCTGATTACGGTGGAATATGAGGAGCTGCCCGCCGTGTTCGATCCCCTTGAGGCAATGAAGGAGGGCGCCCCTCTTATCCATGAAAGCCACGTGGGCGGGAAGGAAAAGAAACCGACCAACGTGCTCAACCTGCCCTGGAGGCTCCTGGCGGGCGACGTCGAGGCCGCGAAAAAAGAGGCGGCTTATCTCGTGGAGGGCACCTTCAGGACGCAGTGGGTGACCCACTGCTGCCTGGGCACCAGCGGCTGCATCGCCCAGTTCGACGCGGCGAACAACCTGACCGTCTACAGCAACACCCAGATACCCTCTCTGGCCCAGAAGGACTATATCGAGGCCCTTGGCGTCTTCGGCCTGAAGAACAAGAAGGTGAGGGTGATACAGAGCGTGATAGGCGGCGGCTTCGGGAGCAAGCTCGACACCTACGCGTACGAGTACATCGCGATCCTCCTCGCCATGAAGACGAGGCGGCCGGTGAAGATCGTCTTCACGAGAGAAGAGGAGTTCCTCGCCACGTCGCCGAGGCAGTGCACGATCACGCGGATCTCGCAAGGCTGCACGAAAGAGGGGAAGCTCCTCTTCAGGGAGATGGAGATGATCCTCGACAACGGCGCCTACACGTCCTGGGGCGCCACGACCCCGTCGGTGATGATGCTGCCCATCTCGTCCCTCTATAAGGTCCCGAACATCAAGTACACCGCAAAGTGCGTCTACACGAACAACACCTACAGCCAGGCCATGAGGGGCTACGGAAACCCGCAGGCGACCTTTGCCATCGAGTCCTCCATCGAAGAGCTGGCGCAGGCAGCAAGCATCGATCCCTACGAGTTCAGGCTGATCAACGCGAACGAGCCGGGAGAGACGACCCCGCAGCGCTTCAAGATCACCAGTTGCGGCATGAAGGAGTGCATGGCGGAGGTGAAGGGCAGGCTCGGCTGGAGTGGAAAACGGCACGAAAAGAGCGGCCGCGGGTTCGGCATGGCCACCCTCGTGCACGTGGGCGGCGGCGCCCGCGTCTATAAGTCCGACGGCTGCGGCACGATCATCAAGGTCGACGACTACGGGAAGGTCGATGTCTTCACGGGCTCCTCCGACATGGGGCAGGGCTCCGAAACGATCGTCGCTCAGATCGTCGCTGAGGTACTCGGGGTCCCTATGAACGACATCAACGTCATCAACAACGATACCGACGTCTGCCCGTGGGATGTGGGCGCCCACGCGAGCCGGACCACCTTTGTCGCGGGCAATTCGGCCCTCGGGGCGGCCAGAGAGATACGCCGGCAGATCCTGGAGGCGGCGGGGGCTGCCCTCAACGAGGACCCGTCCGGGCTCGATATCATCGGGGGCGTTATCGTCGCAAAGCACAATAACGAGAAGAACATCGCCCTCGGCAAGGTCCTGCGTAACACGCACTATATGCCGGGCGGGAAGATGTTTATGGCCGAATACTTCTACGATCCGCCCAACGAGAACTTCGACCGCGAGTTCAAAGGCAACCTTTCGGTCACCTACGCGTACGGCGCGCATGGGGTAGAGGTAGAGGTCGACAAAGAGACGGGCCAGGTGCGGATCGTCAACTACGTGGCGGCCCATGACGTGGGCAAGGCCCTCAACCCCATGCTCCTGGAGGGACAGATATCGGGCGGCGGCGTGATGGGTCTCGGCTACGCCCTCACGGAGAACATGGTCTATAAGGACGGCAAGCTGATGAACCCGAACTACCTCGACTACAAGATGCTCACCGCAAGGGATATACCGCCCATGCAGGCGGTGATCGTCGAGACGGACGAGCAGGACGGCCCCTACGGCGCAAAAGGGATCGGCGAGCCGGGTCTCGTGCCGACGGCGCCCGCCATCGCAAACGCCATCTACGACGCGGTAGGGGTGAGGATACGCGACCTGCCCATCACGCCGGAGAAAGTCCTCGCCGGGCTGAAGGCGCTGCAGAAGGAGACATAGCATGGAGGAAAAGGACTACCGCCTGGGCTGCGACATCGGGGGGACTTTCACCGACTTTGTCCTGCTGGACGATAAGACGGGGCAGATAAGGACCGGCAAGTGTCTCACGACGCCCAGAGACCCTTCCGATGCCGTGGAGCTGGGCATCAGGACCCTCGAAACCGTGACGCCCGGGTTCGTGCCGAAGCTCCACGAGCTGATCCACGGCACCACGCTGGTGATCAACGCCATCATCGAGAGGAAGGGCGCGAGGACCGCCCTCATCACCACAAAGGGCTTCAGGGACGTCCTGGAGATCGGGAGGGAGATGCGGTACGCCCCTTACGATATCTTCGCCGAATTCCCGAAGCCCCTTATCCCCAGGAGGTACCGGTTCGAGGTCGATGAGAGGGTGAGGAGCGACGGGACCGTCATCAAGCCCCTCGACCCTGAAGAGGCAAGGCGCATCGTGGCCGACGCTCCCGAAAATGGGCATCGAGTCGGTGGCCGTCTGCCTGCTCAACTCCTTCGAGAACCCCGCCCATGAGCTGATGCTCCGGGAGATCATCGAACGCGATGCGCCCGGCATACCGGTCTCCATCTCGTACCACGTGCTGCCCCAGATAAAGGAGTATGAAAGGACGAGCACCACGGCCACCAACGCCTACGTGAAGCCCCTCACCGGAAAATACCTGTCGAAGCTTGCCGGAAGGCTCGATTCACTCGGCTTCAAGGGAAAGCTCTTTATCATGCTCTCGAGCGGCGGCGTCACCTCCGTCGAGACCGCCGCCCAGTTCCCGGTAAGGATCATCGAGTCGGGCCCGACCGCCGCGGTCATCGCCGGCCAGTACTACGGCAAACACTTCAATATCTCCGAGATGTTCTGCTTCGACATGGGCGGCACGACGGCCAAATCGTGCCTCATCCAGAAGGGGGTCGCAGGCGTCGTCCCCACCTTCGAGGTAGGCCGCGTGCAGCGGTTCATGAAGGGGAGCGGGCTCACCATCCAGGTGCCTGTCGTCGACCTGATGGAGATAGGCGCGGGCGGCGGCAGCATCGCGAAGGTGAGCAGGATGGGCACGCTCCAGGTGGGCCCGGAGAGCTCGGGCGCGGAACCGGGCCCCTTGTGCTACGGCAGGGGCGGGACCGACCCGTGCGTGACCGACGCCGACCTGCTGTTGGGGTACCTCGACGAGAACTACTTCCTCGGGGGGGAGATGCGGCTCGACAGGGAGGCGGCGCGGCGCGGGGTCGAGGAGCGGATCGCCAAGCCCTTACGCGTCTCCTACGAGCAGGCCATCTGGGGTATCCATGACCTCATCAACGAGACCATGGCAGGGGCGGCGAAGACCCACATCGCGGAAAAGGGGGGCAACCCGAAGATCGTCACCATCGCCGCCTTTGGCGGGGCAGGCCCGGTTCACGCGTATGGTCTCGCGAGGAAGCTGGGCGCCCCCCGCTTGCTTGTCCCGCCGAACGCAGGCGTCGGCTCGGCCCTCGGCTTCTTCACCGCCCCCCGGGCCTTCGACCTCCTCAGGAGCCACAAGGTCTCCCTGACGGGGGCCGGTTTCGAGGAGATAGAGCGGATCTTCATTGCCCTGGAAGAAGAGGCCGCCAAGACGCTCAAGAAAGACAGCACGGGGGAATCGATCCGCTTCGAGAGGTCTCTCGACATGCGCTTCGTGGGCCAGGGCGCGGAAACGAACGTGCCCGTGTCCGGCGGTCCGTTCTCGCGGATCGCGAAGGGGGAGATCCGCCGCCTGTTCGATGAGGTCTACGAGAGGCTCTACGGAAGGACCTACCCCGAATCGGAAGTGGAGTTCATCAATTTCAAGGTGAGGGCGAGCCTCCCTGAAAAGCTCCTGCAATTACCGCGATTGGAAAAAAAGCAGGGACAGACCCTGGAGGGGGCGGTCAAGGGAAGCAGGAACGCCTACTCCCCCATCTCGAAGGACTTTATTCCCTATACGGTGTACGATCGCTACAAACTATTTCCGGACGCGGCTTTTCGCGGTCCCGCCATCATCGAAGAGAAGGAATCGACCCTCATTGTGGGGGAGGACGCGCACGTCAGGACGGACGAGTTCGGGTTCCTTTGGGTCGATCTCAAGGAGGCGTGAAAAATGGCAACCACCTTCGACCCTATTACCCTGGAGATCCTGTGGCGCAGGCTGATCTCGATCGTGGACGAGGCAGACGGCACGGTCGCCCGCACCGCCTTTTCGAGCCTGCTGCGCGATGCGCATGACTACACCTGCATGTTTACCGACCGGCAGGGACGCGAGCTGGCCCAGGGGTCTTTCGCCACCCCCGGTCAATCGGGCGCGATGGCGCTGGGCATCAAGAACCTCGTCAACAGCCTTTCGCCTGACACGTACAGGCCGGGGGACGTCTTCATCACGAACGACCCGTGGGCCCTGGCGGGCCACCTCAACGACGTCTGCGTCATGAGCCCCATCTTCTATAACGGCACGCTGGTCGCGTTTACCGCCTGCGTCTTCCACCACTCCGATATCGGGGGCCGCGTCTCATCGGACAACCATGAAGTGTTCGAAGAGGGCCTTTTCATCCCCCTGGTCAAGCTCTACAGAGAGGGGGTCCTCAACGAGTCGGTCCTCGACATGATCAGGTGGAACGTGCGCACGCCCGATGAGGTGATCGGCGATATCAGGTCGCAGATCGCGGCCAACCACGTGTGCGCCGAGAAGATATGCCAGATGCTCAGGGAAAACGGGCTCGACAACCTCGACGACCTGGCGGACCAGATCATCAGCCGCACCGAGAAGAGCATGCGGTCGGAGATCGGGAAGATCCCGGACGGGGTCTACCGGGCCGAAGGCGTCGTGGAGCAGGTGCAGGGCAGGGGAGACGTCCTGATAAAGGCCGCCGTCGAGGTGAATGGGAGCGACATCGCGGTCGACCTCGCCGGCTCTTCCCCGCAGGTGGATTGGGGGGGCAACGTCGTCTTCAATTTCACCTTTGCCTACGTATTCATGGCGATGAAGAGCATGTTCGGCCCCGATATCCCGAACAATGAGGGCTGCGCGCGGCCCATCCGCCTGACCGCGCCGGAGGGGACCGTCGTCAATTGCCGCTTCCCCGCGGCAGTGGCGGCGCGGATGGTGATCGGCCACTTCCTCACCGAGATCATCTACAGGGCCCTCTCCGCGGCCCTGCCCGAAAAGGTGATCGCGGCGAGCGGCGGGACGCCTGCGGCCATGAATGTATTCTACGGGAAGAGAAACGACGGAAAGCCGTGGCACTCGGTGATCATCAGGGGCGGGGGCATGGGGGCGGGCGCCGCCAACGACGGCAACTACGTCTACATTTTTCCCGCGAACGGCGCGGGCACGCCCGTCGAGATATTCGAAAACGATACGCCCCTCATTGTCGAAAAAAGGGAGCTGCCTCGCCGACTCCGGCGGCCCCGGCAGAATGAAAGGCGGCGTCGGGAAAAGGGTTGTCTTCAGGGTGCCCGATGGCAGCTACGCACCCATTCCCCCCGTCAACCTCGGCATCCAGTCCGGCAGGTACAGGTACCCTCCCGAAGGGCTCTTCGGAGGGAAGCCCGGCGCCAAAGCGCACTTCCTCGTCAACGGCGAGCCCGGAAACCCCTACGGCCTGACGCAGTTGAAGCCGGGAGACGTGGTGACCATCGAGGCGCCGGGGGGAGGGGGCTACGGCAACCCCCTGGAGCGCGACCCTGAGATGGTAGAGGCGGACGTGGCCGAGGGGTACGTGACGCCCGAGCAGGCGAGAAAAGAGTATGGGGTGGTGATAGATCCCCGAACCGCGAAGGTCGACTGGGAGGGGACAAAGGCACTTCGCGGCGGGTAGGGGGCGGCCGGGCGCTTTTCGCGCATAGCTTTGTCATCGCGTTCGCCCCGCATCCTCATGTTTGCCACCCAGCCAGGGAAATATGGAGGCTGGGTGCCCGGCCCATGTACACTCCGGTGCGGGCCGAACGCGATTTCGCGCTCTGCATCAAAAATCTCTCCGGCCGCAAGAGTACTTCATCTCTGGCTCACGGTATTTCCCGCATCGCTTCGACAGACTCGCAGAGCCAACAAGACATCATGGTGCCATTTTCTTTCACCTACGAGGGATAGAAGATGAATGAGCCTCTCAAAGTCGGCATTGCCGTTTGTAATCTGGGTATACATATAAGTTGGATATTGATTAAAATGCGCTTATGGAGTATTAAGGGATGAAAGGGGGGATTCGATATGGCTCTTTACGATATAGTATTCGTCGGTCATACGGCAACAGGCGAAATTGTGCCGTTTAAGAGACCTCCTCATCGAGAGGCGGGGGGGCCTGCACCATATGCGGCAATGGCTGCCGCCCGTTGCATGAAGCGGATCGCCCTCCTAACCCGATTAGCAAAGAATGATAGCCATCTCCTGGAACCCCCAAAAGCGGCCGGTATAGATGTCTACATTCAACCAGCCGAGGTGACCACACACGTACGTATCGTCCACTCCAGCGCTAATGCGGACGAAAGGGAGATGATCCTAACAAAAAGCTCGGGGTTCTTTAAGATAGACGAGATACCGCAGCTGGAACCCTGTCTTGTACATCTCGCCGGCATGACCAACCAGGAGTTCACCGTGGAATTCATGGTTGAGCTGAGAAGGCGGGGTTTTCGCTTGTCTCTAGATATGCAGAGCTTTATCCTTCAGGTTGACGATAAGACGGGGCGCATTCATCTGAAAGACGTGCCTGAGAAGCAAGAAATCATTGGTATGGCGGACATCGTTAAGTTGGATGTAGCTGAAGCAAGAGTATTGACTGGTTCGGACGATCTCTGCAAGGCAGCCGCGATAATAGAGAAATGGGGATGCCCGGAGGCAATCATAACACGTTCCGATGGAGTTCTTGCTCACGTCGGGGGCAGGGATTATTTCGCGCAGTTCTCCAACAGGAGCGTTGCAGGAAGGACCGGTCGCGGCGACACGACAATCGCGGCTTATTTAACTCAGAGGATGAGTCACTCCGTGGAGTATGCCTTAGAATTCGCTGCAGCCATGGCCTCGATCAAGATGGAAACCCCGGGACCGTACATGGGAACCATGGAAGAGGTCCTCGTACGGATGAGGAAGTAACTTACATCTCATCTAAGGTTACCCCCCCTTCGACAGCCATAGGCACACACTTCGATAGAACGGCAATAATATCCTGATGTTCCTGACTGTCAATTTTCTGGCGTGTGCCTACGGATTTGGCTGGTCAAATCGATCTTCTGGAGTTTGGTCGGAGGCGATATCGAACGATGATGGAACGATGATGGGGACGTTCGTTCCTGGCGTGCATTCTCATCCCCGCGCTGTCGGCCTTTCCGCTGCCATCCGCTTGCCCTCCATTATTAGAGATATGCGGCAAGATTGCCACAACTATTTCAGTCTTGACCAGCGGTTTGTCCTGGAGATCATCCGGGGGCGAACACCCTGGCCCCAAAGGCTGAGTAAATGCCACGGTCACGACCCGGATATGCTTTGAGATCCCTGTCCTCAATGCTCCTTAGTATTAACCGGTCTTGCCGGACCGCTCGTTGACCACGGTGGCCGCGAATCCCTTGGGGTTCTGCTTGAAGATTGCGGCTATCTCGTCCGTATAGCCGTAGAGTGCCCACCGGTTTCTCGACGATACGAATTGAAGGGCCTCATCGACAAATTTTTGCGACCCCACGCACTCCATGTCTCCCCCGAGAGCGACGAATACTGCTTCATAATCTTTGCCAATGGGGATAATGAAATTGAGCCGCTTCTTTATTATCCTCTTGTATGCCCAGGCGATGTCCTCAATGCGGATCACGTTGAAGCTGAAGATCCCTGCATGGAATATGTAACGGTCCGACAGTCGGCTGCCTTTCCGGTTCTTCATCTTCGGGGTTTCGTAATCGCTTTTCATCTCGACTGACCGGCCTATAGGGTCTCCCCATGAGGCTGCCCGCCTCAGCACAGGGTGCTCGTCGATGTTCCGGAGGTATTTGCACGATGGCAAACCCCATATGAGAAAGATTACTATGAGTATTACGCCCCATATTGCTTCTACAGCGTACTCCGCGACGCCATATACGAGCGCTGTCGCGTAGATCGCGAACACGATGCCCCACACTGTAGCTGTATTGATGCATGCCGTGCGACACTTGCCCTTAAGCCATGTGTTCATGCTCGTCTCCTTGTAGGCCCTCTAAGGCATCAGCCGCCTTAAGGATGTTTCCATGCACATGCTAACAATAGCTCCTTTTCTCCTTTTCCACACAGGCCATCCTCACTGTCCCTTTATTGGAAACCTTGGGGACGTTGATTCCCAATGTGATTTATTTGCGGACGGCGGGGACGTTGCTTCAGCCCGTACATTCTCATTTATCGGCCGGCCTTTCGGCCTTTCCGACTGCCATCTCCTTCGTTATGCGCCCTTTTCACAATGCGAAGCATACCAGTCCACGACCTCCCTTATCATTTTCTGATAGGAGGTCTTATGCTTTTTTGCCTGTTCCTTGAAAAATGCTATGCTGGATTTCTTCAGGGAGATAGTAATTTTGACATTCTCTTCCTTCAACACCAATTGACCAGGCGAAGGGAGAAAGTCCTTGACGACCTTCAACTCGCCCATAGGTTCCTCAGTATACCTTATTTTGGTCTTCATAAATGGTCCTCCGATACAGTAAAACCTGTCTTCTTCCGAGCTATGTTTAATGTCTTCCGCTATCACACGGCAAGGATCGAGAAAGGCCTGTTGGACCAAGGCAAAAGAAACTCCATGTTTCTCCTGGTTTTCATTGTCCTTTTCCTCGTCCCATTCAAACGTGACTTTCCTCGCCGGCATCCTTCCTCCGGTACCTGCCTTGGCAGGCAATATAAAAGTATGGCATATTATATGTATTTGTCAATATCTACCGCTCCGCAATCGGCGTAAGAAGGGACGGGGCGCGTATGGAGATATGGGGAAACTTTGGGGACGTTTCCTGTGTCAGGGCGGAAACCCTGTCCGCCTTTCTATCATTGTGTCCCGTGCTTTTTAAAGGAGTCCTGAAGCCAGTTAACCGGCTTGTCTATGCAGAAATACATCTCGAATGTCTTGCCCGATACCGGATCGACCACGATCAGCTTATCGTAATTGTGCCCGTTGGCGCTCACCAGGGCCTGAGATTTTGCCCGGAGCCCTGCGACGTTCAGTATAGCGTATTCCTCGTCTGTCGATATCACCTCCATCGCGGTCTCGGGCTTATCCCCTGCCCCATCGTTGAGTATGGACAGTACCAACATGTTGACAAGGGCGCTGTGGTAATCCGCTTTCTCCTTGTTTCCCGTTTTGCGGTAAGCCGTGGAGGCGACCATATGGGCGTCGAGATCCACGAAATCTTCTTTCAGTATCCTCTCCGCGTATTGAAGGGCCTGATCGTACTTCTTGTTGTTGACGGCCTCCCACATCTTCGGGCCCGCCTCGGTCTTTATCCCTCCGTACGGGTTGTATGCGGAAGTCCCGGTATAGGCAAACCTCAGCTCCCTGAATGCCTTGGATGCTTCTTTATCTCCCCATGACGGGTCCTTGCTTTTCACGTGCCCGACCACCTTTTCGAGCAGAGTATCGTACCTGCTTCCGGCGTCCCTTATATCTCCTGCCTTCGCGCCGTCATGCGTCCCGGCAGGCACCGGGGAAGCAAACATGGTTGCCGCCACAAGTACCGAGAGAAAGGCAAGAAGCATCCGATTTATCATGGTTTGTACCTCCTGGGTATTACTCTGGCTGAGATCAAGTTCCCATGCCCCTTACAATTATCTGATGCAGAGAGCCTGGGGCACCGATGCGAGATTTACGGGGCATGACAGGATGATATCATAATGGAGAGAAGATCAAAAGTGAAAATCTGAAGGGCGTCGTCCCGGTACCCCTCCATCCATTCACCCTCGCTGCAACATCACACCGGGTAACAAATTTATCTTGCCTGAGACGTCTTTGTCGTGATAAGTATGTATTCACGCCGCCGTGAACAGGAGGCCAATCAATAGAGCAATCGGCCCGCGAATTGCAATTCTGTCCGGCTGCCCCGGGGTGGACAAAATGAAGGCAATGCCGAAAAGGGCTTTACTCGTAATCATATTGATGTGCTGTCTTCCGCTTGGCCTGTTCTCCTGTAGCACAAGCAGCGGGGACGGCGCAGGCAGCGGCGGGCACACATACACGATCTCAGGCATGGTGAAGTTGGGAGGCGACGGGCTTCCGGGGGTTACCGTCACCCTCGCAGGCGGCGCATCGGCGACCACAACAAGCGGCGCCACCGGGTTATACAGTTTCACGGGTCTCGCCAACGGCTTATATACCGTGACCCCGTCCCTGGCGGGCTTTACCTTCATCCCCGCAACCATCACTGCGACCGTAAGCGGCGCCAATGCCACCGTCGCCGATATCGCGGCCTCCGTCACAAGCTTCGTCGCAATCGGAATAGCGGCAGGATCCCGCGACTCCCTCGCCATCAAGAACGACGGGAGTGTGTGGGCGTGGGGGTATAATTCCGATGGAGAATTGGGGAACGGGACACACACGGATAGCAACGTCCCTGTGTCGGTCTCATTACCGGTAGGGACGACGATTACCGCCGTTGCGGAAGGCTACCTCCATTCCCTCGCCCTCACGAGCACCGGGCAGGTCCTGGCGTGGGGGTATAATGGCGATGGAGAATTGGGGAACGGGACAAACACGAGCAGCAACGTCCCTGTGTCGGTGTCATTACCGCAAGGGACGACAATTACCGCCGTTGCGGCAAGCGAGGAACATTCCCTCGCCCTCACGAGCACCGGGCAGGTCCTGGCGTGGGGGAATAATAGCAACGGGCAATTGGGGAACGGGACAAACACGGCCAGCAACGTCCCTGTGTCGGTGTCATTACCGGTAGGGACGATAATTACCGCCGTTGCGGCGGGCGTGTTCCATTCCCTCGCCCTCACGAGCACCGGACAGGTGCTGGCGTGGGGCTTTAATGGCGATGGAGAATTGGGGAACGGGGCAAACACCGATAGCAACGTCCCTGTGTCGGTGTCATTACCGGTAGGGACGATAATTACCGCCCTTGCGGGAGGAACGTACCATTCCCTCGGCCTCACGAGCACCGGACAGGTGCTGGCGTGGGGGCATAATGCCTTCGGAGAATTGGGGAACGGGACAAACACGGCCAGCAACGTCCCTGTGTCGGTGTCATTACCGGTGGGGACGGTAATTACCGCCCTTGCGGGAGGTTACCTCGATTCCCTCGGCCTCACAAGCACCGGACAGGTGCTGGCGTGGGGATATAATCTCGGCGGAGAATTGGGCAACGGGACATACACGGATACCAACGTCCCTGTGTCCGTGTCATTACCGGTGGGGACGACAATTACCGCCCTTGCGGGAGGCTACCACCATTCCCTCGTCATCACGAGCACCGGGCAGGTGCTGGCGTGGGGGCAGAATGGCAGCGGAGAATTGGGCAACGGGACATACACGGCCAGCAACGTCCCTGTCGAGGTCAGCCTGTTCTGATCGAGTCATTACTTTCCCGAGCCTTGCGTGAAGTGCCTGGGGTCAAATAGGCCATTGGGGCCGCCCTTCGGATTTTTACTTTTCATTGCCTTCGAGGGAATACCCCATGTCTCCTGCCATCTTTTCTCCCCGCTGTACGCATGCTGAAACCCCTGCACGCGAAATCCTCAGTGCCCGACAGATAATTCCGGCTGAGGTCAAGTTCCCGTGCGGCCCAGTAGACGTAGCACCGGGATTAGGAAGACAAATTATCTTCTTCCGTGTGATCCTCCCTCAAGAAACCGCGCGTTTTGCCTTGTACGTAGCATAACATAATAGAGCGATCTGAAGAAGCCAACCTGTGGGCGACCACAGTGCGGAAAGCTGCGGGTCTCTGAGAGGCTTATCGAGTCTTCTTCAGAGACAGCCAAGTCGCCTGATAACGGGCGGCTTTTTTGTTTTCGGGGGGAGTGGGCCGGTAGTGAAAGGGAAAGCAGAAACAACGGAGGAATCCGTGCGCCGCAATCCTTCTGTGCGCGTTGTCGATCCGGAAAGAGCGTACTGTAATTCGAGTCTAACCATAAGGGAGAAAAGAAATGACGATCTTGGTTCTTGTGTCATGTTCGGCGTCGAGGCGGTCCCTATGGGCTTACCTGTCCCGGGACATCAGGATTACCGGCACCTGAATGGCCGCCAGCATTGGCGAGACTGGATAACAATAAAGATTGTCATTAGAGACTTTTGAGACTATGTAACCTTTGTTTCCCTTTATGTCGTGTTATCATGTGTCGTAGTTGCCGCCGTTTTCGATGAAAAGCACATGATTCTCGTTGTTGGCGACGAAGAGATGACCGAAGAAGATTGGGGTGCTTGTAAAAGAATATGGCTGCCATGCTATGGGGAAAACGCTTGCAGCGGCAGGCAATAGATCGCAATCGCGGGTTAGAGAACTTCCCGGAGCCAAAGACTAAAGAGAGGGCGCCGTGGCCAAGCTGAGATCTTTCTCCCGTCAAATCGACCAACTTGGGAAAAAAGCCGAGGCACTGACAACAGAGAACGCGATGGAGCCCAAGATTTCTCTCAAGAAAGATATAGAAGAACTGGGTCATGAGCTTTCCGTCTACCTTATCGAGCTCGAAATGCAGCACGACGAACTTCGAAGGTCCCAGGAGCAGGCTCGAAGAATCCCGTTCACGTTACCTGGACCTCTACGAAAATGCCCCTGTCGGCTACCTGACTTTTAGTGAGAAAGGCATTCTTATAGACATCAATCTGACCGCTACGCACCTTTTGGGCATCGACCGTGCATTTCTCCTCAACAAACCCTTTTCCGCCCTGATTGACCCTGAGTCCCAGGACATCTTCTTTGTTCACAGGCGTCGGGTGCTGGCCTCTCTGGGCAAGCACACGTGTGAACTGACACTGAGAAGAAATAATAGGGGACAAGAGTTCTTTCCCGCACAGATTGAAAGCATTGCGGTCCCGGTTGATGGAACTACAATCATCCGCACGGTCCTTACCGACATCGCTGAGCGCAAGCAGTTCGAAAAGGAACGCGAGACGGCACGCCGGGACCTTGAGAAGAATACTGCCGAACTTTTGCGGGCAAACGAACTACTGCGCAAGGAGATCGAGGAGCACAGGAAGGCCGAAGAGCTGCTCCGCCAGGCGCAAAAAATGGAGGCCGTAGGAACTCTTGCCGGAGGCATCGCCCACGACTTTAACAACATGCTTACGGTCATCATCGGCAATGCGGAACTCGCTCTTGATGAAGTCGATGAAGAAGGAGCGCGCCGAAACCTGCGTCAGATACTGAAAGCGTCAAGGCGGTCACGGGACTTGGTGAAGCAAATACTGACCTTCAGCAGGAAAAGCGGGGGGCAAGACAAGCCGGTAAAGATGGCGCCCCTTCTGAAGGAGACCTACGAGATGCTCAGGGCATCGCTTCCACGTACGATTCGTATGGACCTTGACATCCGGACAAAATCCGATACCGTAGTTGCAGACCCGTCCCTGGTCCAGCAGGTGGTTCTTAACCTAGCGGGCAACGCAGCCTACGCCATGCGGGAAGCAGGGGGAGTACTTACCATCGGGCTTTCATCGATCACCCTCGGTTCTCACTCTCTCACGGACGAAGGCATGAAACCGGGAGGTTATCTGAAGCTAACGGTAAAGGATACGGGCAGCGGTATCGCCCCTGACGTGCAGCGGCGGATGTTTGAACCTTTCTTTACGACGAAGGAATTGGGTCACGGCACGGGCATGGGGCTTTCCGTGGTCTACGGAATCGTGAAGGGTTACCACGGCTTGATCGAGGTGAAAAGCGCGGTTGACAAAGGTTCGAAGTTTACGGTCCTCCTCCCACAAGCCGAGGCTTCTTCAGCCATAGAAGAAGAACAAGAGGAGGCTTCTTCCTGTTCAGGAAAAGAACATATACTCTTTGTTGACGACGAGCCGGCCATTGTGGAGATGACAAAGACGATGCTTGAGCGAAGCGGCTACCACGTGACCGCCGTAACCGACGCCTCAGAGGCGTTGAAAGTCTTTACCGCGAATCCGGGTAGCTTCGATCTTATCATTACCGATCAGACCATGCCGGATATGACCGGAATTGTTCTTGCAGAGGAAGTCCTGGCGATGGACCCGGATATGCCGGTCATCATTTGCACCGGATACAGCGAAACAGTATCGCCCGAGAAGGCAAAGGAGATCGGTATCCGGGAATTCGAGACGAAGCCTGTAACGAGGGACGAAATGGATCGGGCGATTCGCAGGGTGCTGGGGCAGGGCAGAAGCTTCAAGTAATATCCGACACGCTCTCTTTCAATCGTTAACCTATGTTCCTCGCTCCTGTGCAGCTTTCGGCCCATTCGTTACGCACCCTTTTCACAATGCGACGCATACCAGTCTTTTGTCAAACAGGATTGACCATCCTGCCCATAAAGAGAATCGTGCCGCTCCGGTTATCCCGGATCATGAAGAAAAATGGGTGATCCGCGCGAAACACCGGGTCATGGCGCATGGATTTCGTTGCCATCTCCACGGCCGTGGCTGCTGCCGCCTCGGTTCCTTCCTCATTCACGAGAACAAAGGCCTTGTGCTTGATCTGACTGATCCAGAGGCGTCCCTGCGGCCACCCCATACCGCTGAAATCGGCCCTTGACGGGGAGAACGCATCATGCATGCCCATCGTATCGAAGGATGACCCCAGATCGTAGCCGGTTTCGAGCTTGAATTTCGGCAGGTAGAGATCGGCCTTTCTCTCCGGCCGGCTGTCCAGTCTTGCCAACCATTCCTTCAGACTGTCGGCGGTCAACTGTTTCTCCATCGCGGCGAGCCCATCGAAGGCCGCCGGAAGCAAGATAACCATGGAGAGATCGTTCCCTCTGTAGGGGAGTGAAATAGCGTCGAAATCGTCCCCGGTCAGCATTTTGAAGCTGCCCTTCTGGTACATCAGGGGAGCCGTCACCTGCTTGGCCGCCGACACGGTGAAAGGGAGGTCGCGGGTGCGGCTGTTCTCGAATCGACTCTCCCATGTGCCCTTGAAGTAAACCGCGTTCAGAAGCACGCAGACCGAATTGGGAGAAAGCTCCCCGAGTATCTTCTCGATCTTCCCTTCCGTCTTTTGCTTGACCCAGTTGTTGATGGTGTCCAATTTCCCGGGGAATATCTCGGCATCATAGTCGTCTTTCAGGATGGTCTTGAACTCGCTGCTCGCGTTGCCGCCGGTCAGGACGAGCGCGTTGGCAATGTTAAGCTTCTGCCCGGTCCTGGAGGCATTGGCGGCCAGCTCTTTATTCAGGCTCTTGAACGCGGGATGGAGCGCGGCCTGATCCAGTTGCAAATGAAGGGTTTCCTTCATTTCTTTCGCCGTATTCCCGCGGGCGCCGGCATAGGTCATCCCCAGCGCCAATGAGACGCTGAGCGGCGAGAAGAAGAGATTGCCTTCCCTGGCGCCGAGCTCGCGATACAATTGTACGGCGAACCGGGTGTTTCCTTTCACCACGCTTTCGCGGGATAGTGACGCCGCGGAAGGGGCCGCTTCCTTCGCCGTCGCAGGGGGCGCCGCAAGGGCGACAACCAGCAGCATGACTGGTACGGTAAGAAACGATCGATTCATCTGTGCTCCTTTATGGCATGTCGTTTGAGGTCTTCTTAGAGCCGGTCCGTCCGGTTCTCAAGTGGTAAGACAATCGCGCGTCCGTTTTTGTTCTCAAAATTCGATATTTGTGTTCGGTGAAACGGCAATGATCGCCTAAAAGATCGCGAAGGAGATGACGGATAGAGTCAGCGCCGGGTAACGGACCTACCCGGTTTCACCTGTGCGCCTGTCTGGGTGGGGGTGCGCGGTTGATCACGGAAGCCCGATTCGCCATCGGTGCCTGTCTCGCCATGGAGGCCTGGTTGATCCTGGGTGCCTGGTTGGCCGTGGACGGCTGTTTGTACAGTGATAGCTGGTTTTGCCTGCTGGGCGCCTGGGCTTTGCCGGGGAGTGACGGCTTTGTTTGTTGAGGTTCTGGCCTTGACTCGGTTTTAAGAGGAGCGCGTCCTTCTGCGTCTTTTGGGGCTGCTGGTTTTGCGATGACGGGGTTTGCGTCCCCCGGATCATCTGGTTCCACTTCTGATATTGGAGATTTTGCGACTGTTGGACCTGCAGTTGTTGTTGCGTCGGAAAAATCTTTGTCTGTTGGTTTTGCATTATTTGCCATCTTTGCATTTGAGCCCCTTGCGCCTGTGCCGATAGTTGCACCTCTTCGGTTGCCAATTGCTGGAAGTCCGTGTTTGCCATCGACATTTCGGCTGCCAGATCCGCCAAAGCAAACTGAGCCAGTAAGGGTCGTGGCCCCGAAAAGAAGACAAGCAGCGATATCGCTGCAATCACCATCCATGCCTTCCCTTTCATATCCTTACCTCCTCTGTATCTCCCTCGTCCTCACGGCACACCTGGTATATTCTGTCACCCTGCCGGAATGACGTCAATAAGATTCTGCTTTTTGTCGCTCCTGGTTGTCACGCCTCCTTGTCGCTCCTGGTTGTCACCCCTGGTTGTCGCTTTGACAGGAGAGCGGGAAAAGCGGGAAAATCTTAAACACACCGGATATACCCCGGTCCGTTTCAGCCGGCATCGGAGGTTCCCTCACCGGCGTTCGCTCTTTGACAACTTAAAGCCGCAACCGTGGCCTTAAGAAGGGTCCTTTTCCGTTTCGCGTTCCGCGATTCGCGTTTCCTTTTCGCCTTACCCCCCCCGAAACCGTGCACTTTCGTGCACAATCGTCAACCCCCTCATTGAAACGCAAGACAGGGCAAGGGAATCTTCGACGGTGCGTCCGTGCGGGACTGCGGGAAAAAGGACACAAAATAGGGAGAAACCGGCCCGAACTGGTCCGGTTGATGCGAAAAACGGGACAGATTTGCTGCTTTCGTCAACTGAAAAAGGGAGATTTTGTATGCAGGGAATGGTATGCTATGCGAAGTGAGAGCGAGGGGGAGAAAGGATGAGCCAATGTACCGAAGCATTTACGATCTGATACTCTCCTGCCGGGCGAGACTCGTCTACACGGCGGGGGCGGCCGGACTCGAGGTGAACTCGTCGACGCGGCCGGGCGTCCATTTCGAGGCATGCATCAACGAGAAAGCGGCCTTCGAAATGGCGCTCGCGGGCGCATGGACGGGAAAACGGGCGGCATGCGTCTTCTCGGCGGCGGGCGTCTACGAGGCCCTCGACCCGCTGATGAGCTCCGCCTACATGGGGGTCAAGGGAGGTCTCGTCATCGCGGCCGTGAAGGAAGGCAGCCTCGACGTCACCCCTCTCGGTCTCTTTTCGAAGCTGCCCGTCCTCGTCTCCGACGGCAGCTCAGATGGGCTCTCCGCCACCCTGTCGTTCGCCTTCGACCTATCCGAGCGCTACGAGATCCCGTGCCTGGTGGAGACCCTGCCTCCCCGCGGCATTGCCGAGAGGGCGGATGCGGAAGAGGTGCCGGCGGGTCGCTCGGTCTTCGAGAAAAACCCGGCGAGATGGGCCGCAATTCCCAAGTTCAGGTATGAGCTGCACAAGATTCTCAACGAGAAGATAGACAGGATACGCGACGAGTTCGAGACCTACCCGGGCAACGTGCAGCTCCTGCGGGGGAAGAAGGGGATCATCACCCACCATGCGGTCGGGCGAAAGATGCCGGGGAAAGACGCGAGCGTACTGGCCCTCGCCTCGGTCTTTCCGCTCCCCGAGCGGCTGGTCTCGGCGTTTATCGACCGGATGGAAGAGGTACGGGTCGTCGAGGGTCTTTACCCGGCCATCGGGCTGCAGGTGAAGCAGAAAGAGCGGATAGAGGGACAGGAGAGCCGGAAAAAGCCGCATGTACGGCCGCCGGGTGCGTCGGGAGCCGGGGAAGTCCTGTTCGGCCTCACCGTGGTGAGGGATGAGCTCGGACCCGCGTCCGCCCTCAACATCAGCCACGGCATGGTGAAGTCGGGGACGGAAGGGAGGATACTCGCCGTGACCGACGGGGAAGCCTTTCTCCATTCCGGCCTGGCTGCCTTCGTCAACACCCTCTACAACGGGTCGGATTATCTCCTTGTGATAAAGACAAAGGGGGGAGGAGAAGAGCTTGAGCGGCTCTTCAAGGGCTTCGGCTTCAGCCGCTGTTTCCGTATAAAGAAGGCAGGGGAGATCGAAACTTATTGTGAGGAGAGAAAGCTGACCGTGCTCCTCTATGAAGGCGACTTATGAAATGGGAAATCGTGTGCACGGGCATCGGGGGCAGGGGCGTGCTCCTTGCCTCGGCAGTATTGATCGAAACGGCGATATCGGCGGGATATCGCGCGATGGCCTCCGACGAGCTCGGCATGAGCCAGCGGGGCGGCTCCGTGGTCTCCCTGGTGAAGGTCGGGACGTTCCGGAGCCCCTTTGTGGGCAGGGAGAACGCGGACGTGGTCCTCTCCTTTGAAGAGAGCGAGTTTTACCGGAACCTCCCCTTCCTGAAGAAGGGCGGCCTCGCCATCGTCAATTCGCGGGGCAGCGCGGTACCCCCACCGGTCGATGCGCTGCTCGGCGCGAGGAAGGCCAGGTGCTTCCTGGTGAACGCCGACGGGATAGCGGGACGAACGGGGTCGATGCAGGCATCGAATATGGCCATGCTCGGCTTCTTTTCGGCCTTCGCCGTCGGGCCCTACTCCATCGAGAACATACTCGGCGCCCTGGAGCGGAAGGTCGCGCCGAAGCTCTTCGCGACGAACAAGGCAGTCTGTGAGGCGGGGAGAAGCGAGGCCCTGAAAAGGTTATGAAGACGAAGGTTTCTCACGTGAGCAACGTCGAGGTCATGATAGGTAATCAGGCAATCGCCCTCGGGCTGGTCGAGGCAGGCATAGAGCTCGCCTCTGCCTATCCGGGCACGCCCAGCTCGGAGATCCTGCCGGCCGTGATCGAGTTCAAGAGGAGGATGGGCAGGAACATCCATATAGAGTGGTCGGTCAACGAGCGGGTGGCCATGGAGGTGGCCTTCGGCGCGGCAATGGCGGGGCGGAAGGCCGCGTGCATGATGAAGCAGGTGGGCCTGAACGTCGCGTTCCCGCCCTTCATCAAGGGCCGGGAAGCCCGCATCCGGGGCGGTCTTCTCATCGTATCCTGCGACGACCCGGGACCGCAGTCCTCGCAGACCGAGCAGGATTCCAGGCTGATCTCCACCCTCTTCAACGTGCCGGTCTTCGACGCCTCTTCCCCCGGCGATGCCCGCGGCCTCGCGTCATGGGCCCTCGCCTATTCGGTTTGGAGCGGCAGACACCGGTGGTGCTCAGGTCGACCCACAGGGTGAGCCATGCGAGGGAGGCTGTCTCTCTCGACATCCCGGGGCCCGAAGAGTGGTCTCTCGACGAGGGCCTGAAACTGTCGAACGGGAGCCGCCTCGGCATCGTCACCTCCGGTATGAGCTACAACGTCGTCATGGACGTCCTCGACGAGCTCGGGATGGAAAAGGCGGTCTCCCTCTTCAAGGTGGCGCAGATCTTCCCTCTCCGCGCCGATCTCTTCGCGTTTGTCCGGTCGATGGAGCACGTCGTGGTGCTCGAGGAGACGGACGAGGTGCTCGAGGCCGTTATCGGAGACAGGAGCAAGGTTTTCGGTAGGTCCAGCGGCGACGTCCCCCGGCAGGGTGAGCTCACCTACGACGTGATCCGGAGTGTCGTGCAGGCGGTGGCGCAGAAAGCGGGCGTGCGGGCGAACGCCTTCTCTCCCGACAGGGCGATAGAAGAGGCGGTCAGCACCGTCTCCTACGCGCCGAGGCCGCCGAAGCTGTGCGCCGGCTGTCCTCACCGGGCCTCTTTCTACGCGATGAGACAGGCCTTTCCGAAGGCCGTCTTCCCTGGCGATATCGGCTGCTATACCCTTGGCACTTCCCAGGGCGCGGTCGATACCTGCGTCGACATGGGCGGCAGCGTCGGCCTCGCCGCGGGCTTTTACGAAGCCTTTCACCAGGACGCCCCCTTTACGCCCATCGTCGCCTCTATCGGCGACTCCACGTTCTTCCACGCGGCCCTTCCCCTCCTCTACGACTCGGCGAGGAAAGGCAAGCAGTACATCCTGGTCGTCGTGGACAACGGCACCACCGCGATGACCGGCATGCAGCCGACGCCGCAGAGCGGCAGGAGGGCCGAAGGGGCGAGCGAGTACGCCATCCCCATAGAAGAGGTGGCAAAGGGCTTCGGGGTGGAGTTTCTGAGGGTCCTCGACCCTTACGATATACCGGGCATGATCAAAGCCGTGAAAGAGGCAGGGGCCGACCTGTTGGAAAGAGGCACGGGGCCGGCCGTGATCGTCGCGCGACACCCGTGCCTGCTCTACGCCAAGACAGGGAAGAATACGTCCGCTCAGCCTCCCGATCTCGCCGCGGACTGCAACGGGTGCAAGAGGTGCATCGACCTCTACGGCTGCCCGGCTTTCATCTTCGATGAAACGGAGGGGCGGATGAAACTGGACGAGGCCCTGTGCGTCAACTGCGCGACGTGCCGGTTCGTGTGCCCTCAGAAGAAGAAAAAGGCGAGGCGCGAGCAGCGTGCCGCGAGCTGAAAGAGTACGGGCGAAAAGGGGACCGAGAGCGAGCTTTACGAAGGAAGGTCAGATAATCAAGGAGGTCGATGTGAAAAGATTTCTTCTGTGCGTCACCGCATTAGTGGTGTTTTCTGCCTGCGTCCTGGGGTATGTCCTGTCGGCTTCAGCGGAAGATGTGATCAAAGTGGGCATCGTCGACACGTACACCGGTCCTGCCACGACCTACACCGAGGACGTCCTCGACGGCTTCAGGCTGGCGATAAACCAGGTCAACGCGAAGGGCGGCGTGCTGGGAAGAAAGATCGTCTTTCTCATCCGGGATGACAAGTTCAAGCCCGATATCGCCCTTGAGGCGACCAAGGACCTCGTCATGAGGGAGAAGGTCGACCTCGTGATGGGATCGACGAACTCGGGCGGGGCCCTTGCCATGTCCGACTTTGCGCGGAAAGAAAAGATCCCCTTTATCGTTACCGACGCGAAGAGCGACAAGATCACCGGCGAAAAAGGCCACCGCTACGTCTTCAACACGAACGAGAACACGATGATGATCGGAAAGGCGACGGCCCTGGCTCTGTCGAAGAAGCCCTATGTGAAGTACTGGATCATGGGCGAGGATTACGAATTCGGCCACGCCTGCGCCGACGGCATATGGAATAACCTGAAGGCGCTCAGGCCGGATGTGCAGCTCCTCGGCCAGTCATGGAGAAAGGTAGGGGAGACGGACCTGGCGCCCTATATCACCCCTGCGATGAACGCCAAGCCCGACTGCATCATCAGCGCGGCGGGAGGAGGCGGGGTCGTCAACTTCCTGAAGGCGGTCAAGGCAATGGGGCTGGAGAAGAAGATCCCCATCTATCAGCACTACGCCACGGACACGCTTGCCCTGCGCCCCCTGGGCCTGGACGCGCCTGAAGGCATCATGGGCAGCGCAAGCTACGAATTCTACTACCCCAACATCGCGGAGAACAGGGCCTTTGCCGAGGAGTTCATGAAGGTTTACAAGAGGCAGCCCGGCTCCACCGCGTTTTACGGCTATGTGGCGGGTCTGCTCATCACGAAGGCGTATCAGAAGGCGGGGAAGGTGGACCGCGAGCGCTTCATCGACGCCATGGAGGGCCTCGTGGTCGAGAGCCCCATCGGAAAGCTGCAGATGCGCGCCTGCGATCACCAGCTCATTCTCCCCATGTACTACGGGGTCACGAAGAAGGTCGCCGGATATAACTTCCTGATCGGATCGAGCATGGTGACGGTACCCGGAAAGGACTACCTGCCGACCTGCGAGGAGATAATGAAGCTGAGGGCGGGCGGCAAATAGTTCGACCCGCGCCTTTGAAAGAGGGATTACCGGCGAAAATGATCGAAAGCCGGCCGCGTCGAGGGGGACCTTCCGGCCATCGGGAAGGAGCATGACGGTCCCCTCTCCGGCGGTGATCCGCCCGACCCGGGTCAACGGCACGGCGCCGCATTCGGCGGCGACTGACTGAAGGAACGCCGCGTGGCGGGGATCGCACGTGAGCACGAGCTCGTAGTCGTCGCTCTCGCCGAGGACGAGCTCGTAGGGGTCCCGGCCGAGGACGCGCGCCGCCTCGCGGATTGCCCCGTCGACGGGGATCTCTTCTCTGACCACTTCCGCCCCAACCCCGCTCGCCTCACACACGTGGCCGAGGTCCCCGGAAAACCCGTCGCTCGTATCCGTCATGGCAGTGACGTACCCCGTCGCCGCAAAGGTGCGCCCCAGCCGGGCCCTGTGAGAGGGCGTCGTGTAGGCCCTGACCAGGGGATGATCGGCCAACCCCGCATCATGCGGTCCGCGAAGCAGAAGCTGCAAGCCCGCGGCCGCCCGTCCGGGGAAGCCGGTGACGAGGACGGCGTCTCCCGGCCTCGCCCCTGAGCGGCGCACGGCTTTGCCCTGCTCCACCTCGCCGATCAGGGTGATGTCGATGAACATCCCGTTGGCCGATCGGGTAAGGTTGCCCCCGATGATAGAGGCGCCAAAGGGGTTCAGCTCGTAGAGGAAACCCCTGTAGAGGTCTTCTACGTCGCTGACAAGGGTGTCGGCCGGAAGCCCCAGTGAGACGAGTCCATAGAGCGCGTCCCCGCCCATGGCGCCGATGTCGCTGATATTCAACGTCATGGCGCGGCGCCCTATATCGAAGCTCCCGGTGAATGCGGGCAGATAGTGACTGCCTTCCACCATGGAATCGCAGGTGACCAGAAGCTCATAACCGGGTCGGGGAAGAAAGGAGGCCGCATCATCCCCGATGCCCGTGGTGACGCCCGCCGACCGGCGACCCTCCTTGGTGAGGAGCGAGCCGATCCTGCGGATGAGTCCCCACTCCCCGATATCGCCTACTCTTTCGGCCATATCCACTAGTCCAGGTAGAGCGATACCAGCCGCTTGTTCTTGATGTCGGCCAGCCCCTTGTCCGTGATCCGCAGGAACGGGAGGCCGGTAAAGGGTATGGTCTGGGCCGCCAGAAAAGGTCTGGCCATGGTCGACCCTATCTCCGCCATCCTCACATCGAGCTCCTTGCTCTTCTCCGCGTTTTCTTCTAACGAGCACTCCGGTATGAGGCCGAACACGGGCATGGGGAACTCATAGCTTATTCGCCCCTTCCGCGATATCACATAGCCGCCCTGAAGGTCTATCAGGCGGTTCACCGCGTTCGCCATCTCCGCCTCAGAACTCCCCACCACGAGGATATTGCCCGCGTCCCAGGTGAGGCTTGTGGCGAAGGCCCCTTCTTTTATGCCTGTCCCCGTGATGAAGCCCTTGCCCATGGCCTTTCCGCCGCCCCTGTAGACCACGGCCACGGGCAGGATGTCCCTGTCTATGTCCTTTTGGAGGTACCCTTCGGAGACGGTCAGGATGGCTTCCGTTTCACGGGTGATGGTCTCGTTCACCACATGGATGACCCGCACCCGCTCCTTGCCCGGGACCGCACGTACGCGGAACGCCGCTTCGGTCACCTTTTCCGCCTTGATGGTCTGCTTCATGGCGTCGGGGTATGCGTAAGGTCTTATCTGCCCTCTGAACTCCCCGTCCGTCACGACCATTTCGCCATTCACCATCACGTGGCTGATCGAGACGCGTTCGAGGTCGTCGAGAAAGAGGATATCCGCGTGGCGAAGAGGCGCAATGGCGCCGAGGTGACGCAGGCCGTAATAGTCGGCGGCGTTGATGGTAGCCATCTTGATCGCCTCGATGGGGCTGAAACCCAGTTCTATCGCCCTTCTCACGACGGAATCGAGATAACCCTCCTCGCAGAGCATCACCGCATCGAAGGCATCCGAGACAAGGATGAGCCTCCTTTTGTCCACGTCCAGGTCCTTGAGCTTCGAGAGCTCTTCCAGCTCCCTTCGCACAAAACCTTCCCTGATCATCACGTAGACGCCGAACCTGAGTTTTTCGAGCGCCTCATCCACTGTCGTCGATTCGTGGTCCGAGGTGATCCCGGTCATGAGGTATTGCACGAGTCTCCGCCCTTTCGCGCCTGCCGCATGGCCTTCGAGGGTCTTACGCTGCGACAATGCCAGGCCGGCCTGTGCCAGCACCCGCCCGTCACCTTCCACCATCCTTGTCCAATAGGCTTCCCCTATTCCGAGCACGTCTTCTCTGCCGAGTACTTTCTCGAACTCGGAAAGCTTAAGGCCGACCGCGGTCTCCATGTCCGGGAAAGGGGGTGTCTCCGGCGGCGCGAGGAAGTAGCAGCGCAGGGGGTAACCTTTCGTACTGTCAAAAAAGCATTCGAGGGCCGCGAGGCCGCAGGACGTGCCTACCATCCCGCCTTCCGAGATAAGGCAGGTTGTGCCGCCTTTCAGGGAATAAGGCACAATGGTATGGAAGGGATACGTGGCGTCGAGGTGCGTATGGCCGTCGATAAAACCGGGACAAAGATAGCGGGCTCCCGCGTCGATGACCTCCGTGTTTCCCGAGCATACCACCCCGGCCTCCGGCTCGATACCCGTCACATAGCCGTCCTTTATCGAGACGGCCAGGCCCTCCTCGATACTGTTCGTGAAGACATTGATAATCCTGCCGTTCTTGATGACCTTATCGGCCGGCTCTTCTCCCTTTGCAGCGGCGAGGAGTCGGCGGAGGGTTTCTATTTCCATGATCACCGCCTTAAAGATAATTTTCCTATTGTACACCAAAGGAGCGCGCTGTGCTATAATCTCACGCTGGTGCGCATTTTTTATGGGTAAAGAGGATCGTCATGGCTGAGCGCTTGACAAAGTACGTCCGCGGCGGGGGCTGAGCGTCAAAAATAGGTCCGGAGGACCTATCCGATATCCTTTGCGGCGTGCAGATACCTGCCGACGAAAATGTGCTCGTGGGTATAGAAGGTTTTGAGGACGCGGGTGTCTACAGGATCAGTGATGAGCTGGCCCTCGTCCAGACCGTCGATTTTTTCACCCCCATTGTTGACGATCCTTACGATTTCGGCCGCATAGCCGCCGCGAACGCGTTCAGCGATATCTACGCCATGGGGGCGCGGCCGTTGACCGCTATGAATATCGTCTGTTTCGCGCCCAAGATGTACGATATCAAAGTCCTCAAGGAGATCATAAGGGGTGGGGCGGACAAGATACGCGAAGCCGGGGCCAGCCTTCTGGGCGGCCATAGCGTCGACGACCAGGAGATAAAGTACGGGTTGTCGGTCACCGGGCTTGTGCATCCGAAAAAGATCGTGAGGAACGTCGGGGCGAGGCCTCGCGATCTCCTCATTCTCACGAAGCCCCTCGGCACCGGCATCCTCAACACGGGCATAAAAGGAGATATGGTCAATGAGGATGCGACCAGGAAGCTCATCGAGGTGATGGCCGGCCTGAACGATAAGGCAGCAGAGACGATGAGGGCCGTGGGCGCCCATGCGGCGACGGACGTGACGGGTTTTGGCCTCGCCGGCCATCTGTCGGAAATGATCAAGGACTCGATAGGCGTGCGGCTTTTCCCGGAAAAAATCCCCTACTTCGAGGAAGCGGTAGAACTGGCGAAGTCGGGTTTTGTGCCCGGCGGGCTCTACAGGAATAGGGACTTCTACGGAACGCGCGTGGTCGGGGAGGCGAGGGGGTTTCTTGCCGATATCCTATTCGATCCGCAGACATCCGGGGGGCTGCTGATCGCCATCGGTCAGGACGACCTGAAGGCGTTCGAGGATGGGGCGGCCCGGCGCGAGACTACCTTTTGGGTGATCGGTGAATTTATCGGCGAGCCGGAAGGAAAGATCCTCGTGTAGGGTCCTGCGGCCGCGCCCTGATGCGTCGACCAGTCTTGCTTCTCCCTGATTTTCTTGAGGGTATCCCTGAACGCGTCCGATTCCGGCGACAGCTCCACCGCGCGGGCCGCCAGTTGCTCGGCCTCATCCCTCCTCGTGCCGCTTGTGTAGTAAAGCCAGGCAAGATTGTTGCAAGCTTCCGGAGAGCCCGTCTTTTCTATGGCCTTTTTGTATGAGTTTTCTGCCTCTTTGAGCGCCCCTTGCTGGAAGTAGACGTTGCCCACGTAAAGATACGCGAGGTCGATCTTCGTTGCGGCAGTCTTGTATTCCTTCAGCGCCGCATCCAGCTCGCCCCTTTTCTCGTACGAGACCCCCAGATCGATATGCTCCTCCGGGCTGAGGGGATCGCGCAAAAGAGCGATCCTCGGGATCGTGCAGGCGCAGGTGAGCACGGCCAGGAGCGTCAGGCCGAGGGTTTTAAGACAAGCGTCCAGTAGCCATTTTTTTTCCATATCTTTTCGAGCTCTCCGTTCGATACGGGCTGGTTTTGCCGGTGCCCGGAATTGACGATAATGTGGTCCTTCGTATAGCCTGTGACCACCATAAAGTGGTTTACCTGGTAAAAGAGAAGGCCGTAGTCGACAAAGATGATCGGGGGGACCCCCCGGTCGATGCGCGTCCTGAGATCGTCCAGGCCGCCCGAATACTGCTCCGTGTCGAAACCGTGCTTTCTCGCGTACTGCTCCAGGTCGAGGCCGAGCACGCCTCCGGCTGAAGGACTATAAATCGCCGCGGCGATCTGTTCGGGGTCGGTCCGCTTAGCCGTCCCCTCTTTCCCGTACCAGTAATCCATTACCGTGGCGAGGGCCGTCGGCCCGCATTGGTAAGCCTCCTGGCTGAAGAACGGCATACCCTCGATGGTCACCGCGTCCGGATGCGCCGGGGTGTATGTCGCACAGCAGAGAGGCGCCGAAAGCAGCCCGATTGCGAGGCAAAGACCAAGGCCCCGCCGGCCCGTAAGCACGGTCACCGGCCAGGTCAAGAACCGGCGATATTCGCTGAATACTGCTGCCTTTCCTTCTCTCACGGCGCTCTACACCGACCCTAGCGAATTATAACCGGGCTGGTCGGTGTTTGCAAAAGACTTATACCGACCCGCGTTTAAAGGCGTCGTACAACTTTGTTCCCTATGGCCTGCACACGTCGGGATCGCTCGTCTCATACTAAAGTCATCCTGATGGTCCTTTTTGTGTCATACCTTTGCTTCTTTTCCTCGGTGTTATGTTCGTAACAAAGGGCTTCCGGACAAGAGCATAAGGATCGGCGTGCATCATCTTCGGGGTTGATGAAAGGGTTCGCGACCCTGACGTCGGCGCTCCACGCCTACAATGGGGGAGCCAGCAGAGCAAGGGCTCTGGATGCGCAAAAGGAACACCCGACTGCACGCTTTGCGAGTGCTGTCATTAAAGAGTATTCGAAGACGATGTCTGTGCTGCCCGAGCCGTAAGACGGTGAAGGCGGCCGTACAAGAACGTGCCGTCCCTTAAAGGGCGCTATGGAAGTTCCTTCCAGGTGTGCATTAATTTTTCCAGCCCCCTGTTCCGTCCTGGACATCGCCCGGCTCGCCGACGAGGTATGAGCCCCGACCGGACGCCCTAAAGTGCGCGATCGCGGAGAGGAGCAGGAGAACCGTCAGGATGGCGGATATCAGACAGTAAACGCAGAAGGCGTGGATGAGGGTAAGATCGAGATACACGAAGCCGATTGAACCGCACACGCCTAGTGCGGTGTAGAAAAGCACCACCAGGCGTAAACCGCGCGACGAAGAGCCGAACGCAAGAAGCGCCGCAAATGCGAACATGATCACATAAAAGGTGACGCCGAAATACCCTATCGGCACGCCGTAGATGCGCCCGTCCGGGCTGTAGGCCACGGTGTTGCATCCGTCTATGGGAGGCGGACACCACAGCAACCGACCGGTGTAGATCATGTAGCAGTCATAAACCGCGATGGCCATTCCAAGAAGCGCGTACAGGAGCATGAGGTACGGGTGGAACATAGCTTTTTTCGTTTTCACGGAGACCCCTCCTTTCGATAATGTGAATATGTATTCACATATAAGGCAAAAAAAATTCAGCACACCATCTGCATAAAATTGCTCCACAGATTTCCCGCTTCCAGCTTGATGTCGAAAGATTCGGCGCCGATAGTCCAACGCAGCGCTGTCGATTGAATCAATCCGAGAAAAGTGAGGGCCGTCTCCCTTGGCGACAACCCCTGACGGAAGTCTCCCTCATCGACACCCGCCGCAATGATGCCGGCCAGTGTCTCCACATAGCCTCGTAATCGCAAGGAGATCTTCTCCCCCAGCTTCCTGTTGCCAAGGCGGATGTCCTCGGAAAAAATCAGACGCGGCATTCCGGGGTGTTCCTCGATAAGCGCTATATGGGAAAAAAAGATAGTCTCCAGCTTCTCCAGGGGTCTTCTGCTTCCCGCCGCGATGGTTGCCGCCTTTCCCATGACGGCCGCACCGATAAAGTCCGCAAGCGCATAATAGATGTCGTCTTTGCCTCCAAAATGTCGATAAATGTTAGCTTCACTCATCCCGGCCGTTTTCGCGATGGCGGCAATAGTGAGCGCTTTGGCTCCACCTTTACCTAATACGTCAAAGGCCGCCTGGACGATTTCTTCTTTTCTTATGCGCGTGCTCTTTTTCTCTCTCATATTAATGTGAATATCTATTCACATTAAACCAGAGATGATTTTCGATGTCAAGAAAAATCTTCAAGGCGCGAGGTCCACGTTCCTACTCCTCCGCGGCCCATAGGTGCTTGCCTGCGTGCTTCCCTGGTAGCTGCATCACCCCGTCTACGTCCTCGAGATCGAGCCACCACTGTTCTTCCGGATGGGCCTTGCCGTAGCCCATAAGGTCGTCGCCCCATACAGCCGCGCGTCGTGCGAGGCCCGAATGGCGCATCGCCCAGCCGACCGCCCGGTGGAATGGGGTGTAGGGCTTGTTCCAGGGACAGGCCTTGATGCAGGTGCCGCAGCCGGAGCCGTGCTGGTTGCCCACTCGCATGGTGGTACACTTGCGGATGTCGCTCGGCCAGCGCTCGTAGCCGTTGTACATCTCTTTGCCGCCGTCGGAGAGCGCGCCGGATGGGCACGCGCGAGCGCACTTCTTGCACCTGGAGCAGAAATCCTGCAGGCCGAAATCGATAGGTTTGTCGACGGCCAGGGGCAGATCAGTCGTCACTACCGCGGCCTTGAAACGGGGGCCCATGAAGGGATGGAGCACGCAGTCGCCGATCCGGGACATCTCGCCCAGACCTGCCCACAACAGGACCGGTGGGGCGACTATCTGGTAGTTGCGGGCATGGTGTGCCCTCGCCGGATAGCCGAGTCTCCGGATGTAGTCGGCGAGGATACAGGCGATAAAGCCCGATGCAGAATAGGCCACGAAGCTCATCGAGTTGCTGATCCAGTTGTGGCCGTTTGTCGCGTGGGAGGTCCGATAGTCCTGGTCGATGAGAATGGCTATGGCGTATTTATGGCTGCATTCGACCGGTTCGCCGTGAGGGAAACTGTTGCTGTAGACGGCATAGGGCGGGAGCTTGCAGATACCGACTGCATCGGCCCTGAGGAAATAGGCCGTCTCCTTGATGTGACGGGCAAGGGCGACCGGGTCCTCAGGCAGAGGGGCTTTATGTTCCGCCACCATTCCGTCCACGATCCCCCGCAGGAATACCTGCATCGCCCCGAGGGCCCCTGAAAGGGGGTGCTTCATCACGAAGCGCGGCCTTTCTCTTGCAAGGATGGGACCGTAGATGCCCAAAGCCGCCTTGTTGAAGCCGCTGTCGCGTTCGTCGACCCTCCGCACCTCATCGTCGTGTATGATGGTTGTAGGACGGTCGACCCTCTTGATCGCATGCATGGGAAACGTGTCAAGGTCCCGCTTGTGATAGCCGCTCATGGAGTACCTCCTCTCACGGTGGGCGGTAGGGGCGTTGGCTTCATGCCGTGCGTTCTCATTCACCGGCCGGCCTATGGCTTTTCCCCTTTGCCGCCTGTTCGTTCTTCATTATCAGAGAAATTGCGCAAAATTACAACCCCTTTATCCGGGCTTTCCGTCAGGAGTCTTGCGTCCGAGCCTAAAATACCGATACCGTCATGAGGCGGGCTCAAGGCGCGCCTTAAGGGTTTGGCGGCTTCTTCTTGTAGTGGACGCGGACGAGGCGCGGACCGCACGCGTTGGAACCGCTGGCGCCTGAAGAGAGAGGCGGCCGGGCGAAAAAAGCGCCGCCCGACTGCATGCTGATAATCCGCGAAAAAACTGATATAATATGCGGCATCTTCAGGAAGGCGGCGCTGGAACGGGCCGCCTCTATTTTGTGAGCGAGAAGCATCGTGTACCAGTTTCCCGACAGAGGTTTCATCTATATCACGGGGAAGATAGAGTCCTTTATCTCCTTCTTCATCTCCCTCATCCCCGGCAGGAAGACCGTATTCTTCTATGAAAGCGAGGATGAGGCGCTGCTGCTCCGGGAAGAGATAGAGTTTTTTTCAAAGAAGGAAGTCGGGTATTTCCCGATGTACAGCCACAGGATCTTCGAGAAAGAGGATGAGTCGAAGAGGATGAACTTCCTCTATCGCCTCGTAGAGGACGGCGGTTTCACCGGGCTTTTTCCCCTCGCGGCCGTCGATCACCCTCTCTTCTCCCCGAAACGGCTTACGGACAAGTCCTTCCCGGTAGAGTTTGGCCAGACCCTTTTTCAGGAAGACCTCGTCGGCTATCTCACCTCGGCCGGCTATGAGTCCTCTCCGTTTGTCCGGGAACAGGGTGAGTTTGCGAAGAGGGGCGCGATCATCGATGTATTCCCTCCGTCTCTGGCTCACCCGGTAAGGATCGAGTTCTTTGGCGATCAGGTCTACTCCCTCAGGTTCTTCGATCCCGTAAGCCAGAGGTCGCGCAATGAGATCGAGCGTACGTGTCTGATCCCTGCCGGCCTTTCGGTGGATAAGAAGGTGACCATCATGGACTATCTTCCCGCGGGCTCGGTTGTCGTGCACAAAGGCGTCGATACCATCTGCAGGCAGATCGACGAGGCCGGCCTTAGCCAGGCGGTAAGGGAAAAATTCGGCTCGCTTCTGAACATCGACATATCGGGCGTGAGGGGCGAGGAAGAAGGTGTGGTGCTGGAGGCCGCGTCGAACCAGGACTTGAGGGATGTCTTCGGGGCGCGGAAAGGCGAGGTGTTCAGCGCCCTGGCCGAAAAGCTGAAAGGCGACTGGTCTGCTTGGCCCTTTGTCTATCTCTTTGCCTCGGTGCGCCATCAGGCGGAGAGGCTCCAGGATATCCTGAGAAACTATGGGATTGCCCTTCCGGTCGTGACGGACATGTCGACCGAAGGCAAGGAGAAGGAATGGGCCATCGTGGTGGGGCCGCTGCGGAGGGGTTTTAAGACCGCCGACATCATACTGCTCACCGAGGAAGACATCGTAGGCCCAAAGAAAAGGAGCGTAAAGCACAAATGGGACGGGGTCGACGAGTTCCTCAACTCCTTCAAAGACCTTTCCGTGGGCGACTATATCGTGCACGTGGAGAACGGGATCGGGGTCTATAAGGGCATCAAGAAGCTGAAGGTCGAGGGGAATGAAAAGGATTTTCTCCTCATAGAATACCAGGACGAGGACAAGCTCTACGTGCCCGTCGATTCCCTGGAGCTTGTGCAGAAGTATGTGGGCGGCGAAAAGTCGAAGCCCAAGATAGACAAGCTCGGCACGGGCTACTGGAAGAACACGAAGGGCCGGGTCAAGAAGTACGTCGAGGACATCGCGAAGGAGCTCATACAGTTCTATGCCGAGAGGGAATTGGCGAGAGGGCATGCGTTCCCGCCGGACGATGAGCTTTTCAGGGAGATGGAGGAGCGCTTCGAGTACGAGGAGACCGAGGGGCAGCAGAGGGTCATCGAGGAGGTGCTCGGCGACATGATGAAGGAGCGGCCCATGGACCGCATCGTCTGCGGCGACGTGGGCTTCGGAAAGACGGAGGTGGCGATCAGGTCTGCGTTCAAAGCGATGATCGACAACAAACAGGCGGCGGTCCTCGTGCCGACGACTATCCTGGCGCAGCAGCATTATAAGACCTTCTCCGAGCGATTCCGTGACTACCCGGTCAACGTGGAGATGTTGAGCCGGTTCCGGTCAAAAGAAGAGCAGGCCCACGCAGTGGAGCGATTGAAGAAAGGGACCGTCGATATGGTGATAGGCACCCATCGTCTGCTGCAGAAGGACATACAGTTTAAGGACCTCGGCCTTCTCATCGTCGACGAGGAACACCGGTTCGGCGTGAAGCACAAAGAGCGGCTCAAGTTGCTCAAGAAAGATGTCGACGTGCTGACCCTCAGCGCCACCCCAATTCCGAGGACGCTCCATATGGCCATTACCGGCATCAAGGATCTCAGCATCATCAATACCCCTCCCCTTGACCGGCTGGCCGTGAAGACGCAGGTGGTGAAATTCAATGAGACGGTCATCAAGAAAGCGGTGGCCGAAGAGCTGAAACGCGGCGGGCAGGTGTTCTTCGTCCATAACGTCATCTATAACATCGGGGTCGTCCACGAGCAGCTAAAGAAGATGCTCCCCGACGCAAGAATAGCGGTCGCCCACGGGAAGATGAATGAAAAGGTGCTGGAGCGGATCATGCTCGGCTTCATCGGGGGAGAGTACGATCTTCTCCTCTCTACCAATATCATCGAGTCGGGACTCGATATCTCGAACGTGAACACCATCTTCATCAACAATGCCCACAAGTTCGGGCTGGCCGACCTCTACCAGCTGCGCGGCAGGGTGGGCAGGAGCGCGAAGCAGAGTTACGCCTATCTGCTCGTGCCGAAGGAAGAGGCCCTTACGAAGGACGCCCTGGCACGGCTCAAGATCCTCGAGGAGTTGACCGAGCTGGGATCGGGATTGAAGGTGGCCAACTACGATCTGGAGATAAGGGGCGCAGGCAATCTTCTCGGCAAAGAGCAATCCGGCCATATAAACCTTGTCGGATTCGAGTTGTACTGCCGCATGCTGGAAGAGGCAGTGAAGGAGCTGAAGGATGACGCCGGGCAGGAGGAGGAGCCTGCGACAGAGATCAACCTCCCTTTGAGCGCGTTCATCCCGGACTCCTACATCGGGGACGAGACGAACAAGCTGTTGACGTACAAGCGGCTCTCCAAGATCAGGACAAGCGACGAGCTCGCGGAGATGGAAGAGGAGCTAAAGGACCGTTACGGCCCCGTCCCTCCACCGCTCGTGAACCTGCTGCAGATAATAGGTCTCAAGATCCTCCTCACCGGGATGCGCATTTCGCGGCTCGAATGCACGGGAAAGCAGATTATCATGCAGGTCACCGAGCGAACGCCGCTGGACATGAAGAAGGTCCTGAAGATGGTAAAGGAGGGCAAGGAACGGATTAAGCTCTTGCCCGATGGGAGGATCGTCATCCAGAACGATCGAAGGCCGGAAGATATCGTCGCAACTGCAAGAAATGTGTTGCTGGAACTTATGGCGGTATGATATAAGACACAATATGAGGTGACCATGAAAAAGTATCTGATTTTCCTATTTCTTCTTCTGCCGCTGATTGCGTGTTCGAAGAAGCATGACGAAAAGGTTGTCGCGACGATTGACGGGGAGCAGGTCACAATGCAGGAGTTCAACGCCGAGCTCGACAAGATCCCGATGAATATGAAGATGCTGGTCGCGAGCCAGAGCGGGAAGAAGAATTTCCTTGATAGGCTGATCGTGCAGAAGCTCCTCTTGAAAGAGGCAAAGAAGGAAAATATAGAGAAGGATAAGGAATTTCAGGACAAGCTTACCGAGTTCAAGAGCCAGTTGATAATGCAGACGCTCCTCAGCAAGAAGATCGCGAAATCCTCCAACTTCTCCGATGAAGAGCTGCAGAAATACTACGATGCCCATAAGGAAGAGTTCAAGAAGGAAAGAGAGATACAGACGAGACAGATCGTCGTCAAGTCCGAGCAGGAGGCCAAGGAGTTGCAGGGGAAGATCGCTAAGGGCGAGGATTTTGCCGATTTGGCGAAAAGGTATTCTCTCGACCCGAGCGCCAAGACAAACGGCGGCGATATAGGCTACCATCCGAAAGGCACGCTCATCCCTGAGTATGAAGAGGCTGCATTCAAGCTGACAAAGGTCGGACAGGTAAGCGGGCCGGTGAAGACCCAGCTAGGCTACCACATCATAAAGCTCGAAGGGGTGAAACCGCCGACTTATGTGCCTTTCGCGGAAGTAAAGGATTTCATCAGGCAAAAACTGACGCAGGAAAAGCAGACCGAGATGGTGCAAAAATATATTGAGGACCTGAAGAAAAGCGCAAAGATAGTCGTGAATACGGACCTCCTCCAGGAGGAAGGAAAACAGGCCGAGACCCCGGCAAAGACCGAGGAAGGCGTGAAGACGCAAGGCTCGGCCGCGCCGGGTGCCGGAACGGCAAAACCGGAGGCGAAGGAGAAGCCGGCGGCTCAGGCGCAGGGGAATGGACCGGCGAAGCCGGGACCGGAGACCGCAAAATGAAGCCGGTCTTCCTGATCCTGGCCATGGCCTTTTCGACGCTCGTGCCTTTCGTTTCCCGGGCGGAGGTCACGGACCGGATAATAGCTATTGTCAACGATGAAGTCGTGACGCAGCGGGAAGTGGAAAGGTTCGTGGTAGTCGAAAAGAAGAGCCGCTACTCCTCGATGAATGAGTATACGAGGAACTTGCAGCTCAGGGAAAAACTGGATCAGTTTATTGAAGGGCTGCTTATAGGTCAGCAGGCAAAGAAGCTGAAGGTAGAAGTGACCGAGAAGGACATCCAGGAGACGGTCGACAATATCAAGAAACAGAACCTCATCACGGACGCTGAGCTGAAACAGCAATTGAAGCAGGACAATATCGACTACAGGGAGTTTGTCCAGGGTATAAAGAGGAGCATAACCAGGACCAAAGTCCTGGCAAGGGTCGTCATGCAGGAGATGGATCTGAATGACAAGAAGCTGAAGGCTTACTACGATGCCCACGTCGGCGACTATGTACAGGAAGAATACAGGCTGCAGCAGGTTTTCGTCTCGTCGCAGAGGAAGGACGCGAGCCGAGAGGGCGCGGAAAGCGCTGGGTGAGCTTGCGAAGGACAGGCCGTTCGGTGAAGTAGCCAGGGAGTTTTCAGACGATGCGTCAAACAACCCGGAAGGGGATATGGGTTTTGTGAAGAAAGAGGAGCTTATCCCGGAGCTGAGAGAGGCGGTCAAGCTCCTCATCCCGGGGACGTACAGTAATGTTGTCCACACTCCCTTCGGGTACCATATCCTCAAGCTGACCGAGACAAAGAAAACCCGGCTGCTTCCTTCGAGTCCGTCAAGGAGAGCGTCAGACAGAGGCTCTTTATGACGGAGTCGGAAAGAAGGTACAAGACGTATATCACCAAGCTGAGGTCCTCGTCGTATATCGAGGTCAAGATCTGAAACGCATAGCGGTAACCATGGGGGACCCCGCCGGCATCGGCGGGGAACTCATTTTGAAGGCCCTCGACCAAGCTCGCCCGGCGGTCCATACCGGTCATTATCGGGGACGCCGCGGTCATCGAGTCCCTTAAGCGTGCACATGTTTCCCGGCACCGAGTTCAGGATGAAGCCGCTGGGGCAGGCGTCGGCCGGCGAAGCGGAGTTTGTGGACCTCGGGGTGATGAAAGGGGAGGTCCGTTCGGGGTTGAGCGACGCCGCCTGCGGCGCGGCATCGTACCATTACCTGAGAGAGGCCCTCAAGCTCATCTTTTCAGGCACCGTATCGGCAGTCGTCACCTGTCCCATCAACAAGAAGTCGATCCGGTCGGCCGGTATGCCGTTTCCGGGTCACACGGAACTTTTCGCCCACTACGCCGGCGTGACCGATTACGTGATGATGATGCAGAACAGGTCATTGAGGGTCTGCCTGGTCACCATCCACATCCCGCTAAGGGACGTGCCCGCCCTTGTGACGCCTGAAAGGGTCTTCGCGTGCATAGTCCTCACCCATCGCAGCCTGAAGGTCGACTTCGGCATCGCCTCGCCTTTTCTTCGGGTCTGCGGGCTCAACCCTCATGCCGGAGAGCAGGGCGTCATTGGCGATGAAGAAAGGGCGATTACCGAGGCCGTCGACAGGGCAAGGGCACTGGGCATGCGCGTGGAAGGTCCGATTGCCGCCGATTCCCTTTTTCATGAGGCGGATTGCGATGCGTGCATCGCCATGTATCATGACCAGGGGCTCATCCCTGTCAAGACGCTCGATTTCCCGAGAACGGTCAATATCACCCTGGGCCTGCCTTTTGTGAGGACTTCGGTCGGACATGGCACGGGCCTCGCAATAGCGGGGAAAGGTGAGGCGGACCCGACGAGCCTGATCGAGGCATACAGGGTCGCCGAATCTATCCTGGCCGTGAGATCACGGGCCGGAAGCAAAGCGAAGGATGGATGAGTCGGTGAAGGGACCGCGAAGACCGGCTCACTGATATTTTTCACGACCTCATCGAGGCGGCCGACCCCTACGACGCCGTCGCCCGGCATGGAGACGAGATCCTCGCGAGGTACGAAAAAGGACGGTACAAGAGGTTCTTTGTCCTTGGGTTCGGCAAGGCGGTCTCCCCCATGCTGCGGGCGATCACCGACAGGGTGGGCGGTCTCATCACCGGCGGGGTCGCCATCACGAAGCGCGGCTACCCGGTCGACGCGGGCGGCGCCCCCCGCATCGGCGTGTACGAGGCGGGACATCCTCTGCCGGACGAGGGGGGCCTGAGGGCCACCGCGGAGGCCGTCAGGCTCGCAAAAACCTTCGACAACGAGACCTTTCTGCTTTGTTTGATATCGGGCGGAGGCTCGGCCCTCCTTGTGGCGCCCTATTCCGGCATCTCCCTGAGAGAGAAGCAGGAGACCACCGATTTACTGCTGAAAGCGGGCGCGGACATCTACGAGCTGAATGCCGTGAGGAAACATGCCTCCCTGGTGAAGGGCGGAAGGCTTGCCGAAATCGCCGGCCCCGCGACCATCGAATCACTGATCCTCTCCGACGTCATGGGCGACCCTCTCGATGTCATCGCTTCGGGACCGACCGCTCCCGACAGCACCACCTACGCCGATGCACTGCACGTGATTGAAAAATTCCCGCTCGACGGCAAGGGTCCCCCGCAGCCTTTTCCATCTCCTTACCGACGGCGCCCGTGGCCGCGTCCCTGAGACACCGAAAGAAGGCAACCCCCTGTTCCGCAAGGTGAGCGAACAGGATCGTCGGGAGCAACAGGAGCGCCATCGAAGCAGGGAGGAGAAAGGCCCTCCGGCTTGGCCTGGAAGCGCAGGTCCTCTCGACGGAGGTGCGCGGGGAGGCGCGGGAGATGGGCCGGTGGCTTGCGGAGAAGGTAAAAGCGACCAAGGGGCTCGGGGCCGGTCGGCCGGGCGACGCCCGTCTGCCTGATCTCCGGCGGGGAGACGACGGTGACGGTGAAAGGGCAGGGTCTCGGCGGACGGAATATGGAGCTCGCCCTCGCTTTTGCCCTTGAGATAGAAGGCGAAGAGGGGATTACCCTGCTCTCCGCAGGGACTGACGGGAGCGACGGCCCGACGGATGCAGCCGGAGCGATCGTGGACGGACGGACCATCGCGCAGGGCGAAGGCGGCAGGCCTCGACGCGAGGGCGTACCTGGCCGAGAACGATTCATACCACTTTTTTGAGAAGGCAGGCGGTCTTTTTGTCACCGGGCCGACGGGGACAAACGTGATGGACGTGCAGCTCGTGCTCCTGGAGAGCTGACGGTTCTTTTTTCCGCGCGGTTGTGCACGAAATAGCGTAAAAACAGCCGTTTTTGCCATTGTTTCCTGCTTTTACCCTCCTTTTTCCCTCTCCGGCGTGCACTTTTCACTCACCGCTTCCCCACCGCCCCCTTTGGATTCCCTTCTCTTGCAAGACTTTCAGAGAGAGGGGTGCACAAAAGTGCACGAAAGTGCACGGTTTCGGGGGGGGGGTGAGTGAGATGACAACGCGAAACGCGAATCGCGAAACGCGAAACGGAAGAGGACGCTTCTAAGGCCACGGTTGCAGCTTAAGTTGTCAAAGAGCGACGCCGGTTTCGGGAGCTTTCCGATGCCGGCTGAAACGGAACCGGGGCTATGCCCGGTGCTCTATAAGATTTTCCCTCTTTTCTCGCTCTCCTGTCAAAGCGACAAGGAGGGGCGACAAGGAAGGGTGACAACCAGGAGTGAGAAGGTGTGAAAAAATGTATTTCTGGGAGGGTTATGTTTCCGTTTTTAGGCTTTCGACGATACGTTAGACAAAAGGCGGCTTACGACCAGGGCATCAGGTGACCTCCTTGCAGTCTTGCGTGTACTGCTTTACCCCTTTATCCTCCTTTCTCCCCATCTCCATATCTTATGCCTGGTTTAGTCTCGGCTTCCAGCATAGCCGTATCCATTGCTGGATGTTATAAGTCAGACAGGCCCACAACGCCTCCATGCCTACCTTCATAAGTCCCCGGAGGTGAAAGGCCACAAGGCCGATCTTAGACTTGATCCAGGCATTGCTAAACTCGGCGATCGGTCCTCGCGTCTTATAGATCTCCTTTGCTTTCTCGGTCTTCATCTTTTCCAGAAAGGCCGCGACCGCCGGATGGTCAACGGCTCGTGCAACAAAGCGGCACTTCGTCCTGGGGCAGCACTTTTCCTTGGAAGGGCAAGGACGGCAGTCGACAATACGGGCTCTGTACATGTGGTTCGTTTTGCCCGCCAGCCGGTCTTTCCTCTGGTACCGGAGCATCTTTCCCTGCGGACAGGTATAGGTATTACTCTCCTGATCATAGGTAAACTTATCGTGATGGAACTCATGGTCGATCCCCCGTTTTTTGGACCGTCCTTCGAAAGAGCCGATGAAGTCCGTCTCTTTCCCATCCATGGCCATGATATTCTCTCTTGTAGTGTAGCCGCCGTCGGCCACTAGTTGAGCCGGCTTCTTCCCGGTGTTCTCCTCTATCCTGCATAAAGCGGGAGTCAGTTCTTTGCAGTCGTCGGGATGCTGGCTTATCCCCTGTGCGACGATGATGCCGAAAGCGGAGTCCGATGAGACCTGAAGGTTGTAAGACGGTGCGTATCCGTCGTCCGATTTCTTCATGATCCTCGCATCCGGATCGGTGATGCTCGCCCGGGCTTTCGCGGCTTCCTCTTCGGTTTTCCCTTCCCTGATCTTCGCAAGCTCGGATAAGGCGTGCTCCATCCGTTCCTTCTTGTCCCTGGCCGAGCGCTCGTGCGCCTTTTGCCGACGGAGGCTCATCTCTTCCTCGGGGGATTCCTGCAAGGTTCTTATCTGCTCCTCGGCCGCTTTCAGGTGGTTTGTTATCCGCTCCTCTCTTCTGAAGCTGTCTGCTCCCGCGCACGCCTTCACCTTGGTCCCGTCGTGCAGGACCCTTTCGAGGGTAACGAGGCCCTCGGCGCTCATGATCCCGAGGGTCTGGACGAAGAGCTGGTCGAGGTATTCCTTATGATCGACCCTGAAGTCGGAGAGGGTGTGATAGTTTATTATCTCCATACCCGTAAGCCACTGGAAAGCCGGATCGTACTCGGTGCGCTTTGCTATCTCCCTGGCCGAGCCTATGCCTTTAGCGTAAGCGTAGACCCAGATGCTCATGAGGACGTGAGGATCGTACGCAGGGCGACCCGCCTCACCTTCGACGGAGCCAATGTCTCTATAGTAGGGAGCAAGGTCCAGGCTGCCGACAAAATCCCAGATTGCCCTTGCCTCGTGGTCTTCAGGGATAAGCCTTTCCACATCGACGGGAACCATCCTCATCTGCTTGCGGTCGACGGGGATGAGCCTGGGCTTCAGCTTTATGCCGGGGAATGGTTTATCAGTCCTCTTTCCATACTCGTTTTTGAAGCCGGGAAGGTCGTTGCCCGGTCTGTTCTCCTCACCCTGGTCCTCTCTCATCTTCTGCTGCACCCCCTGAATGTCCCGCGTGTCATGCAGGAAAAATCTAGCACTTTACAGGGGGGCAATCCATGAAAAAGTGGGCGTTTTCCAAGGGTGAGGGGATTTTTTCACAGCTTCTGACAAGGAGGGGTGACAACCAGGGGTGACAAAAAGCATCCCGACAGTTTTTCGAAAAAATTGGGAGACCCCGGCCTTCGGGCGGGGGCGGGCTGATCCGGGACCTGTCCCCGGCGGTTTCTTGAGGTATTTACTTTGAAATCTTTGCGATTTGTGCAATAGTAGAAACGGCAGTCCGTCGTGTGCAGGGTTCTCGTGGCGCGGATGAAGAGAAGAGAACGTGGATTTGGGAACGTTGAGAAAGAATGTCCCCAAAGTCCTTGACCAGGGAGGGAAATATGTACGTGGCAGCCTTTAATGGAAGCGGACGAAAGGATGGGAATACGGCTATTCTTCTTCAAACGGTCATGGCAGAGCTTGCGGAGGAAGGTATAGCCACCGAGCTCGTGCAGCTTGCGGGACGCCCGGTGACCGGGTGCACCGCCTGCCGCAGATGTTTCGAGCGCGTGGACAAAAAATGCGCGGTGGAAGGGGACGTGGTCAATGAATGCATCGAAAAGATGATACGGGCCGACGGCGTGCTCCTGGGCTCACCTGTCTATTACGGGGACCTGACGGCAGGAATGAAGGCGCTCATAGAGCGGAGCGGTTATGTCGCGAGGGCCAACGGAGATCTCTTCCGTCGGAAAGCGGGGGCGGCAGTGGTCTCGGTGCGCAGGGCCGGCGCCATGCATGCCTTCGACTCGATAAACCATTTCTTCACCATCAACCAGATGATCATTCCCGGTGCGGACTACTGGAATATCGGGATAGGGAGGGACGCCGGCGAGGTCAGAAACGACACCGAGGGCTTGAAGACCATGCAGGTCCTCGGCCGGAATATGGCCTGGCTCCTGAAGAGACTGAGCAGATGACTACAGGAGAGCCGCCGCATAGCTTCCAACTCTGCGGACTCAACTTTCTTTGCTCCCGTTCAGGCTTTCAATAGTCACCGGGAACAAGCTCCTTGAAAAAGCAGCCTGAGAAAGAAGGGGCAGAGCTACTCCCCCATCCTTTGAACCCGAGAAATGCTCCATTCTGTGGCTTTTGGAACGTCCGGATGGCTATATTACAAGAGTGCCTATCCCTTTCGACAGTCTCGGTCGATGGTTCGAACTTCTCTCTGCCGCGTTCTATCCAAGACGCGCCAGGCACCACATCCGCAACTTTATCCGAGCGGTCGAGCCGGCAGGTGTTGTCGTCGATCTCGGCGGCGGTACCGGTACCCTGCTCGACCTCGGCCATGCGACGAGGGCCGATCTCCGCTACATCTGCGCAGATCCGGCATTAGGGATGCTGAAGTATGTGCGGCCGCACGCGTACCGCGTGGCAGCAAGGGGTGAGCATCTCCCGTTCAAGGGAGGCACGGTTGCAGCGGTGATGGTCGGCGACGCCATTCACCACTTCACGGACCCCGCGGGGGCGATCGAAGAGGCACGCCGGATACTGAAGGCGCACGGCGCGATATTTCTGTTCGACATCAACCCGAGAACTTTCATGGGGCGGATGGTGCTCGGCCTGGAGCGGCTGCTGGGAGAACCGGGCAATTTCTATTCGCCGGAGCAACTGCGGGACGTGCTCGTCGAAAAAGGCTTCGCCGTTCCGATAGGGGGGCACGGCTGGCGATATACGCTCGAAGCACGGAAGAAGTGACTTCGTCTTAATGTCCGATGGATGAAGAACAGAATTGAAGAAATTGCGAGATTAATTTACAAGAAGATATTCCTCTACTCACGAAAGCTTTAAAAAAACTGCGTCAGATGCTAAAAGCCAAGTCCTGACCGATATCCGACGGCGGCAATGCAGTCGCGTTTGGGGTAACCGGGGCTGATCGTCAAAGAGCTATTGCACCTTGATCCTCTACCACGTTAGATATACAATGTATATGTCACGTCACGGCTTGGGGGTCGGGATGGTAAAAAAACTGGTCAGTCATGGCAATAGCGCCGCGCTCATCATTGACAAGCCCGGCTGCAAATACTTGGCCACGGGAAAGTCCATCGGTCACCTATATCATTTGTTCAGACGACGCTCTCGCAAAGAGCACAACGTGGAGACCAGTATGCATCCACCACGCAGCACAAGCCTGATTGACCTCATCACACCAAATCAAACCGGTCCGCAAAGGATGCAGCCTCATCGAGCAGGACATTTTCTCAGGCAGGGGCTGCTCGCCATACTTCTCTGCGTTGCGGCCGCTATGCCTGTCGTTGCCGCACCGGTCCGGCTGCCGGCGATTGTTGAGCCCGCCAGCGAAGAGCATCACGTCGGCAAGCTTATATTTGTTGAATTGGTGACGCCGGACCTTGCCGCCGCCAAGCGGTTTTATGCGGGACTGTTTGGCTGGACATTTCGCGACATTCAGGCCGATGGGACGGAGTACGCCGAGGCATTTCTCGACGGTCGTCCGGTCGCGGGAATGATTCACAGGAATGTACCCGCGGGCAAGCATCGACAGCCGGCATGGCTGAGCTTCTTCGCCGTGGGCGATGCCGACGCAGCAAAACGGGTTGCTTTGCAAAATGGCGCGAAGGTGTTGTTCGAGCCGCAAAGCATCCCCGACCGCGGCCGGGAAGCAGTCTTTGCGGATCCGCAGGGAGCCGTTTTTGCGGTCCTCGCTTCCGGTACCGGTGATCCGCCCGATGTTCTGGCCGCACCCGGAGAATGGATCTGGGTCTCGTTAATCACGCGCGATCCGGACACCGCCGCCGCTTTCTACCAGAAGCTATTCGAGTACGAAGTCTTCGAGCTGCCCGCTCGCGAGGGCGCCCAGCACCTCTTGCTCGCGTCCCACAACTATGCCCGTGCGAGCGTGAATTCGCTGCCCCCGAATAGGCCCAAGGCGCATCCCCACTGGCTCAATTACATACGCGTCGTCGATACGGTCAAGATGACCGCAAAGGTCGTGGCGCTCGGTGGCCGCGTGCTGGTCGAGCCGAGGGTTGACCGCCACGGCGGCATGGTCGCGGTAGTTGCCGACCCTTTGGGGGCGCCCTTCGGATTGCTCGAATGGCCGGACACTGAGAGTAAAGAGGTGCCCAGGTGAATATCTCGCTCTTACGCTGGTTGGGGCTCGTCTTCGTGTGCTTGACGTTGACAGTCTTGTTGTCCGGGTGCGTCTTTCCTGGCGGCGGATACGAATATGACGATGGCGGGGGCTACTATGAGCCCTACGGCGCGGACTACGGAGGCTGGGGACCCGGCTACCACGTGGCGCCGTTTCGCGGCGGTGAGCATCGTCCAACCGGTGGAGCCGGCCGCGGATCTGAGCGAGCTTACAGACCCGCGCCTCCTTCCCGCTCGATGCCGTCTATTCCGTCGCGGTCGCGTTCCGGCGGCTCGCCTTCCGCGGCTCGCGATCGCGTTGACGTGCGGCCCGACAAAGACCTGATCACAGGCCGGCACTGTGAGAAATGGGCGTAGTCTATGATGGCGTGCGGAGCAGAAAGTTCGTCTATTCATGAACTTAAGAGAAGCCCTCTTCGGGAAACGGATTCGCACGGAAGATGAACAGCAAGAAAAAATAAGTCCCCTGCCGGGCATACCTATCTTAGGCTTGGATGCGCTCGCATCGGCTGCATACGGTCCCGAAGCCGCGTTGACCGTGCTTTTGCCGCTTGGTGTGGCAGCACCGGCGTACATCGTCCCCATCACTCTGGTAATAATCCTCTTACTCTTTGCCGTATCTCTCTCGTATCGTCAGACAATTGCGGCATATCCCCAGGGTGGGGGATCGTTTACCGTTGCGAAGGAAAACCTTGGACAGCTTCCCGGCCTGTTGGCTGCGAGCGCTTTGTCGATCGACTATGTGCTCAATGTGGCCGTTGCGATCTCCGCGGGGGTAGGCGCGCTCGTCTCCGCGATCCCGTTCCTTCTCCCTTACACGCTCTGGCTCTGTTTGGTAATTCTTGCTGTTCTCACTATCGTCAATCTGCGCGGGGTCCGCTCCGCCGGGGTTGCTTTTATGTTCCCGACCTACGTGTTTCTGCTCTGCCTCGGAATCACGATAGCTGTCGGCATTGTACGGACTCTGTACGGGCATCCCGTTCCGATCGTCCGGCCGATCGTACGGGATTCAGCTCATGCTGCGACGGCCTGGCTTCTGATCAGGGCCTTCGCGAGCGGCTGTACGGCGCTCACCGGCATCGAGGCCGTAAGCAATGCGGTTCCGATCTTCCAGAAACCGGCAATCATTCTGGCCAGGCGAACGCTTTCAATGATCATGATCATGCTCGCGGTTCTCCTTGCCGGCGTCGCGTTTCTCTCTTACAGCTACGGAATCAGCGCCACGCCGCAAGGTCAGCCCGGATATCAGAGCATCCTCTCGCAGATAATCGGTGTGGTCGCGGGACGAGGTATTTTCTATTACGTGTCCATGTCTGCGATTCTTCTGGTACTTGCCTTATCAGCCAACACCAGTTTCGCCGATTTCCCCCGCGTTTGGCGCATACTGGCTCTCAATGAATTTTTGCCGGCGGGATTCGCCCATCGCGGACGACGACTCGTTTACAGCAGCGGTATACTCATACTCACGGTATTGTCGGGAACGGTGCTGGTCGCCTTCGGCGGCATCACGGACCGCCTCATTCCTTTGTTTGCCGTCGGCGCTTTTACCGCTTTTACTTTGTCGCAGCTCGGCATGGTTGTGCACTGGCACCGGGTGCGCGGCCCGCGCTATATACGGTCTCTTGTCCTGAATGCGGTGGGAGGTCTTGCGACGGCGGCAACACTGATCATCATAACGGTCTCTAAATTCACGGAGGGCGCCTGGCTGACGATCATCGTCGTACCGCCCCTTGTACTGATGTTCTTCAGCGTACGAAAGCGATACAGGAAAATCGAAAGGGAGGCGGCTGAAGCCGGCCCGCTCGACACGACCGGGACTGCTGCGCCGATTATTGTTATTCCAATAAAACGACTGGATCGGATCAGCCGGAAGGCGCTGCGGCTGGCACTGACCTTATCCGAAGATATCCACGTTGTTCAAATCCTCGCCGAACATACAAACGACGAAAGTCTTGCAAGCGGGTGGGCCGATATTGTCGAGAAGCCTTTTCAAAAGATAGGTCACCGCGCTCCTCAATTGATAGTCCTGACATCGTCGTATCGGGAATTCTTTGACCCTCTGCTCGACTACGTCCGCGGACTCGCTTCCGATCATCACGACCGTACCATCGCCGTGGTCGTTCCGGAGCTTGTCCAGAGGGAGTGGTACCATTTCTTTATCCCTCACCGCGCTACCTTGATTAAGGAGCTGCTTCTTCTCAAAGGAGGCCCTCAGATTGTTATTGTCGATGCTCCCTGGTACCTGCGCGAAGAGAAGTCAAAAAAGAGGCAGACACAGCACTAAAGAAAAATAGGACGTCCGCCTCTATCCCCCACAGAAGAAGACCGTGGAAATATGGAAAAGCCTCTGCCTTTACCACATTCCCACAGTACGGCGGCGGAGAGTCATGAGCTTAAGGATCGGTACGAGAACAGAAACAGACAAGAAGATGCATACCGGACATTTCTACTTTGCTAAGAATAGGACATTTCCACTTTGCGTTGACAGTCACAGGATTTTGCTTGCATTCCCATCCCACGAATGGTAATGGATAGGTGGATAGGAGGGCAACGGTTCAGCCAGTGAAAGAAGTGAAGAACGTTCCTCTGGTGTCCGTGAAGAACGTCCCTCTGGTGTCCCCGCCAGCCAGTCCACTGACAACTGTGCTGGAGGAAAACCGGAGATGAATCGCTACGACATCGTATTTATCGGTTATTTGGGTACGGGCACAGTCGTCCCTTACGAGGGATCCCCTTTCGTCGAACAGGGGAGTCCGGCATTTTTTGGTACAATAGCAGCCTCATGCGCGACGAAAAGGATTGCCCTGATAACGAAGATCTCCGAGGGCGAAGAACAGCTTTTGGAACCGCTGAAAGCTGCCGGTATCGATCTCTTCGTGCAACCTGGCGAGACTGCACAATACCGTGCTGTTTTCCCGACTGCAAACGTCGACGAGAGACAGGTCTTTGTCTTGAGGCGTGGAGGATCCTTTGGTATTGACGACGTTCCCCCGATCGGGCCGTGTCTTATTCATCTTGCGTACAGGATGGGCATGTACAGAAACTCCCTGGAATTCATGCGAGCACTGAAGGCGCGCGGGTTCCGTCTGTCAGTGGACATGCAGAGCTTCGTATTCCAGATGGACGAACAGACAGGGCTTATTCGCCTCGAAGATGTTGCGGAGAAGAAAGAAATCCTGTCCATGGTCGCTTTCGCAAAACTTGACGTTATGGAGGCAAAGGTATTGACCGGCACCGACCAGTTACAGGCCCAGGCGGACATCCTCGAAGACTGGGGATGCGCCGAGACCTTGATCACGTGCTCAGAGGGGGCGCTGGCTCGGAGCAAGGGAAGAACTGCGTTCGCATCATTCACCAACAGGATCACCCGGGGAAGAATGGGTCGCGGCGACACCTTTTTCGGAGCGTACTTGGCCCGAAGGCTGGATCATTCTGTTCAAGAATCCCTCAGATTCGCCGCAGCGCTCACCTCAATAAAGCTGGAATCCGGCGGTCCGTTCAGAGGATCCCTGGAAGAGGTTGTCGAGAGAATGGAAGGCTCCGCTCCCACCGACCATTTTCCACCATAAACTCTTCTTTGAAATCGTGGATCAGTTTGGAGCGCTTTAGCGTTGAATGTTACCATGTTTCCGCTTTCGCGCTTCTTTCGATAAATCCGTACGAAGGAAGGGCATGCAAGGAAGAGGCAGCATAGCATCGGGACGGCTGCTAGAGCATTCCCCATAAATAATTCCCATATAACGTTGTTATATCTAGACATTTCCCTAAGACTTGTGGTTACATATGGATCGTGGCTCCGAGATATGTCGCTCCCAATCCCGAGAACGCATCCCTTCCCGATCTCCAGGCAGCCCGGAAGGCCGGGAATAGGGAAACGGACCGGAGATGCCTCGTCATTATCATGCTCCTCGTCGGTTCCTCCCGGGAACAGGTAATGAAGACGGTCGAACTGTCTGATAGCGCAATAAGAAAGGTCATCAGGGCCTTCAACTCGTACGGCATCGACGGTCTCATTGCCAAGAAGAGACCGGGCCGGACTCCTCTGATTTCAGGTAGCCAGAAGGAAGAGATCCTCGAAGAGTTCGAGGAACCGGGACGCGCCATGAGGACCTTCTGGACCGCCACTGCGTTCCATGGCCATATTACTAAGAAGTATCAGGTGGAGTGTTCTTATGAGACGGTGCGTCGTCTCCTGCACGAGAAGGGCTACGTCCTGAAAGTGCCCCAGCCCTGGCCGGACAGACAGGATGAGAAGCTGCGCGAGGAGTTCGTGGATCGACTCAGAAACCTTGCGGAAGACCCCGAAGTAGAGCTGTGGTACGGCGACGAGACGGGAGTGGAAGGAGAGCCGAAACCGCGAAGGAGTTGGGCGATCAAAGGGTCCCGACCGAAAGTGGTCCATAACGGCGATCATGTTCGTCTGAACATCTTAGGGACCGTCTGTCCACGGACCGGGGAGTTTTTCGCTATAGAGGCAAGCCACTGCGATACCGACGTCTTCCAGGTCTTCCTCGATGAAGCAGCAAAATCCATTGTGCCTACTCTGAAAAGGAACATCCTTATCCTCGACAACGCCTCCTGGCACAAGCGGAAGAACCTCAGCTGGCACTTCTTCGAACCGATATATCTTCCCCCTTATTCACCTGACTTCAACCCTATCGAGAGAATCTGGCTCATTATGAAGGCCGACTACTTCACGAACATCCACTGTGGGAACAAAACCGCCCTGATAGAAAGAGCCGATCATGCTCTTTGCGAGTTGATGGACAACCCGACGAAAATTGCCTCTGCAGCCACGCCTATCGGGAATTAATTCTGCGGAATGCTATAAAGTCATGATCATCACCCTGCCGCCGATGCGAAACTGTGTGGAGGAATTATCGGCCAAAGCTGTTCAGAAGGATGAAATCAGGGACCTACAGCGCCTATATGAGATCGCATGAGCGGGCTTGATCCCATTCCGGCGTTGACTACGATGACTCTTTGGGGCATGATAGAAGTTAAGACAACGAAACCTGTATGGGGGGACGTATGGATCCTACGAGAGTCTATCAGCACTCTAACCCCGGCAGACTCATTTTCGGCCCTCGTGCGATAGGTGAGCTCAAAAGGGAGTTTAGTACCAAGGACAGACCCTTTCTCATTACAGACAAAGGCATCGTCCGCACGGGGATTCTCAAAACAGTGACAGACGTGCTCGCAGAAGCGGGTGTCCGGTACGAGTTATTCGATCGGGTCGAGGAGGATCCGTCCATCGAGGTGGTCGAGGAATCAGCCGGCCTTTACAGGGAAAGCGGATGTACATCTATCATCGGCCTCGGTGGCGGGAGTTCCATGGATGTGGCAAAGGCTGTGGCGGTCGTGGGCGCGGGTGGAGGAGATTTGAGGGAACACATGGGAGGCACACCCGTGGCAGGTCCCCTGCCTTTGCTCTGCGCGATACCAACTACAGCAGGAACCGGGTCAGAGGTTACGAGTGTGGCCGTAATAGCGGACAGGGAGAGGAAGGTGAAGGCAGTGCTGAAGAGTCCGGCACTTGTTCCCCTGATAGCGGTGCTGGATCCGCTCCTGCTTGCTTCGGTACCTCCAAGGCTGGCGGCTCAGACGGGGGCAGACGCGCTTACCCATGCCATAGAGTCTTACTTTGTTCCCACCGGTCAAGCCATCACGGATGCCCTGGCACTTTCTGCGATAAGGATGATCATAGCCAATCTCCCTTCATTTGTCACAAATGCTCAAGACGTGGCAGCAGCGGGACAGATGCTCCTTGCAAGCTGTATGGCCGGCATGTCCTTCAAAAACACCGGTCTTGCCCTTGTCCACTCACTTTCCCATCCCGCAGGCGCCTATTTCCATGTAGCGCACGGCCTTGCCTGTGCGCTCTATCTGCCGGTAGTGATGGAGTTTAATGCGCCGGTCTGCGGGGAGAAACTCGCTTCCATCGCCGATGCAGCCGGGGTGGACATCAGGGGACTTTCCGTCGAGGGGGCTGCAGCCGAATCGGTTCGCGCGGTTCGTGATCTTTTGGCGAACGTCGGCCTTCCGGGGACCTTCTCGGATATGGGGATCGACTTCGAACTCCATCCGAAGATGGTGGATGATGCGTTTGATATGCCGGCGACTAAGAATAACCCCCGAGCAGTGGACAGGAACCAGCTTGCCGCCCTGTTTATGTCCGTACGTTAGAAAGAGGAGATTGTCCGATGGCTGGATATACGGGCAAGATAGCTCTCGTGGATCTGACGTCCGGATCGATCACGAAGGAGCCGCTGCCTGAGGAGGTCTATCGAAACTTCATCGGCGGCCCCGGTCTCGGTGTGAAGATACTATACGAGCGGATGAAGGCGGGAGCACACACTCTGGGGCCGGAAAATATGCTGGGATTCTTGTCCGGGCTGCTTAACGGCACGGGCACGCCCATGGCAACAAAATATTCGGTGGTGACCAAGTCCCCCCTTTCCCTCACGTGGGGCGAGGCCAGCTCCGGAGGGTTCTTCAGTTCAGGAGCTCAAGGCCTCGGGCTACGACGGGATTTTCCTCACTGGTGCTGCTTTGCGGCCGGTCTACGTGCTGATCAACGACGATACTATTGAAATCCGAAACGCTGCCCATATCTGGGGGAAGAACACCCGGGAGACCGTTGAGGCCTTACTCGAAGAAACGGGCGACAAACGGCTGCGGGTCGCCTGCATAGGTGCTTCCGGGGAATCAAGATCACTCATAGCATCGATCATCACGGACGACCGGAGGGCAGCAGCGAGGTCGGGTGTCGGAGCCGTGATGGGCTCGAAGCATCTGAAGGCAGTCGCTGTAAGAGGTTCGCGCAAAGTGGAAGTGGCAAATCCCCGAGCGTTGGCCCGTCTCAGGAGGGATGCCCTTGCACACCTGCGCGATGTTGACCGTCTTCCTTTCATCAATGCTCTGAGTGGTCCCGGTACCTGCGGCGCTACCGTCAGATTGGTGCAGGTCGGGGCGTCACCCGTCAGGAACTGGAGCCTTGCCGGCTACGAGGCGTTCCCGGAGTGCGTTGAGATTGGCGGCGACCAGTTCACCAAGTACCAGGTAAGGAGAGCAGGCTGCGGCAACTGCCCTATCAATTGCGGCGGCATGCTCAGGGTCACAGAAGGTCCTTTTGCAACAGAGGGCCGGAAGCCTGAATACGAAACGGTCGCCGCCTTCGGCACGATGTTGCTCAACAGCGATGCGGCATCGATCATAAAGGCAAATGAGCTCTGCGACCTCTACGGCATTGATACCATCTCGACAGGCACGGTGCTCGCCTTCGCAATGGAGTGCTATGAGCACGGGCTGATCGGGAAGGGGGACACGGATGGCATAGAGCTGACTTGGGGCAATCCCAAGGCGATCATCGCCATGCTTAAGAAGGTTGGAGAGCGGCAAGGCTTTGGGGCGGTGCTGGCGGACGGCGTGGAAAGGGCGGCGCTGCGGATCGGCAAAGGCGCGGAAGAGTATGCCGTCCATGTACATGGACAGGAACCCGCCCTCCATGACCCGAGGTATCTGCCTCTGCGCGGGCTGGGTTACCTCGTTCATCCCACACCTGGCCGCCATATGATTTCCATGGCATCCATAAGGCTCGAAGGAGAGGGCAGGCTTGCTGCCTATCAACAGCTGCAGAGGCCCGAGGGGGATGATGAGGTGGGAAACAGAGGCAGAATACATGCCCTCGCGTCGAGTTACAGCCAGGCGTTCGTAAACAGCGGCATGTGCCTCTTCGGCCTCAGTGCGGGGAGTAATCTGCCCCTGGTGGAGTTCATTCAGGCTGTGACGGGCTGGGACTTCACAGCAGAAGAAGCGATCTCTGTGGGTAGGAGAAGCCTATCCCTCCAGCAGGCATTTAATATACGGGAAGGGTTGAGTTCCCGAGACTTTGTGCTGCCGGCCAGAATTGCCCGCCCACACACCATGGGTCCCTCCAGCGGAAAACTGGTTGACTTTGATGCATTGAGAAGAAGCTATTACAACGCCATGGGTTGGGACCCTGAGACCGGTAATCCGCCGAAAGACCGGGGCGAGGGGACATCTTAAGAACTTAAGTAATTATCTCCAACGGCAGGTAGCCGTTCTCCTCAGCAATCTTCTGCTCCCTCGGCACTGCATAGGTAATTATCGTGTAGGTAAACACCCGGCTCTGCCGGGAGACCACAAGAGGAAAAGGCGGAACCTTTTCCAAGATGCATACCGGACATTTCCACTTTGCTAAGAATAGGACATTTCTACTTTGCGTTGACAAGTCACAGGATTTTGCTTGCATTCCCATCCCACGAATGGTAATGGATAGGTGGATAGGAGGGCAACGGTTCAGCCAGTGAAAGAAGTAAAGACCGTCTCTCTGGTGTCCCTATGGGAGGCAGCGGAGCGTGAACTTCGAAGTCCTCGGTGATATCCTGTGGATTGAGACTATTTGCTCAGGTCGCGCTATTCGTGAATTGCGTAGACTTAATCGTATTTATGGGAAAACAACCTGGAGAAAACGGAAGGGAATTGCTAAAATTAGAATAGTGGATGGAACTGAAAAGCTTGCGGAACTCCACTGGTACGAAGGGCACGGCAAGGGTAGAAAAGAAATGAAAATCAAGAAATACCTGGGGTGAACAATGACGAGACGTAAGTTTTTGCTATGCGTCCAGAATGAGGGGTATGAAGCATCTCTGGAGATAAGGAAGTTGTATGAAAAGCTTCCGGACAAGGAGGCTGAGCGCCACGATCAAGTCAGAATTATTGACGAGTCCGGAGAAGATTATCTCTATCCCTCAACTTTCTTTGCTCCTGTGAGGCTTTCAATATTTACCAAGAACAAGCTCCTTGAAAAAGCGGCCTAAGACTGAGGGGCAGAACTTATTCGCCCGTTCCCTTCTGACGGTTGCCTTGGCTTGCGGCTGTTGCGCCTTCGCTTCCTTGATCGACCGAGCAATCCCCGTCCTTTGAACCCGAGAAATGCTGCATTCTGTGGCTCCGGAAAGTCCGGATGGCTATATTACGAGAATGCCTATGAGATAGCGCAGAGACCGGTCAAACCAGGGAAAGAGCGTCCATTTGTCACAAGGGGCAAAGGCCACCGCCCTTCCGATCAACCATGCGTGGAGACCACCGTGGTTCAAAAGAGCCAGAAAAGAAGAACACTGTGGAAATATGGGAAAGGCTCCGCCTTTACCACATTCCCACAGCACGGCGGCGGAGGGGTCATGAGCTTAAGGATCGGTACGAGAAGAGGAACAGACAAGAAGATGCATACCGGACATTTCTACTTTGCGTTGACACTGTCACAGGAGTTTGCTTGCATTCCCATTGCACGAATGGTAATGGATAAGTGGATAGGGGGGCAACTGTTCAGCCAGTGAAAGAAGTGAAGAACGTCCCGGTCATCTTCTCCGCCCAGGCGCAACAAGCGCCGGCCGCTTGGGCGGACAATATCAAAGACTGCGGAATTGTGATAAACTTGGAGGTAGAACCGGTCGAAAGGAGGCGAAGATGCAGGCTAGTTGGCGAGAGTATGTTGTGAGCAGCCCCGATGTCCTCCGGGGTAAGCCGCGCATCAAAGGAACGAGGATACCAGTGGGGCTTATTCTCGGATACCTGGCTGCCGACAAGTCAGTAGAGGAGATTATCGGGGAATTCCCGGAGCTTGAGAAACAGCATATCATCGCGTGCCTCGACTACGCCCGTGATCTCACTGAATACGAGGTCGCCGTCTGATGGCGCTGAAGTTCCTGGGTCAGGGGCTAACTCGGCAGGGGCGATGTTTCATTTCGTTACATTAAGCCGAGGCCCTTCTTTCGGCGAGGCACCAGTCTTTTCGCGAGCCGGTTTAGAAGATGATCTTCATGAATGGTGTGAAACGGCCGGTGAAAGGAGTAAAGAACGTCCCTCCGGTGTCTCCTACGTCCCCGCCGCTCCCCGCGTTCGATATTCCCGGCCTCAGTAAACGTATCAGCAAGGAAGAGATAATAGAAGCGATTCGCGAATCGAGAGAGCGGGCAGAAAAGTAGCCTGTTCCCTTTTTTCTTCCCGACGGTTGGTCCTCCTCTCGTCCTTCCTGAAAGGGAGCGGCTGAATGTTTTTCTTGAAATGCAACATCACTGGTGGCTATGATTAACGCATGTGTCGGGAATGAAGAAAGGCGAAGGGAGGACGCGCAAAAGGAGAAGAACTTGAGAAAGTCCCTTTGAATGGACTATGATATACAAAGGTGATGTGTGAAAATTGAAATCGAAAGAGAAGAAGACGGTCGGTGGATCGCAGAAATCCCTGAGCTACCCGGTGTCATGGTTTACGGAGCTACCCGGAACCAGGCTATTGCAAAGGCCGAAGCCTTAGCCTTGCGGGTCATGGCGGACAGGCTTGAGCATGAGGAAGAAATCCCGGAGCTTAAGGAAGTCTTTGCGATCTCAGCATGAGCCGATGGCCGTCAAGAAGAGCGCAGCATGTCCTCGCTGCCCTGCTCCGCATCGGCTGGACAATCAAACGGCAGCACGGCACCTCTCATCGTATTCTTGCACGTCCCGGCTGGCCTGATTACGTCTTTGCATTTCATGAGGGAGAAGAGATCGGCCCGAAGATGCTGGCTCGGATAGCCAAACACACGGGCCTCGCCCCGGAAGACTTGTGACACTTTTAGAGAGTGTCCCCCTCGCTCCTTCTCAGGGCAAAGTCCACCGCCCTCCGATCGATCACACGTGGAAGCCACCGCGGTTCAAAAGATCCAGAAAAGAAGAACACCGTGGAAATATGGAAAAGCCTCCGCCTTTACCACATTTCCACGGTACGGCGGCGGATGGGTCATGAGCGTAAGGATCGGTACGAGAAGAGAAACAGATAGGAAGTGCTGAAAGGGAAACTGGGTGATATGAAAAGACTTCGAATCGGGAAGTATCGTATACTATTTGACGAGGAGAATGACGTGATGTCTGTCTATGAAGTGAGGCACAGACGGGAGGCGTACAGTGATTAAGACGCAGATTGTCAAGGAGAACAACAAGCCGGTCGCGGTCATCATGGATTACAGGGAGTATATGCGACTGAGGGAGATCGAACAGGAGCGGAAGGATTATCATTCCGCGGCAAGAACTAAGGCCGCGAACAAGAAGTGGACGGACCATGAGGATCTGAAAAAGGATCTCGGCCTGTGACCGGCGGTAGGATCAACGCTTGTGTTATCCATGAATTACCGGATACGAGGAGTTAGTTAAGGTTGGGTATATGATGGGGATGGACGGAGAGGCCAGGAAACCCTAATGCACATTAGGAACCAACGTCCCCAAAGTTCTCCCTAGAATATCCAATATAAGCTGTGTTTCGTCTGCATAGCTAGTTGTCAGAATGAAACGACAAATACTGTGAAAGCTGGAGCAGATGGCTGTTCTTTATTTTAAAAACTTGAATTGGAAGGAAGCCGAATGTCTCGCCGATCTGGCAGGCATTTCCCGCGATCTGGAAACTACCATTGCCTTCTGTGACATCTTGACTGAACTCCTTGAGACCCGCCAGGGAAATCAGGTTCTTTTGGAGGCGGTTTTCGCAGCCGCACTAGTCCGGTACATAAGACCATTTTCCAAAGGTGTCCGCGCTAAAATTCCTGACTGCATACTTTCAAGTCTTCCTCCCGATTTGTCGAAGTTCCATGAGTTGGTCAAAAACCTCAGGGACAAGTATATAGCCCATTCCGTGAATGCTTTTGAAGAAAACCAAGTCGTCGCATACTTGCGTGCCGAAGAGGGAGGGCCACCGAGAGTGGATTCTATTTCCGTCCAGGAAACAAGATTGAATTGCCTGGCACAAGGGGATATTAAGAAGTTGAAGGAACTCTGCAATGCAGTAAAGCACCACGTTTCTGCGCTGAGAGCAAAGGAGGAGTCCCGCCTGCTCGAATTGGCAAGACACATTCCCGTCGAAAACCTATACAGCCAAGTAGACCCGCCAGCGCAGGATTCCACAATGAAAGACGTGCGTCAAGGGAGAAAACGGAGAAGATCGCCTCTTGGGGAGAAAGGAAAATAGCGAAGTGTTTATAGCCGGGGCGCATGCGCCCGACAGTCAGGGGAGTGGGGTCATGGACGCCCATTAAATTATCACTGTTCTCCTAACGTCGCAGGCGCATCCGACTCCGCCTTTAGCCCATTGCGACACATTGATCTCAATAGAGTAGTGATAGGCCCTTTCCCCACGCCTCTAAACTCTCTACATTGACTGTCCCCCAACCTTACTTGCATCAACGCGGTACGATCAGGTTGAAAAGCTTGTCGGCCTGTGTCGGATCGAGGCGTCGCAGTTCCCGGACAGCATTCAGGGCGGCCGTCCTGTTGCCGGAAAAGTAGTAAGCGTTCCCGAGGTTGTTCCAGGCGTCGGCATACTTCGGTTTCATCTTGATAGCCTGCCGGTAGGCCTTGATGGCGTCGTTGTAGCGGTTGAGGCCGAAGTAGGCGTTCCCGAGGCCGAACCAGGCATGTGAAGCCATCGAGAACCCTGCCGGATGAATCTCGATAGTTTGTCGGTAAGCCTTGATGGCATCGTTGTAACGGTTGAGCCTGTTGTAAGCGCCTCCAAGGTCGTTCCAGACAAATCGATCTTTCGGATCAATCCTGATGGATTGGCGATAGGCCTCAACGGCGTCATTATCGCGGCCGAGGCGTGCGTAAGCGCCTCCGAGGCCCCTCCAGGCACCGGCATATTTCGGATCAATCTTGATGGCTTGGCGATAGGCCCCGACGGCGTCATTATCGCGACCAAGGCTGCCGTAAGCGTTCCCGAGGCCGTTCCAGGCGCTGTCATACTTCGGATCAACCTCGATGGCTTGCTGGTAAGCCTCGATGGCGTCATTGAGGCGGTCGAGGCAGAAGTAAGCGTACCCGAGGTTGCACCAGGCCAGGCCAAACTTCGGATTAATCGTGATGGCCTGGCGGTAGGCCTCGGCCGCGTCGTTGTAGCGGATGAGTTCGTCGTAGGTGCACCCGAGGTTGTACCAGGCAAAGGCATACTGCGGATCGATGCGGAGCGCCTTGTCGTAGTCCTGGATGGCACGAGAATAGTCTTTTAGACCCGCGTATGCATTCCCCCGGTTGTTGTACGCCTCTGCAAGGTTCGGCTTCAAGCGTAGGGCCTGATCGAGGTCTTCGATGGCACGGGAGTACTGGCCCAGATCGTTGTACGCCCACCCCCGGTTGCTGTGAGCCTCTGCATAGTCAGGGTTCAGGCGAAGTGCATCGTTGAGATATCCTAGCGCCTTACGCGGGTCGGAATACGTTCCTTCAACCGAAAGGTCAAGGGCCTTCCGAAACAAATCTAAGGCGGTGAGTCCCCGAGATGTCTCCTGGAACTGTTCCTTAAGTCTGGCCGAGTACGTCTTGGTCGGATCAGTGTCGTAGAAGGTGCCACCTTGTGCCTGCTTCTTGAGCCGTAAATCGTCAACAAAAGTGGGTGAGTCTTTCCCCGACGTACGCAGCTGCCTGTTCTCTTCTTCGAGACGGGCCAGCTTGTCGAGAAGCTCCTTCTCCCTGGCGCGGCTGTCCCTGAGCTGGTCCGAGGTGGGTCCTGTCCTCCAGCAGCTTTCTCACGCTCCCTTCCAGAAGTGCCATATCCACCTCTGTCTTAACCGTCACCTCTATGCCGAAGGCATCCTCCGTATGGTAGTTCTTCTCGGACACGATCTCTGCCTTTACCACACCTGCGGTGATCGCGAGGATCTCGTCTTTCTCCACCCGGAGATCCTTGACCACGGTGAGCGCCTGCACGTAGCTGCCCGCCATCTCCAGGGCCTCCCTTTTGGCGCGCGCTATGGCGGCTATACTGGCATCATCGGGGGACTGGCTTCCCCCGAAGGGTTGCTTGACCGTGTAGGTAATGGTCTTGACCTCTCCGAAGACTGCCGATGGCGGGAAGCCCACCATGAACCCCAGCAGGAGTAAAATGGTGAGTGTCAATCTGCCGTGATAGCGCGGAATCCCATCTTTCATTTGATCCCCCTTCGTCGTGGGCGTGACCCTTGGCATCCTCCCTCATTATAGCAAGAGAGGCCGTGTCTCATAGGAAGAAATAGTTTCAAATGCAAACGGACGTCTAAAAGTAATCTGCGTATGCGGTCGCACGTTCATTCTTCACAGAGAAGGGCAGATACGCTCATTCACTGATAGAGGACGGGCTCCTGGCCGAGTCAGCACTTCTCCTTGTAATCGTCACTTCCCGAGGAAGGTGCTATTAACAACAATAGGTGAAGGGCATGAAGATACGGCGGATCTAATCGAGGGCAAGTGCTTTCTTACTGCCGGGCTCGATTAGCAACTACGGGCTGATAGAGCCCGGCTCGGGGGCCGACGGTCGCCCGCCCCCCACCTAAGCCGCGACGCTGCTCACGCGCGCCGTGCCCACCTCCTCCATCGGAAAGACCACAATCCTGCTCTTCCCCGATGGGTCCTTCTTCGCCGTCTCCTGGATGAGGGCGACGGCGCTCTCCGTCATTTCATCGGGCACGGCCAGCTCGACCTTCGCCTCCATAAGGTAGGGGGCCTCGATTTTCACGCCCCTGTAAACCAGCGTCTGTGCCTGGCCGCCGAAACCCTTCACCTCGGTGACGGTCATTACGCGGAGCCCCATCACCGAGAGGCTGTGCCGCATCACCTCGACCTCCGCGGGTCGAGTATTGCCTCTATCTTTTTCATTTGTTCGCTCCTTCCTATATGGTCGTTTTGCCGCGCTCGCCCGTCCTGATCTGGATGGCATCGTCTATGGTGTAGACGAAGATCTTGCCGTCTCCCTCCTTGCCTGTCAGGGCGGCATCCCGTATTACCTTGACTATCCTGTCCACGTCCTCGTCGTTTGCCACGATCTCGATCTTTGCCTTGGTGAGGAGCCCCGTCTTGTACTTCCTGCCGCGAAACTCCTGCTCCACACCCTGCTGTCTCCCGTGGCCCTCGATCTCCGTCATCATGAGGCCCGGGCAGTTCGTGCCTCCTAAAGCCGTGTAGACATCGCCCGCCTTCGTGGGACGGATTACCGCCTCTATCTTTTTCATGGTATCCTCCTTGTAAGAACTGTTTTCATGCCATTACCGCGAAGAACGTCTCCTCATGCCATTACCGCCTCGATGCCTCTCTCTCCCGTGCGGATGCGCATGGCCGCTATTACTGGGGTTCAGCACCCCCTCGACGGGCAAAGCCCGTCGAGCCTCCCCGCTCGTAAAAGAAGAGCGCCTCTTCATGCCATTACCGCCTCGATGCCTCTCTCTCCCGTGCGTATGCGCATCGCGTCAGATGCGTCCGAGACGAAGATCTTGCCGTCCCCGACCTGTCCCGTGCGGGCGGCCTCGCCCATGATCTCCATGACGGCCGAGACGTCCCACTCCCTCACAACCACATCGACCCGCACCTTGGGCACGAAGGTGATCGTCTCCGAGTCCCCGTTGGTATGGCCCTTCTGCCTGCCGAAGCCCTTCACCCTCGTCACGGTCATGCCCATGATATAGTCGTCTTCCTTGAGGGCATCGACCACGATGTTGAGCTGCTCGGGCCTGATGAGGGCCGACACCATCTTGAAGCGGTAGCTCTTGCGCACCGTGGTCATGGCCACGTAGACGATGGCGATGATCGCCCAGCCGCCCGCGAGCAGGAAGCATATCTTCGCCTCAGCCTTCGCGTCGGCGTTGCCCGTGATGTAGAGATAGAGGATCCCCGCCGTCATCAGGGCGTTGAACATGACGCCGAGCGACGGGATGACGCTGTGCTTCACCGGGCTGTAATCGTCCCTTCCCTTAAAGGCGATGATGGTCCACACGCAGGTGAGGCCGTAGAGGATGAAGGTGCCGAGGTTCGAGGCGAGCGCGATGCCCGTGAGGCCGACAACGCTCTGCACGCCTATGATGCCGATGGCGGAGACCGCGATGACCAGTGCCACGAGGGCCATGTGGGGTGTCCTGAATTCCGGATGGATAAAGCTCAAGCCCGAGGGCAGCTCCCGGTCATTGGCCATACCCGAGGTAATGCGCATGGCCGTGTTCATGGCGCTCAAGGTCGTGCCGACAACCGCGATGGCGACGGTGACGGCCATGGTGATCATCAGGCCGAAGCCGAGCCCCGGGATCAGGCTGTCGCCGACGAGCTTCACGAGGTCCCCGATGGGCGCGCTCGATGCCGCCGCGGCGGCCATGCCCGTGGTCGTCACCTTGCCCGCCACGTTGACCAGCTTTTCGCCCACCATGTAGCTCGCGGCGAAATACTCTATGAGATAGGCGAATACCCCCTGGATCACGAGAGAGATGATGATCGCCTTGGGGATGTTCTTCCCGGCGTCCTTCGTCTCCGCCGAAAGGGCGGTGCAGCTCTCGAAGCCGACGAGGATCAGTATGGCGATCGTCGATTGCACCAGTATGCCGGTCATCATGTGCGGCCTCACCACGTCCAGGGCCCCGGAGAAGGCCCACTGGGCGACGTGCTGGGGATTGGCGATGCGGTACCAGACGGCGAGGCCGCTGAAGACGACCAGGGTGGCCAACTGAATGACGTTGATCCCGATGGCCGTGAAGGTCGACCCCGTTATCCCCCGGTACGCGATGTAGCCGGTCACGATCGTGAATACCACGCAGATGATGGCCATGTTGACGACGGACAGGTCGTGTCCCGTGAACTGGTTATAGATATAGCCGATCAAAGTCGCCATCATGGCGGCCATGACCCCCGAATAGGCCCAGTAGAAGAGATGGGCCGCCCAGCCGGTGGCAAGCTTGGATACACGGGCGAGCGACTTGGGGCCGCTTCTTTTCTCCCCCCGGCTGTCGAGCCACGCCTTCTCCGCGAAATAGGCGCAACTGGCAAAACCCGCTTCCGGGTATATCTTGGCGAGCTGCGCGTATGAGAGGGCAGTGAGGAAGCAGACGACGAGGGCGAGGACGATCCCCATCCAGAGGTCGCTCGCCACCGAGGCCCCGCTCGGGGCCGCCGCCGCGGCCTGGAGCTGATACGTGATCCAGAGGAACGCACCCGGCGCGATCAGGGCCATCGCGTTCACGGTCGCCCCTACCAGGCCCAATTTCTCTTGTACGACAACCCCTCCTATCTCTTTAGCCATGAGACACCTCCTTCTGGTTTCCGCGAAAAACACCTTTTCATGATAGAGCCCTCCTGCCATTTATTTGAGATCCCCGTCTTGGCGGGAATCGCATTCTTTCCGCTTGCTCTCTGTCCAGTGGGACTGCCTGGCCGTTCAGGCTGAGTGTGCGCCGATGCACTTTTAGGCGGGGCCGGGCACCGATGTCCGGCCCCTTGGGAGGAGAGGGCGCCCGTTGATTCGGGGAGGGCGCCCTCGATACGCTTTAGAACAGGTACATAGCGCCGATGGCCAGCGTGTCCTGCGTCTTGTCGTGTCCGCCCGGCAGTGCCAGGGGCGAGGCGATGACCGAGCTGAAGTCCTTCCTGTCGGACCAGTCGTGCCGGTACTCCGGTCTCAGGATGAGGTTCTTCGCCACCTTGAATTCGGCGGTGAGGGTCCCCTCCTTGAGCGTCTGTCCTATCCCGGTAGGCAGCACCGTGTTCGATGACGTGAGGGTGGCGTAGGTGGTGCGGACCCCGTCCGGGTCCTTGAACCACTCACCCCTGATGGCCATGCTGAACCAATCGTTGAAGGCGTACTTGGCGTATCCGGCTATGCCGTACCACTTCGTGTCGCGCACGCCCAAGGCCGTCGCCACCCTTTGCTCGGTCGCATAATCGGTGTTCAGGACGAAGGTCAGGTTCTTTGTCGCATTATACGTGGCTACCCAGTCGAAGAGAAAGCGTTCGTTGCTGTTGTTGTTGTCCTGCTCCGGCCCGTACATGAAGTTGAAGGCCAGGTTGACGGGCTTGACCGGCGTGAACCCGAGAGAGAGCCCCACGGTCTTGCCGGTGTTGTTGTCCGACGTGTTATCCCAGCCGTTGACCACATAGAACGCGGCGTTGAACATATCCGAGAAGGCATAATACGTCTTCAGGCCCGTATGGGTGAAAGGTATCGCGTAGTTGAAGAGAAAGGACCGGGAGTAGTTGAAGTTATCGATCGCTTCGATCACCTCCGCCCCCATCGGGGTGGCGAATTTACCGAAGGTGAACTGGAGGCCCTTGCCCAGGGGGGCGTTATACGTCACGTTGGCCTGGGTGAGATCGAACGGGGTCGTGTCGCGGGCATCACCCGATCCCGGGCTGAGGTTGTTGAATTGGGGACCGAGACCCCGGGAATGGATGAACTTCGCGGTCTCGCCGAAGGAGAACCTGAAATTGTAGCCGAGATCTCCCACGTCCGCGTCCTTCTGGAACCTGATCTGGGCGAGATCGAGCGAGAAGCTGTTGGACGAGTGGTCGAAGAGACGCAGGTTGTTCTCCCCCGAGCTCGGGGTTCCGGGTGTTGTAGAGGTACCCGCCCTGAAAATAGAGACTGAAGCCGAGCGCCTTCTTGAGCTCGTCGACGGTCATGTTCCCGACCTTCGGGGGAGCGGCAGGGGCGGCTGCGGGGGCGGCTGCCGTCGCGAGGGCAGGGGCTGCCTGCTGCTGCGGTGCCGCTGGTTGGTCCTGCTTCTCCTCGGCGTAGACGGCAGACAGAGCAGAGGGAAAGGAGAATAAAGCTTACCAGAACGACTACCAGACTGCGCATAGTACTACCTCCTCGTTCAATAAAATAGTCGGAAAGCAAAGGAATGCGGGTTGTGAGGATGCCCATGACGCTCCATACATACAATAAGTATGCCACGGCCCGGCGGCGGAGAAAAACCGCATTTTTCCGCACAAAAAAAGGCGCGCAATTGCGGCCAACCGCGCCCGCCGGAGTTTGCTTTCCGTTAATATTCGGTGAAGGTCGAAGGAGGCGGACGGCCTGCGTGAAAAGCTACTGAAAAGTAGGATTGTCCCCGGAGGGCTTACATAAATGTACCACCGTGGAGAGGGGAGCATGGAGCATGGAGCGGGGAGAGGGGAGAGGGGAGAAAAGCTGCCCCGAAGGACGGGTCTAATAGTGGTCGAAGCTCTCCGCCTTGTCGCCCTCCCTGGAAATCTTCCCCTGCTCCAGGTTGACTATCCACGATGCGATGCGGGCCTGCGTGACGGGCAGGGGCAGACGGGACAGCATCGATGAATAGCCGTAGAATTCGCGGTACATCGCCTTGACGCGCATCTCCAGCTCGGATGGCGTGCAGTACCTCGGCTTGATGTGGCAATAGATGCCGGGCCACCTGCCTATGTCATCGATATCGATGATCCTGTCTTCCGCCTTCATGCGGTCATAGAGGGGGGTGCCTTTATGGGGGGTGAGTATATTGAAGTAGGCCGCGGGCACCTTCTGCTCTCGCAAGAACGTGAGGGTGGAGGCGAAAATGTCCTCTTTTTCCGTGTCCCAGCCGAAAATGAAATTGAGGGAATAGCTTATATCCCTTTTTCGGAGGTTCCCGAGGATCTCCTCGTGGCGTGCGACCTTATCGCTCATCTTTTTCAGCCCGGTGAGCGTCTCCCGGTCTATGCTCTCCATGCCGATGTTCAGATGGAGGAGACCGCTTTTCGTCGCGAGGTCCATCAGCCTCCGGTCGTTGCACAGATAGGCGGGCCATAAGGCCGACCAGTGAACTTTCAGGGGTATGAGGGCTTCCATGAGCTCCGCCGTGTGGGACGGCCGCCCGGCAAAATTGCTGTCCGCGAAGAAGATATAACGCGCCCGGCTCTGCCTGATCTCCGCGATCACGTCCGATACGGGCCGGTAGCGATAACGATGGCCGAGGTAGTAGCGCTCGGAGCAGAACTCGCACTCGAAAGGGCATCCCCGGGAAGCCTGCACGGAATAGGTCTTGATCGACCCATACCTTGAAAGGTCGAGAAGGTCGTAACGGGGCATGGGCAGGCTGTCCAGGTCCTGAAGAATGGGCGCGCGATAGAGCTTCTGGAGGCGTCCGTTGGCGAAGTCATCGAGCATCAGGGGCCATATCGTCTCTCCCTCGCCGATGCCGACCGCGTCGCAGTGCGCCGCGCTTTCATCGGGGTAGAAGTAGGTATGGGGGCCGCCCATGACGACGGGCACTCCCCGCTCTCTGAACGCGTCGGCGATCTCGTAGGCCCGAAGAGAGTTGATCGTCCAGGTCGTCAAGGCAACAAGGTCCGCGGGGGCGTCGAAATCGAGCCCGGCGAGCTGCTCGTCGACCAGCGTGACCTCCCATCCGGGAGGGGTCAGGGCCGCGAGGTAGGGGAGGGTGAGGCCGATCAACCGCCGCTTTCTTATCCTGCAAGGCGACCGCTCCGACTTCGACAGGTAGTGGGACGGCTGAATAACGGTCAATTTCATCCCTTTATGGTAAGGGCGGTCGAAACTTTTGTCAACAAGAGACGCCCTGCCTCACCCGGATGGGGCGGACCTGCCGCCGGGGGTCCGGAAGAAGCGAGTGATGAGAGGATTGAAAAATAATTGTCTTGACCGGGACCACGCGGGGGCATAGAATGAACTCATCTCAAATCTAGAGGAACCCGGGAAAAACAGATGCCGAATGCAGGATCCGCCGTGAAGCCGTGGTACAGGTCGTGCGTGAAGTGCGGGAAAAAGGTTTTTTCGGATCTCCTCGACGATGAGGGCATGTGCGACTACTGCCGGGAGATTAAGTCGATGAAGGCTTCAGTGAGCCGGAGCAAGAAGGAGCGGAAGGAAAGAAAGTAAGCTGGGAGACCATCCTTCCCTCTCTTAGGCCCTTTTTTTCACCTCATAACCTTTTGTTTCGATCTCCGCGACGATCTCGTCGAGATGGGCCGGTCTGCGCGTCTCCACAATGAAGATCACCTTTGTTTTCCCTATGGGCAGGTCCGCAAGGAGCCGGTCATGCACCACGTTGAGAATATTCCCCCTGTGGCCGGCGATGATGCCGGCCAGCGCCTCCAGGCGGCCCGGCATGTCGTCCGTGGTAACCTCGAAGACGACGACCCTGCCCGAGGTCAGCAGCCCCTTGTAGATCATCCTGTCGATAAGGGTTGAGTCAAGGAGAGCGCAGATCTCGCCAACGAAGATGGGGCTTCGATGCCGGCTCGGTATCAGTACAGGAATATGGGCTTGCCCAGCATGCTTCGCACCTTCGGCCGGTAGTTCTCGCTGTCGTAAAGGGCCGTCACATCGACGTGTTTTTTTGCCGCCGTCACGAGTTCTACGGGGACGGTCGTGTAAACCCCCTGCTGGAGGGCTACCATGCGGCCGGTATAACCGAGGGCGACCTGGCTGATGGCCAGGTTCCCGTAAGAGACCGCGACCATGCGGTCGAGGGAATCGGGGGCGCCGGACCGCATGATGTACGCGAGCTGTTGATAGATCACATTGATGCCGGTCCGCTTCTTGATCTCACCCGCGACTGTCGAGCCTATCCCTCCCAATTTCTTGTGGCCGTAGGCGTCTGCCTCTCCGGTTTCCAGGATGGTGCCCCCTTTGAAATAGGCGCCTTCCGAAATGGTGAGAATGGCATAATTGGAGGGATTGCGCTGCCGGTCTTCCGTGAGGAACTGCGCGAGCACGTCGATATCGAAAGGGACTTCCGAGATGACCGCCCGGTCCACGTCGGCGAGATATGCGGCGAAGAGCGACGTCTCCCCGGAATTCCTCCCGAAAAGCTCCACGACCCCTATGCGCTCATGGGAGCCGACCGTCGTGCGCAGCGCGTGTATGGCGTCGACCGAGCGCGTCACCGCGGTGGAAAACCCGATGCAGAAATCCGTCCCGAAGACATCGTTGTCCATGGTCTTGGGGATTGCCACTATCTGGAAGCCCTCTTGATGCATGCGGCAGGCAAAGCTGAGCGTGTCGTCGCCCCCGATCGGTATGATCGCTTCCATTTCGAGGGCGTCGAGCACCCTCAGGATATGGCGTGTACAATCGACCGTCCCTTTGCTCGTCGGCACCCTGTCTTCCTGCCTGATAAACTCGGGGACCTGGTCGGGTGCCATATTGCTCGGGTTCGTTCGCGACGTATGGAGGACGGTGCCGCCCGTCCGGTCGATGGTGCGCACGTTCTCCACGGTCAGGTCCATCGTGGACTTGGCTATCGTCGCGGGATCGTCGGGATTGATGCCCAAAAGACCCAGCCACCCCCTCAGGATTCCTATTATGCGGATATCGTGGTAGTGCGCCTGCGAGACCACCGCTTTAATGGCCACGTTGAGGCCCGGGACATCGCCGCCGCCCGTCAGTATTCCCACCTTTCGTTTTCCCGCCACTTGTCCCTCCGGTATACGTTATCGACGTCTGTCTTTATTAGAGTACGCTGAGGGCCATTTCCTGTCAAGATTATCTTAAGGTCTTACGCGAGTCTTTTCTTGAACCGCATCGCGCTGACCGCGAAGATCGCTATGCCCAGCAGGAGGAGGGCGAGGACCTGCGGCCAGAGCACGTCCATGCCCACCCCTTTCAGGAATATGCCCCGGACGATCACGAGGAAATAGCGCAAGGGGGAGAGATAGGTGATGTACTGGAAGCCCAGGGGCATATTCTCTATGGGCGTGGCGAAGCCGGAGAGGAGCACGGTGGGCTGGAAGAAGAAAAAGGAGGCCATCATGGCCTGCTGCTGGGTCTTCGATATGGTCGATATGAAGAGACCTATGCCGAGGATCGAGAGCAGGTAGACGGCGGTGCAGAGGAAGAGGAAGGGCAGGGAGCCTTTGATGGGCACATGGAACCAGAGCACGCCGACGGCGGTGACGAGGATCATCTGGCCGAAGCCGATGGCGGCGGACGGGGTCATTTTTGCGAGCACCAGCTCCAGGGGGCGGATGGGGGTCACCATGAGCTGCTCGATCGTGCCGACCTCCCGCTCCCGCACGACCGCCATGGAAGTCGTCATGAGGCAGGTAAGCAGCATGATCAGCGCGATAACGCCGGGCAGCAGGAAGTTGCGGCTTCTCAGGTCCGGGTTGTACCAGACCCTCGTGCGAAACTCGGTCTGCGCCGGCCCGACCGTTGCCGGCAGCGCCAGGTCCTGTGAAAACCGCTCGACGATCACGCTGACATGACCCATGGCGATCAGGGCGGAATTGGAGTCGGTGCCGTCCACGAGCACCTGAAGGGGCGCGGGGGCGGCGCGCTTCTTTATCTCTTTCGAGAACCCCCTGTTGATCTGGAGCGCCACGAGCACCTCCCCCTTGTCGAGGAGGTAGCCGATCTCCCTTTGGGAGGCGGGCAGGCTCGTGACGGTGAAATAGCCCGACGCCTCCATCCTCCGGACAAGCTCCCGGCTCTCCTGCGACCTGTCCAGGTCCAGAAGCGCCGTGGAGACGTTGTCCACGTCCAGGGTAGCCACATAACCGAAAAGGAAGAGCTGGATGAGGGGGGTGATGATGATGAGGATGCGCCTTCTCCGGTCCCTGAATGTCTGAATGAACTCCTTGATCGCGAGGTACTTTATCCGCTCGAACATGCCTAGTCGATCCTTTTCTTCAGCTTTCTGCAGGCGAGGATAAAGACGACGACCCCGTAGAGCGCGAGGAGCGCCATTTCGAGCCAGAGAAAGCGCATGCCTATGCCTTTCAGAAATATCCCCTTCAGGATGGAAACAAAGTACCGGGCCGGGACCGCGTACGTGACAATCCGCAAGGGCGCGGGCATATTGGCAATGCTGAAGATGAAGCCTGAGAGCAGGAACGAGGGGAGAAAGGAGGTGAGCATCCCCAGCTGGCTTGCGAAGAGCTGGTTTCTCGTGCCCGCGGAGATCCATACACCGAAGCTGAGCCCCCCGTGAGGAAGACGGCCGAGGCCGCGAAAAGCAAACCGATGCTGCCCCGCAAAGGCACTCCGAGGAAAAAGGCGCTGATCACCACGCAGAGGGCCGTGTCGGCGAAACCGATGAGAAAATAGGGGATCAGCTTGCCGATGACCAGCTCTACCGGCTTCACAGGGGTCGATATGAGCTGCTCCATGGTGCCCCTGTCCCATTCCCTCGCGATGGTGAGAGAGGTGAGAACGGAGACGATGACCGACATAATGAGCGCGATGAGTCCCGGGATGACGAAGTTTCTCGATTTCAGCTCCGGGTTGTACCAGACCCGGTTGCGCAGGTCGATGATGGGAGGGACGGGGCCTGCCGCCTGTCTTCGGCCGAACTGCTGGGCGATGCCGGTGATGTAGCCCAGGGCGATTGTCGCCGTGTTGGAGTTGCTCCCATCGAGAAGGACTTCCACCGAGGAGGGTTTTCCCGTTCTGATATTTTTTGAGAAATCGAAGGGGATGACAAGGGCGACCCTGGCCGCGTCGGAATCGAGGTACCGGTCTATCTCGCCGTAGGAAGCGGGATGGGCCACCGCGGTAAAGTAGCCCGACTCGGTGAACCTGTCCACAAGCTCCCTGCTTATGCTGCTTTTGTCCTGATCGTAGACAATCATAAGGATATTGTTCACGTCGAAGGTGATCGCATAGGCGTAGATGAGCAGGAGTATGACCGGCAGGAGGAACGCCATGGCCAGGCTCAGGTGATCGCGGCGCACCTGGATCCACTCCTTCTTCGCTATCGCCTTGATGCGCAGGAGGCTCATTTCATGAGGCCTCGATCAGGGTCACGAAGACATCCTCGAGGGACGGCACGACCTTTTCGATGTGCCCTACCGCGATCCCCGACGATTCCAGGATCTGCCTTATGCGAGGGGCGGATTCCGCCGCATCGTCCACCGTGGCGTGGAGCGTGCTGCCGAAGATGGCGTTCTCTATGCCGTTTTTGAGAAGGACTTCGAGGGCCTCGACGGTCTTCTCCGCCTCTATCTCCAGAATGTCCCGCTTCATGTAGTGCTGCCGCAGCTCCATGGGCGCCCCTTGCGCGATGATCTGTCCCCTGTAGATCAGGGCGAGCCTGTCGCAGTAGTCGGCTTCCTCCATGTGGTGGGTCGTGACAAAAACGGTCGTGCCCGACTCCGCCATCTCCCGTATCAGGCTCCAGAAGCCGCGCCTCGACAGGGGGTCGACGCCGGAGGTGGGCTCGTCCAGGAACAGGACGGGAGGCTCGTGGAGGAGCGCGCAGCCGAGGGCGAGGCGCTGCTTGAAGCCCGTGGGGAGCGTTTTCGTGAGGAGGTCCTTCTTGTCCTTGATCCCTGCCATTGTCATCACCCAGGCTTTGCGGCCGGCTTTCTTGTCGCGAGGGACCCTGTAGACACCGCCGAAAAAGTCGATGTTCTCTTCGACCGTGAGATCGTCGTAGAGAGAGAACCTTTGCGACATGTAGCCGATGATGGTCTTGACGGCTTCCGGCTCGGTGCGGATGTCGTACCCGCCTACCGTCCCGCCGCCGCCGGTCGGCATGAGCAGGCCGCAGAGCATCCTTATGGTCGTCGATTTTCCCGCCCCGTTGGGTCCGAGAAAGCCGAAGATCTCTCCCTTTGCCACCTGAAGGCTGATCTTATCCACGGCAATAAAGCTGCCGAAGGTGCGGCTGAGGCCGCGTACGTCCACGGCCTTATCCGGTGTGTGCATCAGCTGATCCTCAATCCGTCTTTGCGTCTCGTTCCTGTCCCGACACGAGGGCGATAAACGCGTCTTCGAGGGACGGCGAGATCGATCGTGTGCCTGTCACCTCGATGCCGCGGGAGGCCATGGCCGCGACGACCGCATCGGCCGCATCGGCGGACACGAGACCCACGTGAAGCCTGTCCCCGTAGGCGGTCACGCTCCTGACGCCGGGGGCGCCGGCAGCGACGACCCGCGCCTGGCGCCCCCCGGGCGTGAGTACCTCGATCATGGGGAAATGGAGCATTCTCGTCACGTCCCGGGGCTCACCCGTCATCAGGAGCTTCCCTTTGTCGATGAGGCCGATCTTCGAACAGCGCTCGGCCTCGTCGAGGTAGGCCGTGGAGACGAAAATCGTCACCCCTTCGCGCAGGAGGTCGTAGAGGATCCGCCACAGGTCCCTGCGCGACACGGGATCGACGCCGCCCGTCGGCTCGTCGAGGAGGAGGACCCTAGGCGTGTGGATGAGCGCGCAGGCGAGGCCCAGCTTTTGCTTCATGCCCCCCGACAGATTGCCCGCGAGCCGGTCCCGGAAAGGGGTGAGGTTGCTGAAACTCAGGAGCCTCTCGATCCTCGGGGGTCTCTCCTTTTTCGGCACCATGTAGAGGTCCGCGTAGAAGAGCACGTTCTCCATCACGGTCAGGTCTTCGTAGAGGCCGAACCTCTGGGGCATATAGCCGATCTTTTCCTTGATCGCCTCGGGGTCATGGAGGATCGAATGGCCGGCCACCCAGACCTCTCCGCCGGTAGGCAGCAGCAGGCCGGAAAAGAGCCGCATTATGGTGGTTTTTCCCGCGCCGTCCGGTCCGACGAGCCCGAAAAGCTCCCCCGGGGCGACCTCGAGGTCGAGGTGATCGACCGCCACGTTGTCGCCGAAGGCCTTTACCAGGTTTGATGCCTTTATCGCCCTGTCGTCCATCCCCTTTTCCGGGCCTTTTTTGTGCGTCACTTAAGCAGGAGCTTCACGTCCGCGGGCATGCTCGGCTTCAGCTCGTTGTTCGGGTTTTCCACCCGCACCTTCACCCCGAAGACCAGCTTTACCCGCTCCTCCTGGGTTTGCACGTTTTTTGGGGTGAATTCCGCCTCCGACGAGATGAAGCTTACCCACCCGTTGTATACTTTGCCTCGGTACGTGTCGGTGGTTATTTGCGCCTTTTGACCGAGCTTGACGAGACCCAGCTTCTCCTCCTTCACATAGACCTTTATCCACGGATTCGCCAGGTCGCCTATGGTGTAGACGGGGGCGCCCTGGCCCACGGTCTCCCCGAGCTCGACGTTCTTTCTCAGGATGACCCCGGAAAACGGCGCATAGATCAGCGTATCGTTCAGCTTCTCCTGCGCGACCCCGAGCTTTGCCCGGGCTTGACGGACCCGGTAGGCGGCCGCCTCGATGCTCTCCTTGCGGGGACCTTCTTTTGCGAGGCTGAGCTGTTCCGCGGCGCGGCGGAGCTGGGCAGCCCGGCTCTCAAAGGCGCTTTTTGCCGCATCGAACTGGGCCGACGGTATGGCCCCGTTTTGGTAAAGCATTTCCGCGCGCTCGTAGTCTTTCCTGATCCGGACCAGCTCCGCCTCCTGGGCTTGCACGTCCGCCTTCGCCTGTTCGATCTCCTGGGGCCTCGACCCTGCCTCAAGCTCGGCGAGACGGACCCCGGCTTCCTGAAGGTCCGCCCTCTGCTGGGCCACGGCGCTCGCAACTTCGGCGTTATCGAGCCGCGCCAGCAGGTCTCCCTTCCGCACCGAGTCTCCCTCATCCACGAGCAGGTCGATCACCCTTCCGGTCGGCTTGAAGCCTATGTTCGTCTCCGTGACCTCCATATTGCCGGACAGGAGGAGCACGTGCTCTTCGCCCCCTTTTGCGAAATAGCGCGCCCAGAAGAAGATCGCGGCAGCCACCGCAAGGGCGATGACCGCAATTGCCACGCCTCTTTTCATCTAAGGACCTCCCACACATTATCGGGGTTCAGCACCCCCTCGACGGGCAAAGCCCGTCGAGCCTCCCCGCTCAACCTCGCTTCGCTCGTAGGCCGCTGGTTCAGCACCTCATCCGCGAGCAAGCTCATGGAGCCTGCCCGCTCACAACAGCGTCTGCCCATTCAGCCGGATATTCGCCCATTGCTTTCCGCAGCGACGCGAGGGCGATCTCCCTGTCGTAGAGCGCCTGATAGTAGTCGCTTTCGGCCCTCAGCAGCGCTGTTTGGCTGTCGATCACGTCGGTGGTCGTGCCCGATCCCGCGCCGAACTTGAGGCGCTCGACCCGGAGTGTCTCACGGGCGGAATCTATCGCCTTTTCCGCCACCTTTATCCTGTCGGACGTGTTGACGACGCTCAGCCTGGCATCCTTCACCTCCCGGGATATGTTCAGTCTCACCAGGCGCTCCTCCTGCCGCACTTTTTCGAGCTCCGTCTTCTCTCTCTCCACCTCCGAGCGGATCAGCCCCCCGTCAAAGACAGGGATGATCAGTCTCAACCCGAGGAACCAGTCTTCATGGAAAGAGGTCCCGTCTCCCGCCCTTTTTATATACTGGCCCGACCCGTAGATATCGGGAAACCATTTCCCCTGGGCGGCCCTTATCCGGCCTTCCGCGATGGCCTTCTTTTTTGCGATCCCCCGATAATCGGGCCTTTTGGCAAGGGCAATGCTCATGCTTTCTTCTTCCGACAGACAGGCTGCGGCGGAGGGTTGAGGCTCGACAACGGCAATCGTTGTGGACCGCGTCCTCCATGCCCATGAGGTTCCTGAGGAGCTCGAAGGCGCTGGCCAGATTGTTCCCGACCAAAAGGAGGTTGTCTCTTGCATGGGCGAGGTCGACCTCCGTCTTCAGGAGGTCCAGGCGCGCGGCCGTGCCCGCCTTCAGGAAAGACTCCACGTCGCGCAAGTGGCTTTCGAGCTGTGTCACCGAGGCCTTGTTTGCCGCGAGAAGCTTCTGAAGCTGGAGTATCTTATGATAGACGCTCGTCACATTGTAGATCAAGTCCTGCTCCGACACGCGGTAGTTCTCCTGGGCGAGGGCCTTTCTCATCTCGGCAACGCGGATGTTCGCGGTGATCCGCCCACCCCTGTAAAGGGGGAGCCTGAAGGAGGCGCCTGCGTCGTAGATGGTCCTTTCGAAATCGGGCACTTCCAGCGATGCAAGCGAAGCCGGGGTGAGGGTAGAGGGCAGCACGAGGGGCGTGAGCGGTGTGGGATACCGGTACCGGGTGGCGCCGGTGCCGAAGTCGACCTTCGGCATCCTTTCGGCCTTTGCCGCCTCGACCCCGTATTTCTCGGTCGCCACGTCCTTTTCCGAGATGCGCAAGCCGGGGTTGTGCTTCAGGGCGAACCGTAACGCCGATTCGAGATCGAGGGTCATCTCGTCGGCCCGGCAGGGAGAGGGGCAGAGCAGGAGCCCGAGCCATACGGCGGCCAGCAGCGGGTAGAGCCCGTGTCTCATTCGACGTCTCCTTCGTTTTGCGCCGCCATCCTGTCGATCGCGTAGAGGGAGAACCGGGTAATATGGCGCGCGACCGCATCGATCTCCCCCTCCCCGAAATGCTCCTTGTCGAAAAGCTTGCGTATCACGTGTTTGCTCATGTAGAAGTAAAATATCGGGCCGACGATGCTGAGGCAGCACAAGCCCACCTTTTCTTTCGACATCGGCTTCCTGAAGAGCTGCATGACGGTCGCGGAAAGGAATGCGAAAGTAGGGTTGACAATCTCTTCTATGATCTGATCGAAGGCATCCGTAGGCTGTATCAGCTCCTGGGCCATGAGCTTCGCAAAAGCCGCGCCTTCTCCCTCGTCGAGTATGCGGGAGAGGAGGGTTCGGATGAACGCATAAAGGCGCTCATCCGGCGGCCGCGTCCCGTAGTCGCTCAAGTCCAGGGGGTGCTTCTCCACGACCCTGGCCCGCAGGGCCTTGAGGGCCGCCTTATAGAGGTTCTTCTTCCCGCCGAAGTGATAATTGACCGCGGCAACGTTGACGCCCGCCCGCCTGCAGATGGCCCGGATAGTCGTGTATTTGTAGCCGGAATCGGCGAATATCTGCCCGGCAGCCTCGATTATGCGCCGCTGCGTGTCCGAGCGGGCTTCAGTTGGGTGGTCCTGTGTGCCGGTCTCCAACATACGTTTCAAACATAAACTTAAAACAAATGTTTTATATAGTCAAGAACTTTTTTGCGGATCGCGGCGTTTCGTCGGGTGACGACGGAAAGTCCGTTGTTCCACGGCTTCGCGAGGGCGGGCCGCACCGCACCAGTGCTATGAGCGGATCATGACAAGGAGCATCTTGAACGGCTCCACGGCCTTTACCGCGTGGGGCACATGGGCCGGCATGATGACCATGTCGCCTGCCGCGAGGAGGTGCGGCGTACCCGCGATGGTAATCTCTGCGCGCCCCTCCGGCACATAGACGAAGGCGTCGAAGGGGGCGGTGTGCTCGCTGAGACCCTGTCCCGCGTCAAAGGCAAAAATGGTAATGGTGCCCGTCCCCTTGCCGATTATCTCCCTGCTCACTATGGTCTCTTTCTGGTACGCAACGAGGCCCGCCAGTTGTTGTGCCTGGGTTGTCTCTCCTTGATCCATAACGCCTCCCGGTGGAAAAGGTTAAAGGGATGCACATATTTAACTTAAGGATAAAGCCGGCGGCAGGGGTTTGCAAAAAGGGAGGGCGGGCAAGCGTTTTTCGAGCGGAGAGAGTCGATTTGCCGGGGTTTCCCGACCCTTTCCGACCCATGCCGCGTCACGCCACGGAGGGCCTCGATAAGGTCCCGCCTGAGGGGGAACTGAGGAGAATCCGGGTGATTTTCCCTTGACTCATCGCATCTTATCTGTTATTGTGAGGCAATGAATCAGGAAGAGGTCAAGAGCATCTATACGCGGTATTCCTCCGTCTACGACAGGATTTTTTCTCATTTTTTTTTTCCGAGAATAAGGCTGGGTATCAATAAATCGAGGATCGCAGGAGGCGACCGGGTCATCGAGGTAGGCATCGGCACGGGCATGTCGCTCCCCCTCTACCCCGACGGTTGTCAGGTCGTGGGCATCGACGTCACGAGAAAGATGCTCGAAAAGGCCCGGGAAAAGAAAGAAAAGCACAAGCTTGACCACGTAGAGCTGATCGAAATGGACGCGGAGCACATGACGTTCGAGGATAACAGCTTTGACCATGCGGTCGCCGCCTTTGTGGTCACGGTGGTCCCTAATCCCGAGAAGATGGTTTCCGAGATGAAGCGGGTGACGAAAGCCGGCGGCAACATCGTGATCCTCAACCACTTTTGCAGCAAGAACGCCTTCCTTCGTAAGATCGAAAAGGTCTTTTCCCCCTTGTGTGAGAAATGGGGCTGGAGGTCGGATATCTCCCTGGACCTCCTTTCGAACCATTGCAACCTGAAGATCACCCAGGTCCTGAAACAGAACAGACTCGACCCCTGGTCCATCATCATCGCAACAAATAACAAGTGAAATGAAGGGAGCCGGCATACAGTGTGCGTGTTCGGTCGATGCGGAGAAGCACGCGGAAAAGGCCTGTAAGATAATGGATGTGGCCGTATGATAAGAAAACGGATCGCGGAGATGCTCAAAGAGTCGCTGGAGCGCTGCAAGAACGAGGGCCTGCTCCCCGGCGACATAGAGGTCGATCCGATCATAGAGATACCCAGAGAAAGGGAACACGGCGATTATGCCACGGCCGCGGCTTTCCTGCTTGCGCGGAAGGCCAGGAAGAGTCCCGAGGAGATCGCCCGGATCCTTGTCGGGAACATGCGCGCCGATGCCCTTTGCTCTGAGGTCACCATAGCCGCCAGGGGCTTTATCAATTTTCGCGTGCTTGATGACGCATTCAGGTCGGAGCTGGCGGAAATCTCGCGGGCGGGGCTGGACCCGTTCTTTCCGAACGTCGGCGGGCAGAAAAGGGTGATACTGGAGTTTGTCAGCGCCAACCCCACGGGGCCTCTGCACATAGGCCATGGAAGGGGTGCGGCGGTGGGCGACGTGCTTGCGAATGTACTCGAAAAATCGGGCTATCAGGTGGTGCGCGAGTACTACGTGAACGACGCGGGCAGGCAGATCGAGACATTGGGACGGTCCGTCTACCTCAGATCGAAGGAGCTTCAGGGGGAACGCGTCGACTACCCGTCGGACCTCTATCAGGGCGACTACGTGCGGGACATCGCGAAGATGCTCCTCGAAGAAAAGGTTGAGGCGCCCGCGGAAGCCGGTGCCGCCGTCGCTTTCATGGCCCGGTTTGCGGCCGACCTGGTGCTCGCCGGCATAAGGAAAGACCTTGAGGCGTTCGGGGTCTTCTTCGACGCTTTCTACAGCGAGACCACCCTCTTTGAAAAGGGGCTCGTGGATGAGACGATACAGGCGCTCAGGGAGCGGGGCTGGCTCTACGAGGAGGACGGGGCGCTCTGGTTCAGGACATCCTCCCTCGGCGATGAAAAGGACCGGGTGATCGTCAAGTCGGGTGGCGAAAAGACGTATTTTGCGTCCGATATCGCGTACCACCGGGAAAAATTCGAGCGCGGTTTTCACACCCTCGTCGATATCTGGGGGGCGGACCACCACGGGTATACCGACCGGCTCAAGGCCTCTATCGAGGCGTTGGGCAGGGAGAAGGACGCCCTCAAAGTGCTCCTCATCCAGTTTGTGACCCTCCTCAAAGAGGGGAAACCGGTGGGGATGTCCACAAGGTCGGGACAATTTACCACGCTGCGGGAGGTCCTGGATGAGGTGGGGACGGACGCGGCAAGGTTCTTCTTCCTCATGAGGAAGAGCGACGCCCACCTCGAATTCGATCTCGACCTCGCGAAGAAGACCTCCAACGAAAACCCCGTTTATTACGTGCAATACGCCCACGCCCGCATCGAATCGATATTCAGAATGGCGCAAGGCGAGGGCATAGACCCGGCCGCGATCCGGGATGCGGATGTGGACCGGCTGGTCCTCCCGGAAGAGATGGGATTGATCAAGGAAATCCTCAATTTCTTCGACGTCCTGGAGGGGAGCGCGCGAAGCCTCGAGCCGCACCGCATCACGTTTTACCTGATCGACCTCGTCGGCAAGTTCCACGGCTACTACAGCAAAGTCAGGGTGCTGGGGAACGAGACCGGCCTTACCATGGCAAGACTGGCACTGCTTCAGGTGCTGCAAAGCGTGATCCGGGAAGGTCTGCACATACTGGGCGTCTCTGCGCCTGAGAGGATGGAGCGGACGGAAGGGGCTTAAGAGGAGGAGACGAAAGACCCGCTCTGTTTAGCTTTTGCGCGCGGACCTTGCGAAAGACGCGCGGATAGCGGCGTGAAAAATTCTTCATTTTAGGTTATTATGTACAGATCGCGCCTTTAGCCGAAGGCGGGTGCGAATTTCGGGAGAATAGATGAAGCAGAAAAGCAAAACACAGGAGTATGTAGAATCACTTCTCATCGCGGCGCTCATCGCCTTCTTTGTCCGCAGCTTTATTGTGCAGGCATTCAAGATCCCCTCAAGCTCCATGGAGCCGACCCTTCTGGTGGGCGACCATCTGCTCGTCAACAGGCTCAGCTATGTCATGAAGGTACCCTTCACGGATATCGTGATCCTTAACCTGGGCAACCCTTCGAGGGGCGACGTGGTCGTCTTCCGTTATCCCGTCGACAGGAGCAAGGACTTTATCAAGAGGGTGATCGGGACGGCGGGAGACGTGATCGAGATAAAGGATAAGGTAATCTATCTCAACGGTGCGAAGATGGACGACCCCCACGCGCACTTCGCGGAAGAGACCATTGTCCCGGGGGCTTTCTCCCAGCGTGACAGCTTCGGACCTATCAGGGTCCCTCCCGGTTCTTATTTTGTGATGGGTGACAACAGGGACCGGAGCCTCGACAGCAGGTTCTGGGGATTCGTGAAGCATGAAGACCTCGTCGGACGCGCTCTCATCATCTACTTCTCGTGGAACGGCCAGGCTGACGACGTCTTCCACTACGTGCGCTGGGAAAGGTTCGGCAGGCTGATACGGTAGCGGCCTCTGGTGCGGCCCTCGCCATTTTCAAAAAGGGGTAGTATAACCACTATATGAAAAACATCCTCACCGTCGTTTTCGTCGTTTTCCTCACGTGCTCTCCGGCCCTTGCCGCCAAAGGGTCCGGTTCCGCGTTCTTCTATTTCCTGGAGGGCTACAGGAGCAGCCAGGCCGGCAGGTACGACGAGGCGCTTCAATACTACAAGTCAGCGCTTTCCCTCGATCCCGGCTCCGCGCAGATCAAGAACGAGATGGCTCTCCTGTACGTGAAGAAAGGGGAGTTGGACCAGGCCGAGGCGCTCCTCAAGGAATCGGTCCGGAGCGAGCCGAAAGACCGTCACAGCCTCATGCTGCTCGCGGGCATTTATGCGTCGAAGAATGAGTTCGACAAGGCACGCCAAGTCTATGAACAGTGCATCGCAATGGACCGGGAGGATACGGACGCCTACCTGCTCCTGGGGTCCATCGACATTGCCCAGAAAAAGTACCGGGAGGCAGCCGCGGCGTACGAAAAAGTGCTGGGCTATGACCCTGAAAACCTCATGGCCCTCTACTACACGGCGAGACTTCACGGCGAGCTGAAGGATTACGCGAAGGCGCGCACCTACTATGGGAAGCTTCTTGCCATCAAGCCGGACTTCGAGGTGGCGCTGCTCGACATGGGGACTTTGTGCGAGATGGAGGGCAGGCTCGACGAGGCGGTGAGCTACTATAAGAAGGCCGTGCAGGTCAATCCGGCGGGCAAGAAGGCGAGGGCGAGGATAGCCGCGATCTATGTGCAGACAAAGGATTACGACAGGGCTATTTCCGAATTCGAGAAGCTGTCCGACCTCGACAGGGAAGACCTCTCGATCAGGGAGAATATCGGCCTCCTCCACCTGGAGAAGGGGAGGTATGAGGAGGCGATCCGGGAATTCAGCCTGATCCTCGCTTCCAGGCCCAAGGACGACAAGGCGAGGCTCTACCTGGCTATCGCATTGCAGGAGAAAGGGGACCTGAAAAGGGCGATCGAAGAGCTTTTGAAGGTGGACCAGAAGGGAGAAGAATTTCAAGCGGCCTCGCGGAACCTCCTCGTCCTCTATGTAAAGGCGGGGGCCGTGGATGAAGGCGTTCGACAGATAGGCACACTGATCGAAAAGAATGACAGGAACGTCTCCCTCTACCAGCTTTTGGCAGGGCTGCTCGAGGAAAAAATGGATTACGCGAGGGGGATAGCCGCCCTCGAAAAGGCGAAAAGCCTGGAGCCGAAAAACGTCGACGTCCTTTATCAATTGGGCATGCTTTACGAAAAGAACGGGGACAACAACACGGCGCTCAAGAATATGGAAGAGATAGTCAAGGTCGAGCCGGACAACCCGGGCGCGCTCAACTTCATCGGCTACAGCTTTGCGGAAAAAGGCATCAACCTGGAACGGGCGGAGGCCCTGGTGAAGAAGGCCCTGGAGAAAAGACCCGACGACGGCTACATACGCGACAGTCTCGGTTGGGTCTTCTACAGCAAGGGAGAGTACAAAAAGGCGCTGGAGGAGCTTTTGAAGGCCCGGGAGCTGGTCTCCGACGACTCCGTTATCGCCGAGCATCTTTCGGATGTCTATGCCAGGCTCGGCCTTCGCGACAAGGCAATAGACGTCCTGCACCAATCGATAGACCTCGAAAAGAAAGACGATCGAAAGAAAGTCCTTGAAGAGAAGCTGAAAAGTCTCGAGCAAAAGGGCAAGTGAAAAGGCTCATCTTTGTCTCCTTCCTGGTCTTCATTTCAGGATGCGCCCTCCTTCAGAAAAAGGGTGAGAACCTGCAGTGGCCTTCCGGCGTCACGTTCGTGAAGGGCGAGGGAGACCTCGATGCAGCGTGGAAGAAAGAGCACTTTTCAGGCCCTTTTGTGGTGAGCATGGAGTATCCCGACCGGTTTCTCATGGAGGTATACGGGCCTTTCGGACAGACCCTCATCTATGTGCGAAAGGACGCAGGCCGATTTCTCCTTGTCGCCGGAGACGAAAAAACCACCGATGAAGCGGTTTTTGAGGAGAGATATGGTTTTCCCGTGAGCCTGTTCATCGACGACCTCGCCATGAGGGGAGACAGGCAGGAGACGTCAGAGGGGTGGACGGTGGAACATGAGCACTATCGGGTAGACTATGGCCAGGATAGGCGGGGCAGGAGAAAGATCTGCTGGGAGAGCACGGACGGCTCCATCTGCCTCACCTTCGATGCACTAAGCTTTGCCGGGGAATGATGCCGAAGATCGTCGCCGGAGGTTGCGGCAGCTACGACGTACCGCTGCTGAAAGAGTTCCTCATCGGTGCCCTCTCCGAGTTCGGCGCCTTGCCGGCCAAATGTAAAGTCCTCTTAAAGCCGAACCTCTTGAGCGGCAAGGCGCCGGGAAAGGCGGTCAACACCCATCCCCTCTTTGTGCGGGCCATCGCCGAGATACTGGTAGAGAACGGGTGTGCCGTGTTTGTGGGGGACAGCCCCGGCTACGAGTCGACCGAGAAGGCCCTCGAAAAATCGGGCATCATGAAGGTGATGCGAGACCTGCGGCTTGGAGTCGCGCCCTTCAGAAAGAGGGTGACGAAAGCCAACACCGGTATTTCCCCGTACAGGGAGCTGGTGCTCGGGGAAGACCCCCTCGACTATGACCTGGTGCTGAACCTGCCGAAGCTGAAGACCCATGCGATGATGGGCATCACGGCAGGGGTGAAGAATACCTTCGGCTTTGTGCCCTCCCTGGACAAGGCAAAATGGCACCTCCGGTGCAAAGGGGACAAGCGGCTTTTCGCATCCCTTCTCATAGACATCCACTTCACCGTCAACCCGGCCCTCACCATCCTCGACGGGATAACCGGCATGGACGGTAACGGTCCGGCCCACGGACGGGTTCGTGATTTGGGTCTCGTCGCTCTCTCCGACAACGCCCTGTCCCTCGACGCGTTTCTTGAAGAAAGGCTCGCTCTCCGGTTGCCCCTGCCTATCTCCTCACTGGGCGAGGAAAAAGGCCTCCTCAGGGAGGCGATACTGGTCGACCGGGGCGCGCCGCAGATACGGGACTTCCTGATGCCGGCGGCCATGGAAGTAGACTGGAACCTGCCCCACCTGGTCCGGGAGGGCGTAAGACGGATGTTCACGAGAAAGCCGAAATGGGACAGCAAGAAGTGCAACGTCTGCAAGACCTGCGTGAATGTCTGCCCCGCCGGCGCGCTCCGCGCAGAAGGGAACGATCTTCATTTCGATTATAAGGCGTGCATCAGGTGCTACTGCTGCCACGAGATGTGTCCCACGGGCGCCATTACCGTCTGATCGAGGGACGGTAAAAAAGCGTGGTCTAGGCCCACCCCATCGTGGTCAGCGCCTGTCTGATCTGCTCCGGACCCTCGACGATGAAGCCGGAGCTTATCGTTTCTCCGCCCTTTCTCCAGACTATATCGAGTAGTTTCTTCCGGGAAAACGTGGTGCCGTGCCGGAAGGCCGTTCTCACCTCGATGATCGATTTCATGGGGATCACGAGCCCACGGTGTGTCGTCTCCTGAAGGAAATAAAAACCCTGATAGTCGTACCAGTATTCGCCCGGCCCTCTTTCCGGCAGGCCCGCCGCATGCCTCATGCGGCGGCGATACCACGGCTGCTCCATCTTCAGCGAGCCCGTATAAAAACCCCGGTTTGTCATCTTCTCTTGCCTCGTTCCTTTTTTGTGGCCTTCACGTCCTCTCCCTTATTTTACTCTGTTTTTGCTCCGTCCGGTTGTGTAATTATGCACCCGGCATGGATAACCATTACCCTTAGCTAAAGGGCCGATTCGGCTCGGTGAGGCCTTATTCGTACAGAGGGGCCGAAAGGCTCCCGGGTGAGCTTCTTGCAAAGAAGACCTTTTTATGCCAGAATGTAGCTCTCAACGGAAGTGCCAAGGCGCCTGGTGGGCCTCCTGGTCTTCAAAACCAGTGCACCGGTGACGAGCTGGTGGGTGGGTTCGATTCCCATGCACTTCCGCCATAACTTCTTGATATCATTAGCATTAAATTTCTCCTTTCCGTTCCAGCTTCGTTCCAGGACTCTGGAACTTCACGATCTTCTTTTCCAATAACGCCTTCCTCGTCGCCACCTCGACCTTCCCGTATTTCTTCACCGATTCCAGCCTTGCATGGTCCGTCGCCATCTGTACTTCATAGATCGAATACCCATATTCGTTGATGTACTGCGAGCATGTGCTATGCTTCATCCCCTGGTATAGCCTTATCGACTCGCCGGTCTTTCCGCACGCGGCGTGCCAAAGATCGGATAGCACCTTGTGGGTATAGGGCTTGCCGGGCGTCTTCCCGCCGGGATTCACAAAGACGAACGGCGACACGATCGACAGGGACACTTGCTTTTCCCTTTCGATGTCGAGGTATGGAGCGAAATCGTCGGTCAGCGGGACATGGTGGACTTCCCCGGTTTTCGTCTTGGCGATCAGCTTCCGGCTTGAGAAGGACCGATGTACAAGAAAAACCTCGCCGTTGAAATCCGCCTTGTGCAGGGACATCACCTCTGCGGGACGGCGAACAGTGAACTTCATAAACCAGAAAATCGGCTGGTGCTCTTTGGGAATGGCCTCGATGACCGCCTTCTGCCTTGCTTCCGGCAGCCAGTCGATAGGCTTTTCGATGATGTTGTAATCCTTCTTATCCGGGAACGGCGGCACCGACGGTATGCGCCCCGCTTTCCACGCGTAGACAAGGCAGGCGTGCAGGCAGAACATGACATTCTGTTTCCCGTGGCCGTCCCGGTTTATAGCGGCGAGCAGTTCCATGTTCGTGTCAAAGTGAATCTCGTGAAGCTGAAGGAAGGGCTTTGTTTCATAGAAGGGCGCAAGGTGGTTCTCGATGCTGTTCTCATAGTCCTTGTAGGTGGCCGGTGTAATGGTGCCTTTTATGGCCTTCAGCCACTCCCTGAGATAAGGGATGATCTCGCCCCCGGCCTTAGTGTATGCCTCGATGCGAAAGACGCCCTTCTCAAGGTCGCCCTGCATGCTCGCACGGAGCTTTTCGGCCAAGTCCCTGCTCGTCAGCTTGAACCCCTTGTACTGATAAATCTTGTACGTCCTCTGATCCTGAGAATTGTACCAGGACACATAGAACCTCTTCACGTGCGCGGCATAGCCGATCTTCCCTTTCATACAAACACCCCCAGGAATGAATTTACCTGGAGGAATTATATTTTGGGGAGGACCGGCTGTCAATTTCCCGCGCTCCGGTGCCGTTTAGCCTTACGTCCCTATTTCCACCCTAAATTTCCCGTTCTCCAAGGGTTCAGGGAAGATTACTTGACCGGCGTCCCCTCTCCTTCGTCCTTTTCCATGGCGCCCTTTATCAACCACGCCACGGCATTCAGGTTCGGGAACGTGTTCCTTAGCCGGTCTCTGAATTCTTCCCCGCCCATTTTCGCTATAATCTCGTCAAGCTGTTCGTCGGTCGGCATAGCGCCTCTTTTAAACATTTCGATGTATGCCTTCAGCATAAGGTTCACGAATTCGGATACGGATACTTTTCTCGGTAGCTCATCCAGGTTGTCATAGACATCGCTGTCAATCGATAGGGTAATCTTTTTTCTCATGTTCCCTCCTTTTAGGGAAGACGTATTATACGTCTATGTCGTAATGGTAGTACGATACCACTTACCGTGTCAAGGTATTTCTTGAGCGTCAAGATATTGTTTTGGGGGTTGAGGATTCAGCCGTTTACGGGGGGCAGGGCTTGAGGCGTGCACCTACGAAGCTTGTAGAAGACTGATAATCTGGATAGCGAGGGTTACCGGGTCAAACGTGGTAACAACGAGCCAACCAGAAGACGCCTTTCTTATGGCCCGCCCGCTGCAACTGCTGGTTAGCTCACTATTTTTTTGCAGTCCAAGATGCTGCAAGCGTATCGGCCTCTCTGATCTCTTCCTCTGTCATACGGCTCTTTAACTTCGTCTTGTGACCCGGAGGATCCTGCAATATCCAATCGCATAGGGGAACATTGCTACACTTCCGTGCTGTGCTTTGAGATAGAAGCATCCATTTATATCCTTCAACATTGTTTGGAGGCTGAATCGCCTGATCTGAATAGAGGCTGGCAAGGTTGTATTGGGCCTGCATATATCCTTTTTCTGCGGACTTCATATAGTATTCGTACGCTTTTTGCGGGTCTTTGGACACGCCATACTTCCCTTCCTGATATGCCACTCCGACGTTGTGGCATCCCGGAATACTACCAAGATCGCAAGCGCGCATAAACGACTTGAGCGCCGATCCGTATTTCGTGTCAGGAATGGTGCCGTCGCTTACCAGCAGTCCCAACTTGAGAGCAGCGTTCGCATCACCTAATTCTGCCCCTTTTGCATACAAATCTGCTGCCGCCTCGGGATGCCCTCCGCGTAATGCCGCATCGCCTGGATGTGCGCAACTACCACAGATGAAGAACATCAGGCATACAAAGGCAATGATCATTCCTCTCATCATTCATTCCTCCAGGGAGCTATAAATAACATAGCAATTTGTTGTTTCTCCGTATCTTACTCCTCCCCGGCAGAGGAGACAAGAACAAAATGCACCAGCACAAAGGGGGGCGTAACAGCGATTTCACCGCTTATGCTCGACCAGACCTGCATCACTGCCCTGTTGCTGTA
>CAVSOX010000013.1:0-341427 GCA_963729685.1 uncultured delta proteobacterium | reverse complement strand
TCACCGATTAAGGATGTCTTTATCATGGGGTCCTCCGTTTTAAGATTTCCTGAACTCCTTTTCCATTGCGTCCTTTGCAGGCTTGACATAGATGTCTCTCAGCTTGGGCTTCTCGATCTTGCCGGCGGGGTTCCGCGGAATAACGGCCTGCACGATCTTCTCGGGCCATTTATACTTGGCGAGCCCCCGTTCTTTCAGAAAGTTTATTACTTCCTCGTCCGTCAAGGTTTGCCCGGGTCTCACCTGGATGATGGCCATGACGATCTCTATCAGCCGGGGATGGGGATAGCCGAGCACTGCAACGTCCTGGATCTTCTCGTGCTTCCTGAGGGCATCTTCGATCTCGGCAGGGAATATATTCTCCCCGCCCCTGATGATCAGGTCTTTCGCCCGGTCCGCGAAGAAGATGAACCCTTCCTCGTCCTTGTAGGCGAGGTCTCCCGTGTGGAGCCAGCCGTCGGTGATGGTTTTTGCCGTCATTTCCGGGTTGAGCGCATATTCTTTCATGAGCCTCGGCCCCTTCATCAGAAGCTCTCCGACCACGCGGGGAGGCGATTCCTTGCCGTCGGAATCGACTACCTTCGCCTCCATAAAGACGGTCGCGATGCCGATGGAGCCCGGTTTTCTCATGATGTCGTCGTCGTAGCAATTGGTGAGCCCTCCGCCGCCTCCTTCCGTAATGCCGTAGATATTGGCGATGGGCAGGCGCGGGAATATCTTCTTTGAATCCTCGAGCAGCGCGTAGGGCACCGGCTGTGCGCCTATCTCGATATGCAGGAGAGCGGAGAGGTCATAATCTTTGAGGTTGATCTGGCCCGACTTTATGGCGGTGAGGAGATCGGCCCAGGTGGGGACCGTATTCCAGCCGCCCGTACACCGCTCGTCGGCGATCGACCTCAGATAGTTCTCCGGCTGTAAGCTCCATGGGCATCAGGATCTTCCCCGCCGCGATATAACAGGGGAACGACAGAAAGAGCGTGCCGCTGTGGTAGAAGGGGTGGGGAGACAGGTAGACGCTGTTGTAGCCTTCATTGTAAGTAAGGGCATTGCCGATGCCGATCCAGAAGAGCGTGCCGTGGGTGTGAGAGACGGGCTTCGGCGCACCCGTCGTGCCGGAGGTGAACATCAGCTCCGCCCCATCGTCGTCGGACGTATCCACGAGGACGGGCGATGTCCGGCCGTTCTCGATAATCTCGTTGTAGAGCTTCATGGTCGCAGGCGACGTGGCTCCGACACACACGTAGTGCTTGCAGTAGTCCATCTCCTTCATGATCGGCTCGACCCTGGGCACGAACGTCTCTCCCAGAATGAAGACCTTGCTCTTGGTGACGTCGCAGGCGTACTTGATATCATTGCTGGCAAACCGGAAGTTGAGGGGGCTGACCACGGCCCCTGTCTTGAGCACCGCCATGTACGTGATGTACCATTCAAGGCTGTTCAGGAGGAGGTGCTGCACCACGTCGCCCTTCTTGATGCCGCACTCCTTTATGAGGTAGTTCGCGACCTTGTTCGTCTGCTCTTCCAGTTCCTTCCACGTCAAAACGCGGCGCGACTTTTTTGACGGATAGCTTTCGATCAAAAACTCCCGCTCCGGGAATTTGCTTGCATTGAGACGGCAAAAACGCGCAAAATTCATGTCCCCCCCTTTTTTTAAGCCGCTGTAATCGAGGCGGCTGTAACGTTATGTGTCTTAAAGCCTGCGTAAGTCCCCTCCGCCGGCTTTTGCCGGTGGAGGGGACCACGCTTATTGCCTTTTGCTCCTCCGCACCTAAACCCCTTCTTCCCTTCTTCGAAGGCCTTTATGTTCAAGGCGTGGAGCTTCTTCGGGAGCAGGTCCGTCAGGGCGGATACCCACATGGCGTCCTTTATCTCGGGGAAGAAGTTGGAGAAGGCGCCGACGAGCACGACGTTGGCGGCCTGTGCGTTCCCGAGGGAGAGGGCGACCTCCTGGCCTTTGACGATATAGACGTTCTCCTTGAAGTGCTTCCTGAAGAGCGCCGGTATGTCGGCAGGGTAGGCTGCCTGCCCTAAATTGACGGAAGGGGGAAGTATCTTCTGGTCGTTGATGACGATGCGCGCCGAGTCCTTGCAGTGGTTGATGTACCTGAGCGCCTCTAAGAGCTCGAAGGCGAGGAGGAAGTCGACCTCGCCGTACTTGATGAGGGGCGAGTAGACCTTCTTGCCGTACCTGAAGTGGGTGGTCACGTCCCCCCCTCGCTGGGCCATGCCGTGGACCTCGCTCTTCTTCACGTCGTAGCCCGCTTCCACGAAGACGTGGGCGAGGATGTTGCTTGCGAGGATCGCGCCCTGGCCGCCGACGCCCGAGAGCAATATGTTGGTGACTTTGTTATTCATCTCACGCACCTGCCTTTCCCGGAAGGATCGATTTGAATTTGCAGACCTGCGCGCAGAGGCCGCAGCCGGGGCACAGGGTCCTGTTGATAGAGACTGTTCCTTTTCTCTTCTTGCCGCTCTTCGTTGTGCCGGGTGCGGCGACCCAGCTTATGGCGGGGCAGCCGAGCTCCAGGCAGACCTTGCAGCCCATGCACGCCTCGGTATCGATCGTGTAGATAGGGATTGGGGAACTTCCTCTTCTCCCTCCTGTGGAGCATGCAGGGGCCGTTCCTGGTGATGATGACGGAGGCCTCGTCGGTCTCCATCTCCTCTTTTATCGTCTTCATCGTGCTCTTGACGTTATAGGGGTCGACCTTGCGGACGCGCTTGACGCCAAGCGCACGGACGAGCTTCTCGTAGTCGACCATGTTCGCGGGCTCGCCTGTTAAGGTGAAGCCCGTGCCCGCGTGCTCCTGGAGGCCCGTCATGCCGGTCGTCCTGTTGTCGAGGATGATGGAGGTCGCATAGCCTTTGTTGTAGACCGTATCCATGACAGGGGCAATGCCGCCGTGGAGGAAGGTCGAATCGCCGATGACCGCGCATATCTTGCCCAGGCCCTCTTTGCCCATGGCCTTGCCCGCGCCGTATGCCTGGCCTATGCTCGCGCCCATGCAGATGCAGGAGTGGAGCGCCTGGAGGGGCGGGGCGGCGCCTAAGGTATAGCAGCCTATGTCGCCGAAGACAAAGGCGCCCAGTTTCTTGAGCGAGTAGAAGAGCGCCCTGTGGGAGCACCCGGGGCACATGTTCGGCGGTCTCTTGGGCAGGTCGTCGGGGGAGACCCTGATTTTTGGGGCGTGGTACGCCTTGCCGGCAAGCGCCTTCTCCACGATCTCGGGTGAGAGCTCGTACATGTTCGGGATGACGTCCTTCCCGTGGAATACCTTGTAGCCGAGGGCCTTGATCTCCGTCTCTAAGAAGGGGTCGAGCTCCTCGACGACGACGACCTTCTTCACCTTCTTGAAGAAGTCCGCGAGGAGCCTCGCCGGCAGGGGCCAGACCATGCCGAGCTTCAGATACGAGTAGCCGGGGAAGACCTCCTTCGTGTACATGTAGGCGGCGCCGGCGGTGATGACCCCTATTTGCGGGTCGTTGATCTCCATGACGTTGCCGGAGAAGCCGTCCGCGTAGGCCTCGAGCTTCCTCATCCGCTCCTCGATGATCTTCCGCCTCACCCGCACGTTGGCCGGCACCATGACGTACTTGGACGCGTCCTTCCTGTCGAGGCCGAGGGCCACCTTTGATGGTTTTCGATCTTCCAGATCCACGATGGAGTCGGAGTGGGAGACCCTCGTCTCCCCTTTGAGGAGCACGGGCGTATCGAACTGCTCGCTTATGTCGAAGGCGACCTTCGTAAACTCCTTGCACTCGGCGGCGTCCCCGGGCTCGAGCATGGGGACCTTGGCGAAGCGCGCCCAGTTCCGGCTGTCCTGCTCGTTCTGGGAGCTGTGGACATTCGGGTCGTCCGCCACCACGATGACGAAGCCGCCCTTGATGCCCGTGTAGGCGAGCGTCATGAACGGGTCGGAGGCGACGTTCAGGCCCACGTGCTTCATGCAGGCCATGGCACGTGCGCCTGCAAGCGCAGCGCCGGAGGCGACCTCGACGGCCACCTTCTCATTCGGCTCCCACTGGGTGGTGATCTCCTTGTACCCGGCCATCTCCTGGAGTATCTCGCTGCTCGGGGTGCCGGGGTAGGCGCACGCCACCGTCACGCCGGCCTCCCAGGCGCCTCTCGCAATTGCTTCGTTTCCCTGTAAGACTTTTTTCATAGGTTGTTCTCCTCATCTGCTTTCCGCGTGTTGCCTTCGCTCCCTCACACCCACGTTTCGTGCCATGGGCTTTGTATACAAAGCAATATGTGCGGTTCGCGACTAAAATTTTATCAGATTACCCGGATGAAGTCATCCGGGTAATCTGTGTCTACTCCTCTCACATCGAAAGATTTTTGTTCTTCAACCCTGTGCCGCCTCCCCGTCTGTTTCTCAAGGGGCCGCCTTTGCGCGACCGGGGAAGAGTTTGTTGATGAGGGCCTGAGAAGGTGGTTTGGAGACGAAACTGCCGCCGAAATAGAGCACGCAGCAGCCGCCGATAAGTATCCACTCCATGGTGCCCATGCCCAGCAAGGCCGGTTTCCTTCCGAGCACTGCCCATCCGCCCCACAGGGTTGCCGCGGTGCCGTAGATCACCGTCAGGGTTGCCCCGAGCTTAGTTGCTCGTTTCCAGTAGTAGGAAACCACGGTGACGAAGAAAAAGACCGCGCCGAGACCCATAGCGGCAAGCCCCATGAAGACGGCGAGGAGCGCGGGCGGCCGCTGAAGCGTGAAGTAAAAAGGCAGGAAAAGGAAGAGGGCGATCAGGAAGTAGCCGAGGTAGAACATCGATTTATCCGACGTCTTCGGCCACCAGAGCTTTATGATATCCCTGGTCACGTTTGCGCTCATGATGAAGACCATTGCCGAGAGGGTACCCAGGGCCGCGCCTACCACACCGGTCAGGTAGACCGAGAGCAGCGGCACACCGCCTATCGCCCAGGAGAGCATCGGGGCCGCGAGGTCGGCGCCCCACGTCTTGTTGGCGAGGAGGTTTGTGCCGAAGATCATACGCGCCACGAGCCCGTTGCTCGAGCAGTCGAGCATCACCGGGATGCCGGCCGTGAGCCAGACCACGAAGCAAAGCAGGACGAACTCGTTCCTGCTCAGTTTTTTCATGCCAAGGAACCTGCTCACGTTGTGAGGAAAACCGACGGACATGGTGAAGAAGATGACCGGTGTGGCGAGAATGCCCACGAGGCTCGAAAAGAGCTGTGTCATGCCGATCTTGGGAAGCGTCGGGTCCATAAGGGCCATGAGGTTCGGTTTTTGGGCGATGAGGGCAGTCGATATGTTGCTGAAGCCGCCCGCGTAAATAAGCGCCCAGACACCGAGGACAGCGCCGACGAGCCCCAGAAACGCGCCCTTCACGGCGATGAACCACTGGGTCCCCATGTAGCCGCCCAGGATCAGGAAAAGCCAGGCAATAACGACCGCGATCAGGAGGCACCAGACGGGGGGCAGACCTGTCACGGCGTACCAGACCGTGCCGGCCGCTTTGAGCTGGCCCACCGAGTACATGAAGAGGAAAAAGAGCATGCAGACGGCTATCAGTGTCTGGAGGCCCTTTGACTCGAAGCGCCGGCCGATCGTTTCGGTAATCGTCGCGGCGCCGAGCTTCTGGGCAAAGTCTCTTGTTTTTGTCGCCGCCAGCCAGACGGTAGGGATGATCCCGACGAGGGTCCAGATGCCGGCGAACCACATACCCGAGAAGCCCACGGTGTAGACGACCGCCGTGCTCCCCATGAAGGCCCAGCCCGAGATGTAGGAGCCGGTGAGTGCGAGCCCGGTGACCCAGGGACCGATGTCCCGTTTGCCGACCAGGTATTCATCGAAGGATTTCCACTGCTTTTTCGCCAGAGCGCCCAGCAGCACCGCCACTGCCAGAAGACAAGCGATGCCTATGGTCGCGCCGATCACCATGCTTGTTGTCGGAACTGGAATTGTGAGGAATTTAGGATTCATTTCTGCCACCCCCTCGCAATAAGCCAAGTGCCGATAACAGTCATCAGGAACGTGCCCAGAATTAACAATCCCCAAACCGTCCAGGACACGGAAGGATCAACAGCTGTTGGCTGCATTCGAACCTCCTTAAATTTTTAACAGATTTTGGTGCGGGGATTTACGGACTCCTCCTCCCTCACCTCCTTTCAGAAAAGATACGTGTGTGCAAAAAGAAAGAAACGCGGATGAAATAACGTGACGATACGAGCTAATGGCGGACTCCCCTATCCCCCTATAGACTGTATACACAGAACAATAAAGAATGACATCACACAATGTCAAGAAGAATTTTTCTAGGGAGAGTCTTTCTCAAGGCAGGCGTAGGTTTTAGCTTGCGCTAAAAAGAAGAGGGGAGGGCGTCAGAGAAAGGGGCTTTCGAGCCCCGGGGCCTGACGCCCATGCGAAAAAGTCGGTCTATCGCGAGGAAGAAAACCGTTATTTGGCGGGACCGGTTGCGTCGGAGCCTGCCGTCCCGGTACCGGCGCTGCCAGGGGCCATTTCGTGACCCATCATGCCGTGACCCATTTCATGATGCATGCCGTATCCCTTGTCCATCCCGTGACCCATGGGCCGGCCCATCTGATAATGGGCCATTACCATGAGGTCCAGTGAAGGCGTGGGGCCATAAGAAATGGTAAGGCCCGACCGTGGCCTGTGCAAGGGGGCTAAAAGGGTGTGCAAGGGTGCCCCGGCTTTTTTTGCGTTTCATTGACAAGCGGCCGCGGCGGAAGCACACTGAAGAGGAGCGGAGAGGGGGGAAGGGAGAGGGGAGTGAAATACGGATGATGCTCGACCTGATCGGTCCTTTTATTTTCGGCCTTGCAGGCAGCGGACATTGCCTCGGCATGTGCGGTCCTCTTGTCCTGGCTTATTCACTCCACCTCCGTGCCGCCGGTATCTTCGGGCCGCTCGGCCTATGGCCCGCAAGCGCCGCTCACCACGCGGCCTTTCACGCCGGTCGCCTCTTCACCTATGGCCTGCTCGGCGCCGCTGCCGCCTGGATCGCGGGGGGCAGCGCGTTTCCCCACCTCTTTGCTGCGCTCAGGAGCACGGCCAGCCCTGGCGGGGGCAGCCTCATGGTCGTCTTCGGCGCATGCCTGCTCGGGGTGGTGCCTTCGGCTGCTCGCGGACTTCCGGCGGCGACGGGACCGCTTCGCGCCGAAGTTTTTCCGCCGCCTCTTCTCGTCGAAGCGTCTGGCCGGCGAAACTTTCGTTGGGACTTGCCGCCGGATGCCTTCCCTGCATGCTCTCACTGGCCATGATCGTCAAGGCGGCAACAACCGGCCGGCCGTTTCTCGGGTTTCTCACCATGCTCTCTTTCGGCCTCGGCACCTTGCCTGTCCTGTTCTTTACGGGCCTGTCGGCGTCGCTCCTCTCTTTCAGGGCGCGCATCTTAAGCGAGCGCATGGCAGGGGGCACGGTGATCGTGATGGGACTCATCCTGATCTTCAAGGGCTTGAAAGCACACGGCTGGGTCTGACGCACGGCGTACAGTGACGAGTAAAGAACCGACGGACGAGGGGAGAGGAGAGAGGGGGAAGTGGCGAGTGACGAGTGCCCGGTGACGAAAGAGAGTAACGAGTGCCGAGTGCCCGGTGACGAAAAGAGAGTGACGAGTGGCGACCTGCGGCCCTACGCTTCCGACGGCTCAAAATCCATCTTTATGGCGAGGAATTTCAGCAGGTCCCGGAGCGCCAGGATGCCGACCAGCCTGCCGTGGTCGGTCACCATCAGACGGCTGCTGCCTTGCTTGTTCATCTTTTCCAGGGCCTTCGTGGCGTCGGCGTCGGGTTCTATGGTGTTGCCCTCCGTGCAGGTCCGTGCCAGGTCACGGACGGTGCGGCGGCCCCATTCTTCACGCGGGATTTCTTTCAACTGGGTGACATTGACGACGCCCAGGAGCTTGCCCCCGTCAACCACGGGGAACATCTCGTAATGGTACCGGTAGATGTAGTCGTCCATGAGCTGCGAAAGGGTGACGGAAGGGGTCACCGTGACGAGGTCCGGTTTCATGAAACGCTGAACGTGCTCACCCTGAAGGGCCTGCCTGACCACTAATTGACGGTACGACATCTGGGACGCATTGCGGAGGAACATGCCGATGAGGAACCACCATATGCCGCTGATGAAGCTTCCGTAAACAAAGGCGATGATGCCCATGAGTATCATGCCCGCGCCGAAGCCTTCCCCTATCCTGGAGGCCAGCCGGGTCGCCCACCGGAGTCGTCCGCTCGCATGCCATAAGACCGACCTGAGCACCCGGCCGCCGTCGAGCGGAAAGGCGGGGAGGAGGTTGAAAATGCCGAGAAGGCCGTTGATGGACGCCAGGTAGAGGAGGACACCGTTGATGGGGACCGGCGCGTAGGGCCGGGTGGAGAGGGCAGCCATATAGAAAATGGCGGAGAGGGCGAAGCTGGATGCGGGACCGGCGATTGCCATGAAGAACTCGACGGCAGGGCTGTGCGGCTCCTCCGTTATCTCCGACACGCCGCCGAAAATGAAGAGGGTAATGCCGCCGATCGGGAGGCCGTAGCGGCGGGCAACGAGGGAATGCCAGAATTCGTGAAAGATTATCGAGGCAAAAAGGCCGAGGGCGCCGGCGACCCCCATCCACCAGTAGGTGCTTTTTGCAAGTCCGCTATAATACATGGGGAAAAGTCCGTCGGCGAGCGACCAGACCAGGAGAAAAGCTATCATCAACCAGCTCAGATCCATGCGGACCGTAAACCCGAAGAGCTTGAAAAGCTTTATCTGTCGCCCGAACATCTCCGCCCCCTATGGCTGATCCGGGGCACCGCGTCGCCCCTGCTGCCGTTCTTTTTTTCTTCCCTCCTCTACACGTATATATAATGCCCCGCCGACGAAAAGGAAAGGAGACGTGAGCTCGCCCCGGGGGCTCATGTGATGCTTTTCTCCATCGCGTAGCAAGGGGAGGGGACTCAGAAGAGGCGAAAGGAGGGCAACGCACGTTTCATTCGCAGCCGGGACTATCGCCCGGAAAGGTCCATGAGACAATGGAAATCATCTGAAATGGCGTTTTACCCCGTGACAATCGGCCTGTGAAATAATACACTATGGGACATTTTTCTGTTCATGATAAGAGGGACCTCGGCTGCCCGTTGCCATTATGTGTTACTCTGTCATATCGCATACTTGTTATTGACATCGAGTCCTCGATCTTAATAATTGTCTTGACATAAAATATGCTATCTATTAAAAAGTAGTTGGTGTGAGTTATAATAAAAAAAATTGTGAGAGGAGAGTCGATGGCGGAAGCGCTGAAGGTCGTCTTTGACAGGCATGAACGCGGCCGTGACGCCCTCATACCGATCCTGCAGGACGTGCAGAAGGAGTTGGGCTATATCTCGCCGGAATCGGTGGCGGCCATTTCCCGCTATCTCAGGATCTCGGAGAACGATATCTTCGGGGTCTCCTCCTTTTACGCGCAGTTCAGGTTCACCGCGCCGGGCCGCCATTCCGTGAAGGTATGCCTGGGAACGGCCTGCCACGTGAGGGGGGGCAGCACACTGCTCGATTCCCTCCAGAACGGGCTCGGCATCGCATGCGGCGAGACAACCCCGGACAACCGCTACGACCTGGACCGCGTCGCCTGCCTCGGCTGCTGCGCCCTTTCGCCGGTCGTGCAGATCAACGGCAAGATCTTCAGCAAGGTCACGGTGAACAAATTGACGGAGCTGCTTAAGTACTATGAATAGGCTCAGGAAAAGAATCGAATCGGCGAAGCAGAAATGGGAGGCGCTGCAGGGCAGCGAGGTCCCGGTCATCTACGTGGGCGCCGCGTCATGCGGAAGGGCCGCGGGGGCGGTTCAGCTCATCTTGCAGACCGAGCGTTTCCTCAAGGAAAACAAGGTCTCGGCGGAGATTGTCCAGGTGGGCTGCATAGGTCCGTGCTACCTGGAGCCGCTCGTCGACGTGCGGATGCCCGGTGCGCCTCGCGTCAGCTACAATAATGTGACGCCGAAATCGCTTATCCCTATCCTCCAGTCCGCCCTGGTGGAGGGGCAGTTGTTGACGAGGGGCGCCATAGGTCACTTCGGGCGGAATTCCTATAACGGTATCCCCGCCTTTTTCGAGCTGCCCATGTTGAAGCCCCAGGTGACGGGTCGTCCTTCGGAACTGCGGCCTCATCGACCCCGATCAGATCGACCACTACCTCGCCGTTGACGGCTACCTCGGGTTCATGAATGCGCTCCAGATGACGCCGGAAGAGGTGATCGGCACGGTGAGGCAGTCAGGCCTGCGCGGCCGTGGGGGAGCGGGCTTCCCGACCTTCAAGAAGTGGACGTTCTGCAGGGGTGCGCCGGGCGAGCAAAAGTACCTGATCTGCAATGCGGACGAGGGTGACCCGGGGGCGTTCATGAACAGGTCGCTCATCGAATCGGACCCACACGCGGTGCTCGAAGGCATGCTGATCGCGGGCTATGCCATAGGCGCGAGCAAGGGCGTCATCTATATTCGCGCGGAATATCCCCTCGCCATAGAGCGGCTGAACAACGCCCTCCGGCAGATGCGTGAATGCGCGCTCCTCGGGACAAGCATACTCGGCTCCGACTTCAGCTTCGACATCAAGATCAAAGAAGGAGCGGGCGCCTTCGTGTGCGGCGAGGAGACCGCCCTTATCGGATCGATCGAGGGCAAGCGCGGGATGCCGCGCTCCCGCCCGCCTTTTCCCGCCCTTTCCGGCCTCTTCGGCTGTCCCACCGTCATCAACAACGTGGAGACCCTCGGCACACTGCCCAATATTTTCAGAAACGGCGCCGAATGGTACACCCGGTTCGGGAAAGAGGGGAACAGGGGGACAAAGACGTTTTCCCTGGTCGGAAAGATCCGCCGACCCGGCCTCATCGAGGTCCAGCTCGGGACCACCTTGCGGGAGATCGTCTACAATATCGGGGGAGGGCTGCAAAAGCCGTTCAAGGCCATCCAGACGGGCGGCCCTTCAGGGGGCTGCCTCTCCGAGGAGTTCCTCGATCTTGCGGTCGACTACGAATCTCTTGCCGCCGCGGGCTCCATCATGGGCTCGGGCGGCCTCATTGTGATGGACGAGGACACCTGCATCGTCGACCTTGCGAGGTATTTTCTCGATTTTACCCAGAAGGAGTCATGCGGCAAATGCACGCCCTGCCGGGTAGGGACGAGGCACATGGTCGAGGTGCTGGAGAAGATCAGCCACGGCGAAGGGACAGCGGAGGACCTGCTCGTTCTGAGGACCCTCGGCGACACCATACGGAAGGGGGCGCTCTGCGGTCTGGGCCAGACTGCGCCCAACCCGGTGCTGACCACCCTTCGCTACTTCAGGAACGAGTACCTGGAGCACATTAAGGACCGGCGGTGCCGGGCGGTCGTCTGCAAAGACTTCATCGAATACCGGGTCATCCAGGAAAAGTGTACGGGCTGCCAGTCCTGCGTCAGGGTCTGCCCGACGGGCGCAATATCGGGGCCGAGGGCGGAGCCGCACAACCTCGACGCATCGAAGTGCATAAAATGCAGGTCCTGTTATGAAGTGTGCCGCTTCGACGCCATCGCCGGCGACGCTATCGTGATTCGCACCGCGGAGAAAAAGTCATGACGAGGGAAAAGACATTCACCATCACCATCGACAACCAGCGCGTGGACGTGAAGCAGGGGCTCACCATACTGGAGGCCGCCAGGCAGCACAATATCTATATCCCGTCCCTTTGCGCCCTCGACCGCCTGCCTTCCTACGGCGCGTGCCGCATGTGCATCGTCGAGGTCGACGGGCTGCGCGGCTTCCCCACCGCCTGCACCACCCCCGTAGAGGAGGGGATGGTCGTCAGGACGGAGTCGGCGGAGATCAGGACGCTGAGACAGGAGATACTCAAGCTGACGCTCAGCGAGCATCCGGCGAGCTGCCTCTTTTGCGGCGAGAAGGAAGAGTGCAGGCGGTTTCAGGGCACCATCAGAAAGGTGGGGATGACGACCGGCTGCCGATACTGCCCCAACGACGACCGATGCGAGCTTCAGCAGATAACGGAAAAAGTGGGCCTTACCGATATGTCCTACCCGGTCCGCTACCGCAACTTCCCCGTAGAAAAGGATGACCCCTTCTACGACCGTGATTACAACCTCTGCGTGCTGTGCGGCCGCTGCGTCCGCATATGCAACACCGTCCGCATGAACGGCACCCTCAGCCTTCAAGCAGCGCGGCAAGCTGACGACCATCGGTCCTGCCTTCGACCGCTCCCATATCGAGGGCGGATGCGAGTTCTGCGGCGCGTGCCTAAGCGTCTGCCCTACCGGGACCCTGAGCGCCAAGACGAGCAAGTGGTACGGGAAACCCGAAGGGGAGACGGGAACTACCTGCCCTTACTGCTCGGTCGGCTGCCGCCTCATGGTGCAGGTGGCGGCCGGCCGGGTGATCGACGTGCTGCCTGATTATGCGTCCCCCATGGACAACGGCCTCCTCTGCGTGAAGGGCCGCTTCGCGGTCCCGGAGCTCGTGAACAGCGCGCAGCGCCTTACGGAGCCCCGCATGCTCACCCCCATGGGGTATGAAGTCGTCTCATGGGAGCGGGCGATCGGACGCGGCGCGGGAAAAACTCGCGGACACGCCTCCGGAGGCGTTTCTCATGCTCCTTTCTCCGCAGTTGTCCAACGAAGACCTCTTCGTCGCCCAGCAGTTCAGCCGCCGGGTAATGGGCGCCGAAAATATGGCGTCGGCGCTGGCGGCCGAGGCGGGGAGCAGCCTGCCCTCGTTCCTGGAGGCTCGCGTGCGGCTCGGACAGCCTCGATGCAATCGACAAGGCGGAGGTTATCCTGAGTGTCGGCTTCGATTCCAGATACGGTTACTCCCCCATAGGCGTCCGGGTGAAAAAGGCTGTTGAAAGGGGAGCGAGGCTCTTCACCATCAGCGAGAGGGACACCAACCTCGACATACTCGCGGACGCGGCGTTCAAGGTCGACCCGTCCCATTGGGCCGATCTCCTGGCTCTGTTGCTGTCGAAGGAGGGGAAGGGACATTCGGCCGTGTTTGCGGGATTCCGGGATGAGGCCGACGCGGCCCGGGCCGCCCTCGCCGGCCCCGCCTACAAGGCGATGATCGCGGGGCCCGAGGTGCTTCCGGCCGACTCAAAAGCCCGGTATCCTGCGGGTCCTGCGAGAGATAAGGCATACCCACGGCTGGCGGATCGTGGCGGCTCATCCTTTCACGAACCTGTCGGGGATGGTCGCAATGGGGGCCCTGCCGGGGATAAGACCGGGCGAGGCGCTGCGCAAGAACGGCCCTGAGGGTGCAGGCTGCGAGCCCGGCCGTGAGCATAGAGCCGCTCGATATCCAACGCCGTTGGAAAGTGGTCTACGTAATCGGAGAGGCATGTCCCGACTGGCTGCCCCCGCACGATTTTCTCATCTACCAGAACGCCCTGCCGGCCCTGTCCGCCTTCCGGCCGGACCTTGTCCTGCCGTCGGCCCTTTTTACGGAATCGGCGGGGACCGTGTTCAACGTGGAAGGAAGGCTCATGGCCGTGACGAAGGCGGTCGAGCCGCCCGGCAGCGCGAAGCCGGATTGGTGGATAATGAGCAGGATCGCGCAGGCGTTGGGCAGGTGCAAAATGGGTTACGCAGAAGTCTCGGCCGTGCAGAACGAGATCAGGAAGCATCTCAAGTCGTTCCCGGAGATGAAGAAGAGGATAGCCTTTACCGCCTTTGCCTGGGATGGGGCCGGTGGGCCGGTAGTCTCCCGGGCAGGCCGGATGCGTGGAAAAGGCGAACGGGGGATACCCCTTTCTTTCCTGCAAGCCGGGGCAGGACGCCTACAGGGGTTTGCCGCTCGCGGAAGTCGTGCCGGGCATGAAACGGATCCAACCCGTGGACCGTCGGGCTTAAGGAGAAATAATGAATAAGGTAATCGAGCGCAGGATGATCGTGCCGAACCTTCACCTGCTTACCATCGAGGCGCCCGACGTAGCCCGGAAGGTGAGGCCGGGACAATTCATGATCGTGAGGCCCCAGGACGAGGGAGAGAGGATCCCCCTGTCCACCGCCGGTTGGGACGCCGAAAAAGGGACGGTCTCCACCATATTCATGGAAGTGGGCGCTTCCACCGGCAGGCTGGCCCTGCTCGAGACCCGGGGAGACTATCCCCACGTGCGTGGGCCCCCTGGGCAACCCGACCGAGATCGCCAATTTCGGCACGGTCCTCTGCATCGGGGGCTGCTACGGGATCGGCAGCATCTACCCGGTCTGCAGGGAGCTGAAAAAGGCGGGCAACCGCGTGCTGACCGTCATGGAGGCGAGAAGCTCCTATCTGCTGTACTGGCAGAAGGAGCTTGCCGCAGCCTCGTCCCGGATATTCACCGTGACGAGGGACGGAAGCCTGGGGTCCAAGGGACATGTGGAGAGGATCGTCGACTTCATCAAGGAGCAGCCGAAGATCCCCGACAGGGTCATCGTGAACGGGTGCACCTTCTTGATGGCCCGGGTGTCGGAGATGACGAGGGCCCTCGGGATACCGACCATCGTCAACCTCAACCCCATTATGATCGACGGTACGGGCATGTGCGGCGTGTGCCGCGTGACGGTGGCCGGACAGACGCGCTTTGCGTGCGTGGACGGTCCCGAGTTCAGCGGCCATGACGTCGACTGGAAAGAGTTCCTGGCGCGGAGAAAGGCATATATGGAAGAAGAGGTCCTCTTCACGAGGAGGAGCGCGCCAGCCGAAGCAATTCATCGAGAAGGGAAGTGCCAGTCATGAACGTCGAGGAGCCGGGCAAAGCGGAACGGACGAAAAAGCTCGACCTGAACCGTCACGAGATGCCGAAGCAGCCGCCCGAAGTCAGGCGCCGGAACTTCAGCGAGGTGGCCCTCGGCTACACGGAAGATCTTGCGGTGAGCGAGGCGAAAAGGTGCATGCAGTGCAAGAAGCCGAAGTGCGTGACCGGGTGCCCGGTCGAGATAGACATCCCCGGCTTCATCTCGTACGTCAACAAGGGAGATTTTGCCGGAGGCATCAAGAAGCTGAAGGAAAAGAACTGTTTGCCCGCGGTGAGCGGCCGTGTCTGTCCCCAGGAAATGCAGTGTGAGTCCCAGTGCATCCTGAAGAATAAGAAGGGCGAGATAGCGATCGGCAGGATCGAGCGCTTCCTCGCCGATTGGGAAGCCGCCCGTGGGGAGGTCGAGATGCCGGCGCGGCCAAAGCCGACCGGCAAGAGGGTGGCGGTGGTCGGCTCCGGTCCCGCCGGCATTACGGTCGCGGGCGACCTGATCCTCCTCGGACATGAAGTGACGGTATATGAGGCCCTCCACAAGGCGGGCGGCGTGCTCACGTACGGTATTCCCGAATTCCGCCTTCCCAAGGCCGTGGTGGCGCGGGAAGTGGACTATGTGAGGAGACTCGGCGTGGATGTCGTGACCGATTTCGTGGTCGGAAAGACGGAGTCCGTCGACGAGCTGCTCGAAAGATTCGATGCCGTATTTGTCGGCACCGGGGCAGGCCTCCCCTGGTTCATGAACATACCCGGAGAGAACCTGAACGGGGTCTATTCCGCCAATGAGTACCTTACCCGGATGAACCTGATGTCCGGGTATCTCTTCCCTTCTTCGGCCACACCGGTGAAAAAGCATGCGCGGGTTGCCGTGGTGGGCGGGGGCAACGTCGCCATGGATTCGGCGAGGACCGCCCTCCGGATGGGCGCCGAGGAGGTATACATCGTCTACCGGAGGTCCCATGCGGAGCTGCCGGCGCGGTTGGAAGAGAGCGAGAACGCGGAGGAAGAGGGCGTGATCTTCAAGACCCTCACCTTGCCCGTGCGCTACATGGGTGACGGATGCGGCTGGGTGAGGGAGATGGAATGCCTGCGCATGGAATTGGGCGAGCCCGACGCCTCGGGGAGAAGGGCGCCCGTGGAGGTAAAGGATTCGAACTTCCGCACGCCCGTGGATGCGGTGGTGTGCGCTATCGGGAATAGTCCCAACCCGTTGATCCCTTCGACCACGTTGGGACTTCAGGTGACGAGGCGGGGGACGCTGGTGGCCGACCCCGAGACGGGAAAGACCACCAGGGATCGCATATGGGCGGGAGGTGATATAGTCACGGGGGCAGCAACCGTTATTCTCGCAATGGGGGCGGGGAGGAAGGCGGCGCGCGCGATCCACGCCTTTCTCTCATAGTTTTTGCGGGGGCTGCTTATCCTTGTGAGTCCTGATCCGGGGCCGACATAACATTGGTGATGAGGAACGTACGGGAATGAATATTTTGGGGGCGGCATAAAATTGGAGATATCTATCCGGCTTGCCTTATCGGATCTCAAAATATGACCCGGAAAGGAGGGGGCCCCATGAAGAAGAACGCCATTAAGATCAGACTCATGAAGGTGGACGATTTTAACGCGGTGGTCCGGGTCGATCAGAAAATAGTCAAGGCCTCCCGGGCGGAATACTATAGATTGAAGTTTGAGACGCTTGTGCAATCCCCGGATTATTTGCCCACGTCGCTCGTGGCGGAGGAAGAAGACGGAACGGTGGTAGGGTTTGTCATGGGGGAGCTCTATATAGGAGAATATGGTATTTCAGAGGAAAAGGCGACCATGGACACCATCGGGGTCGATCCCGATTACCAGCACAAGGGCATCGGTAAGCAGTTGATTAACGAATTTATCGATCATCTGAGGACACTCGGCGTCCAAAAAGTGAATACCCTGGTCGACGGGAGTGATTCCACACTGATGCATTTCTTCGGCGCGAATCAATTCAGCCCTTCCAAAACCATCAACCTCGAACGAAGCCTCTGATGCCGGCCTCCTGAAGGTCGTCGTGCGGCGCGCGGGCCTTGCGGCCCCGTGGACGCCCGCGCGAGGCGGCACGGCTCCTCTTTTCCGGCCTCTCACGGCCTGGATTCGATATCGATGCCCATGTGGCGGCCCATTATGGCAAATTGGCCGAGGGTCATCTCGTAGCCGGTGAGGAGGGGAGTCCGGTCCGACCGGAAGCAGAGGAAGGCGCGCGCTATCGTCTGGACTGGGATATCCGTCGCGATTATAATGTAGTCTTGCGCTCTCTCGAAGGCGATGCGGGTATGGATGACGACGAAAGGCTCCTTATTTTCGCGAAGTTCCCTGAAAAAGGCATGGTAAAGACGAGACTCGGCCGCTCGATCGGTGAGGAGAGCGTCGTTGGGCTCTCCCGGTGTTTTGTGAGAGACGCGATTGCCCTCTCCCAAAAGGCCGGTTATGCGCCGGTGCTCTTCTTCCACCCCCCTGAGGCGCGAGACGCCATGATCGAATGGCTGGGAGACGGGCTCGTCTATGAGCCCCAGGAGGGTGATTCCCTGGGGGAAAGGATGTATGCCGCATTCCGAAAGGCATTCCGGGATCGCCGCCGGGCAGTGCTCATAGGCACCGACACGCCGGACCTGCCGCCTGCGCTGATAGAGGAGGCCTTTCGCAGTCTCAAAACCAACGATGCGGTGATCGGTCCGGCCTGCGACGGCGGTTATTATCTCATAGGTCTCTCTTCCGAGAGCCTCCTGCCGGACCTGTTCCGGGGGCTTCCCTGGGGCAGCGCCCGTGTTTTCGAGCTGACCAGGCGCATTTTCGAGGAGCACGGCCTCAACCTCTGTCTGCTCCCCCAATGGAGGGACATCGACGGATATGACGATCTCGCGGCATTTTTCGACCGGTGGAAGGACCTGCCTCCGGGCGTGCTCGCCTCGATCGATTATCTGCGCGATCACGGGTGGACTGCATGATGATCTCCGTCATCATCCCGGTCCTGCACGAGCAAGCCCTGATCAATGGCACCATCGCCGGCGTGCGCGCGATCGGGTCGGATGAGTTGAAGGAGATCATCGTCGTGGACGGAGGTCCGGACGGGGATACGCTGAAGGCGATTACGGACGGCGGCGTGAGACGTCTTTCGGCCCGGGCAGGGCGGGCCGCACAGATGAACGCAGGGGCCGCCGGGGCCCAAGGGGAGATCCTCCTCTTCCTTCATGCGGACACCCGGCTCCCTGCGGGCGCCTTCGGGCGGATTGCGGGGTGTATGGAAGGGGGGCGCTTCGTGGGAGGCGCGTTCGACCTCGGGATCGGGAGCGAGGGTTGTGCGTTCCGGATAATCGAAAGGGTCGCATCCCTTCGGTCGCGTCTTACCCGCATACCGTACGGCGATCAGGCGATCTTCGTGAGGCGCGACTACTTCCGCCGCATCGGCGGATACGGGGAGATGGACCTGATGGAGGATGTCGACCTGATGCGACGGATCAAGAGGGAAGGGCGCGCCATTTTCATCATCCCGGAGAAGGTGAGCACCTCCGGCCGCCGCTGGCACAGGGAAGGGGTGGTGCGGTGCTGCGTGCGCAACTGGACGACCATGCTCCTTTACCTCGCGGGTGTCTCTCCTCAAAAGCTCGCGAGGCGGTACCCGCCGGAATGAGCACCTTGTGCATATCATCACAAGTTCTTTGACATAAAAAACCATTTGTTGTAAAATGCTGGATGATCGCTATTTACAAAGTACATCTTAATGGTTTATAAGGCAGAGAGCGTTCAAAATAAGGCCCACAATATCGATATCAAGGCCGGAAGGTGCCGCAGATGCCTGTACTGCGTCCAGCATTGCCCTGTCAAGGCGATTAAGCTCGAAGAAAACAACATCAAGGTTATCCCGGAGCGGTGCATTCTCTGCGGAAACTGCATCAAGGCGTGTCCGCACCAGGCCATGGACCACAAGAGCGGCATCAATCGGGTGAAGGAATACCTGGCCGGCGACTACAAGACCATCGCGTGCCTCGACCCCTCTTTCCCCGCGGCGGTAGAGAGCGGTTCCCCCCGTCAGTGGGTAACTGCGTTGAAAAGCCTGGGATTTAGCGAGGTGTGGGAAGGCGCTTTCGGCGCCGAGATGGTGAGCCGGGCGTACACGAGAATGCTCCAGCATGAGACGAAGGGACCGGTCATTTCATCCGTCTGTCCGGCCATCGTCTTCTACGTGCAGAAATACCTGCCCCAGTTGATACCGGACCTCGCGCCGATCGTATCGCCCATGATCGCAATCGGAAAGATCGCCCGCCAGGCAAGACCGGGGTGGAAGATGATCTACATCACGCCCTGCCTCGCGCAGATGGGGGAGATGGCAGCCCCGGAGGTCGAGGGCTATATCGATGAGGTGATCACCTTCAGGGATGCAAAGCGGATGATCGATCAGACAGACATTATCCGGCGGAAGCTGCCGGAGAGCGACTTTGACGGGCCGAGGCCCTACCTCTCGAGGATCGCGCCGGTGATCGGGGGGCTCTACAGGAGCATGGGCATCACCGTTGACGTCCTCATGGACGAGATAAGCGCCACGGGGGGACACAGGCGATGCACGAACGTCCTCGGGCAGATTGCGTCCGGCCATGCCCATGCGAGGTTTCTCGACATCATCTACTGTGAGGGCTGCATCGACGGGCCGTTCATCGACCGGGAGGTCTTTCTCCTCGGAAAGCGGCAGGCGGTGGCGCGCTACACCAAGGCGGAGATGATGCGGCGGGATTATGCCTCCGTGATAGACGACGTGAAGAGGTATGGCGATATCGACCTGAGGCGCGAGTTCCGGCCGATGGAGCAGGCTCTCCCCACGCCCGGGGAGGAGCGGGTAAGGACGATCCTGAAATCGATCGATAAGGAGCCGCCTCATCATAACCTGGACTGCGGGGCGTGCGGCTATCCGACCTGCCGGGACAAGGCGGTGGCGGTTGCCCAGGGCATGGTGGAAGCCGAATACTGCCTGCCCTACCTGCTCGCCGAAAGCAAGAAGATCTACCAGCAGCTGGAGAAGTCGCACCGGGAGCTGCAGCTTTCCCACCAGGAGCTGGAGCAGGCCCAGTCGCAGCTCATACGAACGGAGAAGCTCGCGTCCCTCGGGCAGCTCGCTGCCGGGGTTGCCCACGAGATCAACAACCCCCTGGGCACGATAACGATCTATGCCCATGTATTGCTGAAGACCCTGGAGGCCGACGATCCCCGAAGGGAGGACATGGAGCTGATCATAAAGGAGGCGGCGAGGACCAAGGAGATCGTTCAAGGGCTTCTCAGTTTTGCGAGAGAGACAAAGCTGAGCCCCGCTCCCACCAACATGAACGAGCTGCTGGAGGACGTGCTGGGTCTCGTGGCCAACCAGTCCCTGTTTCACAACATCAAGATCAAAAAAATGTTTGCCGCGGGACTTCCGACCATCACCGCCGACTGGGCGCAGCTCAAGCAGGTTTTCCTCAATATCATCCTCAATGCGGCCGAGGCAATGGAGGGGAAAGGCACGATCACCATTACGACCGTGAGCGGCGCACGGAGGATCAAGGTGAAGGTTCAGGATACGGGTCCCGGTATCCCACCGGAGATCATGGACAAGCTTTTTTCCCCGTTCTTTACGACAAAGGAAAAGGGGACCGGTCTCGGGCTCGCCATCTCCTACGGCATCATCGAGCATCATTCGGGCAAGATCGAGGTCGAGACCGCACTGGGAAAAGGCAGTACTTTCACCGTCTCCCTCCCCGTCGATCAGGGGGGCAGGCACGGGACGGAAAAAGAGGTGAGGGACGGCAGGTAGGTTCAAGAAACGCACTATGGGGAGGGATGATGGACAAGAAAACCAGAATTTTGCTCGTGGATGACGACGTTGATTTTATCGACTTGAACAAGGCTGTGCTGGAAAACCACGGGTTCGACGTGGTGTACGCGTTCTCGGGCCGGGAGGGACTCGACAAGGTCAGGTTCGAGCAGCCGGACCTCATCGTGCTCGACTTGATGATGGAGAAGCACGATACGGGTTTTGCCTTTGCGAAGACGCTCAAAGCCGATCCCCTCTACAAGAACATCCCGATCCTCATGCTCACGGCGGTGGCGGAGTCGACGGGCTACGATTTTTCCCAGGAGCTGGACGGCTACTGGATGAAAACGAATGACTACGCCAGCAAGCCCCTGCTGCCGGAAGAGCTGCTCAAGCGGGTAAAGGACCTGCTTGCAAGACGCGAAGAGCAGGGATAGACGCGGGGCAGATCAAGGCGGAAAAGGCGATGGATCAGTCCGTGCACATACTGGTGGTCGATGACGAGCGGGGTATCCGCGAGGGGTGCCGAAGGATCCTGTCGGCCGAGGACTACGCGGTAGACGTGGCCGGGGACGGGGAAGAGGGGCTCGAAAAGGTCCGCTCGAAGCCGTTCGACCTCCTCCTCGTCGACCTCATGATGCCCCGCATGGGCGGACTCGAGATGATGGAGCAGGTGAGGGCGTATGACCCTGAGATCATCATGATCGTCATTACCGGGTTCGCGACGGTGGAAACCGCCGTGGACGCGATGAAGCACGGCGCCTACGACTATGTCCCCAAGCCTTTTACCCCGGACCAGCTCCATGGCCGTGGTCAACAGGGGCCTGGAAACGAGGAGACTTCGCCTTCAGGCCAGGCAGCTCATGGAGGAGCGGGACCTGAAGCTCCTGGAAGTGGCCAATGAGACCTCGAAGCTGCATACGATAATCAACTCCCTGGCCGACGGCATATTGGTGTTCAACCGCGAGAAGCAGCTCGCGCTGTGGAACCCCGCGGTCGTCAAGATGCTCGACCTGAACGGGCGTCTGGAGGCGGGCAGGGCAATGAGAGATATCATCCCCCATAAAGGGCTGGTGGAGATCGTCAACAAGGCTTATTCCCCTCATTCCGCCCGGTATACCATGCAGTCGGAGGAGATCGAGCTGCGGCTGCCCGAGCCGCGGACTCTGATGGTGAACCTGTCGGTGGTGCGGGATGAAAAAGGTCTCGATCTCGGGGTCGTGAGCGTGCTGCGCGACATCAGCAGCCTCAAGGAGATCGACCAGATAAAGTCGCAGTTTGTCACCATGGTCGCCCACGAGCTGCGGGCGCCGCTGTCCGCCATCGAGGGGTATCTTTCAGCCCTTCTTTCAGGGGCCGCGGGGTCCGACCCCGAGGTGAACCGGCATATGCTGGATCGGGCAAAGGCGAGGACCCATTCGCTCCTCGACCTGGTGGCCGACCTTCTCCAGTTCATCAAGCTCGAAGCAAAAGGGATCGTGAGAAAGACGGAGCTTCTCGACGTGAGCGATATTCTCCGGTCGACCGCAGAGCTGCTCAAGGGTCAGGGGGACGAGAAAGGGCTGCGGTTCAAGGTGGATCTCCCCGAATCGCTGCCCCTCATAGAGGCCGACAGGTCGGAGATGGAGCAGCTCTTCACGAACCTCATTTCAAACGCCATCAAGTACAACGTGAAGCACGGCAAGGTGACCGTCACTGCCAGGCCGAGCGACCATTTCTTGAATATCAAGGTGGCGGATACGGGCGTCGGCATCGACGAGGGGGACCTCCCTCACATATTCGATGAGTTCTATCGCGTATCGGGTCCACAGACAAGGTATACCCCCGGTACCGGCCTGGGCCTCTCCATCGTCAAGAAGATCGTGGAGTCCCACTTCGGCCGGATAGAGGTGGCAAGTATTGTAGACAAAGGCACGACATTCACCGTGAAGCTTCCTCTCAAGGCAGGCGAGCGAGGCTTACCGGCAGGATAATCTTTAAAAAGGAGAAGATATGGCTAAAGCACTTGCAGCGAGCGAGGGACCAAAGCTTAATGAGATAGTGGAAAAACGGACGTTGGCGCCTTCCCTGACGATGTGGAAGCTCTACGTGCCGGACATAGCCAAACGGGTGAAGCCGGGCCAGTTCGTCGTGCTCAGGGCCGACGACCGCGCGGAGCGGATACCTCTGACGGTTGCCGATTTCGACAGGGAAAAGGGACAGATCTCGGTGATTTTTCAGGAAGTGGGCGCGTCCACGAAGAAGCTCGCCAAGTTTGACCTGGGTCAGACAATCCTCGACGTGGTCGGACCCCTCGGCAAGGCAAGCCACATCGAAAAATTCGGCACCGTCGTCTGCATCGGCGGCGGGGTCGGCGTCGCTCCTGTCTATCCTATTGCCAAGGCCCTCCACGAGGCAGGGAACGAGATCATCTCGATCATTGGCAGCCGGAACAAGGAGATGCTCATACTCGAAGAGGAGATGAAGGCGATCAGCGACCAGCTTCTCGTGACGACCGACGACGGGTCCTACGGCCATCACGGTTTCGTCACCGACGAGCTGAAGCGGCTGATCGCGGAAAATACCAAGATAGACCTGGTCCTCGCCATCGGCCCGGTCGTCATGATGAGGGCGGTCGCGGACGTGACGAGACCCCATAACCTCAAGACAATCGTGAGCCTCAACTCGATCATGATCGACGGGACGGGCATGTGCGGCGGGTGCCGCACCACGGTCGGCGGCGAGACGAAGTTCGTCTGCGTCGACGGGCCTGAATTCGACGCCCACCAGGTGAACTTCAAGGAGCTGATGCTCCGGCAGCAGATGTATAACCGGGAAGAGCGGCGCGCCATGTGGGACCACACCTGCAAGCTCGAAGCCCAGGTGGAGGTAAAGAAGAGCAAGAAGCGGGAGCGGATGCCGGAGCAGGCGCCGAAGCTGAGAATCCAGAATTTCAGCGAGGTCGCCCTCGGCTACACGAAGGAAAATGCCCTGCGGGAGGCGTCGCGCTGCCTCGGCTGCAAGAAGCCGGCCTGCGTCGAGGGCTGTCCGGTCGCCGTCAAGATCCCGGAATTCATCAAGAAGATGAAGGAGGGCGACTTCATGGGCGCCATCCACATCATAAAAGAGACGAACAGCCTTCCCGCGGTATGCGGCCGCGTCTGCCCCCAGGAGTCGCAGTGCGAGAGCAAATGCGTGCTCGGAAAGAAGGGGGAGCCCATCGCGGTCGGCCGGCTCGAGCGGTTCGCGGCGGACTACGAGCTGGCGGCCGGAGAGGTCAGGACGCCTGAAAAGCCGAAGCCCACAGGCAAAAAGGTGGCGATCATCGGCGCCGGGCCGTCCGGCCTGACCGTGGCGGGGGAGCTGGCGAAATTGGGTCACGAGGTGACGATCTTCGAGGCCCTCCACAAAGCGGGCGGCGTGCTCGTGTACGGCATTCCCGAGTTCCGTCTGCCCAAGGCCATCGTGCAGCGCGAGGTCGACTACGTCCAGAAGCTGGGCGTCACCATAAAGCCGAACACCATTATCGGCCAGACGGCGACGGTGGACGAGCTTTTCAAGGAAGGGTACGACGCGATTTTTGTGGGCACCGGCGCGGGTCTTCCGTACTTCCTCGATATCCCCGGAGAAAACCTGAACGGCGTCTATTCCGCCAATGAGTTCCTCACCAGGGCCAACCTCATGAAGGCGTACCTCTTCCCGGAATACGATACGCCGATAAGGATGGCGAAGAAGGTCGCCGTCATCGGGGGCGGCAACGTGGCCATGGACTCGGCAAGGGTCGCCAAGAGGCTCGGGGCCGACCACGTCTACCTCATCTACCGCAGGTCGAGGGCGGAAATGCCCGCGAGGGCGGAGGAGGCCCATCACGCCGAGGAAGAGGGCATCGATTTTCGTCTCCTCACGAATCCGATCAGGATCGTCGGTGATGACAAAAATTGGGTGAAGGGCATAGAGTGCCAGAAGATGGAGCTGGGAGAGCCTGACGCATCGGGCAGGCGGAGACCGGTCGAGATCAAGGGATCGGAGCATATCATCGACGTGGAAGTGGTGATCGTGGCAATCGGGCAGGGGCCGAACCCGATACTGGCCAAGAGCACGGAGGGGTTGGAGCTGCGGAAATCCGGGAACATCCAGGCCGATACGGAAACGGGGAAGACCAGCAGGAAGGGTATATTCGCGGGCGGCGATATCGTGACCGGCGCCGCGACCGTCATTCTCGCGATGGGTGCGGGGCGAAAGGCCGCGCAGGCGATCGACGAGTACCTGAAGACGGGCAAGTGGTAAGGCCGCTCTTGGTCCATCTATCATAGAAGGAGCATCCGAGCTTGCGCGAGAAGCGAGTCTGACGCTAACCGGGAAATCCAGGACGTGGCGGCCCACGAGAAGCCCCTGAAGTCAGGGGCCGACTATTGTGCGGTTTTCGACGCCCTGGGAGAAGCGGTTTTTGTCGTTGAAACAGAGACCGCCGCCGTTCGCCAGGTTAATCAAAAGATGTGCGAAATGTACGGATACTCTGCTGAGGAGGCAGTTCGAATAAAGTGGGGTGACATAAGCGGCGGCTTCCCGCCATACACGGCGGAAGATGCAAATTCGCGCATCGTGAAGGCCGCAAAGGAAGGGCCGCAGCTTTTCGAGTGGCCGACAAGGGACAAGTCAGGGAAGGTCTTCTGGGTCGAGGTAAGTGCGAAGCTTGCGGCAATAGGAGAAAGCTGCTTCATCGTGGCCACGACCAACGACATTACCGACCGCAAGAGGATTGAGCGGGAACTGACCGCCACGAAGGACTATCTGAACACCGTCTTTAACAACATACACGATGCCGTTTTCGTTCATGATGTTGAAGGAAAGGTGACAGACGTGAACGACACAATGCTCGACATGTATCAGTTTACCCGCGAAGAAGCGATAAGTCTTTCTATCATTCCGGACTATACAACGCCCGAGGGGCGTCCCGACCTTCCTGCCGTCTGGAAAAGAGTGATGGCCGGTGAACAGGAGTTTATCGAGTGCAGAGGCAGGCGGCCTAATGACGGTTATGAGTTTGACGTCGAGGTATTTCTGACGAAGCTCCCCCTTCCTGAAGGGGATAGCATAGTTGCAACCGTTCGTAATATTTCCGAGCGAAAAAGGGTGGAGCGGGAACTGCTGGCCACGAAGGACTATTTGAATACAGTTTTCAATAGCATACACGACGCAGTCTTCGTACACGATGAGGGCGGACGGGTTGTGGATGTCAACGATAAAATGCTTGACATGTATAAGCTCACCCGCGAAGAGGCAATAGGTCTTTCCATCATTCCGGACTATGTCACGCCCGAGGGAAGTCCCGATTTGCCTGCCATCTGGAAAAGAGTGATGGCCGGTGAGCACCTGTTTCACGAATGCAGGGGCAGACGACCGAAGGATGGCTACGAGTTCGACGCCGAAACATTCCTCACGAAGCTGTCTCTGCCGGGAGGAGACTATGTCCTCGCCAATACCCGTGACATTTCCGAACGAAAACGCATTCAAAGACAGCTCCAGGCTGAAGAGCAGAGATCGAGAGCGCTCTCCGAGAGCTCCCCTGTGGGCATGGTGGTGATAGACGGGAGTGACGAATTCGGATTTAAGTACATGAATCCTAAGTTTGGAGAGCTGTTTGGTTGCGACCCCGGGGATACGCCCAATATGCAAAGCTTGCTGGCCCGTGTATACCCTGATCCGGCTGTCCGTCGAGAAGCAACAGCTAAATGGGTCTGCACCTTGAGGGAGACAGGATTCGGCCCCGACAAATCGTTCGTAAGAAAATTGAGCAGCAACGGAAATTCGCAGAAATACATCAGGTTTGTTCCAGTGCGGCTCCAAACCGGGGAAATACTGATGACCTGCTGGGATATCACAAGCAATAGGCTTGCAGAGCGGCGAATCAGGGAGCGGAACCTGGTGCTCGAAGTTCTCAATGAAGTCATGTCGTCCGTCACCGGTTCTCTCCACCTGCCGGATATCCTGCAGTCCCTCGAGCGGATCTTTGTGAGAAAACTCAAGATAAGTGCGGGCGGTATCTTTTTCAACAGCGAAACCGGCATCAGTTTTACCAAAGAAGTGCGGTGGGGGGTCCCGCCTTCCGACTGGGATGACCTTAAGACCCTGGTTCTCAAGTGTTTCGGTGACGGCAAGGTGATCCATAAGGGCGACATCACCCTGGTGAGGCATGAGCTGAAGGGGGGTTCTCCGGAGATGGCGTTAGCCTTAAAGAGATACGGGTGGCGAAGCTGTCTCTGTATATCCTTGCTTGCGAAGGGCGAGACGCCGGGCATGATATTCCTGGCGCACAAGAGGCGCGATGTGTTCAACGACGACCAGGTTGCCTTCTACAGGGCCCTGGGGCAACAGATCGGTGTAGCCATGCAGAATGCCCACCTTTTTGAACAGGTGCGGCAATCGCACGCGGAAATGAAGGCCCTTTCTCTCCGGCTGGTGCGGGTGCAGGAGGACGAGCTTCGGTACGTCGGCCGGGAATTGCATGACGAGATCGGTCAACTGCTTACGGGACTCGGTCTGACAATCGAGATGGCGATGCAGTCGACGGGAGGATCGATAGCAAGCTTGCTGGAAGTAAAATCGCTCGCAAACACCATAACAGGTCTCGTTCGCGAATTGTCCCGCAAACTTCGGCCCTCGATGCTCGACGACCTGGGACTTCTTCCCACGCTCCCGTGGCTGTTTGAGCGGTTTTCATCACACACGAACATTCAGGTCGTCTTCGAGCACATGCTTGCCGATAACAAGAGATTCGGCCATGAGGTGGAAACGGCTGTCTACAGGATCGTACAGGAGGCTTTGACCAACGTTGCCCGACACGCCAAGGTCAATTGCGTTACCGTGCGCCTATGGTCCAACGAGGAAACCCTGGGCGTTCAGATCGAGGACGGCGGCGCCGGTTTTGATTTCCACTCCGCCATCAGGTCCGACAGCACGAACGGTTTGACCGGTATGCGCGAAAGGGTAAACCTGTTAGGGGGCCGATTCACCATCGAAACTCACAGAGGAAACGGTACGTGCCTTACGGCGGAACTGCCAAAAAAATAGGCAGCCAACAACTATGAAAACGATCACGATCGTCCTCGCAGATGACCACCACATCGTGCGGCAGGGATTCAGGTCTTTGCTCGAGAACCAGGAAGGTTTTTCTGTCATCGCGGAAGCCGGCGACGGCCTGGAGGCGGTGAAGACTACGGGGAGTCTGAAACCCGACGTTCTGGTCGTCGACCTCATGATGCCCTGCCTCAACGGACTGGAGGTGACCCGCCAGGTCGGAAAGCTTTCTCCGGACACGAGAGCCATCATTCTCTCCATGTACATGGATGAGCCTTATGTGATCGAGGCGCTCCAAAACGGAGCATGGGGCTATGTGCTGAAAGAATCGAACATTTCCGATCTCGTCAAGGCCATCCGCGAAGTGGCCGCCGGCCGGCACTACCTTGGCTCGCCGCTTTCCGAACTTGCGATCGCGGCCTATAAGGAGAAGACGAAAGGCGCCTCTCTCGATCCGTACAACACGCTTACAACACGAGAAAGAGAGGTGCTTCAACTCGTTGCCGAGGGCCACACCAGCGCAGATATCGCAGCAAAACTATTCATAAGTCAGCGCACGGTGGAGTCGCACAGGGCAAGCATGATGCAAAAACTCTCCATTAGTTCGCGGCCCGATCTCGTCGCATACGCGGTCAAGAGAGGTCTCTGCCGAAGATAGGACCGCACCTAAAAGCCGTTCCCTGATCGAGCCGGTCTCCGTATGGTTTTTTCAGATAATCAGTATTTACTACGTATAGACACTCATCCTCTGGCTACAGTATCCTATATTATTTCATCCAAAAGAATACAGGAGGAGCATGACGATGAAGATAAGAGCTGCGGTGGTGCGCGAAAAGTCAGGCCCGTTTTTGATGGAAGAGATAGATCTCGATGATCCCAGAGACGACGAGGTGGTAGTCCGCATAGTCGCCTCCGGGCTTTGCCACACCGATCTGGTGGCAAGGGATCAGTACATGCCAATTACTTTGCCCGCCGTCCTCGGTCATGAGGGCGCCGGCGTGGTTGAGAAGGTAGGTGCCCGGGTCAAGAAAGTCGCCCCCGGCGACCATGTCGTATCCAGCTATCTTTCCTGCGGGTCTTGCAGCTCATGCCTGAGCGGCCAGCCCACCTACTGCCTCAATTTTTTCCCCTGCAATTTTTCCGGGTCCCGCACCGACGGCTCAATCACGATGAGCAAAGACGGCCAACCGGTTCACGGATCGTTCTTCACCCAGTCCTCTTTCGCGTCGCATGCCCTTATGATGGAGAGGAACGTCGTGCGGGTGAGTAAAGACGTGCCCCTCGAAAAGCTGGCACCTCTCGGTTGCGGGATACAGACCGGGGCAGGGGGCGTCATGAACTCTCTCAAGGTGAAGCCGGGTTCTTCAATCGCAATATTCGGAACAGGGTCGGTAGGCTTAAGCGCCATAATGGCGGCAAGGGTCGTCGGGAGCACGACTATCATTGCCGTTGACGTGAACTCCGAGAGGCTCAACACGGCCAAAGAGCTGGGCGCCACGCACCTCGTCAATTCGAGCCAGACAAATCCCGTCGAGGAGATCCGGAGGATTACCGGCAACGGGGCACACTACTCCCTGGAATGCACGGGTATACCGGACGTGCTCAGCCAATCCCTCGATTGTCTCGCCCTCACCGGCGTGGCTGGTTTGATCGGTGTTGCGCCCTTCGGGGCCCGGGTCAGCCTCGATTGCCAGAATATCCTGAACGGCCGGACGGTTCGCGGCATCGTTGAAGGGGATTCGATTCCGGACATTTTCATCCCCCGGTTGATAGAGCCTCTATACACAAGGGCGTTTCCCCTTCGACAAAATGTTGAAGTTCTATCCTTTAGACCGGATCAACGAGGCTGCCGAGGATTCGGAAAAGGGAAGGGTCGTCAAGGCGGTTGTCCGTCCGTAACTGCCTCGTGCGAAACGACGGTATGACGATGGAGAAGCATAATCTCGATATAGCCGAAACGGGTTCTTTCGCAACCGGACTCACAAGTTTTTTTTAACGGAGGTGTGAAAATGTCGCAGCGTGAGGGCGAAACAAATTACAAGTATGAAGACTACGCATCCGAAATGGCCTTCCACCGTCTTCCTCAAACAGAGGCGCTGGTCAATCAGACGATGAAAGTGACGCTCGACTCGGGGTCATTCTTCGATCTCAATTTCGTCGACCGTAATAAGGTTATGTGGCAAAACGGCGGCAAGGGAGGCACAGACTGGTACGAGGCAGTGGAGGTAGCGCCCCACACATATTTTATCGATATGACTTTTGTTGACGAACCCCGTCAATCGCAGACCTTGATAGTAAACATCCAGACACGGCGTGTCCTCGGCATCCGTACTATCATGCGCGAAGGCGAGGTCGGGAAAGAACCCAGGGCCGTCCATCATTTCTCGCCAGGCGTCCTCGGTGACCTTGCAATCCCCCCGGTGGGGCGCAAGCCTGCACCGACGCGTGATCTGATAGGTTTGCGGGCCCTCTATACCTACAACCCCAATCAATGTTTTGAACACGTCTATCTCAATACTCAGCGCTACGTGTGGCACTGCGTCGTCGGACCCCTTCGCGGTGAGGCGGACGTCGACTTTCACACCACCTACAAGTTTGATGATAACCAGTATATCTTTGCCTTTCGTGAGTTCGGTCTCCCTGTTTCCACCGTTTTTTTTCATAACTGGGAGCAGATGAGAGAAACGGGCAAGTTTTTTGCGATCGGCGAAGATGGTGCCATGGCCAACACCCCTGCCGGCGCCATCATTACGAAACTATCCGTGAGTTTTTATCCGCCGGATGCTCAGCCGGTGTGAAGAGGGAGTTATGGAGCGAAATGTAGAGCGGATGCGCAAGTTTTCTTGTGGATACTTAGTTTACAACGTGGTAACCTCACATTGAATACTTTGCGCGAGTTCCTGATGTCGAAGCATAAAGACGTTCCGAAGGAAGAACGCGTGAGATACGCGAAATCAAGTCAAGGGGTAGAGAAGTGAAAAAATTAGTCAGAATCGACCTGTCGGGTCTAAGGGCAACGGTGGAAGAGGTCCCGGACAATTTCCGCCATCTGGGGGGCAGGGGCTTGACCTCATCCATTATTGCGAAAGAGGTTCCTCGCGGCTGTGATCCTTTGGGCGCTGAGAATAAGCTCATCTTTGCCCCCGGTATCCTTGCCGGAACCATGGTCCCCAACAGCGGGAGGCTCTCCGTAGGGGCGAAAAGTCCCCTGACGAGAGGAATAAAGGAAGCGAACGCGGGAGGAACGGCGGCACAGAAGATCGCACGCCTCGGCATTCAGGCGGTGGTGGTGGAGGGAAAAGCAAAGGAACCGACCCTCGTCAGGATCGACAAAAACGGAACGAGCTTCCTGCCTGCATCATCCCTCGCCGGCCTCAACAACTATGCGCTCATAGAGAAGATGAAGGCCGAATACGGGAATAAGGTCTGCGTGATCTCGATCGGGTCGGCCGGAGAGAAGAAGCTCACCGCCGCTTCCATAGCGGTGACGTCTCCCGATTTTCATATCAGGGTTGCCGGAAGGGGCGGGCTCGGGGCAGTGATGGGATCGAAAAACCTGAAGGCGATCATTGTCGACGACAGCGGCTGCGGCCAGGTGGAGGTAAAGGACGCTCCGACGCTCAAAGAGGAGGCGGCCGCCCTCTCGAAGGGGATTGCCTCGGACGGTTTCGTTGGAGCGTTAAGGCAGTTTGGGACCCCGATAATAGTGATGATAACGAATAGCGCCGGTGCATTGCCGACAAAGAATTACTCGATCGGGCAGTTTGACAAGGCCGAATCGATTTGCGGCGAATGCATGGTCGATATCATGAAAACGAGGCCAAACGCGCAGGCGACCCATCGGTGTATGGACGGCTGTATCGTCGGCTGCTCGAATGTCTATACGGACGAGAAAGGGGAGCTGGTAGTATCGGGGCTCGAGTACGAGACGATCGCACTGGCGGGCGCCAACTGCATGATCGGAGACCTTGATGCCATTGCCCGGATCAATCGCGCCTGTAATGATTTCGGAGTCGATACGATGGAGGTGGGCGGCGCCATCGCGGTTGCCATGGAGGCGGGTCTATTGCCGTGGGGAGATGGAAAAGCGGCGCTCAGTTTGATCGAGGAAATAGGCGCAGGGACAGATCGAGGCGTGATGATCGGCAACGGGTGCAAGTTCACAGGGGACAAACTGGGGGTCAGACGAACCCCCCAGGTCAAGGGGCAATGCCTGGCCGGCTATGACCCGAGGATCCTGAAAGGAACAGGCGTCACTTTTGCGACGTCGCCGATGGGGGCCGACCACACGGCGGGCATCGTCCTTCCCGGCCCGGCCGACCCCGACTACGTGCCGGTCGTTCCGACCGGTCAGGGTCCGAAGTCTCAGCTCGATGCAGACCCACATGGCAGCCGTAGATACCCTCGGTCTCTGCATGATGGTCGGCATTCCCATAATGGAACAGCCGGAGCTGCGTTCTCACCTCGTCAAGTGTATTTCCGCAGTGATGGGCGAGAGCCTTGACGATGCCTATCTGGAGAATCTGGGGTCGTCGGTCCTGAAGATCGAAAGAGCATTCAATGATGCCGAGGGATTCACCGACAAAGACGACCGTTTGCCCGCATTCTTTTGTGAAGAGGGTCTTTCCCCGGCGGGTTTCGTCTTCGACGTGCCGGAGGAGGAGATCGACAAGGTTAACAGGTTCTCGTGAATGGGGCCCTGTTCCGATAAACGTCGTTGCCCCGCCAAAGTCGCATGGGACGGCGATAAGCGGGCCATCGATCCTGCGCAACAAAGAGACCATACGAGGTCTGGAGATTTACGGGGATGTATGAGAAGATGAAAGAGCAGGGCCTTCGTGAGGCTTAAGGGATGGGGGTGATTACGGATAGATTGGATTGGTTGAACCTCATTGGTCCGAGACATGGGGATTTCATCAAAAAGGGGAGGTTGTCATGAGGAAGAGAAACGTGTTCTTTGGCTTGGTTGCAGTTCTTATGATTGTTGCGTTTATGTTTCCCGTTTCTTCTTACGCCGCGGCTGCGAAAGACAAAATCCGCGTCGGCTGGGTCACGTCCCTGTCGGGCGTCAATGCCCCTGGCGTGATGGTCACGAGCGGAAACGTGTACAAAATGTGGGTCGAAGAGGTCAACGCGAAGGGCGGCCTGTACATCAAGCAATATGGGAAGAGGCTGCCCCTCGACGTCATCATGTACGACGACAAGAGCGACGTGGGCACCATGACGAAGCTGCTCGAGAAGGCCATAGTGGAAGACAAGGTCGATCTGCTGTTCGCCCCGTGGGATACGGCCTTTCACTTCGCAGCCGCACCCGTTGCCAACAAGCACAAGATGGTGCTCATGGGAGCGTCGGGGGGAGCAGTCAAGCTGAAGAAGGTGATTGGCAGGTACCCCTACTACTTTCACGTGTTGAATTCCGCTGACGACCATATACCTGCATTGGCAGATGTTTTTGTCCAGATAGGGGTAAAGACGGCATACATAGCGTATATCCAGGACCTCCATGGGCTGGAGTACAATGAGGTGGCCCAGAAAGAATTCCCGAAAAAGGGCATCAAGATCGTTGCGGCCAAGAGTTTCCCCCTCGACCAGCAGGACTTCACGCCTCTTCTGAAAGATGCCAAGGCTTCCGGCGCCGATGCCTTTCTGGGTTTTCTCTACCCTCAGAACGCATTCCCCGCTACCGGTCAGGCCATGGAGATCGGCTACAACCCGAAGGCCTTCTACATGACTGTCGGGCCCTGCCTGGCAGGGTATCGCGATGCTTTTACCGCGAAGGGAATCGATGGGGTCATGGGTGCCGGTGCGTGGAACGTCAAGACCTCGCCTGAGGCAAAGGACTTCTTCGACAGGTACACAAAGAGATGGGGCATTGAGCCCGAGGGCTGGGGCACGCTCATCTACTACTCCTCCCTCCAGTTCTTCGGGCAGGCCATAGAAGAGGCGGGGACCCTGAATCAGACGAAGATAAAAGATGTCATGGCAACAAAGACCTACCATACGGCCCTGGGCGATTTTAGTTTCCCGAAACACATCTTCCAGAACTACCCCGGATTGGTAGGCCAGTGGCAGAACGGGACGTGGGAAGTCATAGACGTGGGAGCGAAAAGGACGGCGAAACCCATATATCCGAAGCCAGCCTGGCAGCCGCCGCCTCCTCCAGCCAAGAAGTAGGAAGCGCCGGGTCTTGCGAGCCGACGATGTCTGCCGCCTGGAGGGATCTTCAGGCGGCAGACATCCGGCGAGAGGTCAGGGGAAGTCACGCCCATGGTGTGGCTCGGCGACAGGGGTCTGAGGCGAAAAACCCGGTGTTTAGACCTCAGCCGGTGCGCCTGGAGAGACGCGCGATAAGGAGCGGGTGTCTGCTTTGAGGCGGCCCCTTGACGCAGGGTGTTCAGGAGAGACTTGTCATGATTGTGCGGTTCCTCGACATAGTGATCGGCGGCCTGCTCACGGGCGGCATATTCGCCCTCATCGCGGTCGGCTTCGGCTTGCAGTACGGCGTGGCCAGGGTCTTGAACATAGCCCACGGCGAGTTTATCATGCTGGGCGCGTTTTGCACCTGGACGCTTTTCACCAGGGCGGGTATCACCCCTCTTGTCTCGATGATTATCTGTGCCCCGTTCTTCTTTGCCATCGGCTTTGTCATCTACCGCATACTCTATAACCCTTTGAGGACTTCCTGCGAATCGGCCGCGGTCTTCGAGGGCAATTCCATGCTCGCCTCTTTCGGTCTGCTCTTCGTGGTCCAGAATATCGCCCTCATCATCTGGGGGGCCCCGGTCAAGGGCTATTCGTACCTTGCTTTTCCGATCAATCTGATGGGGGCCGTCTTCTCGGCAAACCGTATCGTCACCCTCATCGCCTCGGTGATCCTCGGCTCCGCCTTCTATCTCTTTTTGATGGGGACACGCACAGGGAAGGCCATCAGGGCCGCGGCCCAGGACGCGGACGCCGCCGAGCTCATGGGGGTGCGCATCAACAGGGTCCTGGCCCTCTGCTTCGGCTTCGGCACCATGATGGCGGCATTGGGCGGGTTGCTGCTGAGCATGACCTCGATCATGCTCACACCGGTGATGGGCATGCAATATACCCTGATCGCCATAATAGTCGTGGTCCTCGGCGGATTGGGCAACATAAAGGGCAGCTTCATCGGCGGCTTCATACTCGGTCTTGTCGGCTACGTCGTCAGCTCCGTTCAGCCGGGCCTCTCGATGGTTGCCTATTACGTGATCTTCCTGTTCCTGCTTCTGGTAAGACCCACGGGACTCTTAGGGAAATGAGGCAGCATCGGCCATGAAAAGCATAGTGAACAGGCACCTCCCGGCCATCGTGCTCATCGCGCTGCTCGCGCTGCTTTTCGCACTTCCGGTCTATGTTCCCTCGTCATCCTATACGATCATCCTCGTCACGAACATCCTCATGTACGTGGTCATGGCCTTCAGCTGGGCGATCTTCTCGGGTCCCACCGGGTACATATCCCTCGCCCCGGCGGCATTTTTCGGCGTGGGCGTCTATGCGTCGGCCATACTGAGCGACAGCCTGCCCCTCCCCCTGGTGGTCCTTATCGGCGGTCTCGCAAGCTTCGTCCTCGCCTATCTTGTCGGCTCCGCGACCCTGCGATTGAGGGGCATGTACTTTACCATGTTCACCTTCGGCCTCGTCGAGCTCGTGAGAAATCTCGTCCACTGGTATGAGGTCAACATCACGGGCACGGTCGGCAGGTTGATCCTTTCGGAGGAGCCTGTCACCGTCTTTTACGGTATGGTGATGATCTTCTTTGCGGTGCTCCTCGCCTCTTATTTCATCGGCCGCTCCAGGTACGGCCTGGCCCTGCGGAGTATCGGCGAGTCGGAAGAGGCCGCCGCCCATACGGGTGTGAACGTGAACAGGGTAAAGGCCGTTACCTTCGGAGTCAGCGCCTTTTTCATGGGCCTGACCGGGGCGACCATGTGCATGCGGTGGAGCTACATCGACCCGACCACCGCCTTCAGCATCCAGTACTCTTTCATGCCTGTTCTCATGGCCATTTTCGGGGGCATGGGACACCTCTACGGCCCTGTCCTGGGGGCGACCATCTTCTCCCTGCTCGAAGAGCTGCTCACCACGAAATTCCCTTACTACTACATGCTCATTTTCGGCCTCACCATGCTCGTCGTCATCGTGTTTATGCCCTACGGCCTGGAAGGGGTTATCGAGAAGTGGCGAAATAGGGGAAAGGAAGCAACCGGGGATGCCGTCTGCAACGCGGAGAGGAGATGAACATACTCGAGGTTGAAGGGCTCAACAAACACTTCGGAGGCCTGGCGGCCACGTCGGCCGTCGACTTCCACGTGGAGACGGGCGAGATAGTCGGCCTCATTGGGCCCAACGGAGCCGGCAAGACGACCGTATTCAACCTCGTGTCGGGTGCCCTGCAGCCCGATTCCGGGGTGGTGAGGTTCAAGGGCACCGGCATCACGGGCCTCAAGCCGCACGAGATCGTGAGAATGGGGATCGCAAGGACCTTTCAATCGGTCAAGATCTTTTCGAAGATGTCGGTCTCCGAGAATGTGCTTTTGGGCCTTCTTTTCGGAAGAGCCAAGGGGACGGTCGCATCCGGTCGGGCAAGGGAAGAAGCCGATGAGATCCTCGATTTTGTCGGGCTCGCGGGCTCGAAAGAGGTCCGCGCCATGGATCTGATCATCGCGCACCAGAAGAGGCTCGAGGTGGCGAGGGCGCTCGCCACGCATCCTCATCTGATCCTTCTTGACGAGGTGATGGCCGGACTCACCCCTACGGAAGTCGCGGAAGCCATGGAACTGGTGAAGAGGATCCGCGACAGAGGAGTAACGATCGTGATGATCGAGCACGTGATGAAGGCGATCATGAGCATCTGCGACAGAATTATCGTCCTTCACCATGGAGTGAAGATCGCGGAAGGCACGCCTGAGGAGATCGTCGCCAACAAGACGGTCATCGAGGTATATCTCGGAGAGTAAAGCCATGCTTTCAGTGAAGCACATCAGCACGTTCTATCGGAAGGTCCAGGCGCTGTGGGACGTGAGCTTCGATGTCGAAGAAGGCGAGATCGTTGCCATAGTCGGGGCAAACGGCGCCGGCAAGACGACACTTCTCAACACGATATCGGGGATCGTGCGTCCGACGTCGGGCAGCATAGAGTTCTTCGGCAGCCGGATAGAGAGGCAATCGGCGGCATCGATTGCCGAGCACGGCATATGTCAGGTCCCGGAGGGGGGAAGGCTCTTTCCCGACATGACGGTCAGGGAGAACCTAGAGATGGGCGCGTATCAAATCAGGGCATGGCGGCTCCGGGAAGAGACCTTCGAACGGGTCTACGGGATCTTCCCGCGACTGAAGGAGCGAACGAAGCAGATCGTCCGTACGTTGAGCGGCGGCGAGAAGCAGATGGTGGCGATAGGGAGGGGGCTTATGTCGAGGCCGAAGCTCTGCATGTTCGACGAGCCCTCCTATGGCCTCGCGCCGAAGGCGGTCGCCGAGATATTCAAGGTGATCAAGGTATTGCCCGAGCAGGGGATTACCGTGTTGTTGATCGAGCAGAACGTGAAACAAGCCCTGGAGCTGGCTGACCGGGCGTGCGTGCTCGAGAACGGTCGACTTGCCCTCGAAGGACCGTGCTGCACGCTCATGGAGAACGACCACGTGAGGAAAGCGTATCTGGGGCTGTAAAGAGGGGGCATTGAAAGGAGATGAAGAGATGAACCTGAATGGAAAAGTGGCACTCATCACCGGAGGAGGTCAGGGCATAGGCAGTGCGATTGCGCGGCGATTCGTCGCGGATGGAGCGAAAATCTGCATAACGGGGAGAAACCGGGCAAAGCTCGATGCAATAGCCGGCTCGCTCCCTTCAGGCTCGGTCACAACCTGCGCCGGCGATGTCTCAAAGTACGAAGACGCGACGCGCATGGTAGAAGCCACGGTGAGCTTCGGAGGCAGAATCGACGTGCTGGTGAACAATGCCGGCATAGACCCGGGCGGCAGCGTCGTCGACCTCGCCCCCGAGCTCTGGCGTGAGGTCATCGAGATAAACCTCACCGGTCCCTTCCTGCTTATGAAGGCCGCGATACCCTTTATGATCAAGAACGGAGGAGGCTCGATCATTAATATCGCCTCTCTCGGCGGCTTGCGCTGCCTTCCCGGCATGCCGGCATACGCGTCATCGAAAGCGGGCCTGATCATGCTTACCCAGCAGGTTGCGTTGGATTACGGCCCCTACAAAGTCAGAAGCAACGTCGTCTGTCCGGGCGGCACCAGGACGACTATGATAGAAAACGCCCTCGGCACACTCAAGGAAACGCTCAATACCGATGTGGAGGGCGTATTCAAGATCGTGTCATCCGGTATTCCCCTGCGCCGGTTTGCGGCCCCGGAAGAGATCACGGGCATCTGCAGCTACCTGGCAAGTGATGATTCCTTATTTATGACGGGGTCGGTCCTCCTGATTGACGGGGGCTCCGCCGTGGTGGATGTGTCGGGCGCCACCCTCACCAACGCGGGCGTGAAGTGGGGGGTGTAGGCCGGGTGGCATGACCGGCACTGGGGTATGAGGCGTTTTTCGTGCCGCGGCCTACCTGTCCAGCACGTCCCTGATGGTTTTTGCGATCTCCCGTTTGGTCAGGGGCTTCATCGCGAACGCCTTGACGCCGGCAGCCTTTGCCTTGTCCGCATCGACGACGTGACTGAACCCCGTGCACATGATGAGAGGCATGTCGGGCCGCAGGGTGAGGACCCGTTCTGCAAGCTCGATCCCCGTCATATCCGGCATAGTCTGATCGGTGATGACGAGGTCGAAACGGAAGGGGTCCTCTTTCAGGAGCGAAAGGGCCTCCCTGCTGCTCATCCGGGATGTTACCTCATAGCCGAGTCCCGTGAGTATTTCTTCGCCCGCTTCCACAAGCGCGGCCTCGTCGTCGATGAAGAGGATGCGCTCGTCGCCCGTGGGGGCTCCTCGTCGTCGATCGTGTCTGCGGCCGCATCCCGGGCAATCTTCGGGAAGTAGACGGTGAAGGCGGTGCCTTTGCCCGGCTCGCTCGCCACCGTGATATGGCCGTCGGATTGCTCCACGATACCGTGGACCACCGAGAGGCCGAGGCCCGTGCCTTCGCCTAACTTCTTCGTGGTAAAGAAGGGGTCGAATATCTTGTCGACGATGTCGGGCGCCATGCCCATGCCCGTATCACGGACCATGAGCCTCATGTAGAGACCCGGCTTCATGCCGTCAGGCGCGTGGCCGGCCGTCACGCTGAAATCGGCCAGGTCGATGTCGAGGGCCCCTCCGTTCTCCCGCATCGCATAGGCGGCGTTCGTGCAGAGGTTCATGAGGATCTGTTGAATCTGGGTAGGGTCGCCAAGGATAGGTGCGGATTCACTCGTGATGTTGACCCTGATGCTGATACTCGACGGTATGGACGCCCGCAGGAACTCCACTGTCTCCGTGACGATGCCGCTCAGGAGTAAAGGTTTCTTTTCCTGCTCGCTCCGCCGGGCGTAGGTGAGCATCTGTCTGATCAGGTCCCGGCCCCGAAGACTTGCCTCCAGGACCCTCTCTAAGTGACGGGCTTCAGGGCTCCCTTTGGCGACATGGTCGGCCACGAGCTCCGTGAAGCCTATGATCGCCGCGAGCATGTTGTTGAAGTCGTGGGCAATGCCGCCCGTGAGCGTGCCGAGGGCGTCCATCTTCTGGGCCTGGCGGAGCTGCTGCTGAAGTTTGTCGCCCTCTTCTTCGAGGTGAAACCTCTGCATGGCCTCACCGATGAGCGGCTGGACCGATTCGATAAACTCGACCAGCTTCCTCGGCACCTTTCCCGTTTCGCGATCGACCAGATGGATCGCCCCGAGGATTTTGCCGCGATAGGAAATGGGGATGACGGTGACGCTCATGTAACCCACAGCCAGGCACGTACCTCTGAACCTTCCCTTTGCCTCGTCCGAAAGGCCGGCGAGGAAGGCCATGGTATCGTCGCAGTGGAAGCTGCCATTTGCCGTGAAGCACGGCATGTCCTGCGCTTCGGGTCCTTCTGCGACCACCCGGATGCACACACATTGATCGCGATGAATGGAGAGAAAATTCTCAGCCTGCCAGAAATCCTGGGTAAAACCGACGTAGGATTCGTAAGGGATATCCCCCTCCCCGGTAAGGACGCGGATCCCGAGCGCCTCACACCCCGTCCATTCCCGGAGCAGCTTGACGACCTCATCGAGATACTCTTTCCTCGAGGAGCGCACCGTATAGAGCTGGAGGAGCCTGTTGGTGCGGCGTATGTCCGCGGTCCGCTCCCTGACCCGCCGCTCCAGGTCTTCCCGGCCGCGGCGCACTTCTTCCTCCGCCCGTTTGCGCTCCGTAATGTCGGTGAACACGGCGCCGAATCGGCCGACCGCCGAGCGCCAGGCGTACACTTCATAGTGCTTCCCCAGCGCCGTGACCGGGTTGTCGATCCGCTCGCCCCGGCCCGTCTTTACCACCCGGTCGTAAGTCTCGATCCAGAAGGTCTCGATATCCGGGATGACCTCCCTGACCGTTCGCCCTTTTACCTGCTCCACCGGCAAGCCCGTCAGCACGGCGAAGGCGGGGTTCACGTCGAGATAGCGGAAATCGACCGGATTGTCCGCTTTGTCGTAGATCATCTCGCAGAGGGCAAAACCCTCATGCATCGACTCGAAGAGGGTACGGTAGCGCTCTTCGCCGAGGAGCAGGGCCTCCTCGACCCTTTTCCGCTCGGTGATGTCACGCACCACGCTCAAAAGGACCCTCTCACCAGCCATCGTGATGCCCCGCGAGCTGACCTCGACCGGGAAGGTCGTGCCGTCCTTTCGGAGATGTTCCGTTTCAAAGAGGATGCCCGACGAATCGGCCTCGTCCATCTGGGCGTCGGTAAGGGAGTAGCCCTGCGGCCCACGCAGTTGGTATATTTTGGAAGAGAGCAGTTCTTCCCTGCCGTAACCGTAGGCCGCGACGGCGGCGTCATTAGCCTCGATGATGCTGCCGTCGGTGCGGCGGACAAAGAGAATAATATCCCGACCGTGTCGGGCGAGGAGCTGATAACGATTAAGCTCGTCCTCCAGCGTCTTGCGCTCGGTGATATCCGTGAGCGCCGAGCGTATGGCCGCGTTTCCTCTCTTATCCGCCGCGGTCACGCTCTCCATCAGAACGGGAACAAGGGAGCCGTCTTTGCGTTGAATGAGCAGCTCGCACCGCTCCGTCCGTCCGGTCTTCCATGTCTTGCGGCGATGCATAAAAAAGATATCCCTGTCCTGAGTGCTCAGAAAGAGAGAAAAGGGCTTGCCGGTCAGATGGCTGCGTTCGATGCCGACTAAAGAGGCGCCGGTCAGGTTCGCTTCGGTAATCACCCCGTTTCGGTCAAAGCTGAAGTAGCCGACAGGGGCGAAGTCGTAGAGGTCAAGATATTTTTCGCGGGATTCCGCGATTTCCGATTGGGCCCTCTTAAGCTCTTCGTTCTGCATTTCGAGCTCGATCTGGTGCACCTGCAGCTCGTGGACAAGCCTTTGGAGGTCGGCCGGGCCCATCCCGGTGAGGCCTTTCTCTGCCAGGCGCTCCTCAGCCAGAGCGCGCAAGCCGGGCGCCGGATCGGGCTCGGATTTGCCGCTTCCGGGGGCATCGTTCTTTCTCCTGCCCATCGATCTGTCTCCTTGGTTTCTTTTAACGTGCGGGAAAGCCGGCTTCGGTGAAAAGCGAGGATTAGGAGCTGCACGTTCCGACAGTTTTGTCCGCTTGCCCGGCGTTGGGCTAATGCCGTTTTTGTATCATAGACGAATCGGGCCGTGTTGTAAAGAAGAGGGCGTTTTGTGTGAGAGGTGCGAACGCCGCGGGCCGGGAGCCGGGTCCACCACTTTCTCCTCGCGCCCCTAAAAGGGCGGCGACAAGCGTCTTGCCCAGGGCGGTCCGCTAAAAGAAGGCCGGAAGGCTAATTATCCGGAAGAGGCTTTTTTTCTCTCACTCAACGGCGATCATCACGCTGGTCGCTTTGATGACCGCGAAGACATCCTTGCCGGCGGCGAGGCCCAGGTTCTCCGCGGAGGATTTTGTGATGATCGAGACGATCTCCCCGCCCCCGGGAAGCTCAATGGTAATCTCCGAGTTCACCGCGCCGTGGTTCACTTTTTTCACTTTGCCCTTCAGCATGTTCCGCGCGCTAATCTTCATGAGAGCCCTCCTTTTTTGTGCTGCTCTACTTTTGAATATAAGCGCTCGGGACTCCTTTTGTAAAGCGGACCGCGCCGGACAGCGAAAGAGGCGTTCGCGGTGCCCTGAAGGGTGCTCATTTACGGCAGCCTCTTCTGCTGCGTCGCGCGCCACTCCTTCGAATTGGGGAAGAAGAGTGGCCCGCCGTACTTTTCCTTGCCAAAATCCCTGATAATCTTTTGTCCTTTCTCGGGAGAGGTAAGCCATGTGACAAATACCATGGCATCCGCGTAATTGGCCCTCGGGAATCTCTTCGGATTGATGGGGATCAGACTGATGTAGTTGAGAAGGTCCGGGCACTTCTCCACCAGGACCACGAGGTTGACCTCATCTTTTAGGGTGAGAAAGGTAGCCCTGTCCATGACGGTGTAGGCGGCCCGCTGATCCGCATAGCGCAGCGTGGGCGCGTTCCCCTGGCTGCCCTTTTCATAGACCTGGTACCAAAGGCCCGAGGGTCTCAGGCCCGCTTTGCTCCACAGACCCATCTCGGCCACATGGGTCCCCGACATATCACCCCGCGAGATGAAAAGGGCGCCTTTCTCCGCGATTCTCCTGAGGGCGGGGGGAGCATGCTTCATCCCCTTTATCCCGGCGGGGTCCGACGGGGGACCCAGGATGACGAAGTCGTTATACATAAGGTCGATCCGACCGGTGCCGAACCCCTCGGCCACAAACCGCTCTTCCAGGGATTTGGCGTGGACGAGCACCAGGTCGACGCTGCCCTGTTTTCCGATATCGAGGGCCGCTCCGGTACCGGCCCCGACATGGCGCACCGTGATACCGGTCTCCTTCTGGAACGCCTCTTCCAGAGCCCCGACTATGCCGGCATCTATAGGCCCGATTGTGCTTGCCATAAGGAGAAACCCCGACCCTTCGGCCCAGGCGTGCGGGGCAGGAGACAACACCGATAACACCAACGCGACAACGAAAAGCGCCTTTTTCATCCGGGCACCTCATCATTAAGTTATGTCAAATATGACATAGGTCATAAACGGTTGTCAAAGGCTTTTGGGGGCTGGAGCAAGACAGGCAGCGAAGGATAGAAAAAGGGCCTGCGGCTCTTTTCGCAGGCCCTTTTTCAGCACATGTGTGGCCGGTGACCCTTACGCCACGGCCTTGAGCTTCGCCTGGAGGTTCTTGACGAACTCTTTTTCCACTTCGGTCGCCTTGCTCCTCATGACCCTGTCGCCGAACATGGCGAGCTTGCCGACCATGTTCACGTCCATCTTGTAGGCGATCTCCACTTCTCCGTTGTCAAGCTCCTTGAGGTCCATGGTGACCTTATCCTTCATGTGACCCAGCTTGGTCTTATCCTCGGCGTCTCCTTCCATCTCGAGGTGCGTGGGCGCCTCGACCTTGGTGAGGACCTGCCGGCCCGCCATGGTAACCTTGATGATGCCGACCCTCTGTTTCATCGTGACATCATAGGTCTTGTCGTCGATCTTTACGATCTTCTCCGCGCCCGGCAGACAGGCGGCAAGGGCTTCGACGTCGAAGAGCGTGTCCCATAGCTTTTGTATGGGCGCTTTAACGCTGAATTTTCCTTCGATAATCATTATATCCTCCCTGTTCGATTACTGGCTCGCCAAAAAAGAGGGCACGCCGTCGCTCCCCTTCGCGCATCGTCCTTTTTACGGGGGAGCATCGCGCTCCCCCGTAAAAAGACAAACGCGCAAAAAAGGTCGCTTCACGAGTCGCTACTTCTTCTCGGCCTCTCTCTTCTCGGCGTCTTTCTGGATTATCTCTCCGAGAAGCACATAGCTTCTGTTACCCGGCGTCGTGGCCTGCTCGATGAGAAGATCGATGAATGACAGGCCCTGGGCCTCAACCCATTTCCGGTGGGGCTGGTCGCCCGTGCCGAACATATGGCGGGCGCAGTCTATTGCACTGCCCGTTTTTGCTTTCTTGCCGCAGACGGGGCATATTATCGGACCGCTTAAGCTCATCGTATCCTCCTTTGGTTATTTCTTCTCTGCTTTTTCTTTCTTCTCTTTCAGGGCGTTGACCACCATTTCAGGCCGCACCGGGCACTCCTTCATCTGAATGCCGAAACGGTGGAACAATGCGTTGCCGATGGCTGCCGCCGTGGGGTTCGTGAGACCTTCGCCCGCTTCCTTTGCGCCGTACGGTCCTTCCGGCTCATAGGTGTCGATCTCCGCGATGTTCGCCGGAGGCATCTCGGGCGCCCTGATCATCTTATAATCGACCAGGTTCGGGTTCATGAGCTTGCCGTCTTCATACGGCATGTATTCGAGGTAGCCGTAGCCTGCCGCCATGGAGAATGCGCCTTCAAGCTGGCCGATGAGGCCGAGGTGGTTGATGGGCTGGCCGCAGTCGTGGGCCGTCATGCTGTCTATGAGGGTAATCTTGCCCGTCTCCTCGTCCACTTCCACCTCGACTCCCTGGAGCATGTAGCTGTAAGCCGGAGAGATCATGCCCTTTCTGTGAGGCGTGTAGTAGCCTCTGCCGACGATCTTCTGGCCGTCCTTGCCGCGGAGCGCCTTCCTGACCAGCGCGACGAAGTCTTCGCCCCTTTCCGGACGGGCGATGGCGTGCACCCACCTGTCCTTTATGTCGAGGTCGTAGACGATGTTCAGCCCTGACTGCGCATAGGCGAACTCCAGGAGCTGTTTCTTTGCCTGTTCGGAGGCCATCTTCACGGCGTTGCCCGACATGAGGGTCTGCCTGGAGCCCCATGCGCCGAGGTCCGGAGGGCAGTGGTCGGTGTCGCCCGAGTGGACCTTGATATCCTCGACCTTGACACCCAGGGTCTCTGCGCAGATGATGGCCATTGTGGTGTTGGAGCCCTGGCCGATGTCCTGGGCGCCGACGTGCAGCTCGACCGTGCCGTCCTGGTTGATGGTGACGACGGCCGATGAGAAGGAGTAGGGGCTGTCGAACCAGTTGAAGATACCGCCCGACATGAAGCCGCAGGCGGAGATGCCGATCGACCTGTTCGCCGCGAGCTTGCCTTTGCTCTTGATCCACTTGGTAATCTCGTCATAACACAGGTCGATGCCGCAGCTTGCGATGGTCGCCTGACCGGGCAGTATGGTCCCTTCCTTATGGGAATTCTTCCGCCTCATCTCGATCGGGTCGAGGCCGAGGTCTGCCGCAATCCATTCGATCTGCTGCTCCGAGCACCACATGGCCTGCGGGGCGCCGAAGCCGCGCATCGAGGTGGAGGGCAGGGTGTTCGTGTAGACGCGGTAGCCGTCGTAGCGGTAGCCCTTCCAAATGTAAGGGAAAGAGTGGAAGAAACCGGTCAGGTAGAGGGCCGTTGCGCCCATGCCCGTGTAGGCGCCGCCGTTGGTGAAGACCTTGGCTTCGCGGGCGCAGAACGTACCGTCCTTTTTCACGCCGGTCCGTGTATAGTAGAACATCGGGGTCCGCCGCTTGGAGGCGATGAAGTCTTCTTCCCTCGTGAAGACGATTTTTACCGGTTTGTAGAGTTTCATCGAGAGGATGGCGCTGCAGAAGATCGCGCCGTCGAGCTCGAACTTGCCGCCGAAGCCGCCTCCCACGTAAGGAGAGAGCACCCTGATGTCGCCCTCCCTCATGCCGAGGACGCCCGCCATGAGGCCCTGCATATAATACGGGGACTGGTTGGAGGATAAATGGTCAGTTTCTTGTCCGGGGTGTAGCTCGATACCGCGCAGCGGGTCTCCATGCACATGTGCGCCTGGCCGCCGCAGCGGAACCAGTCTTCCCTGATGTACTCCGATTCCTCGAAGCCCTCTTCGACCTCGCCCCATTCGATATGGCGGGTGACGCTGATGTTCCGCTCGAAGCCGTCATGGATCTCGGGGGCGTCTTTCTTTATGGCGTCGAGGGGCTCGTAAACCGCGGGGAGCACTTCATAATCTACCTCGATCAGGTCGAGGGCCTTTTCCGCGATCTCTTCCGTTACCGCCGCGACTGCCGCAACAGGCTCGCCGATATAGCGGACCTTGTCGACGGGCAGTATCTGCTCGTCGCACAAGTCTTTGTAGCGCCGCCAGATGCCCTGTTTAATGCCGAGGGTATCCTTGCCGGTCACCACTGCCTTTACCCCGTCGAGGGCAAGGGCCTTGCTGGCGTCGATGCCCCTGATCTTTGCGTGGGGGTGGGGGCTCCTGAGTATCTTGCCGTAGAGCATGCCGGGGAGCTTGACGTCGAAGGTGTAGGTCGCCCGACCCGTGATCTTCGCCCATCCGTCGACATTATGGACGTGCGTATTGATTACCCTGAAAGGCTCGTGTGGATTGATTACGGTATATTTATTCATGCTTTGTCCTCCGTGTATTTGCCCTTGGCAACCGAGTCAATAGCGCGGACGATGCTGTTGTACCCGGTGCACCGGCAGATGTTCCCTTCGATGCCGTCCCTGATCTCTTTTTCCGTCGGGTTCTTGGTCTCATTCAGAAACGCCACGGATGACATGAGCATGCCCGAGGTGCAGAAGCCGCACTGGAAGGCGCCTTCGTCGAGGAACGCCTTTTGGATCGGGTGGAGCTTGCCGTTTACTTCCAGCCCTTCCGAGGTCAATATCTTCATCCCTTCGGCCTGGACAGCCAGCACGGAGCAGCCCTTTACCGCCATGCCGTCGACGATGACCGTGCATGCGCCGCAGGAGACGGTGTCGCAGCCCCTCTTGGTGCCCGTAAGCTCGATGTGGTCCCTGATGGCTTCCACGAGAAGGGTCTTCGGGTTTATGTAAATCTCATAATCCTGATCGTTCACGTTGAGGTGTAGCAACTGTCTTTTCCATTGATGAGCCTCCTTGTCAGCCTGAAATCTTTGCCTGTTCCCAGGCTGCTTTTGCCATTCTCTTCGTGAGGACCATTATGAGATGGCGCCGGTATTCTTCGGAAGCGTGGATATCGGCAACCGGCTGACACTCCGCCGCGGCCGCCGCGCCTGCCTTTTCGAAGACCGCGTCGTTCAGTGTGGCGCCGATCAGCACTTTCTCGGCCTCTTTCGCCCTCATGGTGACCGATGCCGCGTTTCCGAGGACGATGCGCGCGTCTTTGCAGGTCCCGCCGCCGTTCATGGTGATGGTGGCCGCCACCGCAACGATCCCCTGGTCGCTGTCGAGGAGGTTGAATTTCTGATACTTCGTCGCCGACTTGGCGGGACGCGGGGGCACTATGACCTCGACGATCATCTCGTCATGGTTCATCGCCGTCTCGAAGAGGTCCGTGTAGAACTCGTCGAGAGGAATGACGCGCTCGCCCGATGCCGAGGCGACCTTCACGGAGCCGCCCATTGCCATGAGCACGGGCGCCGGGTCTCCTGCCGCGTCCGCGTGCGCCAGGTTGCCGCCGATGGTTCCCCAGTTGCGCACCTGGATGGAGGCGAGCTTCTCCTCCATTTCAACGAGAACGGGATATTTCTCTTTCACCAATGCCGATTTCTCGATAGTCCGGTGCGTCGTGGTCGCGCCCATCTTGAGGCCGTCTTTTGCGTCGAACGTGATGTAGTTCAGGTCCTTGAGCCTCTTGATGTCGATCACGTACTCCGGCGTCACGAGCCCCTGGCGCATGATTATCAGCAGCGACTGCCCGCCGCAGATAATCTTGCCGTCTTCCTGATGCTCGGCGAGCATTTTGAGCGCCTCTCCGGCGCTCCCAGGTTTGAGATACGTAAAATCACTTATCATATGCCTCTCCTTTCAATAAAGTCTTCGATGTCCACCATGCGGTTGGGGCTATCCGGGATATCCGGAAACTCCCAGCAGGTGAACACGGCACTACTCTTAGCCCTTGGCCTATCCACTTTTGCCCCGCTCAGCCGGAAACGCGCACCGCAGAGCTCGACGTGCCTGCCCCTGTAAACCGCACATTCTCTGCACGCCATTTTCGAGAAGGGACACACTGTTATGGTGCTTGACATGCTGCCTCCTTAAAGTATAGCGCAATGCCCGGCAATCGATCAAAGAATTTTCTTGTCATTTTTGTTGTTTGTTCCGGCCGATCGACCGCCGTAATTCAAGACTGTTTCTTATACTGACCGGCTTGCTGTTCATCATACCGATTAATCAGCCTCTGTGCTTCTGACCTTATATGCGAATATACGTTAAATACCGCTATCTTGTCAAGGAAATTTTGTGGAAGTGGAGTTTTTAAAAAAAATGTCCGTTCACTGGAGCGAACTATTTGCGCCCTGCTTCGCCGGTCCCAAGGGTGGGCAGGGGGTGGATCGCCGGGAGGGCGACCGGAGCGACCCGTGGAGACCCCTTATGACGTCTCCTTCACGCTACCGATAGCCTGGTTCATCCTTATCCGTCTCAGGAAAATCTCCTTCTTCTCAATCGGTATGTAGAGGTGGTAGACGCCCCTGGGGAGCTTGTACTTACGGATATGGAGGTTGTAGTGGCGGAATGTCCTGTAAGGCAGGTCCATTGCAAGGGCGAGGACCGCGGTATGGGTCTCGCTCTCCAGCTCGATCGTGACCTCCACGACCGCATAGGGTTTATAATAGTCCGTCTTTTCGATGGGCAGACCATATTTGCGCGGATTAGCGAGAATCTCCTTCAGGGCGGCCACGCGATAGACGTACCTGTCGGTCTCTTCGGGCAGGAACATCTCGAAGAAATCCCTTGTGTTCTGGTTCTGTATGGCCTCCCTCAGCCGCGCCTCGCCTGCGTTGTAGGCGGCCATCGCCAGGAACCAGTCGCCGAACTCCGCATGCAGCTTGCTCAGGTAGCCCAGGGCATACCTGGTCGACTTCGTGACGCTGTACCGCTCGTCGATCTGATCGTTGATGAAAAGGCCCTCCCTCTTGCCCGTCTCCTTGATGAATTGCCATAACCCCCCTGCGCTCGCTTTCGACACGGCCCGGGGGTTGAGATAGCTTTCGGCAATGGCCAGGTAGATAAGGTCGGGCGGCATCGCTCGTCTTGTCCAGCTCTTCGGACACCACGTTGAGAAACTTGTCGTAGCGCTTCACCAGAATTGTGAGGAGTCCCTTGTTCGCAAGAAACTGGTAGAACTCCCGCTCGAACGCCTCTCGCACGTCTCCGTTGGAGAGCGGTATCTGCTGATCGCACAGGGACAATCGGTCGGGAACGGGCGCCATTCTTGTGAACGCCATCTCCCGTTTGAGGCTTTCGACTTCCCTTTCCAGGTCCGTGACCCTTTTTTCCAGGGAAGGGGTCTTCTTTTGCGGTGTTTGGGGCTGGCCGTGCAGATCAGAGGCAAAAAAGAGCACAAGGACTGCCAATAACACCGCGTATCTCATTTTTGGCTGCCTTCTTTGATAATGCTCGTGAGCGTTTTTACCCTGGTGTTCATACGCTCCAGCAGCGCTCCGATGTCGATGAGAAAAGAGGCCATGCTCTCGTGCTTCTTCCTGTAGATGGCATCGAGGTCTTTTCTCCAGTTTTCAGTGATCTCCGCCTCTCTTTTGTACGACTCCATCTCGAACCTTTTTGTCAGCTCCCGCCTGAACTTGGCATCAATTTCCATTGAATTGCTCCTTTTCCTTCTCCTTTATCATGTGCCGGTAGAAAAAGATCGGCGCGACGGTGGCGATCACCGCGAGCGGGATGATGATCTTTTCGTAGCCCCTTGTGTCGCCGACGAAGATGTAGACAACGTTGGCAAAACTGTAACCGAGCATCGAAATGAGAACGGACCAGACGGCCGACGATGCGACATCGATGAGCAGGAAGCGGCCGGTGCTCAGGTTGGCGCAGCCGAGAAGGACGAGGATAATCGAGCGAAAGCCGGCCAGGAACCGCATCATGAGAAGGATCAGGTGGTCGTACTGGCGGATAATCCTGCTGGAGGTGGACGCCTTCACGCGGAGGAATTCACACCGCTCTATCACCGACCTCCCGAAGAACTTGCCAAGAAAAAAAAAGGTGCAGTCACCCAGGAAAGTACCCACGAAAGACCAGAAGATCACGGGTTTCAGTTGGAGGTACCCGAGCTTTGCGAATATGGCAGCGAGAAGTATGGTTGTCTCGCCTTCGAGGAAGGTGCCAACGAGCACGCCGACGTAACCTAAATGGGCGATAGTCTCTTCCACTGGCAGAATCTTACACTGGTTTATGTTTTGCGGTCAAGCCTTCCGGCTCGCCCGAAACGCATGAGGAGGATCCCTATTTCGTAGAGCACGTAGAGTGGTACCGCGAGGAGGGACATGTTGTAGATATCGGGGGTCGGCGTAATGACGCTCGCCGCGATCACTATTATCAGTACCGCGTACCGCCTCGTCCTGGAAAGTGTCCTGTAGCTTACCACTCCAAGCTTTCCGAGCACGAGGAGGAGAACGGGCAGCTCGAAGGCCGCGCCGAAGGCGAATATCATGCCGACGCAGAAATGGACGAAACGTTCGGTGGAAATCATCGCCTTGACGGGTCCGCCCTGGTAGCTGAGGAGGAAGGTAATGCCGGACGGGAGCACGACAAGGTAACAGAAGACGCTTCCCAGGTAAAAAAGGAAGATGGAAGAGAGCGCGAAGAGGGGGCCGTGGAGCAGCCTGGCCTTGAGCTCCCCCCGGAACTCGCGCCACACGATCAGGGCAATGACCGGCACAGAAAAGAAAATGCCCGTGTAGAGCGCGGTTTCTACCGAGGAGAAGAAGACTTCCGAAAGATTGAAATAATAGAGCGTCACGTGCGCGTGGTGCATGAGGAAGAGAATAATCGCTTTTGAGAAAACGAAGCTCACAGCGGTAAGCAAGCCCGCGACGAGGAGGCTCGGTAATAAGACCCGCCTTGCCCCCGCCACTACCCGCAAGACCTTTTCGCGGTTCGGTTTAAACCGCATGTTTCGAACGTGTCGGAGGGATAGCGGCCGCGGCTGACCCCACGAGCCGGGATGCGACGTCCGAAGGTTTCATTGCAATCATCTGCTTAATGTATTATTGAAGAAGAATAAAGTCAAATCTATCCGAGGCGGAAGCGTTTCGGAGAGCCCTAAGGGAGGTCAGATGAATAACATGCAGCGCATTCTGGTGGTAGTGCAGGGCACGCAAGACTGCCTCACCGTGTTCGACTATGCGGCCGGCTTCGCGGAGACCTTCGGGGCGAAGCTTTACGTGCTCGATATTATCCACAATCCCTTCGCGTATACGGGTTGGAACCTCGCGATACCGTCCATGACAAAGGAGTATGAGAGTCTCCTCGAGTCAATGAGGGCGCGTATGAAGGCGATGGTAGGCGAAAAGCAAAGCAGGGGCTTTCCCGTAGAGTCGCTTGTCAGGGAAGGGGATCCGCCGACGCAGATCATAAAGGTGGTGGAGGAAGAAAAGATCGATATGCTCATCATGCCCGCCCATGAAGAGACGAGGATGGAGCATTTTCTTTCGGGAAAAATGACTGAAAGGATTATCAGGAGAATGCCCTGCTCGATACTGCTGGTAAAGCTGGAGCCGGAGAACCTGTGCTCTCCCGGCACGTAGAGCCTAAAGAATAGTGACGAGTGGCGAGTGACGAGTGACGAGTGACGAGAAAGAAACCCGTTCTTCTAAGGCACTCGGCACTCGGCAGTCGAAGGGGCCCCGGGCTGTGCCGGTCCCACCATGCCTTCCGCAAATTCCCTCGCGCTGAACGGCACCAGGTCGTCCATTTGTTCGCCCACACCCACATACCGTATGGGTATCTTGAGCCTGTGGGCTATGGGGAGCACGAAGCCGCCCTTTGCCGTGCCGTCGAGCTTCGTGATCACGATGCCGCTGACGGAGAGGGCCTCGTTGAAGTTTTCCGCCTGGGCAATCACGTTCTGCCCGTTCGTGGCGTCCACGATAAGGAGGACCTCATGGGGGGCGCCTTCCATCTCCCTGCCGACGACCTTCTTTATCTTTCTCATCTCCTCCATCAGGTTGACCTTCGTGTGAAGGCGTCCGGCCGTGTCGAGTATAAGGATGTCGACACCCCTCGCCCTGGCGGCCTTTGTGGCATCGAAAGCCACCGCGGCCGGGTCGGCGCACTCCCGGTGCTTTATGGTCTCGATGCCGAGCCTCTCCCCCCATATCTCGAGCTGCTCGATGGCCGCGGCCCGGAACGTGTCGCAGGCGCCGAACACTACCGACTTCTGCTCCTCGCGGAATATCCTGGCCAGTTTCGCGATGGTCGTCGTCTTGCCGACGCCGTTGACGCCGAGGGTTAAGATCACGAAAGGCGCGGCGCCGTTCGTCCTGAGGGGCTTTTCAACGGGCAGGAGAAGCCGCTCTATCTCGTCGACCAGTCCATTTCTCAGATCCTCTTCGGTCTTGATCCGGCCCGTCTTCCATCCATCTTTGAGTGCGCCGACCAGGAGAGCCGCCACGTCGAGACCGACGTCCGCGAGAACCACCGCTTCCTCGATCTCCTCGAATGCGGACTCGTCGAGGCTCTTTCCCTTTACCATCCATTGGAGTTGCGTCTGGATCTGGGCCCTTGTCCTGGTGAGGCCGCTTCTTATCTTGTCGAAGAGGTGCATGGGTTCCTAAGGGTCAGGGTCCCGGCGTGTAGGGTTTTCCGCATACCTTGCAGACCCCCCGCTCATTGATCACGCCGATGCAGGTCCCGTCGCTGCAAAGGATCCGATCCGAAAAGTCCGGCACTTCGTCGCGCTCCTGCCCGGCGTCGGCAGCGGTCTTTCCTGCCTCTTTACCGAGCTTGTGGCCGCAATAGTAGCAAAAGGGTCCAAGTTGCGCGACTTTCATCCCGCACGCGCCACAGGCGACGACGTCTATCTCACCGGCGCATTTTTCACACAGCATTGCGTCTCCTATTGTTTTTTGAATACCTTTATCACCTTGCCGTCCTCGAATTCCACATAGACCGTCCCCTTGTCGTTGGGCAGGATCTTCAGGCGAGGCGTATATACCCAGAGAATATGATCATCCGCCGTCTTGCTCACCGCGGTGGGCTCTCCCAGCTTCTTTGTCACCGCGTCCGGTCCGCTCGAGATGAGGGCATCGACGGAGGCCGGCGCTGCCGGCTTCGCCTTCTTCACGGCCTTTGAGCTTGAGCATGTCACGAGACCGGCAAGGCAGCACGCTACCACGAAGAGCGTGACCGGCAGTGCAACTTTGTGCATTTCCTGTGGAAAACGTGTGAACAATTTGTAGAAAAAGGGTTTCACGCGATTGATATGGCCCCTCCTTTCCCCGAAAATGGCCGGTGTGGTCCTCACCGGTGGACTCGCATCCGAGAGCTAGCCTACCACGGGAAGCTGTCGGTTATCAACGGTTTACCCACCGGTTTTTTGGCTGCTTTTCTTAAGCGTTCCATCATGGCCCTCCCGAGGCCCCGTTCCGGTAGTGCTTCGGCATAGATGATCTCCGATCCGGTGCCGTCCAGCTCTATCAGGGACGAAAAGAAGCGGGCGGCCGCCTCCCTCATGTCGCCGCGAGCGGAAAGCACCCGGACGTAGCGCGCCCTCACGGGAGCGGGCGGCTGCCTGAAGGCGAGAAGGGCAGAATTCCCGACCGTTATCTCTGAAAGTGTCTTGATGATCCGCAGGGGCGTGTGAGGGGCGTAGTGGTACGGAAGCTCCCCCGGGGACTCACATTGAGCGGCGTCACCTTCCTTTTCAACCACCTTGCCGATAACCTCGGTAAGCTGCTCGGCGCTCACCGAGCCGTGGCGGTGAATGCGGACCACGCCGTCCCGCACGGAGACGATCGTCGATTCGATGCCGTAGCTCGCAGGGCCCCCATCGAGGATGAGGGGGAGCCCGTGGTGGAAGAGGCGTGCCACGTCGCGCGCCGTCGTGGTGCTCATATAGCCGAAAGGATTTGCACTGGGCGCCGCGATCGGGTGTCCCATACGCGCGATGAGGTCGAGGGCAACGGGGTGGCCGGGCATCCTGATGCCCACGGTCTGCATGCCGGCGGTGACGATATCCGGGATGAGGTCTGTCTTCTCCATGATGAGCGTCAAGGGTCCCGGCCAGAAGCGGTCCATGAGACGTGCGGCTTTCGGGGGCACCGAGCGGGCAAGGTCGGCGACCCATTCCTTGCGGCTGATGTGGACGATGAGGGGGTCGAAGCGGGGCCGTTTTTTCAGCTCGAATATTTTTGCCACCGCGGCCGCGTTGTATGCGTCCGCCCCGAGTCCGTAGACGGTCTCCGTAGGAAAGGCGACGACCTCTCCGGCCCGGAGGAGCGTCACCGCCCGCTCCACTGCAAGGGTGTCAAAACCGTCGAGCAGACTCCATACTACTTCCCTATGCAGAACCGGCTGAATATCTCGTTCAGCACGTCTACTCCGCAGGTTTCACCGGTGATCTCGCCCAAATACCGAAGCGCTTCTTTCAGCTCGAAGGCGAAAAACGCGAGAGGCCCGGCGGCCTCGGCGCACTGACCGGCGCGCCCAAGGGCAGCTTCGGCTTTCACGAGGGCGTCTTTGTGCCTCACGTTCGTGATGAGGAGGTGGCTCGACCTCCCTCTCGCCGGGGAGGGGGCCGCCGGCCTCGACGAGCGCCCGCTTCAGATCATCGAGGCCCGACCCTGTGAGGGCGCTCACGTCGATGCGCGAGGCTGCAACGACGGGAAGGCCCGGGCATCGGCCGTCACTGTCGCCGTCCTCTATCATGCGGGGCAGGTCCGCCTTGTTGAGCACCGCGATCACCTTTTTGCCCTCGACGGCGCTCCATACTTCCTCGTCCTGAAGCGTGTAAGCCTGGGAGGCATCGATCACCCAGAGGATGATATCGGCTTCCGGTATACTCTTCCGGACCCGCGCTATTCCCTCTCTCTCAATGGCGTCGCCGGGCGGCCGCAGGCCCGCGGTGTCGGTCAGGGTGAACTTGACGCCCCCGATCCGAATGGTATCTTCGACGAGATCGCGGGTGGTGCCCGCAATCGGGGTGACGATGGCCCTGTCCCGCCGCACGAGGGCGTTCAGGAGGCTCGATTTGCCCACGTTTGTCCGGCCCACGATCAGTACCGAGACACCCTGCCTGACGGCCCTGCCTTCGTCATAGGATGAGATGAGCCGGCCGACGGCGGCGCATACGGCCCCCACACGGCCGGCGCGTCCGGCCCCGGGGGGCAGGTCAAGCGCCTCGTCGGGAAAGTCTATCTCCGCTTCCACCTCGGCCAGAAGGGTAAGGACCTCCTGCTTTGCCGCGTTGATGTGGCTGGAAAGGACCCCCTGCACGTGGGCAACGGCGCACGCCAGCTCGGCTTCGCTTTCGCTCTCGATGATGTCGAGGACAGATTCGGCCTGGGCCAGATCGATCCTGCCGCTCAGGAAGGCCCTTTTGGTGAATTCGCCGGGTCCGGCGAGGCGTGCGCCCTGTCTCATCATGAGGGCGAGGACGGCTTTGAGGACGGCCGGACCGCCGTGGGAGTAAACCTCCGCCATCGGTGCCCTGGTGTAAGTACGCGGCGCCTTCATGAAGACGGCAAATACTTCGTCAAGGTCCGACTTTGTGTCGGGGTCGGCTATCCAGCCGAGGTAGAGACGGTGGGAGGCGAAAGACCTTGTCCGCTTCCTGGGCCGGAAGACGGCCTTAAGGATCGCGTGGGCGGCAGGTCCGCTCATGCGGAGCACGCCTATGCCCCCCGCGCCCGCGGCCGAGGATATGGCGCAGATGGTATCGTCCGGGCCGGTCTTCATCTTTCGGGAACGAGTCAGCCTTACCGCCTTCCGCCGGCAGGCGCGCCCGTGGAGGACGCCGGGGTGATGATCACCCTCTTCATGTGGCCCTCCCCTTCGCTGTGCGTGGTGACGCGGTTATTGTTCTTGAAAAGCGTGTGGACGATGCGCCGCTCGTAAGGGTTCAAGGGCTTCGTGCTGGCGGGCTTCCTCTCTCTTTTCACCGTCTCCGCGAGCCTTTTCGCCATAGAGACGATCATCTTCTTTCTCCGTTCCCTGAAACCGTTCACGTCGAGGAGCAGCTTCAGGTTCTGCTTGAAGTGTTTTGCCATGGCCAGGTTGACGAGGTGCTGGAGCGCCTCCAGCGGCTCCCCGTCGTGTCCGGTGAAGACCTCTTCATCCGGCGATTCGATGGTGAAGACGATCCTGTCGTCGACGGTTTTCGACTCGACGCGCAGAGAGATGCCGTAGAAACGGGCGATATCGGTGAGGAATTTCCTGCCGAACTCCTCCGGCGTCTCCGCATCGACGGACGGCTTGGGCCTGAGCCTCGCTACTACCCTTATCTTCTTGCTCCCCAGCAGTCCGAGGATGCCCTTTGTATCTACTTCCGTTACTTCGATATCGAGGTCTTTTTCTTCGGCGCCCAGGCCCGCGGCGGCCTTCCTGACGGCTTCCTCGTAAGTTTTGCCTTCAACTTCTATGGAGTCCATGCTTCAGTCTCCTGTGCAAGCCCGGGGGCTCGCCGGGCACCCGGGCTGCGGGTCGTCTCCCTCACGCAACCTGCTTGTTGATGTAATATTGCTGGCCGATAGAGATGACGTTATTCACGAGCCAGTAAAGGACGAGTCCCGCCGGGAACCCCCAGAAAAGGAACGTGAAGAATATAGGCATCAGCATCATCATCTTCGCCTGCATGGGGTCGCCGCCGGTCGGGGTCATCTTCTGCTGGATCACCATGGTGATGCCCATGATCAGGGGCAATACCCTGAAAGGCAAGTCATAACCGGCCACATGGAGAGTAAAAATGTTTTCCGGGGCGGCCAGGTCGTTCATCCAGAGCATGAAGGGCGCGTGACGGAACTCGATGGCCGCCATGAGGACCCTGTAGAGCGCGAAGAAGACGGGTATCTGTATGACCATGGGGAGGCAGCCGCCCAGCGGGTTGATGCCTTCTCTCTTATAAATGCCCATCATCTCCTGGTTCAGCTTTTCCTTGTCGTTCTTGTGCTTTTCCCTGAGCTGCGCGAGCTTCGGCTGGAGTTTCTGCATATTTTTCATCGACTTGTAGCTCTTGACGCTCAAAGGGTAGAAGATGATCTTGATCAGGATGGTCAGGAGTATGATGTCGATGCCGTAGTTGTGGGTGAACTTGTTGGAGAAGTTCATCCCCCATAACATCGGCTTTGCCACGATGTCGAACCAGCCGAAGTTGACGATCTTGTCGGCGTCGATGTTCAGTTGCTTGAGGAGGGAGATCTTGTTCGGCACAAAATAGAGCGTCGTGTCGATGCTGTTATTGGTGAAGAGAAGGCGGTCGACGGGTGTAACCCCCACCTTGGTGACGAGGAGACCGGGCGTCGTTTCCTTGGGCTGCATGATGAACGAGAAATAGCCCTCGTCGAAGCCCGCGTACTGGTACGCGGTGCCGGCGTTCACGGACTTGTCGAGCTTCTCGACCTGCTCGAACTTCTTGTTGCTGTAAACGAAGGGCCCCCTGAAGGTATAACTCGACTTCTCCTTCATGGACATCACGGCAAAGTCCGCGAACATCCCCGCCGACCGACTCGCCCCTTCCGTCTCTACCTTGAGATCGAAAGAGTAAGCGTCAGGGGAGAAGCTGTAGGTCTTCCGCACCCGTGTGCCGTCGGCGAGCTTACCCGAAAGGACGACCGTCTCCGGCCGGGCGCTCACCACGATATCGCCCCTCTTGTCCGAGGTGAACGGCACGGCGTCGTCGAGCGTCTGCCCGGCGGCTATCTTCGAGACCACGGGGAAGTACTGATAGGGCGCGATATCCTGCACAAGCTCCTTGCGCTCACTGCTGTCTACGGTCTCCTTGTATTCCTTGAGGCGCACGCTTATGACGCCTCCCCCTAAGTCCCCGAGGGTGACCTTCATCTTCGACGTATCGACGGTGACCAGCTTTGCGGGTGTCTTCATGACCGTGGGCGCCTGCGGCACCGAGGAGGAAGCGACTGGCCCTGGCCGCCGGCCGGTCGTGGCCGGCCCCTCGGGCGCTTTCGTGGCTTGCCCCTCCTGTTTCTGTGTTGGCGCCTGCTGCGTTGGCGCCTGCTGCTGCGGCGTTTTCGGCGAGAAGTAAAACTGCCAGACGAATAAGATAACCATCGACGCGACGATGGCTATAAGCGCACGTTTTTCCATTATGCCTCCGAGTTATTTGGAGCATCGACGCCCCATTTCAGCGGATGTTTCCCGCCCCCCACGATCTACTTCACCGGATCATACCCCCCGGGATGAAGGGGGTTGCATTTGAGGACCCGGACGAGGCCGAGAAAGAGACCTCTCCAGAACCCCTTCTTCTTGAGCGCCTCCATCATGTAACTGGAACAGGTAGGATGAAACCTGCATGCCGTGGGGACATAGGGAGATACGCACAGTCTGTAAAGCCTGATCACGAAAACGGCAATAGTCGTCATCCGTTGAAGGCTCTTGTTGCCAGCGTCCCAAGCTCCTGGCTGACAGCCTCGAAAGAAAGGCCGGAAGGCATTCTCATCACCCTCACGGAATAGTTGGCGGACCCCGGGAACAGGCGTTTGTTCAGCCTGAAGAACTCTCTCGCCAGTCTTTTGATCCTGTTTCTCTTCACTGCTCCCTTTATCTTTCGGCTCACCACGACGCCGAACCGTGTGACGGATGGGTCGTTCGTTTCATTCTTCGTGCTCTTGAATAGAAGGAAATGCGGCGATTTGCCGGACCTTACCCACTGTACGCCGTGAAAATCCTTTTTGTGCAGCCTCTCGGTCTTCCCCAGCGTCCGTTCCATCCGCGTGCTAAACGGTGAGCCGTTTTCTCCCCTTCGCGCGCCTTCTCCTTATCACGTCCCTTCCGTTCTCGGTCCTCATCCTGACCAGGAAGCCGTGGGTCCTCTTTCTGCTCTTGTTGTGCGGCTGAAATGTCCTCTTCATGGGTCACCTTTCACACAATTATTGAGACGGCTTACGAAAGGCGCGATTTCTGCCCGTCGCCTCCTTCCGTACATCCATATATACAGGCATAAGTTAATCATGAAAGGTCGAATCATGTCAAGACGAGCGGTTTGAAAATGGGGTGGCGCATTCATGAAGAGAGGTTTATCCTATTCCTGCATGAAACTGGCGGTTATTTCAGCAGTCGTTCTCCTGCTCAACCTGCCCTTCGGTTATTGGAGGGCCGGGGCAAGGAAGTTTTCTCTGCAATGGTTTCTTGCCGTTCATGTGCCGGTACCCCTGGTAATCGGTCTACGGCTCGCGAGCGGTGTCGGCTGGCAGACGGTCACCTTCCCCGTATTGGTCGGGGCCTTCTTTGGGGGGCAGTTTCTGGGCGGGCTGTTCAAGCGGGCAGCGACCGACCGGAAGCGGGACTAAACGGGTGGTTGAGCCTTCGGCGGCCATTAATTCTTGATTTTTCCGGCGAACACGGGTAGAATTCTCGGATTCACCAGCGCGAATATTACCTCGATAAGGAGCCTGCATGAAAAAGTACGAAACTGAGTCGATAAGAAACCTCGGCATGTTTTCGCACGGAGGGGAGGGCAAGACGACGACGGTCGAGGCAATGCTCTTTCTTGCCGGCGAGAACACAAGGCTGGGCAAAGTCGATGAAGGCACGTCGCTCATGGACTACGAGCCCGAAGAAATAGAGAGAAAGGCCACCATATCTGCATCGCTTGCCTGTTTTGACTGGAACAAGTACAAGATCAACCTGATAGACACCCCCGGCGACGATAACTTCATTTACGACGCCAAGCTTTGCATGCGGGTCGTGGACGGGGCGGCCATCCTGGTGAGTGCCGTATCGGGTGTCAGGGTCCAGACGGAAAAGGTGTGGGAGTATGCAAACGAGTTCGGCGTGCCCGTCTGCTTCGTCATTAACAAGATAGACAGGGAGCGGGCGGATTTCAGCCGGACCATCGAGGACCTACAGAAGACGTTCACGGACAAGAGCATTGTGGCGGTGCAACTGCCGATCGGCAAAGAGGACGCGTTTCACGGCGTGGTCGACCTCATCTCCATGAAGGCGTATATCTATAATAAGGACGACCAGTCCGGGGCCTTCGAGGTGACCGCCATCCCCGCGGAGATGGCGGACGAGGCGATGCGCTTCAGGGAGAAGCTGATCGAATCGGCGGTCGAGATGGACGATGAGATAATGGAGCGCTACCTGAACGGCGACGAGATCAAGGACGAAGAGATCGAGGCGTGTCTCAAGGGGGGCATCTGGGACCGCAAGCTCGCGCCCGTGATGGCCGTGGGGGCCTCGAAGAATATCGGTATTCAGCCCCTTCTCGACAACCTGGTGAAGTATTTCCCCGATCCGCTCTACAAGGGGACGGCCCAGGGCCTCGACCCGCGGACGCGCAAGGCCGTCGACAGGCAGATGTCGCTGGGTCAGCCCTTCAGCGCCTTCGTATTCAAGACGATCACCGATCCCTTTGCCGGGAAGCTGACCCTCTTCAAGGTCTATTCCGGGGAGCTTCACCCCGACAGCGTCGTGCTGAACGTGAAGAAAGACGAAAAAGAGCGGATAGGCCAGATATTCTACCTGATCGGCAAGAAGCAAAAAGCCGCGGGTTTTGTGTCGGTGGGTGACATCGCCGCGGTGGCGAAGCTCAGAGAGGCGGCGACCGGCGACACGCTCTGCGACGAGAAGTCGCCGATCGAATACCAGGAAGTCGTCCTTCCTCCCCCCCTCATCTCCTTCTCCCTCTACCCGAAATCGAAGGGCGACGAGGACAAGCTCAACACATCGCTCCAGAGGCTCATCGAGGAAGACCCGAGCATCCGGTATTCTCGGGACGAGCAGACGAAAGAGTTCATCATCTCCGGCATGGGGCAGATACACATAGAGGTGCTCGTGTCGAAGATGAAGAGGAAATTCGGGGTCGACGTGGAGCTGCGCGAGCCGAAGGTGCCTTACAAAGAGACCATAAAGGGCAGGACCAAGGTCCAGGGGAAATACAAGAAGCAGTCAGGCGGCAAGGGCCAGTACGGAGACTGCTGGCTGGAATTCGAGCCGCTTCCCCACGGCACGGGCTTCGAGTTTGTCGACAAGATCGTGGGCGGCTCGATCCCCAGGCAGTATATCCCTTCCGTCGAAAAGGGCATCGTGGAGGCCATGAACCACGGCATCCTCGCGGGCTTTCCAGTCACCGACTTCAGGGCCATTGTCTATGACGGCTCCTACCATGACGTCGATTCTTCCGATATGGCGTTCAAGATCGCCGCATCCATGGGCTTCAAGAAGGGCATGGAACAGTCGCAGCCGACCCTGCTCGAGCCCATCATGAAGGTCGAGGTGATCATCCCCGAGGAGTTCGTGGGCGATGTCATGGGCGATATGAACTCGAGGCGCGGCAAGATCATGGGCGTCGAGGCGAAGGGGCACAACCAGGTGGTCAAGGCGGTGGTTCCCATGGCGGAGATGCTCAAGTACGCGCCGGACCTCCGGTCGATGACGGGCGGCCGCGGCACGTTCACCATGGAGTTTTCCCATTACGAAGAGGTGCCGGCGCACATCAGCCAGAAGGTCATCGAGCTGGCGAACAAGGAGCGCGAGGCGGCCGAAAAGTAGGGGAGGGGGCTCACCCCTCCTTTTGCGCCCCCGACCACCGTGTTACTATACTCCCGGCAGCATGCTGCGCGAGGGCTTTTTCGATGAATAATGACGCAGATGTCCGGGGCAGACTGATAGCCGGGCTTTCCCCCCTTGGTCGCCTGGATCTCATGCCCCGAAAGGGCTACCTGCAATAGACGCGACGCCGGGGTGTCTCATTGCACCGCCCTGATCCTTTTTATCAGGTCTTGGATCTGCGGCGGCTGTTTATCGTAAACCGGCTTCACCGCATCGACAAATGCCTTTTTCTGTTCGGGCGTCGGGACGGTTATCACGCATCCGGCCCCAATGACTTTCTCTTTTGATAGTTTTACCGTCCGGGCCCACAGCGTGAACTGCACGGGCTGGGCATCCCTCGTGGCCTGTTTGATGATCTCTATTTCTTCGGGGGATAATTTTGACGACAACGCCTTTTTGCTCCCGATGATTATATCCGGGTTTGTCGTATGCGCGTCTTCGATGAAGTATTTGGCCAACTGGTAATGGTTTGTCTCATCGTACGTGGGGTAGTTGTTCTCCGCTCCGTCGAGGGCCCCGCTTTTCAGGCCCTCATAGGTCGCGCCGTGGGGCATGGGGATCGCTTTTGCGCCGAAAGCCTGAATCATCGAGACCATCAGGTCGCTCTGGAGAGTTCTTATTCGCATATCCCTCAGGTCCCCGGGGGAGGTTACCTGCTTCTTGGTGTAAAAATTTCTCGTGCCGCCGTCGAACCATCCAAACCCCAGGAAATTGCTTTCTTCAACCGACCGGAGGATATCATTTCCTACCTGTCCGTTCACGACCTTCAGCATGTGCTCCGTATCCCTGAAAATATAGGGCATCAGGAAGGCGTTCAAGCTCGAGACATAGGCCGTGACAGGTCCGATGTTGGTCCTGGTTAAATCGATCTCCCCTTGCTGCACCTTTTTGATCACCGCCGCTTCATCTCCGAGCTTCATGCTGTGATAGACTTCGATGATGACCCTGCCGTGGGTCCTCTCCCTGACCAGCTTCGCAATCTCAAAATCTCCGATAGTGGTTGGGTAGTGAGCGTCATGGATCTCGGCAAACTTCAACGTGACCGGACCTTGCGCGGAAGCGCCGCCGGTAAGGCCCGATAAGACGAATACCGATATCAAGGCGATGAGCATCGATCTCTTCATGGTAATTCTCCTCCGGCAGCAGAGTTTTTGCGCCTCTCTCTCAATCATCGATTGTACCATTCTACTCCCGAAGAGGTGAGGACGCAACGGAAAATGGGGAATCGGGCCTTCGCTCTCGCCCGCCACTCGCCTTCTTTATGTCGGCGCCCGGAAAGGGAGGTCGAATCTTGACAATCACCGTGACTGCTCCTACAATCAAGAATATTGCGTCGCTCGTGGGGGTGGTGGTGAAAAGGCTCTTATTCTTCGTTTGTCTTGGCGCCGCAGGCGTGTTGTCCCTCTCTTCTCCGGGGGCCGCCGCGCTTGCGGATCATGTATCGGAGGTGACCCTCGCGAACGGGCTGAAGGTCATTCTCCTCGAAAACCATAAGGCCCCCCTTGTGACGTTCCAGGTGTGGTACAGGGTGGGCTCACGCAATGAGGAATCGGGGAAGACGGGCCTCTCCCATATGCTGGAGCACATGATGTTCAAGGGGACGGAGAAGATAGGTCCCGACGAGTTCTCCCGCATCGTCGCCCAGAACGGCGGTGACGACAACGCGTTCACCTCGACCGATTTTACCGTCTATTTCGAGAACATGAGCGCCGACCGCGTCAAGATACCCATAGAGCTGGAGTCGGACAGGATGGCCGGGCTTCTCCTGAGAGAGGAGGAGTTTAAGACCGAGCGGTCCGTGGTAATGGAAGAACGGCGGATGAGGACGGAGGACAGCCCCAAGGGCGTGCTGAGCGAACAACTGGCGGCCACCGCGTTTCTGATCCAACCCTATCGCTGGCCGATTATAGGCTGGATGCAGGATATAGCCCGGTTCACGGTGGGCGACCTGAAAAAACACTACAAGACTTACTACGTTCCGGTAAATGCGTTTATCGTGCTTGCGGGCGACTTCAGGAAAGAGGCGGTCCTCCCCATGATCGAAGCGGCCTTCGGGTCAACCCCGGCCGGCGTCTCGCCCGTCCAGCGGCAGGACAAGGAAGAGCCGCAATTGGGCGAGCGGAGGATCATCGTCCGGAAGGAGGCCCAGCTCGCGTCGATCGAGAAGGCATACCACGTACCCAATCTGCGCTCGCCCGACAGCTACGTGCTCGAGGTGATCGCCGCCCTCCTGTCGGCCGGTGAGAGCTCCAGGCTCAACCAGGCGCTGGTGCGGGACAAGCAGCTCGCCCTGAGGGTGTCGGCCGATAACGAGTTTGTCTCCAGGGACCCTAATCTGTTCTCCGTCTCGGCCGATATATTGCCGGGGAAGGGCGCGGATGTCGTCGAGAAGGCACTGCTTGCGGAGATAGAGCCTCTTGCAAAAAGCACCCGTGGGGACGCGGGAGCTTGAAAAAGCGAAGAATCAGTTGGAGTCAGGTTTTACGTTCGCCCAGGACTCGATCTTCGCTCAGGCTATGCTCCTCGCCACGTATGAGATCGCTTCCTCCTGGCGGGACGCCGACACGTATGTTCCCGGCATCCGGGCGGTCACCGCGGCGGACGTGAAAAGGGTCGCACAAAAATACCTCGTGCCCGACAACTGCGTCACCGCGCGTCTCGATCCGATCCCTTCCGCGGATGCGATGCCGGTGGCATCCGGTTCGCCGGGAAAAGAAACTATCGTGAGGTGAGGGGAAAGGATGAGGAGAACCGCATCGTCTGTCTGCATCGCTCTCTTATGTGTTGCCGCTTCATGGACGTCCGCCTTCGGCCTTCCACCCGTTCAGCGGACGGTGCTCGACAACGGGCTGGTGCTCCTTCTGTCGGAAGAGCACTCGCTTCCTTTTGTGACGATCAACCTTATGGTCAAGACAGGCGCCAAGGATGATCCCCCGCTCGAGGCAGGACTGGCCGACCTGACCGCCTCGAGCCTGCTTTTGGGGGCCGAGGGCCGGACGCTGAAGCAGATCAGCGAAGAGCTCGATTTCATGGGCGCCAATATGAGCGCGACCGCCAACAAGGATTACACCACCGTCAGTCTGCAGGTCCTGAAAAAGGACCTCGAGCATGCCTTTCCTATTTTTATGGACGTGGTGACGAAGCCCACTTTTCCCGCAGACGAGGTCAAAAAGGAGATCTCGCGCACCCTGGCGGCTATCCGGTCGCTGGAGGACAGGCCGGGCAAAGTCGCCGACCGGGCGTTCCAAAAGGCCCTCTACCTGGGCGGCGCTTACGGTAACCCCACGGAGGGCACGGTTGAATCCGTGTCGAAGCTGACCCGCGAGGCGCTGGGGAGGTTTCACGACCTCCATTATTGCCCCGACAACGCCATCCTGAGCGTAGTGGGAGACATCGACCAGCGGTCGATCGACGGAGTATATGGCGCCCCTGCTCAAAAAATGGCCCAGGGGAGGCGTTCCGGAAAAAAGGATCGAGATAAAGTTCTCCACCCGGAAAGAGACCATAAAGCTCAACAAACCGGTGACCCAATCGAACATCGTCATCGGCAACGGCGGGATGAGCCGCAGTAACCCGGACTACTATGCGGCCCAGGTGATGAACCATATCCTCGGCGCCGGCAGCCTCACGTCGCGCCTCATGGAGGACATCAGGAACAAAAGGGGGCTGGCTTACTCTGTGGCCAGTCTATTCGAGGCGCGGAAATATCCGGGGCCCTTCATGGTTTTTCTCCAGACCAAGAACCGCTCGACGGCTGAGGCAATCAAGGCGGCCATGGAAAATCTGGAGCGGGTGCGCAGCGAGCTTGTTTCAGAAAAGGAGCTGGAGGACGCCAAGAAGTACCTCGTCGGGAATTTCCCGCAAAGGTTTAGCACCCAGTCGAGGATCGCCTCATTTTTCGCACAGGTCGAATACTACGGTCTCGGTCTCGATTACCCTGAGAAATATGCCTCTCTCATCAACGGCGTCACAAGGGAGGACGTGCTCAGGGTAGCGCGGGCCTACATCCATCCCGATGAATCGATCACCGTTGTCGTCGCCGATTTGAAAGAGGCGGGGCTGGAATAGCGGCCGGTTTGGCCGACACAGGCCGATGAGCCATATGAATCCTCTAAACCGATTCACAAGGAGGAAGATAATGCGAGTGCATGTCGATCAGGAAGCATGTGTAGGCGATGAGACGTGTCTTGCGATCTGTCCCGAGATTTTCAAGATGGAGGGCGAGGTGGCCGCGACCATTATGGAAGAGGTGCCCCCCGACCTCCAGGAGTCCTGTAGGGAAGCGGCCGACGCATGTCCCGTAGAGGCAATTATTATCGAAGAGTAGGCCTCCCACGGTCCCTGCGTAGGATAAGGAGCTCTGAAGCATCCGGCAAAGGAGGGCTGTTTTATCGGCGTGTCCTGATAAAACAGCCCTTCGTATTCTTGATTCCGAGATTTGCGGCACTATATTTAATGCAGAAGGGACATTCAATCGCATGCGGAGGTGACGAAAGTGAAAAGATGCTTGATGCGGGCACTGGTCGCTTACCTTGTCGCGGCGATGTTTGTGATAGGCATTACCCCCAATGCGGACGCGGGATTCAGCCCTTCGCAACTGGTAGGAGCAAGTGCCGCCGGCAGGGACCTCGACGTGCAGCATGTCCGGACCTTCCTGGAGACGAAGGTAGTGGCCGACCGCCTTGGACAACTGGGATTCACACCGGGCGAAGTTCAGTCGCGCCTCAGCGCGTTGAGTGACGAGCAGTTGCACCAGATAGCCCTCAAGGTGGACCAGTTGAAGGTGGGGGGCGACGGTGTGGGCGTGGTGATTGCCGTCCTCGTTATCGTGGTGCTCGTGCTCCTTATCCTGCGTCTGGCGAGAGTAGGCCGTTTTTAGCGCCTTTTTCGGAAGGGATGAGGGCGAGTCTTCAAATTAGGAGGTAGTTATGCTGTACTGGGCCGTCGTCTTTCTTGTGGTCGCCGTCATCGCGGGGGTGTTCGGCTTCACGGGGATAGCCGGCGTCTCCGTGTGGATGGCCAAGGTGCTTTTCTTCGTCTTCCTTGTCCTGTTCATCGTCTCCCTGCTCATGGGGAGAAGGACGCCTACCCGGCCGGTATAGCGGCCGGGTTCGAAGGCATGCGGGGTTTTAGGGAAGGGAAGGGCGGATCATTCCGGAACCTCAAAGAAGGCCCACAGGAGGTCTCATGAATATGCACGTGCACTTCCAGCCTCTGGTTGCCCTGATCGCGGGTATATTGATCCTCATAATGCCCAGGCTGCTCAACTTCGTGGTAGCCGTTTATCTTATAGTGATCGGGATATTGGGGCTGGTCCGACTATGAAACGTCTTTTGGGGGCGAGGCGGGGTGTGGTAGACTGAAGGGGAGGAAGGAGGGTACGGATATGACGGACGAAGAAGGCTACGGCGAGGAGGGGTACACAGTAGTGGGCGCCGAGCACTATACGGCATGTGCCGGGCATGGCGGCTTGTCGGTCGCGCTATTTTTTCTCTTCGGCGCCGTTGCCGGTGCGGGGCTGGGACTTTTACTCGCACCGCAGTCAGGCCTGAGGACGAGGCGTCAGATAAAGGAGGCGATCCCGGGAGACGAGGGCGGTGTTGGGCTCCTACTCCTCACGAGTACTCAACAAGGTGGAAGCGACTCTCGATAGGGGTAAGGAATTGATTCGGGAAGGGAGGCCCTTGCTGCTCGAAGCTATCGAGGCCGGCAAAGAGGCGTACGAAAGGGAGAAGGAGCAAAGAACCGGAAGCAGTGACTGATCTGCCTTCAATAACGGCGATAAGGCCGGTTTTTTTAGGAATGCCGACCGATGCCTTACCTGAGGTACGCTCCCCATTGCTTTGCGACGGCGCCGATATAGCCCTTCTGGACCTCCGTGAGGACGCGGTTGTGCCCGGGTAAGAGCATCCTCACCTCAAGCTCAGAGAGTCTCACCAGTGACCGGTTCAGGCTGGCTGCGTCCGCCCCGTGAAGGTCGAACCGCCCGATGCTGTAATCGGCATAGACGACGTCACCCGGTATCAGTATCCCTCTCCCCGCGTCATAAAGTGCGATGCCGCCGGCCGAGTGGCCGGGGATATGGAGGACCGTCCAGACCTCTCCGCCTATCCGCAACTCCTCCGCGTCCTCAAGCCGGCGGTCCACTTTGAAGGTGAAGGCGCCGTCTTTCAGACGATACTGGCTTTGGCACATCTGCTTGAACATCTCCATACCGTAGACCGTGCGTTCGTCCCCGTCCTCCAGCGGCCCCGCCTCCTGCTCGTGGACCCATAGCTCGGCCGAGGGAAAGGCCTCGAGGATCTCTCTCAGACAACCGATATGGTCGAGATGGGTGTGGGTCATGATCACCCTTTTTATATCAGCCGGCTGAATGCCTGCGTCGGTGAGAGCGCTCACCTTGTATCTGCCCTTGCCCATGAGTCCCGCATCGACCAGGGAAAGGTCGCCGGACTGGGGCAGGCCGAGCAGATAGACGTGGGAGTCCGGTATCATTTCATCCTGGCCGGGTATGAAAAGAAGCGAGTCGGTGATCTTAACCATGTAGTTCATCTCCTGAAAGAAGGCAAGGCGACACTCGCCTGATTGGACTGTTGCCCTTAAGTTAATCTATCCATGCGCTATTTTCAAGCCCTCTTGCCCCATTTCGGTTGCCTTTCGGTCCCGGAAACGGTCGGGGACCCTTTACATAGCCCGCAAAAATGGTTATTTTTGTACAGGAACGCTTGCTGAGGTGAGATCGAGCGGTTAAATCTGCGAGAGAGGGGTGGTGGGCATGGGAGCGAACCAGGTATTCTTCGGTCTGATTACCGCGGCAATTATTGCATTAGTGATCTTCCTTATTTGGTTCATCATGAGGCTCATGGAGAGCGTAAGGGCGTTGAGTAAGCTCATCGAGACCGCTGATCAGGCATTGAAGGAAACGAGCGATGTGGATCGGGCATTAAAGGAAGCGATAGGGGAAATAAGCCAGAACCTGAGGAGTCTGCGCACCATAACCGATGACGTCGGTGCGGTAACGGGTGATTTGAAGTCGTTCTCAGGGTCGGTAAGAGAGGTGGGCCGCGGTGTGCAAGGGTTGACGACGAATGTGAGACAGTTAAGCGATCTGGTTCAGAGCCTTAGCAAAGAGACGATCGCCTCGGTGTGCGGCGTACGGGCGGGGATCAAAACAGGTTTTGAGGTGCTTTTGAAGAGCTTGCTTGCGGAGAAGTGACATCGCCCGATTTTGACAGGCTCGCCGGTAACCCTGTGCGACGGCCGAAAAACAAAGGAGGGAGCGCATGAAATACGGTGAGAACGAATTCGACACGAGCTCGGGGTCATGGTTACTCTCGTTCATACTCGGCGGATTGATCGGGGCAGCCGTTGCCCTGCTCGTCGCGCCCAGATCGGGGCGCCAGACGAGAGAGCAGATCAAGGACCTGGCGGACGAGGCGAAAGAGAGGGCAGAGGAGTACTACGATAAGGCCAAGACACAGATTTCGACGGCCATGCAGAAAGGGGCGGAGATCCTGGAGCAGAAGAAAGCGGAGGTGGAATCGCGTGTAAGCGGGGTGAAAGAGGCATATCGCAAAGCCACGGGCACGACGCCTGCCGAATAGGCGATTTGCCGAAAAAAGCGAAAGAGCGGCACCGGTAAGGCGCGCTCTTTTCAGTGAAGTGTAAGTTTTTCTCAACCGACGATCAGGCTGATCAGGGACACGATGAGCCACTGAAAGAACGTGATCAGCGGGTCGAGGACGCCGATATAGAGCAGACCTATGATGATGAAGAAACCATAGGGTTCGAGTTTCTGGAGCGTATATTGGAAGCTCCGGGAGGAAAAGCCCATGAGGATCTTCGAGCCGTCGAGGGGCGGAATGGGGATAAGGTTGAAGGCGGCAAGCATGATGTTTATCTGCGCGAGGTACTGAAGGCCCCTCGCAAAGGTACTGAAGAGCGTGAAATGGACCGTAGTAAGGACCAATAGCGCGAGAAAGGCGACAATAATGTTCGCCGTGATCCCGGCGGCCGAGACGAATATGAGGCCCTTGCGCTGGTGCCTCAGGTTGCCGAAATTGACCGGCACAGGTTTTGCCCAGCCGAAACCGAAGAAAAGCAGCATGAGCGTGCCGACAGGGTCGAGGTGGCGGCGCGGGTCCAGGCTTAGCCTGCCGAGCCACCGCGCCGTTGAGTCTCCCATCTTATCCGCCACCCATCCATGCGCTACTTCGTGAATGATGAGCGAGTAGAGCAGGGGGATCGCGATGAGGATAAAGGTAAGGGGGTCCGTGAGAAGCAGTCTTATGAGTCCCATACCCCGTTAGTATCACATAAACACCCTCCGATTGCAAAAAAGAATTCCCGCGCGGTTTTCGCATCGATCACCCCAGGATTGCCTTGATATCCTCATCGGGCGTCGTAATAGGTTTGATATCGTAGGTCTTCACGAGCACATCGAGCACGTTCGGCGTGACGAAGGCAGGAAGTGAGGGCCCGAGGCGCATATGCTTGATGCCGAGATAGAGCAGCGTAAGCAGGATGGCGACTGCCTTCTGCTCGTACCATGAGAGGATGAACGAGAGGGGAAGATCGTTGACACCCACGTTGAAGGCCTTCGACAATGCCAGGGCGATCTGGATCGCGGAGTAGGCGTCATTGCACTGGCCCACGTCGAGCAGTCTCGGAATGCCGCCGATGTCTCCCAGGTCCTTGTCGAAGAAGCGGAACTTGCCGCAGGCCAGCGTCAGGACCACGCTGTCTTTGGGCACCTTCTCGACAAATTCGGTGTAATAGTTGCGACCGGGCTTTGCGCCGTCGCAGCCCGCGACCAGGAAGAAATGGCGGATCTGCTTGCCCTTCACCGCTTCTATGATCTTATCCGCCACACCCATGACCGTGTTCCTCCCGAACCCCGTCATGACCGACTTGCCGTTTGTGTCTACGCGGAAAACCGGGCATGGTAAGGGCCTTTTGGATCAGAGGCGCGAAGTCCCTGTTCTCGAAATGGTGCACGCCGGGCCAGCCTACCGGGCCACGGGTGAAAATGTTGTCCTGATAGGTTTGCTGGACCCGCATGAGGCAGTTGGTCGTGAGAAGGATGGCGCCCGGAAAAGTCGGGAACTCCTTGAGCTGGTTCTGCCACGCAGTGCCGAAATGGCCGTAGAAGTGAGGGTATTTCTTCAGGCCGGGGTAGGCATGGGTGGGCAGCATCTCTCCGTGGGTGTAGACGTAGATATCCTTCCCCTGGCTCTGTTCCAGCACCGCCTCCAGATCCTTCAAGTCGTGACCGGAGACCAGGATTGCGTGCCCTTTTTTGGCGCCCAGCGGCACCTTCGTAGGCACGGGGTGGCCGTAGACGCTCGTATTGGCGGCGTCGAGCACCTCCATCGCCCGCAGGTTTGTCTCTCCGCACTTGAGCACGAGGGCCAGCCATTCATTGAGGCCCATCTTTGGGTCATTCGTGGCGATGGCCGCAAGCGCCTCATGGATAAACGCCGGGATGTCGTCATCCTCCTGCCCCAGGATCTGCGCGTGCTCCGCGTATGCGCAGATGCCTTTGATGCCGAACAGGAGCGTGTGCTGGAGCGACCTGATATCGGGATCGGCGGCAGGGTCCGATTTGAGGCCGACCTGCTCGCCTTGTTTTACGAGGGCGTCGACCGTCGACGCAGGGGTAAAGATAGCGGCATGTGCCGAAAAATCGACCCGCCCGCCCGCCTTGGCGACCTTGCCCTTCAGTCGGTCCCTGAGCCTTGCCCCCTGCTGCACGTAAGCAACGAACCTCCCGGCATCGTAGTTCACGTTCGTGAGCGTGGAGAATAGGGCGTCGAAGGTAAACGTCGTGACGTCGGGGTCGATGATGCCCTTTTTTCTGCCTTCGACTGCGAATAGAGAGATGCCTTCGACAACATGGACGAGCAGGTCCTGGAGCGCGGCAATCTCCGGCTGCTTTCCGCACACGCCCATCACCGTACACGCTTCGCCTTTTGCGGTCTGCTCACACTGGTAACAAAACATATGTTCCCCCTTTTGGATTGTGTTTGATCTTACATTAATGTAAGTATTGTAACGACCGGCGGCGAATGGCGCCTTGACCTGAGTCAAGGAACCGGAGTTTTTTTGCGGGGAGCCGTTGGGGTACCATTTCGCCCGGCGGTATGGTATGTTTCATCCATGAAGACTTCGTGGGCAGGTGTTGGCGGCGCCGCGCCGGGGGCGAAGGTAATGGACGTCCTTTCGTTTGTGGCGAATGTGCCTCTTTTCAAAGGGCTGCCGGCGGACCAGCTCGGCCGGGTCGCAGGGATTGCCGTGCCGAAGGACTACAAGCGCGGTGAGACTGTTTTCTCCGACGGGGATGCGGCGGACGGCTTCTATGTGCCGATGAGGGGACGGATAAAGATATTCAAGCTTTCACCCGAAGGAAAAGAGCAGGTGCTGCACATAATGGGGTTTCAGGAACCGTTCGGGGAGGCGGCCGTCTTCAGCGGCGGGCGGTTTCCCGCCCATGCCCAGGCACTGGAGGATAGTCTCCTCATCTTCTTCCCCGCGTCGGCTTTCGTCGACCTCACGCGGCGCGATCCAACCCTCGCCATCAACATGCTGGCGCTCCTGTCACGCCGGCTCAAGGAGTTTGCCGGTCTCGTGGAGCAGCTGTCGCTGAAAGAGGTGCCCGGCAGGCTCGCGTCCTACCTCATCTATCTGAGTGATCGCGCGGCGGGCGCCGCCCTTATCGAGCTCGACATATCGAAGACGCTCCTCGCCAACGTGCTCGGCACCATACCCGAAACAGTCTCCAGGGTGCTCGGAAAGATGGCGTCAGAAGGGATCATCGAGGTGGAAGGACGGCGGATCAGATTACTCGAACGAAAGAAGCTGGAAGAGTTGTCACAGGGGGCACACTTTTATGAGGAGGGCAGGGCGGGCGCGGCGTCGGGGCTTTCTCGTGCGTGAGAAGGTGATGCGATGACGAAGCCGAAGGCCATACGGTGCACCGAAAGGTCCGCGCGGATTCAGCCGTTCTATGTCATGGAGCTTTTGGAGAAGGCTCAGGCCCTGGAATCGGCCGGCGAGGATGTGGTCCATATGGAGATCGGGGAGCCGGACTTCACCACCCCCCTCGCGATAAGGGAAGCCGGCGTGCGGGCCATGGAAGAAGGGCACACCTTTTATACCCACAGTCTCGGTTTGCCCCAATTACGGGAGCGGATTTCAGCCTATTACGCCGAATCGCACCACGTGGCCGTGCCGGCCGACAGGATCATCGTGACGAGCGGCACGTCGGGCGCCTTTTTTCTCCTCTGCGCGGTGCTTCTCGAACGACGAAGGAATTTCCTGATCTCCGACCCGGGATACCCCTGTTACCGGAATTTCGGCACCCTCTTCGACGCGCATGTTGTCCCCCTGCCTGTGTCGGAAGCATCCGGGTTCGAGATCACGCCTGCCCAGGTGGAGGGGTGCAAGGTCGTGCCGCACCTCCTGATGCTCTGCAGCCCGGCCAATCCCACGGGCGTCGTGTACGAAGGCGAGTCCCTGGCGCGTCTCTTCGACGTCGTCTCGAAAAGGGGCGGGTGTTTGGCAATGGACGAGATATATTCCGGCCTCACCTATGACCGGAGCTATCGTTCAGCCCTCGCGATATCGGACGAGATCGTGGTGATCGACGGCTTTTCAAAGACCTACGCAATGACCGGCTGGAGGCTTGGGTGGATGGTGGTGCCTCAAGCGCTTGTGCGCCCCATCCAGAGGGTGGCGCAGAACGTCTTTATCTCGCCCCCCACCGTTGCCCAGTATGCGGCCCTCGGCGCTTTCGACGCTTCGACTGAGCTTGAAGCGATGAAGAAGACGTACAGGGAGCGGCGCGCGTTTTTGTTCCCCCGCCTGAAGCAGCTCGGTTTCGACCTGCCCGCGTGGCCGGAAGGGGCCTTCTATATTTACGCCGGCATCGAAAAGTGGCGGCTGGACAGCATGGAATTCGTGGAAAGGGCGCTCGTCGAGGCAAAGGTGGCGATCACGCCGGGGTATGATTTCGGTGCTTACCGCGCCGGGGCCCACGTGCGCTTCTCATTTGCGAACGCCATCGAAAACCTGAAAAAAGGGTGCGAGCGGCTCGAAGCGTGGCTTAACACCCTCTGACCTTCTTGTACGCCGTCTTTCACTGTGCCCGGCAAAGGGAGCAGCTTCGATGAACCAGGGAACGCTGTATGCCGTGGCCGCCTATGCCTTCTGGGGATTGTTTCCCGTCTACTTCAAGCTGCTTCACCACGTACCGGCCCCTCAGATCCTCTGTCACCGGATTCTCTGGTCCTTCGTCTTCCTGATGGCTGCGGTCCTGGTGCGCGGCCAGTGGCCCTCCTTCCGCGCCGCCCTCAAGCCCGGCGTCATGCCCGTCTATATAGCGGCGGCAATAGTGGTAAGCGCCAACTGGCTCACCTATGTGTGGGCCGTCAATGCCGGTTTTGTCGTCCAGACGAGCCTAGGGTACTTCATCAACCCCCTTTTGAGCGTCCTTGCGGCTGTTATCATCCTGCGCGAGCGTCTCCGGCCGTGGCAATGGGTCCCCGTGGGCCTCGCTGCCCTCGGTATCCTCTACCTGACCTACTCGCACGGCTCGCCTCCCTGGATCGCCCTTTTCCTCGCCCTCACCTGGACCTTCTACGGCTTGCTCAAGAAGATCGCCCCCCTCGGGTCGCTTCACGGCCTGACCCTGGAAACGGGTCTTTTGGTCCTGCCCAGCCTCATTTATCTGAGCGCTGCCGGCTTGAGCGGCAAGGGCGCGTTTCTCCAGGGCGACCCTGTCTCCGATGTGCTCCTCGTCGGCACGGGGCTCGTGACCGCGACCCCGCTCTTTCTGTTCGCCACGGCCGTCCGGCGCATACGCCTCACCATGGTGGGCATCCTCCAGTATATTTCTCCGACCATCCAGTTTCTCCTCGGCGTCCTCGTCTTCCGGGAGCCCTTCACGACCGCCCAGTTCATCGGGTTCGGTATCGTATGGCTCGCCCTTATCATCTTCGGCGTCGAGGGTTACCTGACCTACCGTGCCGAGACCCGGGTCGCGTGTGCAGGGTGACGAATCAAGGCGGGCGGGCCGGATATGCAGCCTACGGCTTACCATATTGACTATATGCCCGTATGATTTTACAATAACTGCGTGATTCACGTGATAAGAACACATCCCGACCGGGTGCTCAGGAAGGTTGCCGGCGCTGTGGGCCCAACGACGGATGAGATACGCCAACTATGCGACGACATGGTGGAGACCATGAGCGCGGCGCACGGTTTGGGGCTGGCCGCAAACCAGATCGGCGTATCCCTTCGCATCATTACCATCGAGGCGGGCTCGGAGAAGGAGAGCGACCCGCTCGTGCTCATCAACCCCCGGATTATACGGCTGGAAGGGGAGGAAGCGGGCGAAGAAGGGTGCCTGAGCATCCCGGGCTTTTACGAGACGGTGAAACGGGCGAAGAAGGCTGTCGTCGAGGCCAGGAATATCGATGACGGGGAATTCACGATCGAGTGCAACGGCGTGCTTGCGAGGGCAGTGCAGCACGAGGTCGACCATCTCAACGGCATCCTCTTCATCGACCACCTGAGCCCCGTCAAGAAACAGCTCTTTAAAAGGGAATACGGAAAAGAGAAGAAATGAACCTCCTCTTTTTCGGCTCTTCGAGCTTCTCCGTTCCCGCCCTGGTCTCGCTTCACCCGTCCATATCCTGCGTGGTGACGAAGAAGACAAAGCCGAAGGGTAGGGGATACCTGCTCGAAGACAACGAGGTAAAACGGGCGGCCCTCTCTCTCGGTCTTCCGGTCAGAGAGATAGGGTCATTCAAGGACGAGGAGGCTGCAGACCTCGGTGAGCTGAAGCCGGACCTCCTCGTCGTGGTCTCTTTCGGCCTCATCATCCCGCGGTGGTTTCTCGACCTGCCCACCCTTGGCGCCATCAACGTGCACCCTTCGCTCCTTCCGAAATATCGCGGTCCGTCCCCCATGCAATGGGCCATCCGGAATGGGGAAGAGGAGACGGGCATCACGGTTATCAGGATGAGCGAGCGGATGGACGCGGGCGACGTCCTCTACCAGGAGACGACGCCTCTCGCGGCCGAGGAGGATGCGGCGAGCCTCTCTGCCCGCCTTGCATCGAGGGTTTCCGAGATCCTTCCGCCGGTGGTCGAGGAAGTGAAGGTGAGGGGGGTCGGCCACGGCACGCCCCAGGATGACCGGGAAGCAAGCTACACGCCGATCATCACGAAAGAGATGGGACGTATAGACTGGAATATGGCAGCGACCGAAATAGTGAGACAGGTGAGGGCTTTCGTGCTTTGGCCGACGGCATATACCTTCCTTGACGGCAAGACGATAAAGGTCTTTAAGGTCAAGGTGTCCCATGCCGTATCACCTCGAGGGCCCGCCCCCGGCACTATTCTCGCCTCAACTCCGGAGGGGATAGAAGTTTCTGCGGGAGCCGGCTCTCTCATCCTCCAGGAGATACAGTTGGAGAACAGAAAGAGGATGGCAGCCTCCGACTTTGCCCGGGGTTACCGGCAAATCTCAGCTAAACTATTCACCTGACACGATTTTTTTACGTGAGACAGGCGTCAAAACCCATTTTTTTGTTGACACAAGCAGGTTTCCCACTTATGATCAGGAAGGATTACCTGTGAATGGCGCCTTATTGCCTCATTAGCGCTGGTTTTCAGCGCTCCCGCCTCGATCTGAGAGTGTCACGTCCGGCACGACGCACTGCCGCGCGTCGCCGCCCGCCTGCCGATGCGGCGCGGGCCGCATCTTTATCGGCGGATGGACCGGTGCTGCGGCATGCCGCCGCAGGATATTTTTTTGTTCTGGCCGTCATCGCCTGTTTTTTGCTCGCAGGCTGCGGAAGCGGGTCCACGCTTGCCCGGCCGAACGTGGTCTATTCTTCCGGGCCCGTCCTGGGAGCGTCCGAGCGGCAAGCGCCGCAGATCGGGTCGCAGGGAGGCAATACGCCTCAGGCCGAGGCGAAAAGGAAAGCCCAGAAGAAGGCGTACGGAAAGAAGTCGGACAACGGCGTGGAGAAGACGGTCCTTCAGCAGCGGGATGACTGGGATTTGGCAGAAGATTATTCTTTGCTTCTCAGGCAGGACGACGCCAATGACGACAACATCGCCTCTTTGCTGACAGAGGATTACCTGAAGCAGTTCGATATACCGATCGTCTTCAACGACGCAGTCCACTACTTCGTCAGGTATTTCACCACGGACAAAAGAAAAATATTCGCCAACTGGCTGCGGCGGTCGAAACGTTATGTCCCGATGATCAAGGAGATCTTGCGCGAGCATGGATTGCCCGAAGACCTTATCTATCTGGCCATGATCGAGAGTGGCTTCAATCCAAGGGCTTATTCCTCGATGAAGGCCTGCGGACCGTGGCAGTTCATTTACGAGACGGGCGGGAGGTACGGCCTGCGGGTCAACCATTGGGTGGACGAAAGGAGAGACCCGGAGAAATCGACCGTGGCGGCCGCTCTCTACCTGAAGGACCTTTTCAACCAGTTCGGGTGCTGGTACCTCGCGGCTGCGGCGTATAACGCGGGGGAGAAAAGGATCGAGAGGTCCATAGAGAAGCACGAGACGAGCGATTTCTGGGAGCTTATGAAGTACAATACGCTGCCCAGGGAGACCAGGCAGTATATCCCGAGGCTCCTCGCTGCCGCAATTATTGCCAAAGACCCGGAGAAGTTCGGTTTCACCGGCATTACTTACGATCAGCCGATCAGGTTCGTGAACGAGAAAATCCCGGGAGGGACGCCCCTCGACCTCGTTGCAAAAGCTGCGTCGACGGACGTGACGACCATAAGAGCGCTCAACCCCGAGGTCCTGACGGGCATCATCCCGCCGGACGTGGATGACTACGCAATCAAGCTTCCCGAATGGATCGTAAGAGACAAATTCCGCGAAGAGTTGAAGACAGCCCTGGAAACGGAAAGGAAGGTGCAGGACGTGTCGACGTACACCATGCGGAAGCGGGACAGCCTCGCCGCGGTCATGAAAAAGTATGAGGTAGACTATAGAGACCTTCGGCTGGTCAATGCATGCGATCAGGAATTGAAGGCACGCCCCGGCACGGTCATTTACATCCCGAGGTTTTACGGCCGGGCGCAGTCGACGGAAGTGGCACAAGAAGCAGGCCCTGAGAGGAACGAGGCGGTTGGCGAGAGGGAATCACCGCGTGCGTTTCCGCCTGCGAGGGTGAGCCTGACCTCGAGGGCGGGGACAAAGGCGGATTACCATATTGTAAAAAAAGGGGAAAGCCTGGCCGGCATCTCCGAGCAACACGGCGTCAGCCTGGCAATGCTGAAAGATCTCAATAAGCTGAAAAAGGACCGGATACACCCGAATATGCGGCTGAGACTGACGAGCAACGTCGCCGGCAGCGGGAAGCCGCCGCAACCCGCGGTCTACCACGTGGTAAAAAAGGGCCAATCCGCCTCTGTCGCACGCACGCGCAGTCCGGAGGGCCGGACCTTACACGCGACGAAGCAGGCGAAGAAACGTAAGGCGCCGGCCGGCTCGAAACTCAGGGCATCGAGGACGAAGGCTAAACCCTCAAAACGAGGTTGATCATATCACCCCGGGAAAACCCCATGGCGTGAAAGAATTGCAGGAGGTCCCAGTCGTTCCAGTTGACGAGGGTATAGATGGTGTCGACGCCGTATTTTTTTAAGTTCTGCACGCACATAGCCGCGAGTTCTTTTGCGATCCCCCTGTTCTGGTAATCGGGGTCTATACCTATCGTATCGATCCAGCCGATGTTGTTGGGGACCTTGAATTCCCAACCACTTACCTCTCCCAGAATAAAACCTATCACCTTATCGTCTATCTCGGCGACGAGCGACGCATCGTGGGGCCGCGACTCCGCCTGTTTGACGATCTTCGCCACCCAATAGTCCCGGCGGGTCTCCCCGAGCACCTTCGTGTCGATATTGACGATGAAATCGAGATCATGCGTCTCCATGACCCTGATAAGGAGCTTGTCCAAAAAATTGCTCATCGCTCTTTCCTCCATCCCCTCTATGGATGATTTGTGAATTTTATAACATAAGAGGAAAGTCAAATCAAGAAAAGCCTAATCGCCATTGCGTCACGGCCAAGGGGTGAGAACGGGGATGGAGGGAAAATCGTTTGCAATTCACTGTGATATACGGAATTATTTCTGTATAATTACTCGTTAAGCCGCTATGCGAGAGCGATCAATACGTAAGGAGGCAAAAAGGGGAGGTTCCATGCGAATTGCAATCTTTGGCACCGGGGGTACCGGCGGTTACTTCGGCGCACAACTGGCCCGCGCCGGAGAAGATGTTATCTTCATCGCGCGTGGCGAACATTTGGAGGCGATTCGCACCCAGGGCCTTCGGGTGGAAACTTCAAAGGGAGAGATCGTCATTCGGCCCGCGGCCGCGGCAGATGACCCTGCCCGAGTGGGGGTGGTCGATGCGGTGATCGTCGGCGTGAAGACGTGGCAGGTGACGGAGACGGCACGGGCCATGCAACCGATGATCGGGCCGGAGACCTTCGTGGTACCGCTGCAAAACGGGGTCGAGGCGGCCTCGCAGCTCGCGGACGTGTTGGGAATAGAGCACGTCCTGGGCGGCTTGTGCGGGACGATAAGCTGGATTGTCGGGCCGGGCCGTATTCGCAGCATCGGCGACGCGCATTTCATCAAATTTGGGGAGCTGGACAACCGGCCGAGCGAACGAGCCGAGCGGCTTCGGCAAGTCTTCGAGCGGGCCGGTGTGAAGGTCGAGGTGCCTTCGGACATCCACGTGTCGTTGTGGGAAAAATTCCTGTTCGTCGTCTCTTTCGGGGGAGTGGGTGCGGTAACGCGGGCGCCTATCGGGGTGATCCGCACCCTCCCTGAGACGCGACAGATGCTGGAGCAGTGCCTGCGTGAGATTGTCGCGGTGGCGCGGGCGCGTCATGTTGCGCTATCAGACGAAAGCATCGGGAAGTCGATGGTCTTCCTCGATTCTCTGCCGCCCGGCGGGACAACGTCGATGCAAAGGGACATCGCCGACGGCAAGCCATCCGAGCTCGATGCGTGGAATAGGGCGGTAGTGCGCCTGGGCCGGGAAGCCGGCGTCGAGACGCCGCTTCATCGGTTTATCTCCGACTGTCTGTTGCCGCTGGAGTTGCGGGCGCGCGGCACACTCCAGTTTCCCGCGTGACTGAAGCGGAAATGATGAGACGTGATTTTGCTGCCAACGCCGGAGCGTTTATCGCCGCAATTCTCTTTGGGGCCTCGGTTGTTGCCGTCCGGGTTGCCGTCCGGGAGATTCCGCCTTTGACGCTTGCGATCTTGCGATTCGGACAGGGAGGTCTTCTCTTGCTGCTCTTGCTGCTTATCGGGGCGCGGGACCTTCTCCGTATCAGAGGGAGGGATGTGCCTTACCTGTTTCTTCTCGGGGTCGTCTTTTTCACGATCTTCCCGGTAACCTTCAATACCAGTCTCCGTCTGACCGAGGCGTCGCGCGGCGCATTGATGCTGGCGACGATGCCGCTGTGGAGCGTCCTGCTCGCACGCGCAGCCAAAAAGGAGCGCCTCAGCACGCGCCAGATGTGCGGCGTCCTGCTGACGTTCGCAGGCGTGGGAGTTGTGCTTGCCGAGCGCGGGCTGACCTTTGCCGACACAGGCTTATCGCTTGCGGGAGATGGACTCATGCTGGTGACCGCGCTCTGCGGCGCGGTCTACGGGGTCCTGGCAAAGCGCATGTTGACCCGCTACAAGGCAATGACCGTCACCGCGTACACGATGATCTTCGGCACACTCCTGCTCGTGCCGGCCGTTTTTTTTGAAGACCCTTTCTCCGCGATGGCACGGATGGGCACCGATACGTTATTGCTCGTATTGTTCCTTGGAATATTCGGCGGGGCCATCGGTTATTTTCTGTGGACATTCGCCCTGACGCGCCTCTCCCCGACCCAGGTTGCGGTCTACGTAAACCTGAACCCGATGATAGCGACCCTCCTGGGCGCGACACTTCTGGCGGAAAAACTGACCGGCGTGTTTATCGGCGGCTTCGCGGCGGTCCTGGGAGGGGTATTGCTTGTCAATTTACCTGGCAGAAGTAAGTGAGAGAGACATCCTTTCCACGGCCGGGGGTGCGCATCGATGGCGGCGCCCAACTCGCCCGGCCGGCACTATGAGAAAAAGGGGTAGACTATAAGCCGGGTTCTGTTACCCTTAAAGGGTCCATGATCATTTCTCTTGCGGGCTCCGATCGGGAGCCCTTCGTGCGGCCTACCTGGGTTAAAGGACGGGCCATCCTCACCGTCTCTCGACGGTCCCCTTTTTGGCCTTGCATCGGATGGGGTTTGCAAAGCCATTCAGTCGCCTGAATGCTGGTGGGCTCTTACCCCGCCATTTCACCCTTACCCTCCCGGATGAGGGAAGGCGGTATCTTTTCTGTTGCACTTTCCTTGGGATTGCTCCCAGTCCCCGTTAGAGACCATCCTGCCCTTCGATGCCCGGACTTTCCTCGGGATCATCTCCCGCGACCATGCGTCTACCCCTTCTTTGCCGCTGCATCCTTCGCAAGCTTATCTGCAAGCTTGTTTCCTTCTCTCGGTATATACCTGACCGCAACGTGGCTAAGCCTTCGCATCAGGCGGCGTGCTTCTTCGAGGTAGGGCTTCAGCCCTTCGTTCTTGATGCGGTATTTTCCAAGGACCTGATATGCCACGAGCTGGGAGTCGGTATAGACATTGATCGGGCGCCCGTCGGGATCGCCGACCTTCCGAAGCGCCCTGACCAGGGCCTCGTATTCCGCCATATTATTGGTCATCAGGCCGAGATGAATGCTCTCCCTCCACATCTCGTGTCCGTCCTCATCGAAGGCGATCATCCCGGCCCCCGCAAAACCTGGGTTGCCCAGGGAGGCGCCGTCGATGTAAATGTGCCATTCTTTCATTCTTCTTCTTCGTAGCAGAGGATCCTGTTGCAGCTCGGGCAGGAAAGGGCCTCACTGTTTTTCATCACCTCGATAAAAAGCTGAGGCGGGATATTCATGAAGCACCCGAGACACGTCCCGTTCTTGACATTCACGACGGCGAGGCCGCTCCTTTTTTCTATGAGGAGATTATACCGCGCCTTGAGGTCCCGGCTCACCTCGAACAGCAGCTTTTCCCTCTGCTGTTTGAGCTTTGCGACGATGCCGTCGACCGTCTTTATCTCTTTCTCCAGGTCCTTGACTTCTTCCTGTACCTCTTTTTCCCTCTTGTTGAGCGCTTTCAGCGCGGACTGATAATCCTTTTTCAGCTCCTCGGTCTTTTCCATGAGGACAATTATCTGTTCCTCGGTCTTGTCGTTCTCTGCCCGCGCTGCTTCCGTCTCCTTCAGAATCGCCTGGTACTCTTTGTTGGTTTTTACTTCGTGGAGCTTCGCCTCCACCTTCTTGATCTGCGCCTTGTCCCCTTCCAGCTCCTGTTCTTTCTTCCTTCTTTCCTTCTCCAGCTCTTCGATGACTTCCTTTTCCCTTGCCAGCTTTTCCTTCGTCTGGGCGACCTCTCTTTCCATCTCCTCGATTCTTTGCGGTGCGAAAGCCCTCTTCTTCTCGTTGCCGATTATTTCTGTGTCTATCTTCTGGACTTCGCAGAGGGTCAATAGTTCTTCATTCAATGTGCTCCCTCCTAAAATTCAAAAGGGGTGGCATTTCTGCTCACCCCTTTGGTTCTTTCTCTCTATGTGAGTATCAACGATTTCGTTACCATTCCCCGATTCTCTGATTTTGGGCCCACCTGGCCTCGAACCAGGGGCCTACCGGTTATGAGCCGGTGGCTCTACCAACTGAGCTATGGGCCCGTCTAGAAATTAGCTTAACTGATCAATCGGCCTTTGTCAAGCGAATATAACCCCATTGGGAGAGGGGAAACGCAGGATGGACCCGTTGCAGGAGGCTGCATTTTCGCGCAGTGGAATGTACTCCTTTATATACAGGTTGCCGGTTCTTTCTCCCGCTCCGTTGCAATTCCAAAGACGGGCATCTGTTTTTTGTCATTGATTAAAAGATTTTGTCTGGTAGAATAATGACCGGCAGGCAACCGAACATGTTGAAGATCCTCATGGCACTCACAAACCCCCCGGCCGCCCTTCTTACGCTCCTGGAAGACCACCAGGTCGATAAGACGGAGGGTGCCGATTCGCTCACCGAACGGGTATCTCGCGGGAATTATCACCTTATTCTAGCAGAATTCGGGATTGCGGAAATGCTTTCCGATATAAAGTCGGCCGATCCCCGGGCAGAGGTCGTGCTCATCGGCGGGAATGATGAGGAAGGGGTTGAGGCGGTCAAGGCCGGGGCGTATGCGTGTCTCAAGGTCCCCGTCGACACGGAAAGGCTTGGCGCTATCGTGGCCGACCTGACCTCTATGGCCGAGATGCGCAGCGATTTGGCCCACCTTGAAGAACAGCTCGATCAGAAGTACGAGTTTGCGGGCATCGTCGGCAGGAACCCGAAGATACTCGATATCATCTCCTTTATAAAGCGTATTGCCCCGTATTATCGGGTTGTCACGATAACGGGCGAGACCGGAACAGGGAAAGAGGTGGTGGCCCGCGCCCTTCACAGTGTGAGCGGCCGGTCTGAGGACCCGTTTGTCACTTCCAATTGCGCGGGCTACGTGGAGACCCTGATCGAATCGGAATTGTTCGGCCATCAAAAGGGGTCTTTTACCGGCGCGATCCAGGACAAGATAGGGCTGTTCGAAGCGGCCAAAGAAGGCGCCCTTTTCCTCGACGAGATAGGCGACCTCCCCCTGTCGTTCCAGCCGCACCTGCTCCGGGTCCTGCAGAACGGGGAGTTCCGCCCGGTTGGGAGCCATCGCGTATCCAAATCGCGCTGCAGGGTAATCGCGGCCACAAGCAAGGACCTGCAGGAAGAGGTCCGGAGCAACAGGTTCAGGGAAGACCTCTTCTACAGGATTACGCCGCTCGTTATCCACATCCCTCCCTTGAGGGAGAGGAAAGACGACATCCCTCTCTTGTCGCGCTTCATGCTGAAACGGTACAGGGAGCAAACGAAAAAGCCGGTGCACGGCATTTCAAGGCCGGCCCAGGATATCCTGCTCTCCCATGACTGGCCGGGGAACGTGCGGGAGCTGGAGAACGTGATCAACCAGGCGGTGATCCTGACAGGCGAGTCTTTTATCGCTCCGAGCCATTTGCCCGCATATTTGAGGGCGCCGAAAGTAAAACAGCCAACCGGGGAGGATAACCTCCCTCGATGAGGTCGTGAGGAGGCACATCGGGGCGGCGCTTGAGGAATGCCGCGGCAACCGGAGCCGCGCCGCAGTGAGGCTGGGTATCAGCCGCCGTGCCCTCCTGAGGAAGATAGAGAAGTATAAGATCAAATAGCGCCGTTACCGTACGTGCCAAAATAGCACACCTGCCTATTCGGGCCGCAACTCAGAGTTTTTACCCCTATTCCCGTATGCAGTAAGACTCCTCAAGGGTCAAAACCGCCCTCTTGTCCCTCTCGCCAAAAAAACGGTGAAGTACGCTTTTTCCAGTCAGGGCAACGCTTTTCACAGGCGTTCCCCGATGGCACTCCTCTTGCTTTTATTGATCACGGCCGCGGACGGTGATTACGGGTCCGGACAGCGGCAGGTGTATAAATCCATTCTACCCAAGGAGGCAGGAGTATGATGAAGGTCAGCAGAGGAAGCAAAGGTTTCACGCTCATCGAGTTGCTCATCGTTATCGCGATCATCGGTATTCTCGCGGCTATTGCCGTCCCCGCATATACGGGCTACACGACGAAGGCAAAGGTCGCGGGGGTAGTCAATGCATTCGGCGCCATCAAGAATGCGGTGGCGGCCCAGTATGCCGGAAACGCGGGAGTCATCACGCCGGCGGCCGGGACAGATCCCGCTACTGCCGGGACCGTCCCCAGCGTGTTCGGCGTAACCCCTCCGACGCAGTATGCCACGGCAGCGGGCTGGACCGTCACCGCCGCCGGCGCCATATCGGCGACCGTGGCCAACACGAATAGCGCCGCGGACGCCGGGACGATCACCCTCACCCCTAACTGGGTAACGGGCCAATGGACGTGGGGAGGTACCGTGCCGGCGGCCTTCCTGCCGCAGAGTTAAGACGGACGACACACGGGAGGGGTGGGGGTTGACTCCAAGGCCCCCGCCCCGCCGTGAAAAAATGCTTGCGCCGCCGCCGCGGTTGTCTTAGCATCTATGCGAGTGATGGTGTGATTGAATGAGCGTATTAGTTTCTCCCCTCCCTGTCGTGAGCGTGCTTTTTTTTGTCCTCGGGGCGATTATCGGCAGTTTCCTCAACGTCTGCATCTACCGGATCCCGAAAGACGCGTCGATTGTGCGTCCCGGCTCCAGATGCCCGGCCTGCGGGGCCCCGATATCGTTTTACGACAATATCCCGCTCGTCAGCTATCTGGTCCTCCGGGGCAGGTGCAGAAAGTGCGGCGAGACCATATCCATCCGATATCCTTTGGTGGAGCTGATATCGCGCCGGCCTCTTCGTCGTTTTCTACAGGGTCCTGGGCCTATCCGTCGAATTGCCCGTCTCGCTCGTTTTTGCGAGCCTGCTCATCGTCATATCCTTCATTGACCTGGACCATCTGATAATCCCTGACATATTGAGCCTCGGCGGACTCCTTTTCGGGGTCGCCCTTTCTTTCTTCAGGTCCTCTTTCAGCTATACCGACTCGCTGGGCGGCGTGCTGGTGGGCGCCGGCCTGCTCTTTGCCATTGCGAAATCGTATGAGCTTATAAGAAAGAGGGAAGGCATGGGCGGCGGCGACATAAAGCTCCTCGGCATGATAGGCGCGTTTTGCGGCATCAAGGGCGTCATTTTTTCGCCTGGTTTCCGGGTCTCTTCTGGGCACTCTCGCCGGCCTCCCTCTCATGCTGATCAAGGGCGAAGGCATGAAATACGCGCTTCCCTTCGGCCCTTTTCTTTCCCTTGGGGCGCTGCTTTATGCGATTGCCGGCAATGAGCTTATCCGTCTGTTCTTCAGCCTTATTTCGAGATGAAAAAGTCTGCGCGTCTGTTGAGGGAGCCATGGTGAATCGATTCCTGGAGAAGTTCGATCCCCTTTACAGACTCGGTTTTGGGAAGCCCCGCCAGTTGCTGGGAGTCGATATCGGAACGACTTCCATAAAGGTCTGTCTTCTTAAGAAAACGAAAGAAGGGCGCTTCGCCCTATCCGGCATGGCGTGCAGGTCCTATGACCATGACCTGCTTCATGACGGAAACATCATAGACCGTCCTTTTGTGGCCCACGGAGCTGAAAGACCTGCTCGACGGCGCCTCGATCAAGACGAGAAACGCCGCCTCGGCCCTTTCAAGCTACAGCGTGATCACGAAGAGGGTAACCATGCCCTTTCTTGAAAAGGAGGCACTCGAGAGCGCGGTAAAGATCGAGGTCGAGAATATCATCCCTTTTCCCCTGAAAGATATTTATTACAGCTATTACATCATGGGCGCGGACGAAGAAAAGGAAAGGATGATGAACCTCCTTATCGTGGCCGCGAAAAAGGAGATCGTCGAAGGTTACATAAAGACATTCGAGCTGGCCGGGCTCAACCTTTGCGTGCTCGATGTCGATATTTTCGCAATAACGAACCTGATCGAGCAGATATACAAGCCGGAGAGCTATTCGATCCTCGCGGCGGACATAGGCGCATCGGTGACGAACATCGCAATCGTCAAGGGAGTCAATATAGAGTTTACGAGGGAGATACTGGTAGGAGGGAAATATATTGCCGGCGAGCTTGCAAGACCGCAAAAGCCGGGGCCTGAAGAGGCCGAAGAGAAAAAGCCGAAGAGCAGTGACGACGCAGCCGCGGCGCTCGATGATTTCGTCGCGAACATATCCTCCGAGATCAACAAGACGGTCAACTTCTATGTGGCGACAAAACCCCGGGAGACAGTGGGCAAGATATACCTGACCGGCGGCGTCTTCTCTTGTTCCGGGGCTGAAAGAGCAGATCGAATCGGACACGGGCATAGGTGTCGAATTTCTCAACCCCTTCCTCTATCTCGATGGTGACGGCGTAGCCGGGACGGAAGCGCACCGGGAGTTCTTCATGCCTGTGGCGCTCTCCCTGTCGGCGAGAAGGAACGAGAGCGTGTGATGATAAAGATAAACCTTCTGCCGCAGAAGACCTACGGACAACACGGTGTTCACCCCGATCTCTTTATCTTCCCGGCCATACTCGTGCTCACCTTTGCTCTCGTCGGAGGCGTTTTTTTGAAGAACAATAGGGATGTCGCGAAGCTGCGCATCGAAACGGCCGCCCTGCGCACACAAATCGGCTCGCTTCAGGGCATCTACAAGGAAGTTTCTCACCATGGGAAAAGAAAGGAAGGAGATCGCCGAGAGGATAGCCGTGATAGACAGGATCAAAGAGGGTAGGGCGCTTGCGCCCAGGCTGCTCTACGACCTCTCGTCGCTGATGACGGACAACCTGTGGCTCAAGAAGGTGCGCAAGGCCGACACGCGGATCGATATCGAGGGCAGGTCCATTGACAATGAGTCGGTCTGCGCCTTTGTGGAGGGCCTTTCCCGGCTCTCCTATATGAAGAACGTCGAATTGAAGAGCGTGGAGGACGTGACGGAAACGGGGACGACGGTGAGGAAATTCGTTGTCGAGGCCGGTGCGGTCTCATGAAACTGCAATTAAAAGCACTCACAATTCCGAGGAGATACAGGGTTGCCCTCATGCTCCTTCTCCCCGCTGTGATTATTGTCGGCTGCCTATTTCCTGCTCTTCGACGCACAGCTCCGGGAGGAGAAGCAGACTCGACGCCGAGGCAAAGGGCCTGCGGCAGGAGCTTCTCAAGGTAACGGCAATGAAGAACAACATGGAGAAGACGCGGAGAGAGTACGCCGGGCTTAAGGCCGACCTGCAATTGCAGGCTGAGACAGATGCCGGAGGAAAAGGAAGTGCCGGCCCTGCTGAGACAGGTTTCCCTCACTTGCCCAGGAAACGCGGACACACATGAAATACTTTGCCCCAAAAGAGTCGGTGCCCCGGGAGTTTTATCTGGAGCTGCCCTTCGAAATGAAATACACAGGGTCCTATCACAGCATCGGCTACTTTTTCGATGGGATCCGAAAACTCGAGAGAATCATCCATATCACGAGCTTTTCCCTGGAGGCGAAGGAAACGGGCCCAAGAGGCATTCTCGAAGGCTCCTGCCTGGCAAAAACCTATGTTTTTATTAAAGAGCCGCTGCCGGCCGCGAAGGCAAATGCGGCGCCACCCGCGGCCGGAGGTGTGGGATCGCACACCGATGCGGTCCACCCCGGGTACCCGCCTGCGGGTGGCACAGCCGGGTCGCAACCGGCTAAAACAACCGGCTCAGGAGGAAAAGGATGAGCCGATCGGGAACGAGGCTTCTTTTCGCGCTGTTGCTCTTTTCCATTGTTTCCGCTCCCTTTGCCGCAGGCGCCGGCGTGAAGCCGGGAACAGCAACCGCTCCTGCCCAGGATATGGACCGTTTCTCCTATACTTCCCAGGACCGGCGGGACCCTTTCGAGCCGGTCTATCTGCTGAAGGCGGCCAAGAGAACATCCGGCGGAGTAGCCCGAAAGGAGGGATATGAGCTCGATGAGCTGAAATTCGTGGGGGTGATGAAGTCAGGGGCGGTGACGTTCGCCTTGATGGAGGACATGCAGGGCAAGGGGCTGCTCTTCAAAAAAGGGGACTTTCTTAACAGAAACCTCTGGGTTTTCGATACCTTGGAAGACAAAGTGATCCTGGCTTATAAGCTTAGAGGAGATATCCACAAGATATCACTGGACATTCCCAGAAAATAGGAAGGGTGACACATGAAAAGATTCGCGCTTATGCTTTTTTTCGCCATTCTCTTTATACCGCTGGTAAGCCCTGCGCAGCCGGCCCGTCAGGTGCCCGCGAAAATATCCTTTGACTTCATGGACGCGGATATCAGGAACGTGCTGAGGGTGATCGCAGAGGTCTCGAAGAAGAACATGGTGATCTCCGATGACGTGAAAGGGCGGATTACCATCAAATTGGAGAACGTCTCCTGCGACGACGCGCTTGAGGTCGTCTTAAAGAACAATGACCTGGCCAAGGCGGAAGACGAGAACATGGTCCGGGTCATGACGGCAAAAAAGTTCTATGAAGAAAAGGACAGGGGGGCGAAGGACAGGCTCGACTTCGTGAAGGAGAGGGAGGCGCGGCAGAAGCTGGAACAGCAGTTTGTCACGGAGACGGTCTATATCAATTATGCCGACATAGGTGACGTGGAGAAGATGATCAGGGGCGAGACCTCGGCCTCGCCGCGAGACGTGACGCAGGCACTGCCGCCGCCGGGTGCGCCGGGCGCCGAAATCAGCCTCGCCGGGAAGCCCAGGGGCCTGCTTTCACCGAACGGCGTCGTCACGACGGTCAAATGGAACAACGCGCTCATCATCAGGGACACAAGAGAAAACGTGGCCGAGGTGGTAAGACTCATAAAGGAGCATGACATAGCCCCGAAGCAGGTGCAGATCAACGCGCGCATAGTCCAGGCCACCTCCACTTTCTCGAAAGAGCTGGGTGTACAATGGGGCGCCTCTTACCAGACGAGGATAAGCGGCGAATCTGTCGGGTCTACCGCGGCCAAGCAGGTGACGGGAGATTCCAGCGCCACCGCGTACACAGCCCCGACAGGGAACCTGGCCTATGAGGAACGGAGTCGTCTCATTTCCCTACAACGTGAATCTGCCCGCGACCATGGGCGCGGGGCAGGGTGGGTCGATGGGTGTATTCGTGGGCGGTCTCACTGATTCGCTGCAGCTCGACCTGGTGCTTTCCGCTCTCGAGGCCCAGGGCAGGGGCAAGGTCATCTCCAGCCCGAAGATCGTCACCTCCGAAAACCACCCGGCCCGTATCACACAGGGCACGGAGATCCCCTACCAGAGTTCCTCGGCGCAGCTTGGCACCAACATCATGTTCAAGCTTGCCGTGCTGGAGCTGGAGGTGACCCCCCATCTTATAAAGGACGGCAACATCAGGTTGACGATCAAGGCAAAGAAGGATGAGCCGAACTTCGACTCCCGCTTTCCCGTGCCGGCCGTCACGAAGAGGGAAGCGGTTACCGAGGTGCTTGTCAGAGAGGGGGAGACAGTGGTGATGGGCGGGATCTATGAGGCAACCCAGGAGGACGACACCTCAGGCATACCGGGTCTCCAGAGTATCCCGCTCCTCGGGCGCCTTTTCAAGCACACGGCCAAGACCGACAACAAGACCGAGCTCCTCATATTCATTACGCCCACTCTCCTCAAAAACCTTTACGCGAAAGAAGGGGGATAAATGAAGAACGTACCGCTGCTGATACTCACGCTGCTCGCCTTTCCGGCGCTCTCCTGCCCGTGCTTCGCCCTTGACCCTGTGAGAGGGGTGATCGTCCCCCTGAACACCGAGAGGGTGACCATTACGCAGGGCGAGAAAGCCGTGGCGAACGTCGGGGAGAGAGAGGGGATCATCAAAGGGGATATCGGGTCGGTGAGGTCTGACAGAGGCGGCGCCCCCTCCACTGCTATCGCGCGGTGCGCGGTGACGGCCAGCGGCTACCGATCGAGCGTCTGCGAGGTCATCAACGATAAGAAGGAGATCGACCCGGGATCTCCCATCTTTTTCGACCCCGTCGCCTTTACTGATGCCTCGCTTTATCCCGTTGCCGTCGCGGTGCTCTCGCACGTCGTGGGGCCCTATGAGCCGCATAAGCGCCTGCGGGTCTGCCTCTACGGGATATTCGATGACGGAAACGTGCAAACGGGGCTGTCCGAGCTGGTCATGGGCGAGTTCGCCCGGGTGTTCGCCCAGAAGAAGCGCATAGATTTAGTGGACAAATCGACCCTGAAAGGGCTTATATTTTATCCGGACGCCGACAAAGGAGTGATCGAGTTCGTGCAGAAGAACATGAAAACGGCCGACATAGACGCCCTGGTCACCGGCTCCTACAGGGTGACCGGCAAAAGGATAGACCTGACGGTTCTCGCCATAAGCAGAGAAGGGAACAGCACTACCGGCTTTTTCTCGTTCCCCCTGGAGCAGCGATACACCGGGCCGCTCTCCACTGTTGTCGCAAACCCCACGGCGGCGACCCGCGTCGAGGTGTCGACGTGCCTCCTCACCTTGAAGAGCACGCCCTTCGAGCCGGCCAAGCACGAGCTGGTCCAGTTGATACGAGAGGAATCGGCAGGCAATCCCCTCGTCGAGAGGGTACTGAGACAGACAGCGTTCAATTTCCTCGGTCCCGTCGAGATAAAGGTGAAGGTAGACGATGAGGTGATGGCTATCTCCGACAAAGAGGAACAGAGACTCACCCTGCCGAACGGGGTGCACCGCGTCCTGGTCTCTTTCAGGCGCGGCTATTTCTTCAATGAATCGCTCCTCTACACGTCGCAGCAGGTGGTGACGCGGGAAGCGCTCCTCGATCTCACGAAGCCGGACAACCTCCTCATCGACATCAGGATCAACCCGTTGTTCCGGCCGGACGCGATCGGTCTCGACGTACGCGAGCGCGTCGACAGCCGCCGTGAGGTAATGAAACCGATCTATAAGGTGCAGTCGCAGAAGACTATCGAAGTCTTCAAAAATTGACCGAGGCGCTTTTTTCTCACTATGACTACTGAAAGACTTTCGAAATTCCTTGCACACAGCGGCGTCGCATCGCGGCGCAAGTCTGAAGATATCATCGCATCGGGCAGGGTGAAAGTGAACGGCCGGACGGTCACCGACCCGGCCCACGGGGTCGACCGCGTCCGCGATACGGTCTCCGTCGACAATAACGCGGTGAGGCCCCCTGCGGCGTCGTGCTATGTGGCCCTGTACAAACCTCCCGGGTATCTGTCCGACCTCGCCGACATCGAGGGCAAGAACCGCCCCCTGGCACGGCAGCTCATACGACTCCAGGCGCCGCTTTTCCCTGTGGGTCGCCTCGATTACAATTCTGAGGGCCTGATGCTCTTTACGAATGACGGGGCTTTTGCCAATCTCGTGATGCACCCCAGGTATGAAGTGGAGAAAGAGTATCACGTGAAGCTCTCCGGGGCCCTGACGCAGGACCATCTGAAGGCGGCAGTCAGGGGTCTTTCGCTCGATGAGGGCCGTATTTACCGGTTCAAGGCGATCGTGCCGCTGAGGAAGACGGAGAAGAACACGTGGTACAGGGTGATCGTCACGGAGGGCAAGTACCATCACCTCAGGAAGGTCTTTGAGGCGCTCTCTCATCAAGTCATGAGGCTCCGTCGCGTGCGCATCGACGGTATCCTGCTCGGCGATCTCGAACCGGGCGAATGGAGACATATCGAGCCCGAAGAGATCAAGAAGTTCCTCCGGCGGCAGTCCCAGTCACGGACAGGCGGTGGTGCGAGGGTCACACCGTGAAATGTTGCGGAACTACCGGGATATTTTGATTGACAGTATCACCGGCTTTTGGCTAACATAATAGCTGCCATGGAAAACAAGAGTTACGTGAAATGGGCGGAGATCCTCAAGACCATGGGGCACCCCGTAAGGATCAAGATAATCGAGACGCTCCTCGATCATGACAAATGCGTCAGTAATATCTGGGGTTTCCTCGACCTTCCGCAGGCCACGGTGTCCCAGCACCTGTCGCTCTTGCGGGTAAAAGGCATTGTGCACAGGGAGCGGTGCGGCGCGAAGGTGAAGTATTCGATCAGTGACAGAAACATCGAGCAGATCATCAAATTGATAAAGGATCGTGAGTTGACATAATATCTCTTATCAGAACCATCAGGTACTCAAGCCATCGGGGGCTTGCGGCTCCACCCGCCGCTCCCCCGACGCCGGGCAGCCCTTCCGGCCGGATTGTATCGATGGATTCTCGCCTCGAGGTCTCATGAAGGACCATGCAATAAGCGCGGCAGATATCAACCGGCTCTACAAACAGGTAGAAGGAAAGCTGGAAAGCATCGTTGAGAAACTGCTCGTGTCGAAGATGAACGATAACGACAATATACTTCAGAGCGTCCAGACGATGATGGAGAGGATCTTCATCACCACCGCGATGAAGATGGCGGCTGACAATGTCTCACAAGCCTCCAAGCTCCTCGGCATCAACCGCAACACCCTCAGCAAGAAGCTTAAGGAGATGAAAGCACACTGCGCGACAGGGGAGTCTTAAGCCAAATACCGGACTATAAGGTCTCCAAGCTCCCTGGTCCCCATGCCCATCCTCCCCGCATCGACCGATTTGACGTCATTCTTCAGCGCCCGCGCCACTGCCTCGTCGATCGCTGCGGCCGCTCCGCCCTCGCCCAGGAAATCGAGCATCATCGCCCCCGCAAAGACCGCGGCGAGGGGGTTTATCACGTTCTTCCCGGTATATTTCGGCGCCGAACCCCCTATCGGCTCGAACATGGAGACCCCGTACGGGTTTATGTTGCCGCCGGCCGCGATGCCCATACCCCCCTGGATCATGGCGCCGAGGTCGGTGATGATGTCGCCGAACAGGTTGTCCGTCACGATCACGTCGAACCATTCAGGGTTCTTCACCATCCACATGACCGTGGCATCCACGTGGGCGTAATCGGTCTCTATACCGGGATATTCCTTCGCCACCTCATGGAAAGTCCTTTCCCAGAGGTTGAAGGCGTAGGTAAGCACGTTGGTCTTCCCGCAGAGGGTCAGCTTGTTCCTCTTGTTCCGCTTCTTCGTGAGGTCGAAGGCGAAGCGCAGGCACCTCTCCACGCCCTTTCGCGTGTTTATCGACTCCTGGGTGGCTACTTCATCGGGCGTGCCCTTCTTGAGGACGCCCCCCGCCCCCGCATAGAGCCCCTCGGTATTTTCTCTCACCACGACAAAATCTATCTCGGCGGGCCCCTTGTTCTTCAGAGGGGTTTCAACCCCGTCATAGAGCTTCACGGGCCTCAGGTTAATATACTGATCGAGCTCGAAGCGGATGCGGAGCAATATCTCTTTTTCGAGGATGCCGGGCCTGACATCGGGATGGCCGATGGCGCCCAGGAAAAGGGCCTGCTGTGACTTAAGCTCCGACAGGACACTCTCCGGGAGGGTCTCTCCGGTCTTCAGATACCTCTCGCCCCCGAGGTCGTAGTAAGTGTACCGGAGGGCAAAGCCGAACTTCTTCGAGGCCGCGTCGAGTACCTTGACCCCCTCTTTCACGACTTCCGGGCCCGTGCCGTCGCCGGGTATCACGCCTATCCGATATTCCTTCGCCATGCTCCTCTCCTTTGAGTGAGATCCTTGTCAGCGCTGTTATTGGGGTTCAGCACCCCCTCGGCGAGCTTCGCCCGCCGAGCCTCCCCGCTCGATAACGGCTCACGCCTGGTCCAGTGCCTTGTGCCCTATGTCCCTGCGATAATACATGCCCTCAAATTCTATGCACGAAACGGCCTCATAGGCTTTATCTATCGCTTCCCGGTAGGTAGTGCCCAGGGCCGTTACCCCGAGCACCCTGCCCCCCGACGTATAGTACTCGTTCCCAACCCGCTTCGTGCCGGCGTGGAAGACGATCACGTCTTTTTGTCCCTCCAGCGCGGTGAGCCCCTTGATGAGCTTCCCCTTTTCCGGCTGCTCAGGGTAGCCCCGGGACGCCATGACAACGCAGACCGCAACCCCTTCCTTCCACGCCATCGGCCCCGCCTTTCCGAGGTCCCCTTCGGCGCACGAGGAGACAACGGGCAGAAGATCGCTTTCCATCTTGAAGAGTATGGGCTGTGTTTCCGGGTCGCCGAACCGCGCGTTGAATTCCAGGACGTAAGGCTCCCCGTCGTGAAGCATCAAGCCGCCGTAGAGCACGCCTTTATAGGCAATGCCCTCGTCCCGCAGTCCGTCTATGGTCCTCTGCATGACAGAGGCATCGATGCGTTCTTCCATCGCCCTCTCTATGAAAGGCACCGGCGTATAGGCCCCCATGCCCCCCGTGTTGGGTCCCCTGTCGTTATCGAGCAGTGCCTTGTGGTCCTGGGAAGGGAGCATGGCCTGCATGGATGAGCCGTCAGAGAAGACGAGGTAGGAAGCCTCGATGCCCGGAAGAAAGTCTTCCACGATCACCTTCTTCCCCGCATCGCCGTGGACATGGTCGACCAGCACCTCCCTGAGCGCCCTTTCCCCTTCCTCGCCGGAGTCGATGACATACGCGCCCTTCCCTGCTGCCAACCCGTCCGCTTTCACCACGTACGGCGGTGAAAGCCCCTTTATATAGGCAAGCGCACGGTCGAAGGCGTCAAAAGTCCGAAAAGGGGCCGTGGGTATCCCGTACTTTTCCATCAGCGCCTTTGCGAAGACCTTGCTCGTCTCGATCCGCGAGCCCGCCTCGCAGGGCCCGAAGGCCGGTATCCCCTGCCCCTTCGAACCTGTCGACTACCCCCGCCGCCAGGCTGCTTTCGGGTCCTACGACGACAAGCTCGATGCGTTCTTTCCGGGCAAACGCGAGGAGCGCCTCCGTGTCGGTCGGGCCTATATCGACGCAGGAGGCTATCTGCGAGATGCCGCCGTTGCCGGGGGCACAAAAGAGCGCGCCAATCTTGGGCGATTGCGAGAGCTTCCACACGAGGGCATGTTCCCTGCCCCCGCCGCCTATCACGAGAACTCGCATGGTCGTTTTCCGCCTAACGACTTGCCTGAGAAAGGTAGTCGTAAATAGCTCTGTCGTAATCCGAGGTTTTGAAGAATACCTTCTTCGCGAGAAAGAAGCGAAGCTCCTCGGTCGTCTCGCCGTTGTGCGCCTTCATATCCTCCATTACCCGGGGATAGTCCTCCGGGTCCACCACCACGGTCACGTATTTGAAATTCTTCGCTGCCGCTCGTATCATGGAGGGCCCGCCGATATCGATATTCTCTATGGCCTCGTCAAAGGTGCACCCCTTGGCCACCACCTCTTTGAACGGATAGAGGTTGACCACGATCATGTCGATGTTCTTGATATCGAGGGCCTTCATGGCTTCCTGGTGCTCGACTTTGTCCCTGATGTTCAAAATCCCGCCGTGCACCTTTGGATGGAGTGTTTTTACCCTCCCGTCCATAATTTCGGGAAAACCCGTATGCTCGCTCATCTCTTTCGGGTTGACCTTCAGCTCGTCGAGGTATTTCTTCGTGCCGCCCGTCGAGATGATCTCAATCTGGTAACTCTTCAAAAAAGGCGCCAGCTCCGCCAGACCCGCCTTGTTCGATACGCTTATCACCGCCCGCTCAATTTTCATTGATCCCCCCTCTTCCGCACGCGCCCATCCGGTGCGCCGCAGGATAGCGCACCGCGCTATCTTCCCTTGATTTGACGATTTATGATAATTTCAGACAGCCCCGTTTGTCAATAAGAATCCACCTGCTGCGTGAGGCGACTCGACCGGAAATGAGACATGCGAGAGACGGCCTTTCGGCTCACGACGGGTCTTCTTCTTCCTCCCCGGCCGCATAAAACCACTCGTCGTTGAATCGCACAAGCCTTATTTTGCCTTCCTCGACCAGCCTGTCGAGCCCCGCTCTCGCCTCTGCCGGCGATACCCCGGTTGTCCGCACTATGTCATCGAGGCTGAGAGACCTCCTCTTGAGCGTCGCCAGCACCGATTCCCGCCATTGGACCGCCTTCCGCGCCGGGGTCCGCCCATGGTGCGAGCGAAGCGAAGTTGAGCGGGGAGGGGCTCGGCGGCGCGGCTCTGCCCGTCGAGGGGGTGCTGAACCCCTATGGCTGTAGGCCGGGATGATCTCGCATCCGTTGCCGAGAATATGAGCGAGAGATACCAGCTCCGCGCCATCGAGTCCGCGGGCGGACTTCTCAAGGGGCGGACGGGCGACCGTATTCAACTGGACTTTGTCTACCGATAGTCGTGTCAGTATTTTCCTAAATATTTCAATTTGTTCTAAGCTGTTGTTAATCCCTTTTATCAGCATCACCTCGAGCCAGATCTTGCCCTTATACTCCGCGCGGAACGCTCTTAAGCCTTCGACGAGCTGAGTGAACGAAAGGCTGGGATGGGGACGGTTGATCCTCTCGAAAACCTCGTCCCCTGTCGCGTCGAGGGAGGGCAGCACCACGTCTGCCGCTGCGATATCCCTGCGCACATCTTCCCGGAAGAGCAGCGAGCCATTCGTGATCACCGCGAGGGGAATCGAGGTTTTCCGTTTCAACTCTCGTATGATCTCCCCGATGTCTGCCGAAAGGGTCGGCTCCCCCGAGCCGGAAAGGCTGATAAAATCGATGCGCCTCCCCTCTTCCACCCTTTCGACCACCTGTGTGACGATTAAACCCGGGTCCGAGAAGCTGCGCCGTTCCACTTCCTTGTGCGTCGTCTTGCCGACCTGGCAGTAAATGCAGTCGAAGCTGCAGTACTTGCGCGGGATTATGTCCACACCCAGAGAAAAGCCGAGCCTCCTTGAGGGGACCGGTCCGAACACGAACTCTTGCATGCCAATAATTTAACCTATCCGAAGCGGATATTAAAGAGGCCGGCCGCCAGCCGGCCCTATTTGTTGCCTTTTGGCGGATTGAGCAGGATTATCTCTATCCTTCTGTTCAGGGCCCGGTTCTGCTGGGTGTCATTGGCGGCGACGGGCCGGTATTCCGCGTAGCCCGACGCGGAGATCCGGCTGGGTTGGAACCCATACTTTTCGATCAGGTGGCGCACCACTTCGGTGGCCCTTCTCGTCGAAAGCTCCCAATTGGACCTGAATTCCGCGGTATTGATCGGCACGTCGTCCGTATGCCCCTCGATGTTCACGTGGTTATTGCTCTTCTCCAGTATCGGGGCGATCTTCCGCAGTGCGCTTTTCGCCGTCTCTTTCAGCTCTGCCTTCCCTTCATCGAAAAAGGCCCTGTCCATTATGCGGATGACGATGCCTCTCTCGTCCCTGAAGACCGAAATCTTGTGCCCCTCGTCGAACGCGCTCGCCATGGCCGCTATCTGGTTTTCCAGCTCCGTCTCGATCTCGCGGCCGGCCGGCGCCGCCGGCCCGGGCGACACATCGACCACTTTCGATGCGGTCGCGCCCCCCTCTTTGACGACGCTCGATCCGCCCATGAATATGGCCTTCAGGCGCTCCGCCACTTCCTGGTGCTTCTGGGCGTCCTGCTTGGAGAACGTATACATCATGATGAAGAACGCTAAAAGGAGCGTGATCAGGTCGGCGTACGTGATGAGCCATCGCTGCAAGTCCTCGCGCTCGTCCTCCGTCCTCCGCTTTTTCATCATTCTTCTCCCGCACGCTGGTCGGGAAGGAGGAAAGACAGGAGCTTCATCCTGATCACCCTCGGGTTGTCGCCCATGGCGAGGGAGACGATCCCTTCGCTTATTATTTCGAGGTAGATCACTTCATCCTGGTGCTTTGCCTTGAGCTTATCGGAAATAGGCAGGTAGATAAGGTTGGCCATCGCAACCCCCCACAGGGTCGCAATGAAAGCCCCGGCAATCGCGGAAGCCATATTCGAGCTGTCCTCCATGCTCCCCAGGGCATGGATAAGGCCGAGGACCGTTCCCAGTATCCCGAGGGTCGGTGAAAATCCGCCAAGCTTCTGGAAGAACGCGGAGCCTATCTTGTGCCGCTCGTGCATGTAGGACATCTCTATTTCGAGTATTTCCTTGATCTTCGTCGTTTCAAAACCATCTATGGCAAGCTGGATCGCTTTCTTGAGAAAGGAATCGCGTATTGTGGAGAAGCTCTTTTTCAAGGCTTAACAGGCCGTTCTTGCGCGACTTCTGTGAGAGCGTGAAGATAAAGTCGATCAGCGGCAGGGGGTCAAGCTTCTTTTCAAAGAGAATGATCTTGAAGAGCTTCGGCAGGTTGCGCAGCTGGTCGAATGACGTGGTCACGGTCGCGGCGCCGAAAGTGCCGACGATAACCAGGATCATGGCCGGCGCCTGGATGAGCGCAGCAAGGTGGCCGCCCTCCATGACAAAAGAGACAAGCACAGCGCCAATTCCCAAAAACAGGCCGACTATGGTCGTGATATCCATCGCTTTTCCGTCCGCCTAGGGTAGCTGCTTCATCCTCAGGCACTCTCTCTCCCTCGAAAAAATGTGACCGACCAGGGCGTCCCGGTCTTTTTCGCTTATGGCCGCAAAGCTTACGGCCGTCTCCCACCCATCCCTCTCCTCAGTCCCAGCGAGGGTGACCCGCACCACTCTGCCAAGCGCCCTGATGGGGCGACCGGGAAAGGACGGCAGCCCGATGCGGAGCTCCAGGTAGGCGCCTTCGTCCAGTTTCACGGCCGAACAATATTTCAGGCCACAACCACTTATCGAGACGTCGACGTATGTGCTCTGAAAGCTGTTGTCCTTATCCGACAGCATCTCGATTAACGCATTGAGCTTCCTGTCGATGCTGTCGAAATAGGTATACAGCTCGTTCTTTCGAAAGGCGGAGCGCTCCGGCAGCGCATCGGCCCCGGACGCCAAAAGACCGGGGAAAAGGTCCGGTCCTTTCAGGGTTTTTTCCAGCACGAAAGATTCCTGGCGGCTTACCTCCTTAAATTCCAGGAGCAAACGGTCGCTTATTCTGAAGAATTCGCGTCTTTCACGCTCTGCGGAGTCCACTGCCTATCATCTCCATGAAACAGTCCGCCATATCCGGGTCGAACTGTTTTCCCCTGCACCTCTTGATCTCCGCCAGTACCTCCTCCTTTGTCTGGGCCTTTCTGTAAGGCCTGTCGGTCATCATGGCATCGCAAGTATCGCAGAGGGCAATCAACCTCGAAGAGTACGGGATATTTTCTCCGGCAAGACAGTCGGGGTAGCCGGTGCCGTCGAACCTCTCGTGGTGGTGCCTCGTTATCCTGGCTTCATTCGCCAGTATATCGAAACGGTTTATGATCTCCTCCCCGTAGACCGAATGGCTCTTCATGAGCGTATACTCATCGTCGGTCAACTTGCCTTCCTTCAGGAGGATCGAATCGGGGATCCCGATTTTGCCCACATCGTGAATGGGTGCGACGATCCGCACCACATCCCTGTCATAATCGGTTGCGCCGAGGGCGTCCGCAAGGAGAAGCGACATCTCTGCGACCCGCCTGCAGTGGCCTTCGGTGTACATGTCCCGTCTGTTGATGGCGACGATCAAAGAGGTCAGCGTGTGAAGGACGCCCTCGAAGAGACTTTCGTAAAGCAATCTGTTCTCGATCTGCGTGGAGGCCTTGTCCGCTATCATCCGCAGGAAATTTATATTGTCCTGGCTGAAGCCGTTCTTCGGGCCGCGCCCGTTCGACTTGCCCCCCATCATGATGGCGCCCACCCATTCTCCCTTTATTACGAGGGAGAGGAATATCTTGTTCTCCATCAGGAAATGCCTCTTCCCGGAGCCGACTTCCTCCATCAACGATGATGAGACGGGTATAGTTCTCTCGATGCTTCCATCCCGTGCTGTCTCCGTCTTGTAGAGAATAAGCTGACGGTTCTCGTGGTCCACTATATAGTAGCCGCACACCGCCGAATTGAGGACCTCTTTTACCACCAGAACGGTTTTTTCGTAGATATCGTCAAATATGCTCAGGGAATTGAACGTATTCGAAATATGGTACATCTTGGTCAGCTCGGCGATCTTGGCCTGGAGTTGGCGGTTGAGCACCTCAATCTTCCTCGTGTCCTCCAGGTCGGACAGGATGCTGTTCTTTTCCAGGAGAAGCTCTCTCTGTTTTCGGACTTTCATGATCCCCAGCAAGAGCTTGTCGATGGAAAAGGGCTTCATCAGGAAATCGCTTGCGCCCTTTTTCATCGCCTCGATGATCAGGTCCGGGTCGTTATACCCGGTGATCATCACGACGGCAATGGTCGGGTCCTGAAGCCTGATCGTGTCCAGCAGTGAGATGCCGTCGGTATCGGGCAGTTTTACGTCGAGTATCACGATCTCGATACTCTTGCCCGAGAGCACATCGATGGCCTGCTTTCCCGTCGAGGCCTTATAGACTTCACAGCTATAGGGAGCAAGGAAGTCCGAGACGAGCTGAATGATATCGGGGCTGTCGTCTACAAGGAGAATTTTTGAACCTTCGATCATGAGATCGACCTATGGCCTCCACTCCACTCGTTATTTATCTGCAGCCTCAGGAAGGATGCTTTCATCCATATGGACTTCATCCATCTCGCCCTCGGTAAAACGCGCTATCTGCTCTGCGTCCAGCCATTTGCGGTACCTCGATATCTCGAAATAGAAGCTCTTCAGCTTGTCGAACAGCTCCTTGTTGGCCTTCTTCAGCACTATTTTGTCTCTCGCGTTCTTGATCACCACCTTCAATTCTTCGATCCTGAAGGGTTTTACCAGGTAGTCGAAAGCCCCGGCCTTTACCGATTCTATGGCGCTGTCGAGGGACGCGTAACCTGTAATGATAATGAATTCGGTTGCATTTTCACCCTTGGCGATCTCCCTGATCAGCTCTATGCCGGTCATTCCCGGCATGTTCAGGTCGGTGATGATGAGATCGAAGGGGGTTTCCGCGTAGTGTGCCAGCGCCTCGTTTCCGTCCGCGGCACCTTGCGCGAGGTAGCCCTCTTCCCGCAGATATTCTTCGAGAATGCTTCTGATCTCGCGGTTATCGTCGACTATAAGTATCCTGAACGGCTCATCCTTTCTGGTCATGTCTCCTCAATCTTTCCGTCATTTTCTCGCCTATTCTCTCGAAAAGCACCCTTTTCATGCCCTCTTCCGATATGATGACATTGTCCTCTTCGTCCGGCAGATCGCGTGCCTTGCCGCCACGACCCATCCTGCTTTTCATGTTGCGCATGTAGGTCTTGATGACGCTATTGATCTGGTAGTCAGACACGGTCATAGTTGTCCCTCTAGTCTACTTATCGGCCTGACAACTTAAAACTTAAGACGCGTCTATGTGGTTGTATCGAAAAAGACGGGCAGCGGGGGGAACGGAAACTTTGCGCAATATTTCCGTGTGGCGTTCCTGTTTTTCGAAAGCTCTTCCATCTCCTCAAGGAGCTTCTGCCTCTCATAATTGAGGCGGGACAGGAGGTCGACCTCTCTTTCGAGGCATTCCTTCAGCTCATCGAGGGGGAGGTCGAGCCGCCTTCCGGACGTCTGCGCGTCGCAGATAAGTCCTCTCCTTTGCATAAGCAGGCTCGATAAGCCTGTCCCTGCTCAACTCCTTCTGGGCCTCGCGGCTCAATTGGACGAAATCCCTCGCTGTCTGCCGGTCGGCACCTTTCATGGGTTTTTGCCCTGGCCTTTACCTCTGCATGCCTGATGACGCAGGAATGTCGAGGAACCGGCACTCACACCGCGCTCCGCGAGCCTCGCGCGAATTCTCTTCATGTTCACGTCCGTCACCTCTCTCATGAGGCCTCTTGCGCTGAGTATCTCTTCCTTGTCTTCGAACCCCCTGTCTTTGTCCATGGGGAGAGAAATGCAAAACTCATACCATTCTCCCTGAAGCGCCCGTTTCAGCACCGGCCACGGTGTGAGTCCTTTTCTTCTCCGTTCGGTAAGCCTCGGTAAAGCCCTCCGATATGGCCGCAAGAATCGACTTGCATTCGTCCAGGGTCCCGAGGTCGAGGCTCGTATGGACCTCCTGCAGCCGCCTCATGAGATAGTCGTAGAGAAGGGAAAGGTTTTTCGGGACCTCGCCGAGGGACATGTCGAGGGAAGCGTTAAGGATCTGGAGAGCTTGCGTGATTTTCGTCAGCTCCTCGTACTTTCTCTCGTACTTTTTTTGGCTGATGAGCACCTTCACTTCGTCAAGTTTCTTGGTGAGGGTCTCGAGCACCATGAGGAGTATTTTCCCCTTGTCGCGCTCGTTCGTCATCGTCGTGGCGGCGGCGTAGGCGTCGTACGGATTCATGGAGCTCCCAGAGCGAAGACGATGATGCCGAGCCTGGCGTGCCTGTCATTGCGTTGATCGTGTCCGTGAGCCAGGTTTTCGTCGTGTTGGCCTGCTCGATAACGAGCTCGAGGTTGGTGAACTCATTCTGCAGCGCTGTCGCCTGCTGGGCGCACCGGTCGTCCACCGCTTGCAGTTGTGTGTTATCCTGGGTGATCTTGTCGTTGATGGATGTCTGCAGGGACGTAAGGATGCCCGTCGAAGGATCCACGTAAGCGTTAAGGTTCGTGTAAAGGGCAGTGCTCAGGGACTTGACGGCATTGACCGTTTCCGTCGGGTTGGCCGATAGGGCGGCGGAGAATGTGTTCGAGTCGAGACTCACCGTGCCGTCCTTGCCGAAGCTGATGCCGATGGACGCGGCCGTCGTGTAGGTCGAGTTCCCCTGTACGTTCGCAAAGAGCGTACCGGTTATGGAGTTCTTTACCGCGTAAAGAGTGGGGTTGCCCATGAGTACGTTCGACGTCGACGTGGATGAAGATGAGGCATTGTACGTATTCTGGTTGTTTATATAACTGAGGACGCTGTTCAGGTCGCTCACGAGGGTGCTCGCGTCGGTGCTCAGGCCGGAGGTGTCCTGGCTGATGTTCAACTCTATGGGTGTCGAAGGGTTCAGGCCTTTCAGGGTGAGCGTGACCCCGGGGATCACCCCGGTGACCGTATTCGAGGAAGAGGTCATGCTATAGCCGTCAACGGAAAAGGCGGCATCATGCCCGGCCTGCAACAGGTTCTTCGGCGCACCGCCGGCAACGAGGCCCAGCGACTCCAGCACGGTAGAGCCCGTGCCGTCCGCCAGGGTTATGCCGGACGAGCCGGCCCCGCTCGACTCGATAGTCAAACAGGACTGCGTACCCGACGTGTTGAGCAAGGATGCGTTCACCCCGGCGCCCGCGCTGTTTATCTTCGTGACGATATTCGAGAGCGTGTCGGTCGATGCGACGGTGACGGTCTTGCCGTTTATCAGCATATTGCCCGAATATCCGAGGGCGGTCGTGCTCGACGTCTGCGGATCGGATGCGATCTTCTCGGCGGTCGCGAGCGTCGACACCTCTATGGAATAGGTGCCGGCCGCAATGGTACCCGTTCCGGTCGTCGCAGAGAGCACGTTTGACGGCGTGATGGAGGAGTCCGCGCATGTCAGGGACCCGGTGAATGTCTGGTAGCCGGCCTCCGCGTTGAGGCTATTCGTGCTGATGTAGCTCGTGAGGGCGGAAAGCGTGGTATTAAAGGACTGCCAGGCGGACAAGAGGTTTTGTTGACTCGTGATGTCGTTGTTCAAAGGGGTCTCGGCTGCCGTCTTCTGGTTGGCATTTATCTCGGAGGCAAGGCTTTGCCAGTCCGTGTTGCTCACGATACCGGTAAGGTTGACCATTGACGACGGTGACGACGTCGATGAAGTAGATGACGTTGATGACATCTCGTGTCCTCCTTCACTGATCGAGGCCTTCCGCCTCTTTCCGGCGCGGGGCCCGTACATGCCTTTCTTTCAACGGATGCAAGTTTTACGCCGCTCCTTGCAGAAACTGCCTCTTGTTACGCGCCCTCACCCTATTAAAAGATTCCTGCCCCCTCTCTTGGAGAGGGGGCAGGAATGCAGCGTTGGTTATCCGTTCTTGATCAGGCTGAGTATCTGCTGTGGAAGCTGGTTGGCCTGGGAGAGCATGGCGACGCCCGCCTGGGTCGCGATCTGGTACTTCGCGAAATCGGACATCGATTTTGCGTAGTCCGTGTCCTTGATAGCCGACGCGGCAGCCTGCGTGTTCTGGTTCATGGTCTGCAGGTTAGCCGTCTGGTAACCGAGCTGATCCTGCGCGTTGCCGACGCCGCTCTCAGCCAGGTCAAGGTTCCCGATGGCGGTGTCGACGGCGCCCATGTATGCCTGAGCGTTGGCTGCGCTCGAGACGTCGCCGGTAATACCGAGCGTCGTGTGGTCAACGTTGCCCAGGCTTACCGAGACCTGGTTGGCAGCGGTGGCCATATCGCCCGCCTGGAACGTAAGGTTGCCGGCACCCCTGGTGACCGTCAACGTACCGGCCAGGCTCGCCTGGTTCTTGTTCACGGTAAGCTGTATACCGAACTGTGTGAAGTTAAGGACACTGGTGTTCAGGCCGGTCGGTGCGACGTTGGCGAGGGTCTGGTGGGGCGTGCCTGCGGCATTGCTCGTCATTGTCACGGTTGTCGCCGTGGCGGTTAAGGTATATACGGCCCCCGAGGCCGCGCTAAAGGCCGCGACGTTATACGCCGAGAGGCCGGTAGTCGGTGTGTCGGTGGCGACAGCGGTATTGCCGGCACCAAAGACGTTGCTGCCGCTGTAAGCCGTGCTCGAATTGATGTTGTCGATCTGGGTCTCAAGGGCGCTCCTCTGGTTATCGAGGGAGTTAAGGTCCGATGCGTTGTTCGCCGAAGAGGCCTCCGTGGCGATCTGCTTCAATTGGGTGAGGATGTTGCCGATCTGCTGCATGGCGCCCTGTGCCACCTGGAGCATTGCCGTTCCCTGGTTCGCGTTGTTGGTCGCTGTCTGGAGCACCGCGGATTTTACGCCCAGCTTAAAGGCGATGGCGTAGCCCGCCGGGTCGTCTGCCGCGCTGTTGAGCTTGTAGCCGCTCGAAAGTTCCTGGGTTGCCTTTGCCTGGGCCGCGGTGTTGACCGACAGCCAGTTCTGGGTATTCAACGAAGCCACGTTTGTGTTGAGTGTCAATGACATTTCAAACCTCCATGTTTAGTTTTTATTTGGCATCATGCCATGGTCGGAAGGATCGATTTTTGTCACCTCCTCTCCTTCCATGATCATATTATCGACCGGATATGAAAGATACTTAAGGGGAATTCTTAAAAAGAAGCGGGGGTGGGATCTATGCCTTTATTGCGACCGGGGCCGAGACCGGGTACCCTTCGTTCGGCAGGATCACCTGCATGAAGAGCCCTTTTTCCGTGTTGACAAGGAGGGGTGACCTCAAGTTGACATAGAACATCTCTTTCCCGTATCTCGCGATGCAGAGGACCGCGAGGTGCTCGATGCCGCCTTCGGTGAGGGAGAGGGTCGCGATGGTGTCGTCCTCCACGTCGAAGGCGTACTCCTCGACGGCTTGATACGGGTTGACCACGAGGAAGGCGATGCCCGAATCGAGGCATTTGAGCAGCCTGAAGGGCGAATCCGGGCCGAAGGCGTCCTGGAGCGCATACCTTTCGCTCTCTTCGAACCCGATGACCTTGCCCTTAAGAAAGATCTCACTCATCGCCGTTACCCATGACCTTTCTGATCGCATCGATCCCGTCGAGTGCCGATTGCCTGTTGGCGTCCCTTATCTCGCCCACAAGCTCCTCACGTATGATCGTATAGCCCCCGGGGGCCTCTATGCCGAGCCTCAGCCTTCCCTTCTCCGCTTCCAGGGCGACGACCCTTATGTCCCCGCCTTTTCCACGGATAAGGATGGACTGGTGTTTCTTTCTCGACAGTACAAGCATTCATCCTCTTTCTTACGCCGGTAGATAGTTGAGTATGCTCAGGCTCTCGACCTTCGACATCACGTAGAGGGCCGCCTGGTATGCCGTTGACAGGGTCGTGTAATCGGAATAGGCCTTCGCCGTATCGACGTCCACCAGGTTTGAGGACGTCTGAGTAAGGGTGGTGTCCGTCGTTGCGTTTGTGCTCAGGAGGCTGCTTATGTTCTTCGTGTACGTGCCGACATAGGCGAGGTTGTTCGCCGTCAGGTCGACGCAGTTGTCGATGTTGGTCGAGTCGGTTGCCAGGGCCGAGGTATCGTTGTTTGCGAGGTCGTCCCTGAACTGCTTCAGCGTCGCAAAGATGTCGACGCCCTGTCCGTTGACCTCACCAGTGAAGGCGCTGCTCCCCGAGATACCGCCATCGATGGTAGCCGATGCGCTCACGGCAACCTTAGCCACGTCGTCTGTGCCGTTGAACGTCACGTTGTTGGTGCTGCTGTCCAGGCTGTAGGCCGCGCTGCTCGACTTCTTTCCCCCGAAGATATACGTGTCTCCCACCTTCGTGTTCCCCACGGCCACGAGCTGCTGGATATAGCCGTCAACCTGGTCTGCCGCGGCGGTCCTCGAGCTCGCGTCCACCGTAGGGGACGACATCTGCACGGCCAGTTGCTTGACCGTCGTCAGGAGGTCGCCGATCGAGTTCAGTGAAGTCTCATAGTAGGCGCCCTTCGCCTGGAGGCTATTCAGATTGCTCCCGTACTGGGTGTTCTGGCTCTGCTCGGCGGTGATCTGCATGTTCTGGGCGAAGCTCGTGGGATCGTCCGAAGGCACAAGCACCTTCTTTCCCGACGAAATCTCAGTTGTCGCATTGTCCATCTGCGCTTTGAGCGTGGAGAGCGTGGCCGTGTACACCTGGAATCTAAAACTGTCGGTTACTCTCATGTCGTCGTGGTTACCCCCACTGCATTCATTAAGGTGCTCAGGAGGCCGTCGGCAACCGTGTAAAGGCGCGCAGCCGCCTGGTAGGCGTTCTCGTACTTGATGAGATTCGACATCTCTTCATCGATCGACACGCCCGACACGCTCGCCTGCTGCTGCTGGAGCGACGTCATGGCGTTCTGATTAAAGTCGACGAGGCTCGTGGCGCTCTTCACCGCCTCCCCCACCTTGGAGACGACGCTCGCCTGATAGTCGGTGTAGGTAGCTCCCGTGACGCCCAGGGTTTCGGTGACCTGGCTTGCTGCAACGGGAATAGGGCCGGACCCGTTCGATAACGCCAGCTCATTATTGGACAGGGACGCGGTAACACCGATGCCTGCGTTCGTAAATGCGGTGTTCATGTGAGAAATGACGTCGTTCAGGCTGTCGGCGGAAGCGACGGTTACGGAGACCGGACGCCCCTGCTGGTCGTGCCCCAACTGGATGGTGCCGGTGAGATTCATGGCCGCGGTAGGGTCGGCGACCGACGTGGAGGTGAGCGTCTGGAGGACGCTTTTCGACGACGCATCGAGGTCTCCGTTTACGACAGAGATGTGCTGGCCGGTCGTGGCGGCCCTGAGCACCAGTTGATAAGCCCCTGCTGAACCGGTGACCGAGGCCGAGACGCCCGTCTGGCCTGTGACCCCATTCACGGCCGCCGCGATATCGGAGAGCGAGTCCCCCGCCCCTATGGCGACGGCCACGCCGTTCACGGCAAGGTTTCCTGAAATCCCCAGGGCCGTGGTATGCGACGCGAAGGCGGTTGACGCAACAATATTTCCATTGAGAAGCGTCTCATTTGCCAGGGACGCTATCCTCAGCGCGACGTCGTTGTCCGTCGTATCCGAGGTTGAAGAGGTCGTCATCACGTTATCGGCCTGAATGTTGCCCGAAGAATCGACGATTTGACCGGACAAAGCCATGTGTCCCGCGTAATTCCCGCCGGCAACGGGCTGAAAAAACGTGCCGGTGGACGCGGCCTGATCCGGCGTGCCGCCGTTGCCCATCTGGCTGAAATAGTTCACGTTTTCCGTGATGGATTTGGCCAGGCCGTTAAGATCGCTTATGTAGTTGTTGAGCGTGGTGTCCCGAGTGGTGATGAGGGCGCCGAGGGACCCCCCTGTGATCTCGCCGGTGATGTCGACGACGTCTCCGGATGCGCCCTGCAGCCCTACCCTTGTGAAGCCCGTGACCGGGTCCTGAACCTGGGTGAGGCGGGAAGCGATGTTCCCCTGAACGAGGCTTTTGCCGCTCGCGGTGAAGACCGTCACCATGTTGTTATTGTTCATCACGCAATTGATGTTCATCTCTCCCGAGAGTGTTTGCAGGAGCTGGTTCCTCTGGTCGATGTAGTCGTTGGCTTGACTCGTCCCCACCTGGCTCTGGGCGATCTCCTGATTGAGGGAGGCAATGGAGGTGAGCGTCGTATTGACATCGCTGATGGCGGAAATTACGTCGCCGTTCGCTTGTGCCTGCAGGGAGGTGAGGTCGCCGTACATGCCGTTGATAGTGCTACACAGGTTCTGACCGTCCGATGCAACCGTCTCCTTCTCAGCAGTGCTCGTCGGGTCCGTCGACAATGCCTGCCAGTCGTTGAAGAACTGCGTCACGCTCGCGGAGAGATTTGAGTTATTCTCATTGAGGACGCCCTGTATGCTCGTCGCGTAGTTCTCGTATACCGTCTGTCCCTGGAGGTCGCTGTTCTTGGCCGAGATTGCGTTCTGGGTGTTCTGGTCGAGGTAGCTTTTGATTTGCTGGACAATAACGCCGTTCCCCAGGAGGCCCACTGACGAAGGAGTAGGTGTCGCTTCCTCCAGAACGGCCTCCTGCCTCGAATAGCCCGCCGTGTCCACGTTGGCTATGTTATGAGATATGGTCTGGATCGCAGTCTGGTTCGCGGAAAGCGCACTCTTCGCGATATTGAGTATGGAAGAGACGGACACTAAACTCTCCTCGATACCATGATGGAGATGCTTCTTCCCTTTTCGTAGGACGTCCTGTTGATAAATTCTATGACCTTTTCCAGCGAGGACTTCACATGGTCCATCGAAAAGGAGAGGAGCTTCATGTTCTTCTCCAGTGCCGTCCTCACTTCCCTGACTTTTCCCTCGATCCGCTCCCCAAGGGACCTCCATGCCTCGCTTTCCGCCATTGCGGCGTGGTCGCCCGTGGGAGCCAGGAGCTTTTCCTTTTCGGTCTCGATGTATTCAAGCCGTTTGAGGATCTCCTCTTTTCTGTTGTTTTCCCTGATAATACCCTCAAGAGAGAAGGAGATTATGGCGTCCCTCTCGGCAGTCAAGGCCCCCAGGAACTCCCCCAGGACTTTCAGCTCTTCGTGTTCCAGCCCTATCAGCTTCTCCCCTTCCATGTCACAATGTCTCGTCAAGCAGGTGGCTCTTGAGTATGCTCCGTGCCACCAGTACGCCCTTTGCATTGTAAGTCCCCGAATCTATGGCCTGCTTCATGTTCGCCACCTTGTCTTCGTTCACGTCGGGGAGCGCCTTTACCTGTTCTTTGAGTCTGTTGACTTCGTCCTTCCAGCCCGAAAGCTCGACCTTATCCCCACTGCCAGCGACTTTTTGCGAGCCGACCTGGGCATCGCCCGCCCCTTTTGTCGATCCGGGCTTCGTCAGGCTGTTCAGCAGAACGACCTGCTTGTCATTCTCTATCTTCATGGCATACTACCTCCTGCTTACCTATGTCGCCGAATACGCGCAAAACTTTAGCCCGTCCTTGACAGATATTTCATAATTGCCTCTTTTATCCCTATGCCCCTCTTCGCGAGAAAATCGGCCACCTTTTCATAGAAGATCGACATCTCGGTCTCCTGGGTGTAGCTCTTCTTGGTGAACTGGGATGCTTTATCGAGCCTCCTTCAGCATATTATAGATGAAAAAGGACTCGAAGCCTTCCGCCGCCTTCTCCATCGATTGCCGCCTCCCGGCCTTTGCATCCGATGAGGCCCCGGTCGCTGTCAACGCATCGATTCTCGTTCCTGAGTCCATGTGCCGCACCTCGCTATCTTTGGGGCTCAGCGCCCCCTCCACCAATTATATCACTTCAAGCTCCGCATTGAGCGCCCCGGACGCTTTTATCGTCTGGAGGATTATGATGACGTCCCTCGTCGAGACACCGATGGCGTTGAGGGCGTTGACGAGCTCCTTTATGCTCGTCCCCTCCTCCATATAGTAGAAGTGTCCTTTCTCTTCCTCCACCCTGATCTCCGTCTCCGGGGTGACAACCGTTTGTCCGCCCCTGGAAAAAGGCAGGGGCTGGCTCACATTTTTCATCTCTTTGATCTGAACGCTTATATTCCCGTGAGATATACCAACCGTCGCAACTCTCACGTCTTCACCGATCACTATGGTGCCCGTCTTTTCGTCGACAACGATCTTTGCCCCGTTATCGGGTTTTATATCGAGATTCTCGATAATCGAGAGGAATTTTACCGGGTTTTCCCTCAGCTCCCACGGGACCGCCAGGGCGATTGTTCTTCCGTCCTGGGCGGCGGCGCACCCTTCGAAGACCCTGTTGATACGCTCCACCACCTTGCGCACATTCGTAAAATCGGATCGCTTGAGGGAGATCGCCACGGAGTCTCCTTTCAGGGCAGCGTATTCGATTTCCTGTTCCACAATGGCCCCGTTTGCGATCCTCGCCACCGTAGGATGGTTCTTCTGGACCGATCCACCCTGACCGCTGGTCGCGAAGCCGCCCACTGTAATCGCGCCCTGGGCAACGGCATACGTCTGGCCGTCCCCGCCGCGCAGGGGCGTCATCAGGAGCACGCCGCCTTCCAGGCTCGATGCATCCCCCATGGATGAGACGGTCACGTCGATCCTGTTGCCGACCCTCGAAAAGGCGGGCAATTCGGCGGTCACCATCACCGCCGCGACGTTATTGATCTTCGTTGCCTTGGGATCCACGATGACCCCCATCTTTTCGAGCATGTTCGAGAGGGTCTGCGTGGTAAAGATAGTCTGCACCTTGTCGCCCGTCCGCTTGAGTCCCACCACCAGCCCGTAGCCGATAAGCACATTCGGCCTGACGCCGTTCACGTAGGCGATATCCTTTATTCTCGCCGAAAAGCAGGTATGCGGGGCACCGATTGCAAAAGCGACGCTGAGGACGGCTGCGATAAGCGCAGCCCGTTCCATCCACGTCCGTCTTATCTTCGTCTCAGGCAGTGCTCTTCCTGCGCCCATGGTCATGCTCCGAACTCCCGGTCCTAAAAAGGATAGAGAAAATCAAACAAGCGTGCGGCCCACCCGGGCCTCTGCTTCTCCGCCACAACGCCGATACCTGTATAGATGACTTTTGCATCGGCTATCTGGGTGGACGATATCGTATTGTCGAAGGCTATGTCCCTTTGCCTCACGATACCCTGGAGCAGCAGCTCTTTCTTCTCATTGTTGACGTAGATCTCTCGTTTGCCCTCGATCGTGAGGTTGCCGTTCGGCAGCACGTCCATCACCCGCGCGGTTATGGTGGCGGAAAGCGACCCGGCGCGGGTCGTCGCACCGGTGCCCGTGAAGTCATTGTTCGGAGAGTTTGCGTTTATCAGCGTGCCGGGATTCTTCCACGGGCCGTTCGGATTGGTCTCGAGACCGAAGAAGTTGGTGATGCCCGCAATCGTCTGCGACTTCCTCGTCGTGGCCGTTGACGCGCTTTCCGAGGCCTGAGATACCTCGACGATGTTTATCGTCAGTATATCGCCCACATTCCTCGCCCTCTGGTCGCTGAACATGTTGTTAAGCCTGCCCTGCCAGACGCTTCCGTTCTTCGCTTCCGGCGCCGCGGGCTTTTCAGGAGGCGTCCTGTAAGTCTTGGAGATGGATAGCGGCTCATTGGCTATCTTGGAAGGCTCGATGGAGATACACCCCGCCGGGAGACAAGAGCATATGAACAACAGCGTTCCGGCGATCTCTTTCCTCAAAATTCCACCGCCACCGTGTTATTTCCCGTCACTTTACCGATGACCTCTTTCCCCGACGGGCTCCTCACTTTCACGAGGTCTCCCACTTTTCCTTTATCGAGGGCCGTGCCCTTCCACTGGACGACCAGTCTATTGTTCTCCGCCCGCATGCTGACCGTTTCCCCCTTTTGCACGGCCATGACCTTCTCAAGGAGCTGACTCGTCACGATCTCGCCTGCGGGTATCTCCTTTTTTGCCTTTTTGCCTACTATCTCCTCCACGCACGCGGGATAGTCCGCCCCCACGCCGTTGAGAAAACTCTCTTTCTCATCGAGGTCCGCGAGGCGGATCGCTTCGCCCTTCGTGAGGTGATGCTTCGCCATGTAAAGCTTCTTCTTTACGAGCACCCTGAAGGGCACGTAGACGTTCGTCTCCACCCCTGTTCTTCCTTCGATTCCCGCGAGGCATACCCCGTCGCCATTGGCGTCCGGCACCTTGGTGAAGCCGAGGGTTTTCACCGATACCTCTCCTTTCGCCTGGTGCGGCACACCGGCGAAGGTAATCTGAATGTCATTGCCGCCGTACATGTGTTGCACGAACCGGCTCACCTCCGACTCCAGCGTCGTCGCCCGCACGCTGCACGGCAGCATGAGCGCGGCGAAAAGACACAGCAGAGCAAGCGCGGCGGTTCTACCCTTGCCTGACATTATTCGACATCTGCAGCATCTGGTCCGCCGCCTGGATTGCTTTTGAATTCGCTTCATATGCCCTCTGCCCGATAATCAGGTTAATCATTTCCTGCATGACGTTGACGTTGGACATCTCGAGGTATCCTTGAAGGACCGTCCCGAAACCGTTTTGACCGGGCAATCCCGAAATGGCGGATCCGCTGGCATCGGTCTCCTGGTACAGGTTCTTTCCTATCGCGTTCAAGCCTCCGAGGTTGGGGAACGTCCACAGGTTAAGGGTCCCCACCTGCTGGAGCGCTGTCTGGTTCTGTACCTGGACCGAGATGGTGCCGTCGGTTGCAACGGTCACGGCGACGGCGTTTTGGGGTATGGTGATGCCCGGGTCGAGCAAATATCCGTCAGACGTACATATCCTCCCCTCCGAGTCACGCTGGAACGAGCCGGCCCGCGTGTACGCCTTCTCACCCGAAGGCAGCTGGATCAGCAGGAACCCGTTCCCCTCGATTGCCAGGTCCAATTGGTTTTGCGTCTGCTGGTAATCCCCCTGGGAGAATTGCTTCTGAACCGCAGCCAGCTTGGCGCCCTGACCTATCTGTATGCCTGTCGGGACCTGGTTGCCTTGTTCGGTCTTGGTCCCCTGGAGGCGCAGGTTCTGATACATCAGGTCCTGGAAGTTGGCTCTACTGGCCTTGAATGCGGTCGTATTGACGTTCGCGATGTTGTTCGCGATCACGTCGAGGTTTACCTGTTGGACATTCATGCCGGTCGCGGCGGTCCATAGAGCTCTTAACATGCGTGCCTCCTAGAATTTCCCTAAATCTATCAGCTTGCCGAGCATATCGGACGCGGATTGGTCAACCTTCGTGTACGACTCGTATGCCCTCAGCACAGAGATCATGCGCACCATCTCGTTCATGATATCGACGTTCGAAACCTCATACGCGCCTTGCTGCACCGAAAACCTGTCGGCCGGGACTTCGCCGTTGTTCTTCTCATCCGTATTGATGAACAGGCTCCCCCCTGCGTTTTGCAGGGCTTGCTTGTTGGGGAAGTCGACAATCTTCAGCCTGTCCACAAAGAACTTGTCCACGTAAATGGAGCCGTCCTTCTCTATCCTGATGTCCTTTCCGTTGTTCATCCCGTCAAGGGTGATGTCGCCCCCGCTCTGGCCCATAACCGCGTCGCCGTTCGGCATGACCAGTTTCTTCTCCGCACTGATTACAAACTGGCCGTTTCTCGTGTACATGGTACCGCGAGGCGTGGACACCGCGAAAAAGCCGTCTCCTTCCAACGCGAGGTCGAGGGCATTGCCCGTCTGGGTCAGGGGAGCGTCAGAAAATTGTATATAGGAGTTCGGAATATTGACATAGGTTGCCGCGAGCTGGTCCGGACCGCCCGCCTCCTCGATTATTGTGGAGTTGAAGGCGGGCGAGATTGCCTTAAACCCTGCGGTGAGGGCGTTTGCGAGATTGTTCGCGATGATGTCGAGCTCCCTCTCGTTGGCCGATTTTCCACTCTGGGTACTGAAGATGCCGTTCAACATGACTCCATGTTGTGCAATTGTCATACCGTCATGAAGACAATTTTGAATGCTGAATTCTTAATGTTGAATAAAGAGTAATTTGGAAGGTTGAGGCATCAAGTCGCCCCTCGCCCCGCGTGGCTTCCGCGCCCGCCGTTTCGGGTGGGACGGATGTTAGGTGCAGGAGCGAAAAGAGGGATGAATGCACAAGGTGGGAAGTTTTTTCCGCATAGGCAAATTTTTCATATCGTGATCTCGAACCCTTCCGTCCCGTCCCTTATTTTCGTTGCCGCCCGTTCCTTCTCGCTTTCCGGCGGAGGTTTTTGCTCGGCGTCAGGGAACCGTCGCCCCTTTTCTCTTTCACGGTTCTTGTATTGCCTTATGTGGGGCGGGTCGTGCCGGCAGGAAAGCGCCCACTCCCTGGCGATGCCCTGGATAGTGTTGACGGAATCATGGGAAAAAGGGTCTTTCGCATCCATCGCATCCCCACCTAATTGTTCGCTGCCTTCTCTAGTTCCTTTCTGTCGCTCGCCGAAAAGATCTTCTTCAGTTCGAGGAGTATAAGGAGCCTGTTATCCAGCTTGCCCACTCCCTCGATATAGTCGGATTCGACCCCGGCAACGAGAGCGGGGGGCGGCTCCACCGTGCTGTCGGAGATCCTCAGGACCTCGGAGACCGAGTCCACGATGAAGCCGAGCACCATGCCGTCCAGCTCGATGACGATTATCCTTGTCGATTTATCGTAGCTTTTCCCTTCAAAACCCAACCTCTTCCGAAGGTCGACGATCGGGATGATCTTGCCCCGCAGGTTGATCACGCCCTCGACAAAGGGAGGGGCATTCGGTATGCGGGTAATAGTGATCATCTTGTTTATTTCCTGGACCTTCAATATGTCGACCGCAAATTCCTCGTTATCCACTTTGAATGTGACCAATTGCAGGATCCGTCCCTCATTCATGTTCCGTCCTCCTCTAAGGGTGTGTATCGGACCAAGGCAGGAAAACTTAAGTCAACACGGAGATTGCCTGGTCGTCCTTTACGCCCCATTTTTGTTGTCGCTCGCTATGCTCTCCTTGCCCTCACGGCCCCCTTTCAGGAAGCCTGGGCGATCTTTCTGTACGCATTCAGGAAAGAGGCTGTGACTGATCAGGGCGGACATATCAAGGATAAGAATGGCCTTACCGTCCCCCCTGATCGTCGCTCCTCCTATCCCTTTGACGTTCCCCAGAAACTCACCGAGAGGCTTGATCACCACTTCCTCCTGCCCCTCGACTGCGCGCGCCTTGATGCCGATCGTCTTTTCACCGATATTGCAGATGACGACATACTTGTCCTCTCCGGGCTGAGGCTTGCCGGTAAAAACCCTCGCCAGGTCGACGACCGGAATGACTTTATCCCGCAGCACAAGAACTTCCTTTTTGTCGACAGACTTTATCAAGCCCTCCGAGACCTTGACGAGCTCCGTGACGGTATTCAATGGGATGGCATAGAGGTCGTCGAGTACCCCCACGATGAGCGCCCTCATTATTGCAAGGGTGAGGGGCAGCCGCATGGTGAGCTTTGTCCACTTGCCTTCCTCCGAATCGATGGAGACCTGGCCGTTCATCTTCTCGACGTTGGTCTTCACCACGTCCATGCCCACGCCCCTGCCAGAAATGTTGCTCACTTTCTTGGCGGTGCTCAGCCCCGCCGCAAAAACAAGGTTCATCGCTTCGCGCGCCGGTAGAGTCGCAAGCTCGGCGTCGCCCAGTATGCCCTTTTCACGGGCCTTCTTCTTGACATCCTCCACATTGATGCCCTTCCCGTCGTCGAATACCTCGATGATCACGTTGTTGCCTTCGTTATATGCCTTGAGGGAGAGGGTCCCCTCTTTCTGCTTCCCTTTCCGCTCTCTCTCTTCCGGCGTCTCGACCCCGTGATCCACCGAATTCCTTATAATATGGATGAGCGGGTCGTGGAGTGCCTCGATGAGCGAGCGGTCCAGCTCCGTCTCCTCGCCCTCCATAGTCAGCCCGATCACCTTTCCGAACTCTGCCGACAGGTCCCTCGTGAGCCTCGGTATCTTGTTGAACAGCTTGCTTATCGGCACGAGCCTCGCGCGCATCACGGAGAGCTGCAGCTCGTTCGTGACCACTTCAATGTAATTCGTTATGTCGGCAAGGCTGTCGAGGGCATTATGCGCCGCGTCGCTCTTCTTTACCGTATTGTTGAGCAGTATGAGCCTGTTCTTGCCCAACACGAGCTCCCCCGCCAGGTTCATCAGCTCGTCGAGCTTCTTGACCTCGATCCTTATGGTGCTCTCCTCTTTATGGGCCTGCGCCTTCGGTTTGTTGGGGAGGCTGCTCACCTGACCGAGGGGAGCGGCAGCATCGCCGAGGGTCTCCGGCGGCTTCTTGCCCTCCGGCGCTCCTTCCTGGTCTTTCGGGACATCGGCCGCTTCCTCCGTCCTGGCGGCGCCCGCCTCTGCCCGCGTCTCCCCCTGCCCTTTTTTGTCCTGGTTTTTCAAGGCTTCCAGCTTCTCTATGGTCGGAGCGGTATCGCTCTGCTCGGCCCCGCTCTCCTTTATCTCTTCGAGGAGCGTCTTTATCAGATCGAGGGCCTCGAGGAGCGCATCCCCCACGGCGTGGTCCGGCGCTATGTTCCCCTTCCTCACCATGCCGAGTATATCTTCGGACCTGTGGGCAAGGGTCGACAGCGTGCCGAACCCCAGGAAGCTCGATGTGCCTTTTACGGTGTGGACGGCCCTGAAGATGCTGTTGATCATCTCCTCATCGGGGTTGTTCTCTATGACGACGACGTCCTGGATCGCCTTTTCCGTCAGCTCACCCGCTTCGACGATGAACTCATCGATGATCTCCTTCATCTCATCTTTTTCGAGAAATTGATCTGCCATCAGTGCCCTCCGCCTAAAAGACTTTCAATGTTGTCGAGGAGGACATTCGGTTGCACGGGCTTGGTCAGGAACATATTGATGCCCGCCCCGTAAGCCTCCTCCTGCAGTTCCCTGTCGCTTGTCGTCGTAAGCATGATCACGGGGAGATCCAGATTGTAGTAGCTGTTCCGTAAATTCCTGACAAACGATATGCCGTCCATGTTCGGCATGTTCAGGTCGACTATCACCAGGTCGATCTCATAATTACTCAGCTTCTCCATGGCATCCAGGCCGTCTTCCGCTTCTTCGGTGGCATAGTCTCTTCGTCGCAGGACGTATCCTATGAACTTCCTTATGGTGGGAGAATCATCAACAATCAGGACTCTTTTCATCGTCATCCCTTTTGATACGCTATGGTACCGGGAAAAATCAAAGGTTTAAAGCCGCGCGATACATTGTGCAGGCTTTCCGCATGCCCTATGGTAAGATAGCCGTTTGGCTTGAGCGATTCATAGAGGTTCTCGATAACCTTCTTCTTCCCCTTTTCATCAAAGTATATGAGCACGTTTCTGCAAAAAATCATATCCATCTGCCTATATTTTCGGTAGGAATCGGAATCTATTAAGTTCAGGAAATCGAGGGTCACATGCCTTTTTACCGCGTCGTTCAGTATATACTGGCCCTTTTTCTCCGTGAAATATTTGCGCAGCACGTCCTTGTCCGTATTCCTGACGCTGTACTGATTGAAGATCGCCCTTTTCGCGGACTCCAGCGCCTTCGTGCTGATGTCCGTCCCGACAATCGTAAAAGGCCGCGTTCTCCCCACCTGGCTGTTCAGTTCGAGCATGAGTATCGCCAGCGTATAGGGCTCCTCCCCGGTGGAGCATCCGGCGCTCCAAATTCTCAGTCCCCCTTCGGGCCAGCTTCCGTTCGTGTGCGTTTTCTGAACGATCATCTTAAATGCGTCGAGTTGTGGAGGATTTCTGAAGAAACTGGTTTCATTCGTCGTCACGAGGTCGAACAGAGAGATCAGCTCCTGCGCCGTCTTCAGCCCTCCGTATTTCAGGTAGTAGTGATACTCTTCGAAGGAAGAAAGACCGAGCTCCTCGATTCTGCCGGCCAACCTGCTTTCGAGGAGATACCCCTTGTTCTCCGCGAAGTAGATACCCGTTTTCTCATAGACGAAGTCCCTGAGAAGGATAAATTCCTCGTTTGTCAGCATGCTTCCTCGGATCGGGAGAGCATCGAAAGCGCCAGCGTCGCGGCGGTCGAGACATCCTCATCGATGCTCTTCGTGAAAGGTCTTATGTGGTGGATCGCCCTCTTATCGTGAAGCTCGGAAAGGGCTTTGAGACTGCCGATCTTGATGAGGTTATTCTCATCTTTCAGCCCGCCGACAAAAATGGGGAACAGGGTGCTGTCTCCAAAAACGGCAAGGGCAGCGAGGGCATGGTACCTCGTCCACAAGGGCTGAAGGGGGTCGAGGAATATCTCCATCAACAACTCTCTGAAGCCTTTCAGCCTCTTTATGCCTATCACCTTGAGCACCTCGTTCGGGACATTGCCGCTCTTGAGCACCGTCTCGAAGAGGCTGAGATATCTTTCGTCCTCGACAAAATTGCCGATCACGCGAATGGCCGATTGTCGCACAACTTCGTCGGCGTCCCCTATCAACCTTTCCAGAAAAGGAAAATTGGTGCTCCCATCTATGTAAGGGGTAACGGCGAGGTAAATCTTCTTATCTTCCGGACCGCCCTTCGTCACAAATCCGTGTATCGCCTGCAGTGCCAGGGCCCTATCGAGCCTGAGCAGGGCGAGCAGGGCCTTTTTCCTGACATCCGCAAACCCTTTTTTTGCGATAAGCTCGACGTCCTGGGTCAGCTCACGCATGGGCACGGCGCCTGCAATTGCCGCCGCCTCGGCCTGGAGGTGGCCGTCGGCATCGTGCATGGCCTCGCGGATGATTCTATGGCCGTTTCCATTGGTGATCCTGCCCAGTTGTTTCATGATCTCCCTTTTGGTGGGCAGGGGCGACGAGTGAAAACACTGCAAGAGCACCTGGTCGTCGATTTTGCATCCTACGCCGCCGCAGGCCCTGATCACGGGCAGCGTGTACTCCTCCTTCGACAGGTACTCCCCCAGATGAAGGCTCCACACGTCCTTCAGTTCCATGAAAAGGCACAGGACCTTTTCATACTCCTCTCCGTCCTGGTCCATATCCTTGAGGACGTCAAGCATTGCCCGGGCCGAATCCGGGTGCCTGAAATGGACGAGCAGGTTGATGACCTTCAATGATTTCCTTTTTTCCACTCTCAGGTAATTCAAAAGATAGTGGAAAAGGTCCCCATCCATGACCGTTACCAGCTTTTCACATATTCGCCGGTCCCCGTGCTCGATGATAATCTTTATGAAAATATTCTTCTTTTCCTCTTCCAGGTTGTCGACAAAATCGACTATATTGTCCATTATCGCGTCATCCTGGAAGCCTACGAGGGCCTCACACGCCGCGAGCGACAGCTCTTCCTCACGGTGCATGAACACGTCCATCAGCGCCGGCACCGCCCGCCTGTTCCCTATGAGCGCCAGACTATAGATGGCCGAGAAGGCGGCCCATTCCTCTTGATGCAGCACGTCCAGGAGCACATCGACAGCCCTCGGGTCATCGAATTCACCAAGGGCCATTACCGCGGCATTCTTCACATTCTCATTCTCTTCAGAGACTTTCTCGATGAGGTAGGGCAGCGACGACGCGTGCTTCAGGCTCCGCAGCACCTCGCACCCAAAGACCCTGATATCTTCGTTTGGGTGGTAGAGGAGGTGAATGACCGCGTCTATGCCGTACTTCCCCGTTTTCCTTAAGATGTCGAGCACATCCATCCGCAAGGCGGTATTCTTGTCGTCCAGGAGGCGCACCACCTGATGTACCAGCTCCTTGCTCGGCGACGAGACGAGCTGTTCTATGATCCTGGCCCTGTTGAAATCATCCGATTCCCCCAGTTGCGCGACGAGTCCGGTGAGGACCCTACCGGTAACTTTTGCTCTTTCGGCCTTTCTCATCGGCTTTTCCCCTATAGTATCCTGACAATCTCCTCGGGCATCCGCTCGATCGGGAGCACCGCGTCCGCCAAGCCCGCATTGATCACCGCCTTGGGCATACCGTAGACCACGCACGTTTCTTCATCCTGTGCAATCACATAGCCCCCCTGTGATTTCAAGTCCTTGAGACCGGCAAGCCCGTCGTTCCCCATGCCCGTCAAGATCAGGCCGGCGGCGCTCGACCCGTACACCACCGCCGTGGTGCTCATAAGCAGGTCGACGGAGGGGCGGTAAATATAGGTAGTGCTATTCACCTTCTGCACGGTCACCTGCCCGTTTTTCCTTCGCAGCGCGACATGTGTATCGCCGGGTGCGATCAACGCAACGCCGGGTGCAAGGGGCTCGTTGTCCTCTGCTTCCTTTACGAGCAAAGGTGAGATCTTATCGAGCCGTTCCGCAAAGGATTGGGTGAAAAGGCGCGGCATATGCTGGGCGATTACGATGGGGACCGGAAAGTCCTTCGGAAGATGTGAGAGAATGTACTGGAGCACGGGCGGGCCGCCGGTCGACGCCCCGATGGAAAGGATGCTCCGTCTTGCGGCAAGCCCCGGGGTGATAGAGAGAGGGCGGGCCGGATGAGTGGAGAGAAGAGCCTTCAGGCGCACCTTTGCCCTGTTCTTAGCCACGTCTTTCACTTTCCCGATCAGCTCCTGCTCTTTGTCCGCGAGGGTGAAGTTCGAAAAATCCTTCGTCACGAAATCACAGGCGCCTATGCTCAGCGCTTCCATCGTGATGTCTGCATGGTCTCTGGTCAAGGCGCTCAGCATGATGACGGGAAGCGGATTGACAGACATGATATGTCTCAACGCTTCTATGCCGTTCATTCCAGGCATTTCCACATCCAGCGTCACTACCTCCGGTTTCAGCTTCTCGATTTTCTCGATGGCCTCAGAGCCGCTCCCCGCCGTGCCTATTACCTGTATCAAGGGGTCTTTCTCGAGTATCTTCGATACGATCTTTGTCATCACCCGGGAATCGTCGACGACGAGGACCTTTATCATCCTTCTCCTCCGAAGAGGCTTCCGGAAACGTCTTCGATCTCCTTCAGCTTGCCATAGGCCGTCTCGAAAAGGTCCACGTCGTTGTTGAGGAGGTATCTCTCGGGCATCTCCGATTGCAGAAATTCTCGCTGTTTTCGAAAGAACGTCTCGAAGTCCATAAGATCCTTGTCGAAGTCGATCTGCATCGCGAGATTGTCCGCGAGCCAGACCGCGTACGGATCGCCTCTCTCGCCCCTCTCCTCGCGGACATGGTGGAACCGCACACTCTTTACGATCGTTTCCGGCAAATCCCACAACTCCAGCAGCATCGCCCCTATACCTGCATGATCCGTACCAAGAACCGCCCTCTCCGCCTCCGGTCTTGCCCAGCCTCTCTGCTCCATCAGGACGTCGATCTCTCGCCACTCTTCCTTGAAAAATTGATAGACGATGATGATGCCGATGTCGTGCAGCATGCCGCTTAGATGGGCCGCTTTCGGGTTGCCCAATCCGAAAGCGGCGGCGACGGTCTCCGCCAGGACGGCGCAGGATAAGGAATGGCGGACAAAACCCCTGCGGTCGAAGAGCGTGTCTTCCCCGTCGATCATCGAGAGGAGAGGCGTATGGAGAATGATGGATGAGAGTCCCGAGTACCCGATTGCGGCGACTGCCTGTTCCACGCTATCTATACGACGGAAATTTTTCTTGCCGGAATAGGCGCTGTTCGCCGCCTTGAGCACTTCGCCCGCCAACGACGGGTCCAGGTGTCTCACCAGGTCGGAGGCTGAGCTTCTGGGGTCGTCGATGATCTTCATCGCGTTCCCGGCAATGCCGGGAAGGGTCGGGAGGAATTCGATTTGCGCTATCCTGTCTCTTATGTAATCAGCCATCGAATCTTATCTATTATCGGAAGCGGCGCGAATGAACTTTAGGCGCCTTCTCACCCCCCCTCGCCTTCCTCTCGTCCGTCAACATAGGGAGCGGTACGGACAAACGCCCATCACGTAAGGTCTACCCTATGCTGTCCGGGATAAATAGGCCATATCAGCCGGAAGGCGCAAGAGACTTTCTCCCCATAAAGCAGGAAAATCACTCCTGCAGGAAGCAGCCGGCCCGATTTTTGCAGCGGAATACGAAGGCACTCGGCCGGCAGAAACGTTTGCGAACTGACAGGGAGGGCAGATGGCAAAGACCACTTGTTCACCTCACGATACGAGCGATGTCACGAAAAAACGGACCTCCCCCGAAGACGATCCGACGGCAAAGCGAGGCAGCGACGCGAAGAAACTGCGGGATCTCGACCGGCTGTTGGCACAATTCGACAACTATTTCCCCGGGTTCACGTTGGCCGTCTTGAAAATAACGGAGAATAAGGGCTGACTTCGGCATATGACAGCCGACCCATGGAAGCTCAAGGCACCCATGGGAAGAACTGAAGTCGTAGGGGGATTCTTACGGCTTAATCTTTGCGTTTCCTCGCAATTAACAAGCCCACAGGCCACCGCCTCAGGCGACTGCGCCGGACGCGAAACCAACCCGGGGCGGATACTACTGCTCGAAATGCTTCTTCATCGCCGGCCGCAGGTTCAGTATCGCCTGGCTGTGTATCTGGCAGACCCGCGCCTCCGTTACCCCCAGCGTCCTGGCGATTTCCTTCATGTTCATATCCTCACGATAGTATAGCGAGAGGACCAATCTCTGTCTTTCCGGCAGTTTTTCCAGCTCCCCGGCGAGTATCCTTTCCAGCTCGTAGAACTCCGCATACTTCTCCGGACTATCGTCGTCCGCGAGCACATAATCGATGACCCGGTCTCTGCTCTCGCCAACGGCGTCGCTCACGTCCTCGATGCTGACTACGGAAAGGTTGCCGCAGCTTCTCAGCATGGAGAGGTAGGCATCGAAGTCCATATTGAGCGCTCTGGCCACCTCCTCCTCGTCCGGGTACCTGCCCAGCTCATGTTCGAGCTTTCTGGTGACTTCCTGGATCTTTTTCGCCTTGGCCCTTGCGCTCCTGGGAAACCAGTCCCTCGACCTGAGCTCATCAATCATTGCCCCCCGTATCCGTAAGTACGCGAAGGTATTCAGCTTTGCCCCCCTGGTCGCATCATATTTTTCCATGACTTCCAGGAGACCGATTATGCCGGCCGAGATGAGATCGTCCGTAAGGTTATCCGCCTCGAAGCCCCTCGACATCTTGTACGCAAGGTGCTTGATAACCGGCAGGAATTCCCCGATGACCTTCTCCCGTTGATCTTTATCTATTTTCGTGTAGGCTTTGTTCAGCATCACATTACCAATCTGTCGCAAATTTTGGCCAACGCCTTTGTCGCGGACGTCCGGGGAAAGTGCTCGGCCCAGAGCCTCTGTTTTCTCGTGGCAGCGCCGATGTTGTCGTCCGCGGGAATAAAGCCGAAGAAATCGAGATAAACGTCGAGGAATTTGTCCGCCACGGTGACAATCTTCTTGAACATATCGAGGGCTTCTTTCTCATCTCTCACGAGGTTCATGATGATATTGAAGTTCTTTTGCCCGGACTTGCCCCGCAGCGCCTTTATTACCGCGTAGGAATCGGTGAGGCTCGCCGGGTCGGGGGTGACGATAACGAAGATATCTTCACTTATGGCGTTAAAATAGACGACGTTTGACGACAGGCCGGCCGAGGTGTCCACGATGAGGAAGTCGTAATCCGGCAGCTCTCTGAAAGAAGAGACGAGTATCTGCCTCTCCTCCATGCTCAGGTGGGAAAGCTCCGACACGCCCGAAGTGGCGGGAATGATCTTTATGCCGAAAGGCCCTTCGGCAACCACGTCGGTGATATGGCGCTTCCCCTCTATCAGGTCCCTCACGTTGAACTTAGGCACCATGCCGAACATGACGTCGATATTCCCGAGGGAGAGGTCGGCGTCAAATATGTACGTAGACTGTCCCATGGCGGTCAACATGTATGCCATATTGGAGACGATGGAAGACTTTCCCACGCCGCCCTTGCCGCTCGTCACGGAGATGGTCCTCCTTCTCCTGATGATCTTGCCTGCCTCGGATAGTGATTGGTTCACCCTTGCACCTCGATCTCGACGTGATAAGATTACTGCTCACTCATCTTTACTATCCCCACGGATTGTATCTTTATCTGAGCGGGGATCTCATTGTGGGAGATGACGGCGATGCCCTGCAAGTGCCTTTCCAGGAACTTCCTCAATTTTCCCCTTATGATCGGGTGCACCAGCAGGATAGGCTGGAGGCTCTTCAGCATGACCTTCCTTGCCTCTTCCCCGATTTTTTCGACCAGCTTCTGGCCCAAATTCAGATCGAGCACGAGAAACCCGCTCTGGTCCGAGCTTTGGAGACCGGCGATCACTTTTTCTTCGAGTGATTTCTCCAGGAGCACTATATTGAGCACGCCGTCGACGAGGTAGGGCTTCAAGATGCTCCGCGCCATCCTCTGCCGCACATATTCGGTGATAATGTCCGGATCCTTGATCGTGCCGCAGGAGTCCGCGATGGCTTCGAGGATCGTCACCAGGTCCCTGATGGACACCTGTTCCCTGAGGAGGTTCTGGAGCACCTTTTGAATAGTGCCGATACTGACCTGGTTCTGATTGATCTCCTCCATCACCTTTTGGTGGGTTGAAGAGATAGATTCTATCAGCTTCTGCGTCTCCCGCCGCGTCATCAGCTCGTGGGCGTTGTTTCTCACGATCTCCGTGAGATGGGTAGCGATGATGGTGGGGTGGTCGACTATGGTGAAGCCGTCCGCTATACATTTCTCTCGGTCCTTCTCCTTGACCCAGTATGCCTCAAGATTGAAGACGGGCTCGCGCGTCGGCACGCCCTCCACCGCTTTCTCGTTGCCCTCCGGGCTCATGGCAAGGATGTGGCCGAGGAGAAGGTCACCCCTCCCCACCTCTATCCCTTTCAACTGGATCACGTACTCGCCCGCCTTCAACTGGAGGTTATCTTTCAGCTTCATCGGGGGAACGACGATGCCGAGTTCCAGGGCCATCTGTTTTCTTATGGCCCTTATCTTATCCAGCAGCTCTCCCCCCTGCTCGGCATCGACGATGGGGATGAGGGCGTAGCCGATCTCCAGCTCCAGGATTTCGATGGGCTGGACCGTCTCTTCTTTCTCTTTCTCCACCGCCGGCAGGCTCGAGGGTCGCCGCTTCTTCCTCTTTCTTGGCCTTGTTGATCACGTAACTGACGGCAAAAGTCATGGTGGACAGCGCCATAAAAGGCATAAGGGGCATGCCCGGCACTATGCCTATGAAAAGTATGATGACGGAGGCGAGGAGGATCGCTTTCGGCTGCGTGAAGACCTGGGTGACCACATCTCTGCCCAGGTTCGATTCGCTGGCGGCCCTGGTGACGATGATGCCGGCTGCCGTCGAGGTAAGGAGGGCCGGTATCTGGCTCACAAGGCCTTCCCCTATGGTCAGGATGGTGTAGACGCTCAGGGCTTCGGCGACGGGCATGCCCTTCTGGAGCACCCCTATGGCGAAACCGCCCAGGATATTGACGAATACGATAATGATGCCGGCTATGGCGTCTCCCCTGACGAACTTGCTCGCACCGTCCATGGCCCCGTAAAAGTCCGCCTCGATCTCGACGTTTTGCCTTCTTTTTCTCGCGGCGACGTCGTCGATAAGCCCTGCGTTCAGGTCCGCGTCTATGCTCATCTGCTTGCCGGGCATCGCATCAAGGGTGAACCGGGCGGCGACCTCGGCGACCCTCCCCGCACCCTTTGTGATGACGACAAAATTGATGATGATCAGGATGAGGAAGACGACGCAGCCGACCACGTAATTCCCCCCCACAATGAACGTGCCGAAGGCCTTGATGAGCTTTCCCGCGGCCTGAGGACCTTCATCGCCGTGCAGGAGTACCAGTCTCGTGGATGCAATGTTCAAGGAGAGTCTGAAGAGCGTCGTGATCAAGAGCACGGAGGGGAATACCGAGAAGTCGAGGGGTCTGCGTATGTACATCCCTATAAAAAGGATCATCAGGGAGACCGAGATGCTCACCGTGAGGAACATATCCGCAAGGAAGGGGTTGAGCGGAATGAGCATGATAAGTATGACGAAAACGACGCTGAAGGCGATGATGACATCGCCCTTATCCCGTATTTGTTTCGCGATCTTTTCCATTACACAATCACCTTGTTCCTTTGCTTGTACACCTGGGCAAGCAGCTCCGCGACGATCACATAGAATGTCTCAGGGATATAGTCACCCACCTTTACGGCAAAGAAGAGGGCCCGCGCGACAGGCTTATTCTCGACGATCGTGACGCCGTGCAGCCTGGCCGTCTTCTTTATCTGCTCCGCGACAAACCCTCCCCCCTTGGCGACTATCCTGGGCGCTGCCATCTCTTTTGCGACATACATGATCGCCACGGCGTATGTCGTCGGGTTCGTCACCACCACCTCAGCCTTCTTCACGTCCTCTATCATCCTCCTGCGCGCCATCTCCCTCTGGAGGCTGCGCAGCCTCGATTTCACGAGCGGGCTGCCTTCTCTCTCCTTGAATTCCTCCCTGACCTCCTGGTGCGTCATCATGAGGTCCTTCTTCTGCTGCCATCTCTGTTTGATGTAATCGAGGCCAGCGACGAAGAGGAAGATAATGCCGAGCTTGACGGTCAGGCCGAAGCACGTCCGCCCGATATAGCCGATTATCGACACGGGGTCCTGGGTCCCGAGGGAGAGTATGACGGGCAGTTCTTTCATGACCAGCGTATAGATGATATAGACGAGGACGACTATCTTGACGACCGCTTTGAGCACCTCGAAGAAAGACCTTCCGGAGAGGAGCTTTTTTATCCCCTTGAAAGGGTTGAGGGTCTCCATCTTCGGGCTGAGCGCCTCGAAGCTCCACATGAAACCCGTCTGAACGAATGAGGAGAAAACGCCGATGGCAATGAGCAAGGCGAAGATGGGGACCACTATCTCGAGCCATCGGTAGACGGCAAACGAGAGCACGTCCGATGCGCTCGCCACGGTAATGTCGATATTCGAGTTCCTGATGTAGCGGGAATAGAGGGCGAACATCTTGTCGAAGCCCCTGGACATGGAGCCGTACAGGAAAAGGGACATGAAGAGGATGACGAAGCAGGACGCAAGCTCCGGCGACTGCGCCACCTGCCCCTTCTTTCGCGCGTCCTGAAACCGCTTCTCAGTCGGTTGCTCGGTCTTTTCCTGAAAGCTATCCGCCGCCATGCGTTACCTTTTCCTCACATCACGCTCTTGATGATCCTCAGCATATCGCCATCCAGGCCCCTGAAAAGCCCTACAATCACGGGAACGATCAGGTTGAGGGCAGTTGCCAGCATGGCAAGCGTCACGAGGACCTTCATCGACGCGCCTTCGATGAAGACATTTACCTGCGGGATCAGCCGCGCCAGGATGCCTAACCCGATCTCCATCAGAAAGAGCGTCACGATCACGGGTGCACAGATTTTCAAGCTCGCCCCGAAGAGCTTTCCTGTCGCGTCGGCCACGAAATCGAACAGGGCCGGTCTCACCACGATCGCGCCCGGAGGCACATCCTTGAGGCTCGTCGCGATGCTTTTCAGAAGCACGTGATGGCCGTCTATCCCTAAGAAGATCATGGAAGCAAGCAGGCCCTGGAACTGTTCGAGGACCGTCGACTGCGACATCATTGTCGGGTCCAGGGAGCGGGCGAAGCCCAGGCCGGATTGCATCGAAACCACCTCCCCCGCCGCGCTCACCGCGGCGAAGAGTATCCTCACAAAGAACCCCATGGCAAGGCCGATCACGACCTCCTTCCCGACCGCGATCAGGAGAAGAAAGGCATCCCCGTGAAGATCGGGCACCGCCACTTGCGCGAAGAGGAGGAAGGCGATGAGCATGGAGAGACCCGCCTTGTAGATGGCAGACACGCTCGTCGACTCAAAAAGCGGCAGGAACCAGATCATCGACACGACCCGGAAGAAGACGAGAACGAATTTCTGTGCCTCGAGAGTTATGTCGAGCACCTCACCTACCTCACGTAAACCGGGATGTTAGAGATAATCCCGGTGGTAAACGCCACAAGGACCTGCAGCATCCACGGCGACAGGATTATGAGACATACGACGATAGCCAGTATCTTCGGCACGAAGGCCAGGCTCGCCTCATGAATCTGCGTCGCGGCCTGGAATATGCTGACCGTGAGGCCGACCACGATGGCCGCGCCGAGCAAGGGGGCCGCGATCAGGAGCGCCGTCTTTAAACAGTCACGGAATATCTGGATTATCAGGTCCTGGCTCACTCATACCTCCTAGAAAAAACCTTTGACGAGAGAAGCCGTGAGAAGGTTCCACCCGTCAACCAGCACGAACAGCATCAGCTTGAACGGCAGCGAGATGAATACCGGCGGCAGCATCATCATGCCCGCTGAAAGCAGGACGCTCGCGACCACCATATCGATAACCAGGAAGGGGATATAGAGGAGGAAGCCGATCTGAAAGGCCCTCTTCAGCTCGCTGATCGCAAATGCCGGCACGATGACCTTGAAGGGTATCTCCTTTTCGTTGGCGGGCTTTTTCAATCCCCCGATGCTCATGAACAGGCCCAGGTCTTTCTCCTTGGTGAACTTCAGCATGAAGAGGCTCAATTCCTGCGACGACTTGCTCAGGAACTCTTCGTAGCCGATCTGGTCGTTCATAAAAGGACCCAGAGCGGCCGTTTGAATCTTCTGGTACGTCGGGGCCATGATGAAGAACGTAAGGAACAGCGAAAGGCCCACGATGATCTGGTTCGGAGGGAGCTGCGGCACGCCCATCGCCTGCCGCAAGAAGGAAAGGACAATGACGATTCTCGTGAATGAGCTCATGAGGAGCAGGATTGCCGGGGCGAATGTCAGAATGGTGAGGACGATCACGATATTGATAAGGTTCTTGTTCCCGTGGCTCCCCACCAGAGAGCCGAAGATATCGGAACTTTTGGGCGCGGCGGCGGCATGAGCCCGGCCGCTGCGTGGCCCGGCCTGGCATAGCAAAGGGAAGGCAGCCCGAGCAAAGAAATCATCACAAGCGCGACGAGAAAGAGTCTCATGCCGTCTCTTCCTCTTTTTTCCATTCCGTGAGAAGGGCCATCTCCTTTTCACCGACCCCTATGACCAGCACGTGGTCCTTTATTTCAATGACCGAGACGAATTTCCGGTAACCGAGATTGACGGTCTCCACCTTCTGCAGGCCGTAGCTCACACGCTTAGGTCCAAGGTTCAACCGCCATTTTCCCATATAACGAGAGAAGATTATCGTGCCGAACACCATGGCGGCGAGGACCAGCAGCATCTTCACGATACTGAGATAGATATTTTCCATCAGCCGAGCTTCTGCACCCTTTCCTTCGGTGTCACTATTTCCAGCACCCTCACACCCAGTCTCTCGCTCGCCACCACGATCTCCCCTTTCCCGACGAGCTTCTCGTTCACGTAAATGTCCGCAGATTCTCCTGCCAGCCTGTTCAGCTCTACAATCGATCCCCTCGTCAGCGAGAGGAGATCGCCTATAGGCATCCTCGTCCTTCCTATCTCGACAGAGATCTCGACGGGAATGTCAAGGAGACTCTCCATGCTCATTTCGTGACCCTCATTACGACCGGTCTGTTGTCCCGCGGCTGAGAATTCCTCCATCACTTCCCCCTGATTAATCAATTATCGGGGTCGCGTCGCCCCCTCCATGAGCAAGCTCATGGAGCCACCCCCTCATAAAAAGGAAGAGGCGTAAATACGGTCAATCGACTATCTGCTCTATCCTGACTGCTTTGTTTCCTTTGTAGACACCCATCTTGCCCCTCAGCTTGGCCTTGTTCCCGACCTCGATGTCGATCGGCTCATCCACACCCGTATCCGTGATGATGACGCTGTCTCTCTTTATCCTGAGAAACTCCTCGACGGAAATCTTCTTTTTCCCGAGAATGCCCCGTATATCGAGGGGCACTTCTTTCACGCGGTCGCGCAGTTTCTGGAGCCATTTTTCGCGCATCTCCAGGTCCTCTCTCGAAGGCGTCGAAATGAGATAGCCCTTTATCGATTCGAGGATGCCGTAGGGCATACAGATCTTCATCCAGCTCACCACGTCTGCGACCTCGATCGCGAACTCGCAAATGACGACCGTTTCCTCGAGGGAGACCATGGTGATGTAGTTGGGGTTTATCTCCGATCTGGAATATCTGCACCTTATCTTGTAGACCGGGTCCCACGCCCTTTCCATTTCGGCGCAGACGATATCGACGAGCTTCTTTATGACATTGAATTCGATTTTGGTGAATTCCCTGCCCTCTATTTTCGGCACGGTAATCGTGTTGCTGCCGAAGACGGTCTCCAGGACGCAGAAGATCAGTTTTGCGTCGAAAATCACGATGAAGAACCCCTTGAGGTGCTCCGTGGTGACGATGTTCATGTTTGTGGGCAGAGGAAGCGTCTTTATGAATTCTCCATATTCGACATACTGCGTGGGGGCGATGTTTATGTCGACCTCCCTTTCGAGAAACAGGGTGAGAGCCGACCTTAAGGATTTTGACAACCTGTCCGAGATAAATTCGAGGGACGGCAGCTTCTCTTTTCTGCCCTTCGTATATTTCGCGAAATCGAGTACCTGGGCCTTGACCGCAGGCTTTGGCGTCTGTTCGGCCTCGACCTGCACTTCTTCCACGGCGGTCTCGACGTCTCCTTCGGAGATGCCTTTGAGCAGTGCGTCAATTTCTTCCTGGGAGAGTAGCTGCTCCATTTTTTGCGCGCTCCTACTGCATGATAATGTCGGTGATGTAGACGGCCTTAAGGCCGCTGTCCGCGAAAAGCCGGTTGACGCCGTCGAACAGCTCCTTCTTCATCGCGGCCCGCCCGTTGACGTCCATGAAAACGTCCGGCTTTTTAGTCCCGAGCACCGACAGCATGATGTCCCGAATGACCGGCGTCATCTTCTTTGTGCGCTCGACCGCTTTTTCATTCTTCAGCTCCACGGCCACGGAGATCTTCACAAATTTCAGGGCATCTCCCGACACATTGATGATAAAGGGCTCAAGCGAGAGAATAGGCCCGATCTCGGCTTTCTCTTTCTCCTGCTCGTTGCTCGCCTGCTGCTTCTGGCCGTAGCGCGCAAACAGCGTCTTGCCGTAAAAATAGTACCCTGCCCCGCCCGCCAGTCCGGCGGCCACGACACCGATTATCACGATCTTCAGGTACCCCTTCTTCTTCTTTTTTTCCGGCCCCGCGCCCTCCGGCACGATTTCCTCTGTCTGTTCTTCGACCATATCTCTCTTACCTCTCGCCTGAAAAAAGCAATATATGTGCCAGCGATGATAAATGGAGGAAAACCGGCTCACACCGGGAAAAGGACCCCTGGGAAAGAGCCGTGAAGCGCCTGGTGCGCCGTCTTTAGTGTTGGGAGAAAAACGGTTTATGTCACTTTCTTGACATACGGGACGTGCGGGACATAAGTCCTATACGTCCTATGAGTCCTATTACTCAAAATTACCGGGCGCCGATCGGCGCCCGGTAATTTTGTCTCATCTGTCTCATCTCTCTCAAGGCCTCCGGCATCATTAACCGGCCGCCCTTCTTCTATGAAGGCATTACTGTTTTATGTTCATGAGACTTTGCAGGATCTGGTCCGTCGTGGTGATCACCTTTGAATTTGCCTCGTAGCCCCTCTGGGCGACTATCATCTTCACGAATTCGGTTGCCAGGTCCACATTCGAACCTTCGAGTGAATTGGAGCTGATCTTTCCGGTCCCACCCTGGCCCGGGGCGTTCGTGTACGCGTTACCCGAATCGAGCGTTGCCGAATAGAGATTGCCGCCTTCTTTCTTCAATCCCTGGGGGTTGTCGAAGTTTGCGAGGGTTATCTGGTAAAGCTGCAAGATCTGGCCGTTGTCGTACGTACCCGAGATCACACCGTTCTGGCTCACGCTGACGCTCTGGAGCACGCCAGGGGCGTACCCGTCCTGGCCCACGTAGGTGGTCTTCGAAGAGCTGCTGTACTGGGTGGATGAGCCCTCTCCCGACGCCGACCCGAGCACGAGGTTGATGACCTGGTTTTGCTGGGCCCCCGCGAAATCGAAGGTGACGGCCTGGGGCGACCCGCCGGAGGTCAGAACGCCGTTTTCATTGAACGTCATGATCCCCGAACCCCCTGCGGCCACCGTGTCCTGTCCGCTTACCGTCACGTTCCACTCCCACGTCGATGTCTGAGAGGCGGTGTCTACGGCAGCCTTCCGGAAATTGACCGTGACCGTATGGGCCGTGCCGAGGGAATCGTAGACTGTTTCGGACGACGAATAGTTTGTCGTATTGGACTGGGTGAGCGGCTGTCGAAGGGTTAAAGCCCGACAAGGCGAACGCGCTGCCGGGAACCGTGAACGCAGCCCGTGCCCGCGCCCACCGTGGGGATCGTGAAAGAAAGCCCCGTATCGACCGTGCTTCCGCTCCCATCCGCCGCGGTGTTGCCGACGAAGTCCGCTACCGTGCCGCTGGCCGTCACATGCCCATACACAGAGCTTCCGTCGGGAAGGGTGAGGGTCACGGGGTAGCTGCCGGCCGCCAACGCACCAATGGTATACGTATAGCTGCCCGATGCCGGGGAGTCGCCGCTCACCTGGGAGACGGCGCTGATCACCGACCCGGCCGTCACGGAGCACGATAAGGTGCCGAAGGTGAGGGCGAGACCCGTATCGACCGAGGTTCCGCTCCCGTCCGCCGCGGTGTTGCCGACGAAGTCCGTTACCGTGCCGTTGCTCGTCGCCGTCCCGTAGATAGTAGTGGTGCCGGTGCCGCTGGCTGTTGGGGATCGTGAGGGATACGGGATAGCTGCCGCTCACCGCCGGACCGGTCACGGCAAAGGTATAGTTGCCCGCGGCAGGGTAGGAGCCGGAGGCTGCCGCAATATTGGTGATACCCGTCCCGCCCGTGATGGTGCACTCGCCTTTCCACGCCGAGTCCGACTCAAGGTTGACCACCATGTCTATCGTCTGCGTGGACTTCGGCTGGCTCGGCTGCTGGGATATGCTGATATTCGTATCGACCCCCGTGGCCGTTCCGGTGGTCTGGTCTATCACTTTGCCCTGGAGGAAATCTCCGTTGCTGTCGGTCATATTGCCGACCTTGTCGAGGCTGAACCCGCCTGCCCTCGTGTAGTAATCCGTGTTGTCCCCCGTTTTCTTTACGATAAAAAACCCCTGTCCGCCGATTGCCAGATCGGTCGAAGAGTTCGTCGTCTCGACCGACCCCGGGGAGAAATCCGTCTGGACGGCGCCCAGGGCCACACCTCTTCCGACCTGCCCCGTGCCGCTCGTGCCTGCTACCGTCTGGTAGAGCACGTCCTCGAAGGATGCGCTGCTCGCCTTGAAGCCCGTGGTGTTGGAGTTCGATATGTTGTTACCCACGATATCGAGCGCATCGGCGTTGGCCAAAAGGCCGCTGATTCCCGAATAGAGTGAAGTGAGCATGCTGTCCCCCTTTCCGTTATTTGGTGAGCCCTATAATGGCGCTCGTTGCGTACGTCGTCCCGTCGCCCGCCACCAGCATCACCCCCGAGGTGCCCGACTGCACGCCGCTGATGTACCGGTATACCTGCGCGGTGCACGCGACGGACTGGCCGTTCAGCGTTGCCGTCGCCCCCTGTACCTTGTAATTCCCGTCCGTATCTGAATAGACCAGGGAATCCCCCGATTTGAACGTAACCTGTTTGCTGCTTCCGTCCGATTTACTCGTCAGATTGAGCGTTATCTGGTCATAACTCCCGCTCGGGGAGACGACGACCTGGTCACCTTGCGATATCGACGTGTCGTTTACCTGCATATAGTCGCCCACGGCCGAAGCCCATTGACTCATGGACCCGCTGCCCAGGCTGCTCGACAGGCTCGAAAGAGATGTTTGCATGCTCTGAAGCGACTGCACCTGCGTCATCTGGGCCAGCTCCGTGACAAATTGATTCGCGTCGGTAGGATTGAGCGGATCCTGGTTCTGGAGCTGGGCGATCAGAATCTGAAGGAACTCGTCGTTGCTTATCAGGGCCTGCGTGGACCCGGTCGAAGACGCGGCCGTGCTCGCCGCCGAGGTACTCGTCACACCGCTGGTTGTAGCCATGGTATCCTCCTTTACGCAAATACTTCGAGCAACCCGTCGAACCCCCCGCCGGCTTTTCCGCGAGGGCCCGAGGTCCTTTCCCGCATCTCTCTTCTGTCTCTCCTCTCGGGCGTCCCCGAGGCGTTCGGATCGATGACGATATTCGCCGAGATGTCCTTGCCTTCGAGGTGGCTGATGATGACGTCGCGCTGAGCCTGAAGCAGATTTATCATCCCCTGGTTCGAGCCTCTGATTTCCACCGTGACCGTCTGCCCGAGGTCCTTCAATCCGAGAACGAGGCTTTCATCGTTCCCTACCGTGAGCCTGACCGTCATTTCGTGCGAGCTGGTACCGGTCCCGACCTGTTCCATGATCCGGTCGAACCTCTCGATTGTTCCGGCCGAGCCTGACTGGGCCGACACCTGCTGATCCTGTGTGAGGTCGTTGTTCGCGGGGACGTGCTCATCGAGAATGATCGGGTAACCCCCCTTCGCACCGGGACTCTCTTTGCCTGCCCCCTGGTCGTGCGACCCGTTCCCGTTCCGGCCTTCGAAAAGGAGGGGGGTCAGCTCTTTGACGATGGTCACCACGCCGTCGTGCGACGCGCTGCCGGCCCCTTTAGCCGCTGCAGCACCGCTGTCCTGCACGCTTCCCGCCGCTCCGTCGGCCCTGCTCATCTGTCCGGCAGTCCCGGCGTTGCCCACCCAGACGCGCAACGTGAGACTATTATCGCCTGCCGCCACCTCCGCCGCCGGGTTGGCCGCAACCTCCGCCAGGACGGCCGTCGTCCCTGTGGATGAGGCCGCGTCCCTCCCCGCATCGAGAAGGCGCGCCGCAAACCCGTTCGCCTCAGCCCCCGGATGAGGCAACCGTCTCACCGCTGCTCGTGCCTGTGCTCCCGGCAGCCGGTCCACCGGCCGTACGCAGGAGCGCCGCCGCCGTAATCTCCCTCTCCGTCCTGCCGTCCGCCGCCGGAAGAGACTGTGTCTCCCCGGATGCCCCCGATTCCTTGACCGGCACTTGCTTCGCTGCCTCAATCCCCGTGAAAAGCAGGAGCGCCAGGGTATCGAGGAGATGCCGGTTCTCCGTTTCCGACGTACCGGTCGATGTGCTGCTGCTTGACGACGTCTTGCCCCGCTCGGACGGGCCGGTGCTCTCCGTGTCGTTCATGCCTGTAGTGATCCCGCTGCCCTGTTCCGCGGCCGCCTTCTCTTCCGCCGAGTTTGCATCCGTTGCCGCTGCCTGTTGAGCTCCGGCCCCCTTCCTCATCACCAGGGCCAGCAGCCCCATGATCAGGTCTTGCAGTTGTTGGCCTGACTTAATGTTTGTGCTTGCAGCCGTCCCCGCATCCAGGGTTCCTCCGGCAGCGGTCGCCGCAGCCCCTTGCAGCCACTCATCACTCGTCACGGCTGATTCGTCACCAGGCCCCTTCAGGCCGCCGTCACCCGCCGTCTGAAGCGCCGCCGGCAATGCCGTCGGCAGCACGGTCTGGCCGGAAGCCGCCGCGTCGTTCCCCAGAAGGAGTGAGAGGAGACCAACAAGATCGAGAGGCGACGAGTTCTTTACCTGCGCAACATTACCGGCGGATGCCCCCTGCGCCGAGGCGTCGTCGATTGCTTGACTCAGCAAGGCCCCGAAAGAGCTGTCGCCGGGGAGCGCGGCCGGGACTTTGACGTCGGCGGTTGTTGCCTTGAGGTCCGTCGTACACGTTGTCGGCAGGTTGAGTAGTGCCTGTTGCATGAGAGGACCATATAACAAAAAGCGTGCCGCATCTTAAATGCATTGGGAGAGTAACAAAATATCGAAGCAGGCTACGTAAAGCCAAGTCATGTAGCGGGGAAAAAAGTTCCTATCCGGGAAGTTTTTTCCGGATGGGGACTCAAAAAGTTCCTATCCGGGAAGTTTTTTCCGGTGGGACTCAAAAGTTCCTATCCGGAATAATTTTCCCCCCACTTCCCTTCCGTTCTGAGGGCCAGATCGTCCATCATTTTCTGCTCTTTCCTGTGGGCGGCAACTCTTGCCGCCTGAAGGTCCTTCGACTTCAGCTTCTCAAACATCTTCACTTCCATGGTGAGACCCAACAGCTCTTTTTTCAGGGCATTGATCCGCTTATCCGTCTTTTCCTTCTCTTCCCTCGTGGCTGTCCTTTTCTTGTCAAGATAGGCCAGATGACCGATCAGCAGGGAAAATTGCTCCCCCGTCACGCACCGGCTGACCAGGCCGTTATAGCGGCTTACGATCTCCTCTTCCATCGCCAGGATCTTGAGCATCAACCTCTCCGAGGCCGCAACCGCGCTCTCCATCTCCCCCTGTTTGTGCTCCCGCAGATTTTCCTTGATCTCCAACAGCCTGCTGAAACGAAAATTAGACATAGAAGAGTATCCTCATGCTGTTGATCGTTTCTTCGAGGGTGGCCTTTTCGTCGCTTTTCTGGGTGAGGAAGAGCTTTACCTTCTCCATCATGGAGATCGCATAGTCTATTTTCTTGTTGCTGCCCGACACGTATGCCCCTATATTGATGAGGTCTTCAGCCCTCTCGTACTCCGCCAGCACCTCGATGATCCTGCCCGCGTATTCCGTCTGCTCCCTGGCCACGATGTCTTTCATTACCCTGCTGACGCTTTTGAGCACGTCTACAGCCGGGTAGTGGTTTCCATTGGCCAGCTTCCTGGAGAGCACGATATGACCGTCGAGGATCGACCTCGACGCATCGGCTATGGGATCGTCGAGGTCGTCGCCTTCCACCAGCACCGTGTAGATGGCTGTCATGGCACCCTCGCCTTCTCCATTGCCCGCCCTCTCGAGGAGCTTCGCAAGCAGAGAAAAGACACTCGGCGGATACCCCTTTGTCGTGGGCGGCTCCCCTATGGCGAGACCGATCTCCCTCTGCGCCATGGCGAAGCGCGTCAACGAATCCATGAGCAGAAGCACGTCGTTTCCCCGGTCCCTGAAGTATTCGGCAAGGGCGATGGTAAGGAAAGCGGCCCTTACCCTGATGAGAGGCGGCTGATCGGAAGTCGCGACCACGACTACCGAATGATTGATCCCGTCCTTCAGGTCCTTTTCTATGAACTCCCGCACCTCCCTGCCCCTCTCGCCGATCAGCCCGATGACGTTCACCTTTGCCTCGGTGTGGCGCGCGACCATGCCGAGGAGCACGCTTTTCCCGACGCCCGATCCTGCAAAGATCCCCATCCTCTGCCCCCTCCCGCAGGTAAGCAGGCCGTTGATGCTCCTCACGCCAAGGTCCAGGGGATCGACGATACGCTGCTTCTTCATGGGGTTGGCTGCGGCCTGATAAATGGGGATCGATTCGCGGCAGTTTAAGGGCCCCTTCCCGTCGATAGGGTGGCCGAGACCGTCTATGACCCGTCCCAGGATGGCGTCGCCCGCGGTGGTGCTTACGGTCTGCTTCTTCGAGAGTATGCGTGACCCTATGCCGATGCCCCTCAGATCGCCAAGGGGCATGAGCATGGTCTTTCCGTCCCTGAAACCGACGACTTCCGCGTGTATGGGAGGCGAGTCGTCGAGGGGGTAGATCAACGCCGAGTCACCCACCGACGACAACGGGCCCCTGCCCTCGATAACAAGGCCCACTACCTGGTTTACTCTTCCGTATATCCTGTAGGGATAGCGATGGATGAGCTTTCCCGTCACCTCCGACAGGAGCCGTTCATCACTCATGATCACCGGTCAGCGCGGCCTTTAGCTCTTCGAGCTGGGAGCTGATCCTTCCATCTATGTCGCCCACCTGCGTCTCTATCGTAAAGCCCGGTTCCTTCAAGCTCTCGTCGGCGACCACCCTGGTGCGATCGGAGCGGATACCCTCGATATAGCGGACATCCTCCGTCCTGACCCTTATAACGAACTCGCCTTTTTCCTCGCACATCTCCATGGCCTTTCTTACCATGGCGGCCACCACGTCTTTCTTCTCCGCGCACTCCCGGAGGATAATCGCCTCGGCGCACTTCAGGGCAAGCTCGACCGCGAACTTTTCATATCTCTCCTTGAGGACACCCCTGAATAGCGTCACTTCCTCAATCTGTTTCTCGAGCCTCTTTGCGATGGTGTCAACTCGTCGCATGCCCATATCGCGGCCCGCCTTTTCCCCTTGCTCGTAGGCGTCCTCGAACACTTTTCTGGCCTGGTCTTCAGGACTCGAAGGTGTCTCCTCGACCGCCTCGTCAATCTCGGCCTCTGCGACCTTCGGACGAAAATAGGAGACGAACCCGGCCTTGGGTCTCTCGCACCCGCCCGCGCCGAGGTCGTCGAACGTGAATGGTGTCGACGCCCTAGACAAATCTCTCATTCCCTTTCGTGAGCATTATTTTGCCTTCAGACTCCAGCTTCTTGGCGACCATCGCAATCTTTATCTGCGCCCGCTCGACATCGGAGACCCGGGCAGGACCCATTGCCTCCAGGTCCTCCTTGAGCATCGCGGCGGCCCTTTCCGACATGTTCTTAAAGATTTTCTCCTTAATAGCATCGGAGGCGTTCTTCAAGGCGAGACTGACATCCTCCGAAGTAATCTCCTTCAGCAGTGTCTGCATGCCCCGGTCGTCGATCTTCATCAGGTCTTCGAAGGTAAACATGAGCTGTCGTATCCGTTCCGCAAGGCTCGCGTCTTCCTCCTCTATCTTCCCCAACAGCTCCGATTCAAGCTTTCTGTCCATCTGGTTGAGTATGCTCGCCACCATCTCGACCCCGCCTATCTGTCTGCCCTCCACGGCGCCGGTCGTCTCCAACTGCTCCTTGAGGACATTCTCCACATCCTCGATGATCTTCTTATCCACCTTCTCCAGGTATGCCATCCGCGAGACCACGTCGCGATGGATTTTTTCCGGAAGATACGTCACAAGGTCACAGGCCTTCCTTATACTCAATATCGACAGGACCAATGCGATAGTCTGAGGGTGTTCCCCCCGCAGGACGTTCGCCAGCAACCTCGCGTCGGCAGTCCTCAGGAAATCACCCGGCATGCCCCTCCTCGATTCCATGTTCCCCATGAAAAGCTCGGCCTTTTCGCTCCCCAGGCTCTTTTCGATGAGCATCTTAAACTTTGATTCCCCACCGACGATATTCTTCTTGCGCCCATCGATCTTCTTGGCGAATTCCTCGTGCACCTTGTTCACCACTTCGTGCGGGACGAGGCGCAGTCTGGCTATCTCCTGTCCGACCGCCTCTATCTCGTCCTCATCCAGCTCCTTGATCACCTCTTTCGAGAGGCCCTCATCCATCGTAAGCAGGAGTATTGCGGCCTTTTTTATACCCGGAAGCTCTACAGGGGCATCCATTACGCGTTCTCCTTAACCCATTCCCGTATTATCGATCCTACGAGCGCCTTGTCCTTGAACGCTTCCCCTAACGCGGGCTGGGCCTGCTCTCCCGCCTGGATGGCCGCGGTCTGCGCTCCTGCCCCGGTCTTCATGTAGACGTCTTTCACCCTTTGCAGGGGGAGAGCTTCTTCCTTCCTCTGGAATAGCTTGAAAAACGGCCTCAACACCAGGAGGAAGACGGACAGCGCGATGATCAGGTAAAAAACATACCTTCCCAGGTTGAGCACAAGCTCCTTATTGTCCGCATTGCCGAAGACGGTCTTCTCTTCCGGTATGTTCTCGACCTCGAAGGGCATATTCAGGACCTCGATCTTATCGCCCCGCTCATCGTTCAAGCCGGCCGCCCTCAAGACCAGGTTCCGTATGTTGCCCAGCTCCTGCTGCGACCTCGGGATGTACTTCAGCTCCTCGCCCTTTTGCCCCTTTATCTTTTCGTATTTTCCATCGACGAGGACGGCAAGGGAGATGCGTTTTATATCGCCGAAAGGCTCGACGATCTTTCTCACCGTCTTGCTCACTTCATAGTTGACCTGAACGTCTTCTCTCTCCGTCTCGTTGAGGTTCTGTTCTTCCTGTTTCGGTCCTCCCTGCTTCGCCTTCGCGGCAGCAGCCGCCGCACCGGCCGCGACACCGGGGACCCCGCCCGCTTTCGCTTTGCCGCTCACCGACCTTTCCTTGTTCTTCTTTTGGCTCGTGATGGCGGCTTTGTCCGGGGTATACTCCTCCTCTACCTTCTCCACCTTCCGGAGGTTGAGCTCGACGCTGGCCCTCACGATGGACCTGCTGTTCATGAGAAAGGTCTGGAGCATCGACTGGACCGACTCCTCGATCTTCTTTTCCACGCTCCTCTGCAGCTCGTATTCCTGACCGGTCATGCCAAAGGCGGAATTTGATTCACCGCTCTTGTGAAGGATCTTCCCGGAGGAATCGATGACCACCACGTTCTCGCCCTTCAGCCCTTCTATGCTGCCCGCCACGAGCTGCACGATGCCGGCTACCTGTTCCCTCCCCAACTCTCTGCCCTGTTTCAGCTTGAGGAATACGGATGCCGTCACCTCTTTCTCCCTTTCGGTAAAGAGCGTCTTCTCAGGTATGGCGATATGGACCCGGGAAGCCCGGATTTCCGGCATCTGGTTGATGGTCCTCGTCAATTCCCCCTGTATTGCCCTCTTATAATTGATGCCCTGCATGAACTCGGTCATGCCGTAGTTGGTCTTGTCAAACAGCTCCAGACCCACTCCGCCCCCGCCGGGCAGCGCATTTTGAGAGGCCAGGAGCAGCCTCACGTCGTAGACCTTCTCCTTCGGCACGGATATGGTCGTTCCGTTCACGCCCAGCTTGTAAGGAATCTTCTGCTCCTTCAGCTTTGCCACGACCGTGGACGCATCCTCGGTCGCGAGCCCCGTGAACAACGACTGATAGTCTTCCTTTTGGAGCACGGAGAGCCCGATAGCAGACCCGCCGACAACCGCCACCAGGACCATAAGGTAGAAATAGAGCTTGTTCCTGGGCACGGTTTTGAGATGAGTCTTCAGGTTGCCGATGAACGTCTCCATCTGCCTCTACCTCTATACCTGGATTTTCATTATTTCTTGATACGCGTCGATAATCTTGTTCCTTATCTGCATCATCATCTGGAAGCTCAGGTCCGCTTTTTGAACCGATATCATGGTGTTATGGACATCCTGGGTCTCCATCTTGACGAGCTTCGAAGTCTGCTCGCTCGCCTCCTTTTCAAGCTCGGCCACCTTGCTGATCGAGTCTTTCAGGACCTCGGAAAAGGAAGGCGCCCCTTTGGCTGCCTTGGCACTTTGGTCCAGCGCAAAATCGTCGAATACCACCTTTTCGATCTTCATGGTCGCTCCTACTGGCCTATTTCCAGGGATTTCTGGAACATTTGCTTGACGCTCCCCGCGACGGTGACATTTGCCTCGTAGGCCCTCGTCGCCGCCACCATGTCCGACATCTCTTCCATCACGTTGACGTTGGGAAGCGACACGTAGCCATCGGCGTCCGCATGGGGATGGTAGGGATCATACGTCCGCTCGAAGGGCTTCGGGCTCTCGACTATCGCTTCGACCTTCACCCCTTCCATCTGACGCTCCAGCGCCGACCCGAAGGGCGTCCCTCCCGACACGTCCGCGGGGGCAAAGACCACCTCTTTCTTCTTGAAGGGACCCCCCTCTTCGGTCTTCGTCGAGTGGACATTCGCCAGGTTCGTCGCGATAGCCTCCATTCTCGTCCTTTGGGCCTGCATACCTGAAGAGCTTATGCGCAGGATGTCGAGTATCCCCATCTTATCTCCTCCCTTCGTTGATCGCGTAACGTATCATCGAAAACTTCTTGTTGATCATCTGGACGAGAGAATTGAACATCAGGGTGTTTTCCGTCATCTTGACGATCTGATCTTCCATATTGACGGTATTTCCATCGACGGAGGCTATGCCGCCATCGGTCGTACTTTTCACCTTCACCTGGATATTCGCCGGCTCCTGCGTAAAACTGTCCAGCTCCTTCCTGAAGTCTATATCTTTCTCCTTAAATCCAGGTGTTTCGACGTTGGCTATATTGCTCGCCAGTATCCGGTGATAATAAGCCCGTATATCGAGTGCTTTCTCCAGCAGACCGATTATTTCCAAAGAAGCCCTCCTTAAGGGACCGCGACGCCCAGGTCCCGGTATTCCCTTATTTTATTTCTTAAGGTCCGCGAGGTTATCCCCAGGACCGATGCCGCCCTTGTCCGGTTGCCGTTCATCGATTTCAGGGCATCCAGGATCAGCTTCATCTCCATTGATCTCACCGAACCCACCCCGTCCACGGCTGCCCCGGGTACCATCGGTCCGTTCTCGTCGCAGGGGTCCTGAAGATGTGAGGGCTTGATGACCGTGTAGTCGGAGAGGATGCAGGCCCTGGAAACCGCGTTCTCCAGCTCCCTGACGTTCCCTTTCCAGCTCTTCTGCATGAGGTAATCCATTGCCTCCGCGCTTATGCGGGTGTCCGTCCCGCGGGCATACTTCTTCAGGAGGTGCGAGGTCAGCTCGGGGATGTCCTCCCGTCTTTCCCTCAACGGCGGGACCACGATGGGAAAAACGTTGAGCCTGTAATAGAGGTCCTCGCGGAATTTCCCTTCCTGCACGAGCCTGGCGAGGTTCCTGTTCGTCGTGGCGACCACCTTCACGTCGACCTTCTTCGGGTACTTGGAGCCGATGACCTCGACCTCCCTTTCCTGCAGCACCCTCAGGAGTTTCGCCTGCAGCCTGAGGTCCACCTCCGTCACCTCATCGAGAAGGATGGTCCCTTTGTCGGCAAGCTCGAACTTCCCCGGCTTTCTGGCCGCGGCCCCGGTAAAGGCGCCTTTTTCGTAGCCGAACAGCTCGCTTTCCAGCAGGTTCTCCGGAAGGGCCGCGCAGTTCACGGCGACAAACGCCATGTCTTTGCGGTCCCCGCTTTCGTGCACATAGCGGGAGATCAGACTCCTTTCCCACACCGCTCTCTCCCATCACCATGACGGTCGCATCCGTCTTCGCCACTGCCTTGGCTTTCAGGAGCACTTCTTTCATGGCCCTGGACGAGCAGACGATCTTCCCGCTGTCGAGGCCAAGGGCGCGCTGCACTATACCGTAGAGCGTCTCTGCGTCGAATGGCTTCTGGATGTAGTCGAAGGCGCCTTCCTTTATGGCGTTTACCGCATGCTCCACGGTCCCGTAGGCGGTGATGACGATGACGGGGAGGGAACACTGCTCCTTCTTGAGGCGTCCGAGCAGGTCGATCCCGTTGATATAAGGCATCTTCACATCGGTGATGACGAGGTCGCAACCGCGCTGCTTGATCGATTCCATCGCAACCCGGCCGTCCTCCGCCGCGCGCACCTCGTACCCCGCCTTTACCAGGGCCTCGCTCAAGGCCACCCTCATTTGATAATCGTCGTCGACAACCAGGATGTTTCTCATGACCGCTCTTTCGGCAAGTAGATCGTAAAAGAGGAACCCTTGCCCTCGATTGATTCCACCTCGATGTAGCCCTCATGGGCCTTCACGATATTGTGGCAGATGAACAGACCCAGACCCACGCCCTTGTCCTTCGTGGTGAAGAATGGATTGAATATGTTTCTCCTCGTCTCCTCGCTCATACCGGCCCCGCTGTCGCTGAAATTTACCGACGCGTATCCGCCCTCTTCACCTATACCAACATTTATATACCCTTTATCTGCAATGGCTTCTATAGCATTGCTGATAAAATTCATTAAGCATAGCTTGATCAGGTCCGGATCGAACCACGTATCGTCGTCATAGGCGCTTTCGAAATGGATCTCGATGTCCCTGCTCCCTACGGAAACGCTCATGAAGTCGAGGGTCTCTTTCACGACCCCGGAAAGCCGGGTCTTCCTGAGACTGATCGTCTTCGGACGGGTATAGGAGAGGAGGTTATTGATGATCCTGTCGATGGTATTGACCCCGAAGATCACGGAATTGACGTACTCCCTTTCTTTGGGACCGACCTTCCCCCGCAGGATCATCGAGAGAAAGAGTTGCATGCTGCCGAGGGGGTTCTTTATCTCGTGGGCGATCCTGGCCGCCATTTCCCCCATGGCCCTCAGCCTCTCATCCCTCTCGAAGCGCTCCTTCATTTTCTGCACTTCGGTCACGTCTTCGAAAACGATGACCTCCTTGCCCGCGGAGCCGTTGGTAAGACTGCTCTTCCTCCAGCGGAAATAGCCCTTGCCGTTTCTGACTTCCCCCATCTCTCCGTCGGCCTGATCGAGCCTCTCCGAAAATTCCGGCCATCCGAACTTCTCGGCCTCTTTGTTGGTAAAGAGAGTCGACTTGCCGTGCTGCACGACAACACCTACGGGGAGAGAATTGAGGATGTTGTAAAAACCCTCTTTCGCCTTCTCCAGCTCCTTATTCTTTTCGTTTATCTCTTTGTTCAGGCTCCTTTATCCGGTCCTCCAGAACGAGATAATAGTTGCTGAGGGAATCGGAGGCCTTGACGAATTCCTGAAAAGCGCTCCTGAGTAATTGAGTCTCCGCCGACTGCATGACAAAAATCGAAAGCAAAATGTGTACCAAGATGGCCGGAGAGGTGAATGCCTGTGATATAAAAGGAAATATGGGGGATATCCGAAGAGGCGACGGCTGATGCCCGTCACCTTTTTGACAGAGGGTGAGGCGCTATTCCGCTATTCCAAGACGTTTCATCTTCTCGATGAGCGTTGTCCTGTTCATGCTCAGTATCTGTGCGGCCTTGCTCTTTACACCGTTTGTTTCATTCAGGGCTTTCAGGATCAGGTTCTGCTCGAACTCGGATACCAGCGTGTCGTAACCCCTGTGCAAGTCGAGCCGCACATGGTCCGGCTTCTGCTGGCTGTAAAATTTTTCAGGGAGGTCTTCGATGCCGATGAAGCCGCTCTTCTTGAGCACGATGAGCCTCTCAACCAGATTCTGCAGCTCCCTGACATTGCCGGGATAATCGTACTCCATCAGAACTTCCATCGTCTCTTCGGAAAAACCTTCCACGCCCGCGCCGTTCATGGCGTTCGATCTCTCCAGGAAGTGCGCGAAGAGCAAGGGGACGTCCTGCTTCCTTTCCCTCAATGGAGGGATATGGATGGGAACGACATTCAGCCTGTAATAGAGGTCTTCTCTGAATTTTCCTTCCCGCACGAGGTCGTCGAGGTTGTGGTTTGTCGCTGCCATGATCCTCAGATCGACGTCGATGGTCCTCCCTCCTCCGATCCTTTCGAACGCCTTCTCCTGTATGGCCCGCAAGAGCTTGACCTGGAGATTGAAGCTCATATCCCCTATCTCATCCAGGAAAATGGTGCCGCCGTCGGCCAGTTCGAACCTCCCGAGGCGCGTGGTGGTCGCGCCTGTAAAAGCGCCCTTTTCATAGCCAAAAAGCTCGCTTTCCAGCAATGTCTCGGGTATGGCGCCGCAATTGACGACCACCAGGGGTTTATCCCTCCTCGACGAATTGAAGTGGATAGCCCGTGCCACAAGCTCTTTGCCGACGCCGCTTTCGCCCGTGATAAGGACCGTCGCGTTCGTATCAGCCACTTTTTCTATCAGCTCGAACACTTTTTGCATGCCGAAGCTGACCCCTATGATGTTTTCAAACTTATACTTATCCTTCAGAAAACTCCTCAGCAGCGTGTTCTCACGGACCATCCTGTTTTCCGAGAACCTCCTGAGCAAGTTCGCCTTGCCCATGATCTTCTTCGGTATGTTGTCGCCCGTGAGAAGCCTTGAGTACTGCATCGCGGACTCGACGCTCGACAGCACGTCCTCGAACTTGAACGGCTTGAGGAGGTAGTCAAAGGCGCCGCACCTCATCGCGGAGATCGCCGTTTCAAGGCTCCCGTACCCCGTGATGACGATCCCGAGGGTGTTGAGATACTCCTTTTGTATGAAGTTTATTAACTGGATCCCGTCGACCTTCGGCATCATCAGATCGGTGATGAGGATCTGGTAAGAGTTGTTTTTGAGGGCAACCAGCGCGCTTTTGGGGTCCAGAAAAGAATCTACCGAATAGCCTTTCGCAGTCAGCAGCTCATCGAGCATGCCAAGTATATTCTGCTCGTCTTCAACGATTATTATTCGGCCCTTTTCCATGAGTGCCTCTCGCATCGATTGCCATGTTGTTCAGCATGTCCCATGACCTGTCCGTGTCATCCCTCCGGGTATCCCGTGGACGTGTGCCGATAGTGTAGACGGTCTTCTCCTTGTCCCGTTGCACGTCGAGCGCAGGCGGCTCTGCCGGAGGCTGGCTGCTCGGCCCGGCCCCATACGTTGCTCCGGCAGGCGCCAGGCCCAGGAAAGGGGCATCTATGACCGGAGGCTGGCTGCTCGGCCCGGCCCCATACGTCGCCGCGGCAGGCGCCAGGCCCAGAAAAGCGCATACAAAAAAAATGAGATGCACCGTTCTCGACCGTGTCCGACCCGACCTTTCCATGCTCCACCTCCGTTCCCGGCGTGACCGTCCTTTCACGCCTTGCTATTCTTTTCCCACATTAAAGCAAAGAATGCAACAAATATGTCAACACAAGTATAGCGATATTCGGCAATGTCATTATCGTTCGATACTGACGAACGAGAGGCGCCGGGTGCGATGCCCCACCCTGACGGATTGCGAAACGGGCGCGAAAGCCCACGATATCGGAACGTCAACGCGTTGACAGCCACGCCAACACCCTGACGAGCCTGCCCACAAGCATCGTGGGAATCTATTCGAAGGAGAAGTCGAGATGCATGACTTCCCCGTTCCCATTGTTGACGGAAAATTCAAATGGCAGCGAGATGATAGGAAGATTTGTGATGAAATTCGTCTCAACCCCTTTTCCGACGACGACCATAGGGATGGATGCCTTCAGGTTTATCCCGTTCTTCTCAAACTCTTTCCGCGCCTGGCCGGACACGATATTCGTCAGCTCGCCGATTGCATCGACAACGTCGGGACCGATCGAAGAGGCCTCGTCACCCATAAGGCTGTTAAAAACAAAGAGCGCCCCTTTCTCCCTGAGGCTGATCGCAATGGTACCCTTCCTGTCCCCCACCATGGACATAATCCCCGTAATATCGCCGGAAGTCGTCTTTGCTTCTTTGAGTCCCGGCTTGCCCAGGGCCAGATCAATATTAAGCATCGTCTTAAAGACCGTCTGAGCGGCTATCACAAAAGGGTTGATAAACTTTACTTCCATCTTCTCCTCCAGCAGGCTCTTTATGCGCCAGACTTAACCAGGATCACGCCGACAAGGTCTTTTGCATTCTTCTTCACGCACATTGTAGTAATTATCGTTCTCCACATTGAAAACTTAAGAAGGCAGGGGGAAATTCCCGGCCCCCGGCGCTTACCGCCTCCATTCTTGCGACCGACTTTCTTCCCTTGTTTCTCTTCTCGCCCTCCCCTCTTTCTTTCAGTCGTCACCCGGCACTCTTTGCTCAAGGCTTTGTATTGACTTTGAACCGGCACTTATTATACTATTACCCTGATGGGCGGTTAGCTCAGTTGGTTAGAGCGCTGGTCTCACATACCAGAGGTCGTAGGTTCGAATCCTATACTGCCCACCACTTCCTTGAATCGAGGAGACTATGTCCGGACACAGCAAGTGGAGTACCATCAAGCATAAGAAGGGTGCCGCTGATGCTCGACGGGGAAAGATTTTCACAAAGCTGATCAAGGAAATTACCACGGCGGCAAGAATAGGCGGCGGAGACATCGAGGCCAATCCGCGGCTCCGCGTTGCAGTCCTCAGGGCAAGAGCGGAGAACATGACAAAAGAGAACATCGAGAGAGCCGTAAAGCGCGGTGCCACGGCCGCCGAGGGCGGCGAGATGTACGAGGAATATACCTACGAAGGGTATGGTCCCGGGGGTGTTGCGGTACTCGTGGAGACGCTCACGGACAACAAGAACCGGACAACCGCCGAAGTCCGCCATATCTTTTCGCGGTACAACGGAAACCTCGGCGAGGCGGGAAGCGTGGCCTGGATTTTCAACAAGAAAGGATACATCTCCTTCGACAAGCACGCCGTGGATGAGGATAAGGTGATGGAGATTGCCCTCGAGGCCGGGGCCGAGGATGTGACGGAAGACGAGGGCACCCTCGAGGTCCTCACCGACGCCTCACAGTTTGAGGCCGTAAGGAAGGTCTTCGACCAGCACAATATGAAATATCAGGAAGCCCAAATCGACATGATTCCGCAGACATCCGTGAAGCTTGAGGGCAAGAGCGCGGAGACCATGCTCAAGCTGATGGAGACCCTGGAAGATTCGGACGACGTGCAGAACGTCCACGCAAACTTCGATATTCCTCTGCACGAGATGGAGAGACTGAGCCAATAACCTTTTCGCGTGCCGCTTTTTCGAGCACTTCACCCTTTCCGGAAACACCGCTTCTTCTTATAGTCGCCCCGTTCTCGATCACTTCTTATTTCCGAAAAGCCCCGTACTTTCACGGCGGGCTGCAGCGAGCGGCAGGTGAAGGTGGTCGTGGGCCTTTTCAGAGGTCTTTCTGCCCTGGGACGTGCGTATGAGGAAACCCATTTTCAGCAGGTAAGGCTCGACCACTTCCAGAAGCACGTCCGTCTCCAGTTGGAGGGTCGCAGCCAGTGCCTCTATGCCCGCAGGCCCCCCCTTGTAATTGAAGATGATGGCCTTGAGCAGCTTCCTGTCCAGCTCGGTCAACCCGCACTCGTCGATGCCCTCAAGGCCTAAGGCCTCGACGGCGACGGGCGCGGTAATGACGCCCTTTGCCCGCACCTCCGCATAGTCGCGCACACGCTTCAAGAGCCTGTTGGCTACTCTCGGCGTGCCCCTCGCCCTTCTCGCTATCTCGTATGCCCCTTCCTCATGGAGGGGGACCTTCAATATAAAGGCCGACCGCTTCACGATGCGGACAAGGTCCTGCTCCTGGTAGAAATCGAGGTCCCTCACGATACCGAACCGCTCCCGTAAGGGCGACGATAGAAGACCTGCCCTGGTCGTGGCACCTATCAGGGTAAAGCGCTCAAGCCGATACCTGTGCGTGCGCGCATGGACACCCCGGTCAAATATGAAGTCCACGGCATAGTCTTCCATGGCCGGGTAGAGAAATTCTTCGACGATCTTCGGTATCCGGTGTATCTCGTCGATAAAAAAAATGTCTCCTTTTTCCATGTTCGTGAGGAGCCCCATGAGGTCTCCCCCTTTTTCGAGGGCCGGTCCCGACGACGTCACGATTTTTGTGTGCATCTCGTTTGCAATGATATGTGCGAGGGTCGTCTTCCCGAGGCCGGGCGGCCCGTTGAGCAGGATGTGCTCCAGCGACTCCCCCCTCTTGAGAGCCGCTTCGATCGCGATCTTCAAGGTCTCGACCACCTTTTCCTGCCCCACGTATTCGGAGAGCACCCTCGGCCGCAGATTGAGCACGTCCTCAACGTCGGCAGCCTTTTCCTCGCTTTCTCTCTCCAACAGCTTGTCCGATTCATCATATATCATGCCTTCTGACCCCTGTACACTTCAGCAAACAGCTCTTCAGACGAGGTTATCGAGGGCTTCCTCTTCATGGCCTCCTCTATCATTTTACGCGCCTCCACGGGCTTGTGACCGAGCTGGCTCACCAGCACGCTCCCGACCTCGATCTTGAAGTCTTCAGGCGCCTCCGTGGGCAGCTCCTCTTCCGGCATGAGCGCGTACTTTGCCGCTTTTCCTTTCAGGGCGGCGATAATCTTCTCCGCCTTTCTCTCCCCTATCCCCTTCAAAGCCTTTAGGTCTTTTACCGCCTTCTCCTCTATGGAGCGCGCTATCTCGCGGGCCGGCCTTGTCAGCGCCCTGATTGCGAGGGCAGGTCCTATATCCTCCACGGAGATGAAAAGCTCGAAAAACTCCTTGTCCAGCTCCGTCCTGAAGCCGACGAGCACGGGCTTCGGCTGTCTTTCCGACTGGTTGAAGGAGATATAGAGCTTCAGCGTATCCTCTGTTTTCGCGGTCCGGCGGATCTCGTTCATCACGTATCCCGGGATGAGTACCTCATACCCGACGCCGCCCACGCCCAGAGTGATCTTATCGGCGTATACTTTTTTGAGCACCCCTTCCAGGTACGATATCATGGTGTCCCCTGTAGCTCCTGTAAAAGACGGTGATTGCAACCGCAAGGGCGTCGGCCGCGTGAAAAGACTTCACCCCGGTGATCCCGAGCACCCTCCTTGTCGCCTCTCTGACCTGCGCCTTTTTTGCTGCGCCGTACGCTGCGAGCGCGTTCTTTACCTCTCGCGGCGTCACCTCCACGATGGCAATGCCGTTCTGGACAACCGCCAGATAAATAACGGCCATCACGCCGCCCAGCATCATGCCGGCTTTTGGATACCGCACCAGAGAAAATATGTCCTCGACCGCGACGACTTCCGGCCTCAACGTCTCTATCAGCCGGCCCAGGTCGCTATGGATTTGAAATAACCTCTGAGAGACGTGATGCTCGGGAGAGGTCCTGATGGAGCCGCACTTTTTCAGAGATACCGACGACGCGGGCCCACAGGTAATGGCGCCGAATCCCATGCTGGCCAATCCTGGGTCTATACCGAGAATGACCATTGGCCCCGTTCACCCTTCTTGTTTTCCCCGAAGAGGTCGATCAGCATTTCTCTCTTGTCCCGAAGGCGTGGGCGGCATGCAGCATAAATGCGGGCATAGGGCTCGCTTCAGGAGAGCTTGATGCGCTTGACCTGCCCGCGCTCTCCGGTAAAATCGATATCCTTCCCGTTGTAGAACAGTTTGACGCCCGCAGCATTGCCGATAAGGACATCAAAGCTTTCTTTCGCGCTCAGCATGAGGACTTCCTCACGGTTCAACGTGAATTCTTTTCTTTCCGAACCGTCAATCACCACCATTAGCCATGTCCTCTCCTGACAGGCAATCATCAGTTTCTTAGGGTCGAGAACCACCTTCTCTTCGTGCCGGTCGTACGCATTCTCCGACTGGTTCGCCCCCGCGACCGTCTGATAATTGTTCTCAACCGTGGTCCCTTCCGGCGGCTTCTCCTGGGGCCGGTCCTCAGGCCGTGTTGCCCGGTCCGTTGGGGCCGCCGGCATTGCGGTCGCCTGTTGGCTGTGCTGCGGCGTCTGATATGGAGGCTGGGCCACACGCCCGGGTCTCTGCACGTTCAGAAACACGAGAAACGCGACCATGATGCCTGCCGTGACCCCAATGCCGACTATTCTCTTCCCCAAAGCTCGCGGCTGCAAGGACACCTCTTTCCGTGGCGCGAGCGTCTCCCGGGGCTCTTTTTGCGCCCCCGCGGTTGGCTCATTCGGCGTCAGCTCAGGCTTGACGAGGTCGAGTATATGCAGCAAAGAGGCATACTGGGTGATGTAACCCCGCACGTAGGTCTCAGGAGGCAAACGCTGCCAATCCCCCGATTCAATGGCAGCTATCGTCGACTTTCTGATGAAGAGCGCGTGCTGCACATCTTCGAAAGTTAATCCTTTCTCGATCCTCGCCGCTTTCAGCAATTGTCCGATCTTGCCAAGGTCAAAAGGCATCCCTTCCTCCTACCCTTCTTCAGCCCTCCGGCTTGTGCTCACATTCTACAAATTCTGCCTTCTCGTGTCACGAAAAAAGTTTCGTTATCATAGTAATCGGCCGTTTTCCACGCACATTAAGCGACAAAAGGGGCCGCTGCAACTGAAAAGGGGCAAACAAGTTGACAACAAAGTGCGATCCGTTTACATTTAAGGCGCATGTTGCCCACCACATATCGAGACTCAGGCGTCGACATAGACAAGACGGACAGGCTGATCGGCAGTCTGAAAGACCGCATCCAACGTACGTTTAACCCGCACGTCCTCACCCCGATCGGCGGTTTCGGGAGTCTCGTGGAGGTGCCTCAGGGCTACAGGGAGCCGGTGCTCGTCAGCTCGACGGACGGCGTAGGGACAAAGCTGAGGATCGCGTTCATGGCGGGCAAGCATGACACAGTCGGGATCGACCTCGTCGCCATGTCCGTGAACGACATTCTCACCCTCGGGGCAAAGCCCTTGTACTTTCTCGACTATTTTGCATGCGGCCGCGTCGACGAAGCCATTTACCGGGATGTCCTGTCTGGCATATGCGCGGGCTGCGAACTGGGGTCATGCGCCCTTGTCGGGGGCGAGACCGCGGAAATGCCCTCTTTTTACCCCGAGGGAGAATATGAGCTTGCAGGCTTTGTCACAGGGGTCGTCGAGAAGAAAGAGATCATCGACGGCTCAACGATCAAGGCGGGGGACCGGGTAGTCGGTCTCGCGTCGAACGGCTTGCACAGCAACGGTTATTCCCTGGTGCGCAAGATCTTCTTCGACCTGCACCACATGAAAGTAACCGAGAACGTGGAAGCCCTCGGAGATCAGCCCTTGTATCAGGAGCTTTTAAGGCCCACGAGGATCTATGTCAAATCCTGCCTGGCCCTCCTGGCGGACTACCCCGTAAAGGGGATGGCGCACATCACCGGAGGCGGTCTTCCCGGCAACGTGGCCAGGATAATCCCCGAGGGCCTGAGCGTCTCTCTCACCCTGGACCCCGGGAGAATCCCGCCCGTCTTCAAGCTCTTGCAAAAATTGGGCAATGTGCCTGACGACGACATGTACGCCACCTTCAACATGGGGGTAGGCTTTGTCCTTATACTGGGGCCGGCTGAAGAAAGGGCGGTCATCGAGAGGCTGAGAGATCTCGGGGAAGACGCTTTTCCCCTGGGATCCGTTGAAGAAGCAGGGGAAGGACCTAAAGTCCGTCTTGCAGCACCCGCGTAATCGCTACCGGCAGAGAAAGCGGACCCCGAGACCGTGTGGGAACGATCTCACATAACGGCCGCGAGGCATAATATACTACAATTCCCCCACCGTCTTGGAGTATACTATGAAGGCAGTTGCGCCCATAGCCCAACTGGATAGAGCGTTGGACTACGAATTCCAAGCATCGGATTTTGCGGGGAGTTCGAAAATAGCGGCAAATTCCTTGACGTTGTTTGATAAGATGAAGGTACGAGGTCGGATGCGATCACTCTTACCGATTATTGCCAACATCCATTGTCAGTCTTCCTTCCCTTGCCCTCCCCTTCACGGTTATCCAGAAAATCCCCAAATCATGGGGCGAACATATCAGACGGAAGAGGTGGACCTCGGTTTGCTATACGTTGACCTCCGGCCTCACACGAGAGAGGCTTGCGAAGTTGATCGGGTTAAGCGTTCGATTGAGCTATTCCGCTCGCATCACTCTCACCTACCCTCTACAGCGTATGGATGCGGCGGCGGCCCTAGACGATCAAGGCTACCGTCAGAACCACTCTGTTGAAAAAGCACTGCAACCCTGGCGTCCAAAAGCATGAGCTCGCCGAACAACGCCTTCCCGGGGATCCCAACTTCACCGGCCTCTTTCTTATCCTCGTTGCAAAAGCCCTGTGACTGGTTTAGGAGGTCAAGAAACAGAAAATCAGCATCCATCTCCAGAGGAAAACGCCCTGGCCCTATGTGAACCACTACCACTTTCACATCATAGACAAAGACTGGGGGCACCTCACCATCAAAATGAGCGGCCACCCCCCAAATTCAATATCCAGGTTATGCTCGATGCATGCATCAACCGCACCCGCCGGGTGTTCGATGTCGAGAAGTTCAAGACCATCTTCGGGTGGAAACACCGCCCCCAGCACCGTACCACCAGATGGGAGCCAATCATCGATGCCTCCCAGCACGATCTCACCGTACTACGCGAGATTGTATGTTAAAAAAGAACAGTATCGCATGTGATGATGACCGTCCATAAGATCATAAATAGTCCTAAGTAATAAGAATGATTCATCTACTTGTTCTATGTGCGCTTTTTTGCTTTCAAACTTGTTAGAAAATATGGGTTGACGACTTTCAGGTTTAACGTTAAAAGTACTATACAAGAGTACTATGCAAGAGTATTATACAAGCAGACAGTGAGGAGCGGAAGGTGGATGATAGAAACGATGGCACCCGCAGAGTTCTTCCCATCCGCGATCAAAGATATCATAGCGGCCGCGAAACCGAGGGCAACCGGCGAAATGGTCGTGCTACTCGACCAGCCGGGACCGAACGTACAGCCACCCATACGCGTACAGGCAGAGTACACCGACAAAGCGGGAGACGTCGGTCGGCTGAAGAAAGAGTTGGTGGGCAAGGTCCATGATCGCCTGGTTTCTCGATTTGAGGTGGAGATGGTTTCTGATGGAACCCTGCCCCGTTATGAAATAACGGCAAAACTAGTTAAGGAAGTTATGGGAAGAGAAGTAGCGAGGCTGTTCCAGAAGGGGCGGCCCGAGCTTTAAGGACATTGGCCAGGGGATCAAATGGTCCAACGGCCTAGCAAAAGACCCCGGATCAAAGCAGGGGGTCTAGCGGGTGAGAGCCCGCGAGAGGGGGGAGTCAGACCAGACTATGTCCGACGAGGGGGCGATGCGAGCCCCAAACAAAAAGGGGGAGGAGTGCCATGGAAGAAAAAGAGTACGTCTTCTGGTTTGAGAAGTTGACGAAGGAACACGCCCCAGCAGTGGGAAAGAAGTGTGCAAACCTGGGGGAGATGACGAGATTGGGATTAGCTGTGCCGCCAGGATTTGCCCTTACCCTTACCCTGTACGAGAAGTTTCTCCAGGACAGCGGCCTTGGAGTGAGGCTTGCCCGATACATAGGAGACCTTGAAGATCTCAAAGGAGCGGGCGTTGAGCGTCTTCGAGCAGTAAGCGCTGAACTTCGCGGCATGATCGAAAATGAACCAATGCCGGAGTCCGTTGCCGACCTGATATGCGCGCACTACGATCAATTGTGTGAAAGGGTAGGTATTGGCAATCTTCCTGTCGCGGTGAGATCGGCCGGGGTTGAGAGTCGGCCCGGGATGTTCGAGACCTATCTGAATATACAGGGGAAGGAAGAAGTGGTAGCACATGTGCAAAAGGTGTGGGCCAGCTCCTTTACCCCCAGGGCGATTGCCTTCCGCATCGCCAAAGGATTGGCCATTGACTGCGACATGCTTGGCGTGGCGGTGATAAAGATGGTCAATGCCACGGCTGCCGGGATCGGCTTTACCATTGACCCCGTACTCTGCGATGACACCAAAGTCATCATCGAGGCTAATTGGGGATTAGGCGAAGGTGTGGTAAGCGGCGTTGAGAACGTAGATAAGTGGACGGTCGAGAAGGAGACTTTGAAGATCGTGGAGCGTTCCGTAGGTACGAAGGCTAAGTGTGTCGTCTATATGGAAAAAGGCGCTGATTGGGCTGAGGTGCCGCCGGCTAAACAGTGCAAACCTTGTCTGAGCGATGAGGAAATAAAGGCCGTGGCTGAAGCAGCGATACACCTGGAACAAAGGTTAGGGAAGCCACAGGATATGGAGTGGGCATTGGATCCGGACTTCCCAACCGGCAAGAACGTATTCTTGCTCCAAACGCGTCCGGCAAAGACCGTGGCGAAAAAGGAAGAAAGAACTGTTGCCGAGAGATTGGCCAGTGACATAAGGTCCGTAGATTTGTCCAAGGCAGCAATAAAAGTAAAGAATGTAGCTTTCAAGTTTTAGCTTTGAGTTGTATCAAGAATTAAGCCGAGGTTGCAGTGTAGTGATCCATATTGCCAATCTGAGCCCATATTGCGTGGCCTCAGGTAAATATGGAGAGGGGAGCAGGGTTGGTTCTGGTTGAGATCCAAAAAAACTTAATTCAAAAAAGGGGGCAAAATGTCAGGAGAACTGTCAAGAGAGGAGTTGTGGAAGAAATGGGAACAGGATCAGAAGGACGGTAAGCTGAAGGCAGTAGATGCTATTTGGGGAGTAAGTCCCGGTTTTGACTTGATACCGGAGTTGGATTTGCCGTTAAACCATTCATACTTTTTTGATGGGACTCATTCATGTCCACCCCTTTCTCCCTTGGGCTTGCAGCTCTACTGGACAAGAGGGTGTACCCATGGATTGAAGTACGTGAATTCCTATTTCAGTTTACCTACCTGCTATGGTTGGCAAGGAAGGGGAATACAGGGAGGTATCTATTGGAGCTTTCTCTTAGAGACGGATGAGAACAAGATAAAGGCAAGGGAACCTAAGTTTAAAGAAGCCCTGCAGCCCTTTATAGACGATTTTGACGGAATCTGGCAGAAGAACAAGCAAGAATTGCTGAATATGTATGAAGAGTTGAAAAAGTTTAATCCAGCCACGGCAACCAACATTGACTTTCTCCACTTTGCCTGGGACCTCGAGCGCACGTGTCTGAGGCAGTGGGAAATCCATTTCCTCGGCATGCAGTCATCCTATTCCGGCTGGATTATGTTGGAAAAATTGTCTAAGGAGCGCTTTGGCCTAGACGATAAATCGGCGGATTTTCAGGATATGCTGCGGGGTTTCGACAATGAAATCTATAGAGTCGATAGAGAGTTGTGGGCATTAGCGAAGGCAGCGGTGGACATGGGGCTTGCCGATGTATTTAAGACGAAGAGCGCGGAAGAGATCATCCCGGCCATGGAACAATCGGCGATTGGCAAAGCATGGTTGACGAAATTTAATGACTTCATGCAGGTGAGGGGATGGAGAGCGGTTAATCCCTTTGATTTTGTGGAGCCTACCTGGCTGGAAGCCCCCCATGTCCCCATAAAGAAGATAAAGGAAAATGTTGTATCAGGTGAGGCGGAAAAGCAAGAGTATATCTTAGATGTGAAAAGAAGAGAGCTTTCTGTGAAAAGGGAAGATGCCGTAAAGAGGTTTCTTGCCAGGGTGCCGGATGCTGATAAGGCATATTTGAAATCGCTTATCGAGCTGGCTCAACAGGCTTCGGGTTACAGCGAGGAGCATGATCTCTATTGCGAGATGAGTTGCGTCGCGGTGTTGCGCTGGGGTTATCTTGCAATAGGGAAGTGGCTCTGTGACCAAGGATGTATTGATAGCCCCGACGACATCTTTATGATGAATACCCTAGAGATTGAGTCTTGTGTGTTGGTACCCAATAAGGCTGATCAGCGATGGATAACCAGAAGGCGAAGGGCCGAATGGGAGGGATTGAAAGATCGCTTCAATAGAGAAGGTGAATTCAGGGCGCCGCTTTATACGGATCGCGCCGACATAATGGAGGCAGTGGGCAAGGACCTCATACCGTCCTTTGACCCCATTGCCATAAAGATCGTCGTGGGAGATATGCCTACTGTGAGCGCCGAGGAAATCGGGGCGGATATTGTGGGCATCTGCGGCTGCCCCGGTATTACAGAAGGTTCTGCCAGAGTCATTATGGATGTTAATGATCTCGGCCAGCTAAAGGCCGGCGAGATCCTCGTATGTCCGGGCACAAGCCCTGAGTGGACTGTCGCATTTAGTCTTGCAGCAGCCATTGTTGGCGATAGAGGCGGGACCCTGTCACATACGGCTATCATCGGTCGAGAATATGGGCTTCCCACAATTGTGAATACCTTTGTCGCCTGCGAAAAGATCAAGACCGGACAGCGGTTACGGGTAGATGCCGGTAAGGGGGCAATCTACATACTCGACAAATAGGCGCTTACAAAAACCCGAGGGACAGCGTGCCACGGGCCTAACTGTGGACATATAACGTATAGGGCGGCGATTGTGCCGCCCTATACTGAATCCCGGCAGACGGACCTATGGTGCGTGCAAGGAGGTGCTCCGTGATAAAGATCATCTATAGTTACGAAGTCCCGAATGAGAAGCAGGATGAATACCTGAAGATTACGAGGGATGCGATCAAACCTTTCTGGGAATCTCATGGGTGCGAAGCCTATACGGTCTGGCTATCGCTTGAGGGATCAACAAAATTTGTGAAGGAGATGCTATTCAGAGACGAGCTTACGATGGAGAGATTTATGAAGCAGGAGGAAGCGGAACCAATAAAGAAACTCTTTTCCCAATTCGCGACCGGCATATCCCGCGCAACCTGTAGGCAGATGGCTTGATTTCCTTACATTAGTATTGTCAAGGTCGGCCTTGACCTTGATACGAAGGAGCTCGCAGAGAAGGCGGTCATACAGTTTCTTGCTGCATACGGGTATCATGCTTGGGCAACTTTGCGGCCGGAAATAACTGACGAGAGCTGAGAAGATTCGGGTACCCGTTGAAGCGATAACGGGGAAAGGGGGGAGCACTGAGGAATAACGACTCGACAGGAGACTGTTTTACATCCAGCGGCATAATGAACAAGGTTTTTCATTGACCTGAACAATGAAGATAGATTAGGAGGCGTAATTACGAGAGAACTGGAATTTGACGGTATTATCACTGTCATAGGGCTGTTGCAAAAGAGTTGAATCTAAAGTGCATGCCGCGGGGAGTGTAGGCCTCTGCCACGTGCAATAAGCATATGAAAGGAATAGACGCCATGACTGACAAGAAAATAGTTATTATTTCCAGCCTGGATACGAAGGGTGAAGCAGTCGATTATCTGAAAAGCTTCATCTCAGGGAAGGGCTTCACACCGATCAGCGTCGATGTAGGTTATGGGAGTCCGGTGACGATCCCGGCGGACGTCACCGTCGATGACATTGCCAGGGCTGCCGGCAGCAACGCAGAAAAGGTGAGAGCCCTCAAAGACAGGAGGGAGATGATCGATATTATACTGAAAGGGGCCATAGTGAAGCTTAAAGAGCTCTATGCCGCAGGGAGCTTGGACGGTGTTCTCGCCCTTGGAGGAATGAGTAATACTTCGCTTGCAGCAGAGATCATGCAAGAGCTCCCCTTTACGCTCCCGAAGCTCCTCATGTCGACCGGTGCTTCCATGCCGGGCTCTAACCGCTTTTTCGGCCCCACGGGCCTCACAATGATGCATTCGCCCATTGACATCGGCACCTTGAACGGGCTTCTCAAAGCTCAACTGAATAGAGCCTGCTGCAGCAATGTGCGGGATGGTTGAGAATGAAAATACCTCCTCCGGTTTAGCAAACGAGAAGCCCATGGTCGCCATATGCACCTATGGATACACGGAAAAGTGCTCTCAGTATTTAGCCGAAGCCCTGAACGGGAAGTACGAGACCGTAAATTTCCACGCCTCCGGAATTGCCGAGGTAACTATGGAGAAGCTCATCGAAGACGGGCTCTTTGCCGGTGTCATCGACCTCGTCCCCTCCAGCATAACCAATGGCCTCTACGGAGGGGGGCGGACGTCGTGGGATAGACGGCTGGAGGTTGCAGGGGAAAGGGGCATTCCTCAGGTAGTAGCGCCGGCAGGTGTGCATACCTTCTCCCGGACCGGGGTTACCGAAGAGGTGTTAGTCCCCCAACTGAAGGGCCGGAAGTATTACTTTATGGATGCCCAGCGGTGCACAGTCTATCTTACGAACGAGGAAGTGATTGACGTGGCATCCGTGTATGCAAAGAAACTCAACAAGGCGAAAGGGCCGGTCAAATTCCTTGTTCCCCTTCACGGCTGGCTCTCCATCGAGAAGGAGTCCTATAATGCCGAGGCCATCAAGGGCTTCGTGGAGGCCATGAGGAAAAAGCTGAAACCTGAGATTGAATTAATAGAGGTAGATGCAAACATTGATGAGCCGGCTTTTGCTCAGGCGGTAGTCGGGGCATTTTACGAAGCCATGGGCTCGGAGAAAAGAATACATTCAGGAGGTTAGACGTGGCTACTGCATCAGACGAAGTAAGGTTTATAGATGTTACGCTCCGCGACGGCAACCAGAGTCTCTGGGGCGCGGCAGGGATCAACAACGAAATGGTCGAGTCGATGCTGCCCTTTGAGGAGAAGGCGGGATTGAAGGCCGTCGATCTCGTGTCGAGTATCCACATGGGCATGTCCGTCCGCTATTTCAAGGAAAACCCCTGGGAAAGGTTCAGGACTGCCAAACGGATACTGAAAAACACGCCTTTCAGCTTCGGGACGACCGGGAGGCGATTCATCGGCTTCAGGGCGATGCCCGATTCCGTGATGGACCTGGTCTATGAGAGGATGGTGGCAAATAGGGTAAGCCGTCTCTGGATAAGCGAGGCAACCCATGACATGAAGGTCATCCTCAGCAACGCAGAACGGGCGAAGAAGGCGGGGATAGGCGAGATCGTGGTGGCCCTCTGCTATACGATCAGTCCCGTCCATACGGACGAATACTACGCCCAGTTGGCCCGGCAGGTTGTGAGCTCGCCGTATGTCGATACCGTATATCTCAAGGATCAGGGAGGGCTTCTGACCCAGGAACGGGTGAAGACCCTTATCCCGACGATCCGGGCGAACATAGGCGACCGGAACTTCGAATTTCACTCCCACTGCAGCACCGCCCTTGCCCCTATATGCTATATCGAGGCAGTGAAGATGGGCGTGAGGGTGCTCCACACCGCCGTGCCGCCCCTGGCGAACGGCTCGTCGCTGCCGTCTATCTTCAATATCCTTAAGAATATCAGATACCTCGGCTATACGGCAAACGTGGATGACGAGGCCCTCGATTCCATGGCAAAGACCCTTTCAGGGTTTGCCGAGAAACAGGGGCGCCAGGGCGGCGCCCTCGCGGAATACGATGTCTCCTACTATGAGCATCAGCTGCCGGGCGGCATGGTCTCGACCATGAAGCGTCAGCTAGTGGAAATGAAGATGGAACACCGGTGGGGTGAGATCGTCGAGGAGGTGGCGCGGGTGCGCAAGGGAGCTCGGCTATCCCATCATGGTGACCCCTCTTTCTCAGTTTGTGGGAACGCAGTCAACGATGAACGTCATCTCCGGCACGCGGTACAAACAGGTGCCCGATGGCGTCATCCAGTACGCGGCCGGGTGGTTCGGAGAGCCTACGGTCCCCATCGATCCCAACGTTCTCGACAAGATAGCGTCCTTGCCCAAGGCCAAGGAGTTCTTCAACAAGAAGACCCCCCAGGGGTCCATCGAAGAGCTTCGCAAGGAGATAGGCGCGGGACCCAATGTGGATGACGAAGAATTTCTTCTGCGCTATTCCATGTCGAACAAGGAAGTCGACGAGATGCTCGCCGCAGGTTCCGGCAGGATAGCTCAGGCGGATTGATCAGGTCCCGGATCGGACAAGGCATGAACAGTTGGTGCATTACCTCGGTCTTCATGAATGGGGGCGACCCATGCAACAAAAGGTGTGGGATGTTATCGTGGTGGGGAGCGGTTCCGGAGGCTCTGTTGCGGCAAACGATATATGCGTCGACGCCGGGCTTGAGACGCTGCTTCTGGAGAAAAAGGTATTTCCCCGGGACAAGGTATGCACTGGCATTTATTTCAATTAAGGAGGCAGTGGCATAATGACTAAGACGCAGGCACCAATGGTATTGTGAATTTGATTGAGGAAAGGGCGAAGAGGCTGAAGGATAAGGTGTTTCTCCGCTTCAAGGACCGGAGCTTAACCTATGAGGAAATGAACCGTTTCTCGTAGGATATAAAGTAGACATCGATGAGGCTGCCTTAGAAGCCTCATCGAGAAAGGTTGCCCATAACTAAAAGGAGACATCAAATGTCGACAAATGAATTACCATACGTTCAAGGTGAGCTGTTAGCGGATCGGGCCAAGAAGAATGGCGACAGGATATTCCTTTACTTCAAGGATGAGACCTACTCATACAACGATATGGATCGCTATGCGAACCGGTGCGCCAATGCCTTTCTGAAGCAGGGTATAAAAAAAGGTGACCTGATCAGCATTATGCTTTTCAATCGCCCCGAGTACATGTTTATCTGGTTCGGTTCGGCAAGGATAGGCGCGATAGAGGTTCCGATCAACACCTCTTTCAAGGGTGAGTTTTTGCGTCATCTCATCGATCAGTCCGATTCCAAGATGCTGTTTATTGACCGCGAATGGCTGGACCGCCTCAAACTCATTCAGGACGATCTGACGAAATTGGAGAAGGTCGTGGTCTTGGGGGGTTTCACAAAAGAGGATAGCGCAGGCATCAAATTTTCCATGATAAGTTGGGAGGAGTTCTTCGACGCCCCTGACACGCCCGTTGATATCAAGATTTACCCCACCGACCCGCAAAACATCATATACACATCCGGAACCACAGGTCTCTCCAAGGGCACCCTGGGTCCGCACAAGATGTGGATTGCGGTAGCGGAGCAATTGAATCCCCTGCGCGAGGCCTCACGGGACAGTATCTTCTATACCTTCCTGCCCATGTATCACATGAACGCCCAGTGCCTTACGACAATTACAGCGCTCATTTGTGAAGGCCAGGTGGTCCTCTCGGACAAGTTCAGCGCCTCCCGCTTCTGGGGAGACGTCCGTAAGTACAAGGCCACCCAGTTTAACTACCTGGGCGCGGTCATTCCCATCCTTGAAAAGCAGCCCGAGAAGCCCGACGATCTTGACAATCCTGTGAAAATCGCCTTTGGAGCAGGATGTCCTCAGGCGGTCATGGACCGGTTCGAGAAAAGGTTTGGAGCCAAGTGTATGGAGGGGTTCGGCATGTCGGAGATCGGCATCCCGATTCACACAAACCTCGGATACCGGAGACCTGGTTCTTGCGGACAGGTGCTACCTAAGTACGAAATGAAGCTCGTTGATGATGAAGATAACGAGGTACCTGTGGGCGAACCTGGAGAGATTATCTTCCGGCCGAAAGAGCCTGGCATCATGATGCTGGGGTACTACAATATGCCGGAAAAAACCCTTGAGACGTACGGCAACCTGTGGTTCCATACAGGAGACCTTGCGAAGAGGGATGCCGACGGCTATTTTTACTTCGTCGACAGGAAGAAGGATTCACTCCGGAGAAGAGGGGAGAATATCTCTTCCTTTGAGGTGGAGCGGGCCATCAATACACACCCCAAGGTCCTCGAGTCGGCAGCCGTTGCCGTCAGGGCTGAAATGCCGGAAGATGAAGTGAAAATATGCGTGGTCCTCAAGCCCGGCGAAAAGCTCGCTCCAGAGGAGCTGATCGCTTACGCAGCGGAAAGGATGCCCTATTTTGCGGTACCCCGCTTCGTAGAGTTCATGGACAGCCTGCCGAAGACCCCTACAGAACGCGTACAAAAGTACTTGCTGAAACAGGCAGGCATTACCCCGAACACATGGGACAGGGAAAAGGCCGGCATTGAGGTCAAGCGGTAAGAACGCGGTTTCCCCGCTGCGCCGCAGCGGTGGAAGTTCCGGAAGCGTGATCCGAATGCCGCAAGAAACGCGGAAACAGGAGGTGAGACAGGGCCGGATAACTGCACTTTTTTGTGCACTTTTTAATTGACATTGGTTAAAGGTGCAATGATAAAATAATTGCGGGAAGGGTTGCACACGTCGGTACCGCGTGCGGGTGGATGGAAAAGAGGTGGCTTATTTCGTAGCAAATTCTTAACCGGCCTCGCTCTTTTTTTTAAAAAAGAGCCGCGGCCCTAACTAAAGGGGGGGAAGCTATGGACGAGTTGACGCCGAAAGCCAAATGGACCGTAACCCAGCCCTGGCGAGGCCTTTTTGGGACGGCGGTCACGCTGTGGGTAGCTTTTACCATCACAGCGATCTTTAACATGGACGCCTTTTTGGGCAATTTTACGCTGTTCATCATGTCTTTCGTAGCCATCGAAGGCATAATCGGCCTTGGGTGGGGAGGTAAGTTCCCTTCGGTTGCGGGCTGGCCGCAGCCGTGGCCAGGAGTTTTCCTGACAGGCTTCACGATGTTCCTCGGAACAATGGCTTTCTTCACTGTAATGCTTTTCATGAGCGGAGGCACGAACCACCCGGCCACCAGCGCCTATTCGATCTGCACGGTCATCACGATGTTCTTTCTCGTTATCGCGTTCGGATTGTGGCCGTTCGGGAAGACATCACTTCCCGCGAAGGGGTTATTGACCTGGTTGCTTGCCTACGTGGTAGCCTACTTTATCCTGCGGCTGTTCAACTTCACCTTGCTCTCGTATCCCACGGGCGTCAACCCTTCCCCGATCCCTCCCGTTCCCTTTTATGCGGCGGGCGGTCCTCTTGCCGTGTTTGCCGCCCTGGCGCCGACAGGCCCGTTTGCCTGGGAGACTGCTCTGGCCTTCTATCTCTGGATGGTCGTGTGGCTTTTTGCCTTCGTACTGCTCGGCTTCTGGCCCTTCAGCAAATCGCCGTCCCTCATGAAACAGCCCGTAATGGGCATCGTCGTGACCATCGTCTGCGCCATTCTGGCCCTGATCGCCCATTACATCTCGGTAGACCTCCTGTCCATCGAGCCCCTCAGGCACTTGCTGAACGGCGTCTGCTACGTCTTCGGGCTGCTTTTCTTCCTTCTGATGCTGCAGACCTGGCCGGGGCGCACCTTAAGTCAGCCGGCCGGCGCGTTCCTGAACCTCGTGCTCGCTATCGTCGTCGCCATTATCGCATTTTATGCCGTACAGGGTTTCTGCCAGTGGCATTTCGGCAAAGCCTTTGCTTACCCGGCCAACGTCTTCTCGATGGCCAACGTGATGCTGGGCCTCACGTTCCCTGCGTGGGCCGCCTACGCGGTCTTCTGGGATTTCTGGCCCCTGCCGCCTACTCCGGCGCCTCCGGGGTCGTAATGTAAGGGCACCCGAGGCACCTCTTAACAAAGGGGGTGCCTCGGGCAGCTGCCCCTCCGGGCAAGAAGACTAATAGCAAAAGAGGGCGCACCGGTTGCCCCTGTCCTTTTCGGAGACTGAAAGACACTGATTTGGGGGTTGCAGTGACAGACAGCAGGAGAGCGACAAGAAATAAGAGGGGGAGGGGTAACAGAGATCTCCTTGCTGAGCAAGGAGATGCCGAAGCACAGTGTAATCTTGGTGAGACGTACTACTTTGGCAAAGGGGTACTCCAGGATTACAAGGAAGCAGCAGAATGGTTCCGCAAAGCAGCTGAGCAGGGACATGCCCACGCGCAATACTGGCTTGGTTTTATGTACTCCGTGTACTATAGCGAAGGCGTATCCTACGATTACAAGGAAGCAGCAGAATGGTTCCGCAAAGCAGCTGAGCAGGGAGATGCCGAAGCACAACTTGAGGTTGGTTATATGTACTATTTTGGCCATGGCGTATCCCAGGATTACAAGGAAGCAGCAGAGTGGTTCCGCAAAGCAGGCTGAGCAGGGACTTGGCAAAGCGCAATTACGTCTTGGTTATATGTATTTCAACGGCGAAGGCGTATCCTACGATTATGACGAAGCAGCAAAATGGTTCCGCAAAGCAGCTGAGCAGGGAGATGCCCACGCGCAATACTGGCTTGGTGACATGTACTACCGTGGCCATGGCGTACCTCAGGATTATGAGGAAGCAGCAGAATGGTTCCGCAAAGCAGCTGAGCAGGGAGATGCCGAAGCGCAATACTGGCTTGGTGACATGTACTACTGTGGCCATAGCGTATCCCAGGATTACAAGGAAGCAGCAGAATGGTTCCGCAAAGCAGCTGAGCAGGGAGATGCCGAAGCGCAATACTGGCTTGGTGACATGTACTACTGTGGCCATGGCGTACCTCAGGATTATAAGGAAGCAGCAGAATGGTTCCGCAAAGCAGCTGAGCAGGGACACGGCAAAGCGCAATTACGCCTTGGTACTATAATGGAATAGACCTAGAAAATTCACCGTTTTTGCCTGCGTTACCCGGAAAATAGCCCCCGGCCTCGGTTCGTGCTGCCTTCTCCTTCAAGGCACATGGGTTGCAAAAAAGATGAAGGCCGTCCGCTTTCGCCTGATCAGTCTTCCCGGACGGGTCATGGAACATGCACGGGGACTGATCGTCCGGCTTGCCAGCGATCATCCCTCATTCGACGTCTTGCTCTCTGCGCGACAGAGAATCATGGAGCTTGGCTATGCACCATCGGGATGAAGACGCAAAAGCAGGCGGTGGATTTAGGGAGAACAGAAGCATTGACTGTATGTTCTCGATACGTTACACTAGAGCATGGCGCTGTTCCAGATTAATCCCCAGCACATAATTTGTTTCTACTTTGTGGGTCTTGAAAAAAGCTTCAGTGCAGCGTCTAAAATATTCTGTATCACCGAGCCTGCCGTACACCAACAGATAAGGGCGCTTGAGACTCCAGTTTGGCGTGAGGTTGGTTTATGTCCAGAAAAAACGCGTGTGTCTGACCAAAACAGGCGAGAAATTGTTCGGTTACGCACAGGAAGTCTTTAACCGGGTGATGATGGCAGAAACTTTTCTAAAGGGCTGCACACTGAACAACCTGGATATAGGTATTGCATGGACATTATTAATGTACCTAATGCCGATAATCGACAAATTCAAGGAATCGCACCCTACCGTGCAGGTTACCATACACGAAGGACCTTCCATCATTCTTCGCGAAGAGCTGGCCGATTTTAAGCATGACATATGTCTTATCGGCAGCATCGGTGTTAGTGGGTTCGATGAAAGGCTGAGAGTTTTGCGAATCCCTGAAGTGGAGCGGATGGTTTTCGTGGCCAGCCCGCAACACGCTTTGGCAAAGGCCTCTACGGTAAAATGGGAAGACCTCGCACGTTATCCCTTTATTGCTCAGCACAAAGGTTCGATGGCAAGGGAGGTTCTCAATCAGCACTTCAAGGAAAGAGGATTGAAGCCGTCGATTGGAACCGAGGTGGACAACCTGGAATGTATCAAGGGATTGGCGAGAGAGATGAGGGGTATAGCCCTGATGTTCTTGCCGAACATTCAAGACGATTTGGCTCTTGGCCGTCTCAAGATTATTCCGCTCCTGGATGGAGAAATCAAGCTCGGCATAGACATAGTCATGAACAAGGAACTTGCTATGTCTCCCGCCTTAGAGGCATTTCTGAAAGTGATACAGGAATATTTCCATGGCGATCCATACCAAATTAGCAGCACGTAGTCACACCGATGCCCCAAGTCTTTGTCGCCAGGCCTGGTAGAAAATACGGCAACCCAGAGGTTGATTAAGGGGAAGACCCCCGAAAAGAGACCCAGATATTTTTTTCCTGCCTGTTTCTCAAATGTTCGCTATTATCTCCATAGGAGTTTTCGTCTACGCCCTATCGCCGGCGACTGTTGTCCTCATCCGTGCGAAGACTTCCTCCAGGCTGCCCTTGAATAGACCGGCCGACTCTAACTTGATCGATGTCAAGGCGGCAGCGAACTGGAGTGAGTCTTCGATAGAGTAATCAAGCCTACGTGCCAGGTATGACCCTACGACGGTATCACCAGGTCCCATCCTCCCCTCGCTGCTCCTGTTCGTAAATTTAGCGAAAGCTGTTCTTCCTTCGCTCCGAGCCAGAATCCCTTCCGAGGAAGTTATCATCATCTCGGGGCTTCCCCACTCTTCCAGCATGTCTGCCTGGGTCTGCAGATCGTCAACGCCCGTCAACAGTTTCCCCTCTGCATAATCAAGCTTTAAGAAATCGGTCATCCTCACAATTTCTTTTTTCTCAGGAACATCTCTAAGGTGGACAGCGCCCGTCCCATCATCTTTGAGCATGAAGTTTTGCATGTCCACTGACAAACGGAATCCCCGTTCTTTGAATGACCGCATCAATTCTATTTGAGAGTCGGGATAGCCTATACAGCAAAGGTGAACAAGGCACGGTTCGAAGGGGGGCATCTCGCTGAAGGTTAAAGGTTCTCCGATATTTGCGCGGAAATGCTGTCTCTGATCAACATTTGCCGTACGAAAAACGACACGATAAACAAAAATCTTTCCGGGATAGGTGAAGAGATCAACACCGGCGGTCTTGAGTGGCTCCAAAAGATATTTTTCACCGTCAGAGATTCTCGTCACTACGCCAATCTTCTTTTTGAGGCAGGAAGCCGCTACCGCAGCGGTTACCACAGGACTTGCTTCTTCAATAAAAGGGGGCCCATCGAAGGGAATAATCGTACCCTTACCCGTATGGCCTATAAATACGATATCGTAATGGTTCATCGCCGGCGCTCCTTCAAAGGTAATTCCCCACCCCCGGGGCGGCGGTAATTCCCCACTTCTGCCCGGATGGGTAGCTAGTCATCGGTTGTTGCCTGGACTCAGTTTCCTCCTGTATGATTCTCCTTCATCTATGATGATGTGATGGGCATGGTGGCTCAGGCGGTCGAGCGCCGAGTTGGCCATGACCGGATCGGGGAAGAGACCTACCCAATCCTGCGGTGGCCGGTTACTCGCGATGAGGATGGATGACCGAAGATGCCGCTCCGCCTGCCGGCAGTTGGTCCCTGTGGATGACCGTAGATCAGAGAGCTTCCGTAGTTGTTCATCTTCATGGCATCGGTGCCTATCCTCTTGGCCAGGTTAAGGTCGTTGATCGCAAAGGGGTTATGTGTCTTGATGGCCTTATTGTTCTTGTTTGTGTAGAGGACGAAGATAGCCTTGAATAACACGTCGGTGCCGTACTGGAAGGGGATTCTCTGCGGGTTCTTCGGTGTTATGTAAGGCATGTGGAAATCCGCCCTCCCCATTTCCACATTCTCCAGGGATCTCGGAAAAGGAACCACATCCCAGGTAATCTTCCCGTCTTTGTATTCCTCGGCCATTGCCTTGCAGAGGTCTACCAAAATCCCTTTCTCTTTCGATTCGACAAGGGGCGGTATGAAAGGCAAACTTATCTTCAAATCCCTTGCTTGTGCCGTTCCCACAATAGAACAAAGACAAATTACCACGATTATAGAACACCAGCTTCTTCGTAACATGCGTTATCCCCTGTTTGAAATTGATGAATTACACGTCCCCGGATCGATAACATCTTTATGTGTTGGTAAATTACTGTGTAACGAGTTTATGCATGTTCCGTATCAATGCATGAATCTGCCTCCGTCCACCACCATGGTCTGGCCTGTGATAAAATCACTGTCATCGGATGCCAGAAAGATCAGAGCGCCGAAGAGATCGTGAGGCTGCTCCAACCGGCCCATGGGGGTGCGGCTCACGTCATATTTCGAGACATCACTTATTGCGCGGGCCGTCTCGGAGTCAGTAAGTCCGGGCGCGATGGCATTGATGGCGATGTTGTGGGGGCCCAGCTCGACCGCGAGGCTCCGCGTCATCCCTACTACCGCTCCCTTGGAGGTCACGTAATGGACAAAACCGTAAGACCCGGTAAAAAAGGTCTCTGACGAGAAGTTAATGATCTTGCCCTTTCCCTGCTGTTTCATGTAAGGGAATACGGAACAGGTACAAAGCCAGGAGCCCTTTCACGTTCACGGCCATCACCCTGTCCCATTCGGCTGGATCGATCTCAAAGAAGGGTTTTCTTTTCAGCCCGGCGACAATAGCGGCGCAATTTACCAGAACGTCAACTCTCCCGAAGATTCTCACCGTTTCCTCTGCCATCTTCTGGGTCTCTTCCGGACTCGACACGTCTATCCGCAATCCTTTGGCCGCGCCTCCCGAGGCTTCGATCTCCTCTACGGTTCTCCGGCAGTCCGCGGTGTCTGCTGCCGCTATTTTGGCGCCCTCGCCAGCCAGGGCAACGCTAAATGCCTTTCCCAGTCCCTGAGCGGCGCCTGTCACTATGACTACTTTGTCCTTGAGTCTCATGTTTCGCTCCTCTTCCGTATACTTCGTGATCTCCATACCCCATGCTCGTCTTCAAATCCCCCTCTTCAACCCTTCAGTCCAAAGTCCTTGCGGATCACCTGGAGGCAGTTATAGGAGCAGCCCCTGCCTGTACCCACCCCGTTATGGGTCGCAGAGGAGCAAAGGTAGAAGTTCTTTACGGGGGTTCTATAGCCTGATAGCTCAGGGATCGGTCGGAATCGGTCCATCTGAGAAACGATCATGTCTCCGCACGCGATGGAGCCCTCGTGCATATTCGGGTGGGCGAGCTCAGTGTCGTAGGGAGTGTTGACGTGGAAGGCTATGATGTTGTCCCTTGTCATGTTAGGGGCGTATATCTGCCATTCCCTGACGACGGCCGCTTCAAATTCGTTCCGCAACTCCTGCCAACGGGTCGGGGAGAAGAACCGGGTGGGCGCCGAGAACTCCTCAATGCCGATGATATGTTTCCCTTCAGGCGCTCTGGAGCTGTCCCAGATCGTATCAGGACCGAGAAACATGAAGAGCTTGCTAGGGATGCCTTTCACAAATATCTCAGAAAGGTACTGGTTAGCCATATAGTCGGCATTTCGCGGCCCCACATACATTCTCGGCTGGGGACCGCAGTCCGGGTTGAAGGAGGCCGCCTTGTACCGAGGCAGTTCGTGCATGGCAACCACTGCCCAGAATATGTTATGCCTGTCATACCGGATGTTCCTCACTCTTCTGACTATCTTGGGATCGAGGTGCTCCTCGCCTATAAGCCTGACAGACTGGAGGGCGGAAAGGTCGCTCACCACGAGCTTTCCAGCCTCGATCTCCGTTCCGCTCCTGAGACGAATCCCTCTTGCCCTGCCGTCTTCCAGGAGGAGTTTGACAACTTCGCTCCTGCAGAATAGCTCTCCTCCCAACTCGGTAAACGCACTCCGGAGGGCATTTGTGATCGCCTTGCTGCCTCCTTTCGCGATGGCTGCCGCCTCCCAGGAAAGAACGAGGCTAATGGCGTGGATGAAACCGTGGACTCCGATCACATCCTGAGGCGCCCCACCGAATGAGGTCATGGCAGCCCGCATGAACAATGTACGGAGTTCTTCGCTCTCAAAGACGTCGTAGGCCAACTGCTGGCTTGTCATAAACTGATATATGGGGTCGATGCCGTCTCTTGGATCATCGCACAGTTCTTCCAAAGCATTCTTCTGCCCCCATGCCGTGGGTGGATTGAAGCGGTACGCGCCAAAGGCGGCCCTCCATCGTTTCATATACCTCCCGAACAACTCCTCGGCCGTATCGGCATCCCTCTGTGAAAACCGGCTGATTTCATTGATGGTCTTCTGCAAGTTCTCATGGGACACCTCGGTTTTCCCCGTCAGCGGATCAATGACCTTCAGGGCCGAATAGCCCATAAGGCACGTATCGTTGTCAAAAACCATGGCCTCGCTGCCCTCGGGGTAGATATACTCCAGGCCCTTCTCGCGTAGATTGAAGTCGGTATATGCGGGATGACCGTAGAAACGCGTCCAGTTGGCGCAGGGATTATAGGTGAAGCCGGGCATAGGACCGGTCTCGCTGATTACCGCTCCCCCCGGCTGGTGCATCATCTCGAATACTGCCGTCTTCATCCCTGCCTTCTGCAGGTAACAGGCGATTATCAGTCCATGGTGACCGCCGCCAACGACTATCGCGTCATAACTTGAATGGCTCATGGCACTTTCTCCTTTTTCGTGTACAGGTGCTGTTGAGTGTTTCCCGCGTCTTCTTCGATTTACGACACCCTATACTCCACGTCGTGTGTATTTCAGACCAAGGTCTTTTGCAATAGCTCTGTAACAGTTATAGCTGCTCCCCGGCCGATGCCTGCGTCTACCCGGCCATAGCGATTTGGTTCATTAACGGCACCACTCACTGTGCCGTCCATCCTCCGTCGACTGCGATGGTCTGACCGGTGACATAGGAAGAGCCATCCGAGGACAAGTAAAGCAACAGGTCTATACATTCCTGTACTTGGCCGCGGCGTTTCATGGGCGTGGTCTCAATGATCTTTTTCGTCCGCTCGTTAGCAATCTCTGCATCTTGGCCTGCAAGGCGTTCCTTGGCAATTTCAGTTCCCTCAAAATACCCGGGGGCAATGGCGTTTACCCTTATGCCGTCGCTTGCGTACTCCACGGCAGCTTGCTTGGTGAGCCCGGCCATCCCATGCTTGGCCGCAATATAACTGACCCTGGGCATAAGCTCCGGCTTAAGACCGACTATACCCAATATAGAGGAAATATTGATGATGACGCCGCTTTTCTGACGTATCATTAACTCTATCTCTTTTTGCATACAGATGAACACGCCGGTCAGGTTGATGGCAATAAGCCGGTTCCACTCTTCAATGGGTGTCTCATGAAGTCGATAGGGCTTGTGGATAATGCCGGCATTGTTAACTGCTATGTCGAGTCTTTCGAATTCCGAAAAGATATCATTTTTCATGCGCTCCACGTCGTCGGTGCTGGACACATCAACCACGAGAGGCAAAACCCTCTGTCCGGACTTTCTGACAAGCTCTGCTGTTTCATCCAGGCTTGCCTTGACCTTTTCCGCACAGACCACATGGGCCCCCGCTTCAGCCAGCGCCAGAGAAAAAGCCCTTCCGAAGCCCTGCCCTGCGCCGGTAACCAAAGCAACTTTTCCCTCCAGATTGAAAACATTTCTTTTTACAGCCATCACCTTCCTCCCTATATTTGCCATTAGATTATTATACTCAAACGGTTTTGGTTTGCGAAATCTTAAAACTAAATATCAGGATGATTTTCCGTCCCGCTAGTTTCGTTTTTCGCAAACCTATCCCGTTTGAGTATAACAAATCAATCAGTTGCGCTTCCTCCCTATTTCAAAGAGCGCGCCTGCAAATCAATATTCCGGCTTCCGCAGCTTATGGTCTTCCGCTATCAGCTTGTAACAATTATAGCTCGAGCCCCTTGCGATACCGCCGCCGCCGAAAACAGCTGAAGAACACATATAAAGATCCTTGATATGTGTCCGGTAACCGCCGGGCAGTCCTCTGAATCGTCCGGCCTGAACGGCGCACATGTTGCCCTCGCCCCAGTTCCCGTCTCTCATATCCGGATGGGTATCCTGTAAATCCACAGGAGTAATAACGCGATACCCGATGATATTGTCTTTCGTCATATTCGGGGCATATGTCTCCCACTGCTGCATGAGAGAGTCAAAATACTGCTCCGACATCTGGCGCCACTCCTTCCTTGAGAACCAGGACACAGGGCAGGTGTATTCTTCAAATGTGACTAAGTGTTTTCCTTCCGGCGCCCGGCTGGGATCCCAGAGAGTGTCAGGGGCTGACAGATTAAAAAACTTGGAGGATATCCCCAGAAGGTAAAGTTCGTGCGTATATCTCTTTTCAAAGTACTCGAGGTCTTTAGGCGCCCAATAGGTGCGGGGCGTGGCATTGATATCCGGACCGTACTGCTTCGCCACTTTATAATCGGGTAGCTCATGTACAGCTATAGACCCCCACCAGACATTACCCATGTCAAACGAAAGACTAGCAAGTCTTCGCTTCATTTCTTGGGTTTGATAGTCCTGCCCGAGCATGCGCTCGAACAGTTGATATGTTCCAACATCGGCTACTACCATCTGCTTCGCCGTAACCCGGGTGCCGTCGGCCAGTTCTATCCCTGTCGCCTTGCCATTTTCAACGATTACCTTAGTCACGTCAGAGTTGACGAAATATTCAACGCCCACTTTCTTCCCTGCTGAAACGAGGGCATCTGTGAGTGCCCCCGATGCGCCTTTAGCAACAGCCGCAGTCTCCCACCCCAGAGTCAGATGAATAGTAGGAATAATCGCCCCAAGACCGGGCACAGCGTCAGGAAAGATGCCGAAGGAGGTCATAAACCCTCGCAGGGTTAGAATCCGCATCTCATCACTTTCGAAGAAATAATGGGCAATCTGCTTGCATGTCATGAATTGCATGGTTGGGTCCAGCCCGCTTTTAGGATTGAGCATAAGTTCTTCCATGGCATCAGGTGTCCCGTAGGGCGGAGGCGGTGAATATCTATACCTGGCAAATGCCGGCTTCCATATGTCTCTGTATATCTGTGTCAGCTCAAGATATCTCTCTGCGTCGGCTTTAGAAAACTGAGCGATACTGTCATACGTCCTCTTTACGTTTTGTTCGCTGTACTGCGTTGCTCCTGTTTCTTTATTCACCACGGGAAAAGCTGCGTAGCTCACATACGCGGTTTCATCGTCAAATATGATGGCCTCATTCGTGTCGGGGAAGACGTACTCCAATCCCTCACCACGAAGATTAAATTCTTTATAAACGGGATGACCATAGAGTCGCGTAAATTGAGCGCAAAAATTCATTTTGAACCCGGGCGCCGGACCAAGTTCAGTTACAGCGCTTCCTCCAAGATGATCCAAAAGCTCAAAGACAGCCACTTTCAAGCCGGCCTTGGCCAGATAAGGGGCTATAATCGTCCCGTGGTGCCCCCCTCCAATAACGACCGCATCATAAACTTTGTCACTCATTTCAACTACCTCCTGTTTTTTTTTAAAACCTCACGCTTCTTAAAACTGTCAACGAAAAGACTTAAAGATCGCTGCCAATTTTTCGGCCTTTTCAACAGGTGTACCACCTTCCAACATCTCACAATCCCTTCTCATGTCCGGCGGCGATGAAAGCTCGACGATGTTCATTTTCTGCAACTTTTCACCGGCCGCTACAAAATCACCACTTTTCCATATAGGAATGGGAGTAGATCCTCTCAGCATCGCCAGCATCTTGGTCTTTGAGATATACCTCAGCTCGCCCACCTCATTGCTCACTGTTACCAGTGCAGGCATTTTAGCCTTTACCTCCTCATATCCTCCCAAAATGTTCTTCTTGACCAGCACGTTTCCGTCTTTCACCTTGACCTCACGGGCAAGGCTGACGCATGGAAGCCCTAACAGCTCACCTAAAATCAGGCCGACCTGACCGAAGTCCCAGTCACCGGCCTGCCTGCCGGTCAAAACCAGATCATATTCCCCTATCTTCCTTATGGCGTCCGCCAGCACACTGGCCGTGGAATGGCTGTCAAGATTCTCGAATGCATCATCCTGAAGAAAGATCAGCTTATCGGCACCGGCTGCCAGGCTCTTTCTCATTACCGTATCAGAGACCTTTTTGCCCATGCTCAATACCGTGATCTTCGCATCCATCTCTTCCTTTATCCGAAGAGCAGCCTCTAAGGCATTTTCGTCAAAAGGACTGATGACCTGGGGAGCATCGACGACAACCTCCATTTTTTCAGCGTCTACGCTGACGTCCGACAACGGTGCTTCAGGGTCGGGTATCTGTTTGGCGCAAACTATTATTCCTAACTCTTTCATGACAATTCCTCCAATTTTTGTATAAGAGCAGGTATGACCTTCTTATAATCTTCAACAATTCCATAATCGGACACCCTAAACATGTTACAGCCCCGATCGGTATTGATCGTGATTATCTTTTTGGAGTGAATCATACCGACAATATGCTGAATAGCTCCCGATATCCCCACCGAAACAAAGATGTCCGGGGAAACCATGGTGCCTGTAAGGCCCACCTGATGGTCTGACGTTATCCAGCCCTTATCTACGGCAACCCGGGTAGCTCCGACCATAACGCTCCCGAACGATTTGCTCAGGGCATTTGACAGGTTTTGAAGCATATCAAATCCTTCCTCCTCCTCTAACCCTGCTCCACCGGCAACCACAACGTCCGCTTTATCCAGCGCAACGGTCTCCTCCCTGACGATCCCCAAGGATTCCACCTTTATCATGGATTCATCGATTGCAGGCGCTATATCCACAATCTCGCCTATCCCGTCAACTGCCGCGACAGGTTCAAATACCTTCCCCCTCACGGTCGCTAATTGCGGCTCGCCCTGGCACTTGAAAACCGAAACGGCATTGCCGCCCGCAACCGGCTTTGTGCGCAGCAAAAGCCCGTCGTCAGGATCAATTGAAAGATCGGTGCAATCGGTCGTAACCCGGCTGTTCAAGCGACAGGCCAATCTCGGCCCCAACTCCACACTTAGTAAGGAGTGGCTCATGAGGAAAACTTTCGGCTTGATCTTATTGCACGCCTGTTCCAAGGCTGCAATCCACAAATCAGCCGTGAATCCCTTCAAGTAAAGGATGCTCCACTTTATAAACCCGATTCGGACCGTATGAGACAGCCTGTTTAGCTGCCTCTGAAACCGCGTCCCCTATTAACACAACGGAAAGCTCCACACCGAGCCCGCCGGCGAGTTTCTTTCCAACTCCTAGCAATTCAAGGGTTCTTATATCCAAAGCTCCCTCTTTCACATCTCCCAATACCAGCACATCATTCATCCTGAACCTCCTTCAATATATATAAAAAATGGACACTACTAATCTGTCTCTTTCAATGCCTGTAAAACCAGTTCATTCAGGTCCATGATCCGGAGTGTCTCGTTCAGCCCTGCAGCCTTGCGGGCATCCTCCAGCATAATGCGGCACAAAGGACATGCGGTGACTACTATCTGCGCCCCCGTTGCCTCTGCCTCCCTGATCCTGACTGCGTTCATCTTGCCCACGCCCTCTAAATCCTGCCACATTCTTCCGCCGCCTCCGCCGCAACAGAGGCTGTCAGCCCCGTGATGGCTCATCTCCACCAGCTTAAGCCCGGGGATCGAGCGAATGATCTCCCTCGGCTCATCAAATATCCGGTTGTACCGGCCCAGGTAGCAGGGATCATGGTAGGTGACGGTCGCCCCATCACCTTCTTTGAGCCGGAGCTTCCCACCGGCTATCAGTTCCCGCAAAACCATGGTGTAATGACGCACACGGTAAGGCGCTTCAGGGTATTCATTTTTAAAGGTATTAAAACAATGGGGCGAAAAGGTTACCAGCTCGGTAATGCCGTATTCGTTAAAAATATTCAGACTATTCTCCCGCTGCTCCATAAAGAGGCCAAATTCACCCATCCGCCTTGCTATGTCGCCGCAGCAGGGCTCTTTTTTGCCAAGAATGCCGAAATTGACCCCGGCGGACTGAAGTATCTTTGAAAACGCCTGGGCCTCTCCTTGGGCCGTGGCTTCAAGGGAGGTAGTACACCCCACAAAGTAGCAGATATCCGTTTTTGTATCCGTCTTTGTCAGATCAACCAGGTCCAACCCTTCCGCCCATGCACCCCGCTTATTCCTGGATGACTCCCAGGGATTATCGTATTTGGATAGCTTTCCAAGGGTCTGATTTATGAGCTTGGGCACATCTTTCCCCTCCTCGATAGCCAAAACCCTCTTTTTTACCGCGGCCTCGAAGGCGCCGCCGTAAACAGGGCAGACCTCCAGACATGCACGGCACGTGGTGCAGTACCAGAATTTTTCATCCACTTCGGTTACTTCACCCCTGCCAAGAAACCGGATATCTCCCAATGGGGAATGCTCCCGCCATATGGAACGCCGCATCGCCTGGACAAAGTCCCGAGGTGCAAATGGTTCACCCGCCCCTGCAGAAGGACAGGCCTCAACGCATCGTCCGCAACGCATGCAGGAGTCAAAGAAAATCAAGTCGCCCAGATCAAACTCTCCCGCCCCTTCCATTACTTCGACCGGTTTGTCGTGTTCCTGGAAATAAATCCCAGCGGGTGCCCCCAGTATATGAAAAAGCTTGGTAAAGGGAATCGCTGCAAAAAAACTCAGGCTCAGAAGCCCATGCCCCCACCACAGATATAGGTAAAGGTCTTTACCTTCTGCGGGTGAAAACAGAGACCCTATCCACCCGCCCACAAATGACCAGCGATACCATGGAGGCTGCAGGTAGGCCAACTGAAGGCCCTCTACAACATAACCGGAAATAACCACCACCAGAAGCCACGCAGGCACCAGGGCATCCTCTAAACGTCTTTCAAGCCGTGGGACGCGCTGAATATATCTGCGAGTGAGTGCCCACAGGATACCTGCCAGAAGCATAAGGCCTGCCACCTCCATGACCAGGGAATAAACCAGGTAACGGGTGCCGGTCAGGTATGAAACCACATACTCGTGGGCAGCCATCAAAACGGTGCCGATGAAAAGTATCAAAAAACCCCAAAACAGCAACAAATGCATCGTGCCCGCGGCTATGTCGCCATGAAGCACGCGTAGTCCAAGGAAGGCATCCAGAATTGCTCTCTTGAGCGCATCCCATGAAAAAGAAAGTTCCGCAGATGCCGCCTTCTTTTTCCATACACAGATATAGGCGGCCATGCCTGCCAGGAAAAACGCTACTGAAATTCCCGCAAGCGCGTAGAATATCCAATGCCCCGTGCTGCCGATCTGCCAGTATATGATACGATAGGGTGTCATACAGGCCCTCTCATATTTGCATGCCTATTAAAGGTATAGATCACCATTATCATTCCTCTGTTGGCCTGCTATAATTATGACTTAGGCACCAGGTTCTGTATATACGTACTGGTAACTATCAGGTATTGCGGGGTACCCCCAATTCTTCTTCCATGGCACTCCTCCCCCTTTTTGTTTGGGGCTCGCATCGCCCCCTCGTCGGACATAGTCTGGTCTGACTCCCCCCCTCTCGCGGGCTCTCACCCGCTAGACCCCCTGCTTTGATCCGGGGTCTTTCGCCAGGCCGTTGGACCATTTGATCCCCTGGCCAATGTCCTTAAAGCTCGGGCCGCCCCTTCTGGAACAGCCTCGCTGCTTCTCTTCCCATAACTTCCTTAACTAGTTTTGCCGTTATTTCATAACGGGGCAGGGTTCCATCAGAAACCATCTCCACCTCAAATCGAGAAACCAGGCGATCATGGACCTTGCCCACCAACTCTTTCTTCAGCCGACCGACGTCTCCCGCTTTGTCGGTGTACTCTGCCTGTACGCGTATGGGTGGCTGTACGTTAGGTCCCGGCTGGTGGAGTAGCACGACCATTTCGCCGGTTGCCCTCGGTTTCGCGGCCGCTATGATATCTTTGATCGCGGATGGGAAGAACTCTGCGGGTGCCATCGTTTCTATCATCCACCTTCCGCTCCTCACTATCTGCTTCTATAGTACTTTTAACGTGAAACCCGAAAGTCGTCAACCCATATTTTCTAACAAGTTTGAAAGCAGAAAAGCGCACATAGAACAAGTAGATGAATCATTCTTATTACTTAGGACTATTTATGATCTTATGGACGGTCATCATCACATGCGATACTGTTCTTTTTTAACATACAATCTCGCGTAGCCCACATATCTCGCTTCATTAGGCGCTTACCAATAACCTTCCTACAACATGTTAAGGAAGGAACTATGCCGCCAAGTGAGGATCTTGAAGAAGAGTGAGCATCTCCTGCCGGACAGCGCGGTACATGGGTCACGAGGACCTGGAGTCGACGAAGAGGTATACTCATCATAACGTGGAGAGCCTCAGGGTGAACATCGGGATGTTCAAGAAGATGACAGGGAAGCTGCTGGTGAAGATGGCCGAGGTCAATGCATAATTTATTACAGTTTTATGACGGTTTTGGTGTATACTCTTGAAAACCGTTGGCGCCCATAGCCCAACTGGATAGAGCGTTGGACTACGAATCCAAAGGCTGTAGGTTCGAATCCTACTGGGCGCGCCATTCTTATCGAGCGAAGCGGCCCCGATAAACGTTTCACGCGCTTTTATTCTTTTTATGGCGTTATGCGGCAACCGGTGTGCAGTGCCGTAATTCGGCAGCAGACCAAGGGCCTGTGCGCAGACGATAAGAGATGCCTTTCTGAAGGAGGCGCTGAGCCCCGGTAGTGGCCCTTGTGAGGGAAGCTCCTTGAGCTTTGCTCATGGAGGGGGCGCTCAGCCCATAATTGCAGCGGATGGAATCATGGAAAGAAAAAAGACAAGGGTAATCAGTGTCGGCGGCGTCAAGATCGGAGGCGACAATCCGATCACCGTCCAGTCCATGCTGAAGACAGATCCGCAAAACCTCCAGGAGACACTGACGCAATTGCGGGACGTGAAAAGGGCGGGCTGCGAGCTGATAAGGATCGCCCTTCCCCAGGAAGAAACGTGCAAGATAATCTCCTTCCTCAAGAGAGAAGTGGATATACCGATCATAGGGGACGTACATTTCAACCACCGCATCGCCTTGAAGGCTATCGAATCGGGTATAGACGGCGTGAGGATCAACCCGGGGACGATAAATAACATCAAGAAGCTCAAGGAAGTGGCAAGCCTTGCGCGGCAGCGGCAAATACCGGTGAGGATAGGCATAAATATAGGCTCCCTGGAAAAAAAGATCCTCAAGAAGTACCGCAAGCCGGACGCGAATGCCATGGTGGAGAGCGCCCTTTCCTGTGTGAAGCTCTTCGAGGATGAAGGACACGAGGCCCTCAAGGTCTCCCTCAAGGCTTCCGATATCCTGCAAACAATAGAAGCCTACAGAAAATTCTCAGACCTCTCCGACTGCCCCCTCCACGTGGGCATCACCGAAGCGGGACCCGTCTTCTCGGGCGCCATCAAATCGTCGGTCGGCATCGGCATACTCCTTCACGAGGGCATAGGCGATACGATAAGGGTCTCTCTCACGGGCAACCCCGTCCATGAAGTGACGGCGGCCTATCATATCCTCCGGTGCCTGGGTCTGAGAAAACGGGGCATCAACATCATCTCCTGCCCCACGTGCGGCAGGTGCAGGGTAAATCTCAGAGAAGTGGTCGAAGAATTCGAAAAAGAGATCACCCATGTGGACACCCCGATAAATGTCGCGATCATGGGGTGCGAGGTGAACGGCCCGGGAGAAGCGCGCGACGCCGACCTCGGCATCGCCTTCGGCCTGCAGAATGCCGTCCTCTTTTCAAAGGGCGCCGTCAAGAGAACGGGTATCCCCAGAGAAATGGCGAAAGACGTGCTCGTGGAAGAGATACACAATTTCTCCCACTAGACAGCAGCCCCTTCCCTTAGAGGACCTATTCTTTTCCGTCACCGTTGAAGAGATAATTGCTTTTGCAAAAATGCCCTAAGACTCGCGGCTTTCGTTGAATGGACGCTCCCGCACCGCTCTCTTCGTGAGGAATACCCGCTGAATCACGGTCACGTGGGTGAGGACGGCCAGAATGACGACCACCGGCCGCAAGACGTCGAAGCCCAGGCCTATCATAAGAAGAATGATCCTTTCGGGCCTTTCGAGGAAACCGTTGCTGCATCCGATCGATGCGGCCTCAGCCCGCGCCTTCGCATACGGGATGATAGCGGCGCCGATGGCCGCAAAAAACGAGAGCATTGAAAAAAGCGGGTCGGGATGGTCAAGGCGGAGAAAATGGATCGAAATGGACAGCATCACGAGGAGGTCCGAGTAGCGGTCAAGCACGGAGTCAAGGTAACCCCCGAAGGACGTCACCATCTTCGCGTCACGCGCAACAGCCCCATCGAGGAGGTCACAGAAGCTGGAGACAAAAAGGCAGATGGCGCCCACAAAGAGCGGCCCCCTCAAGGCGACGAACAGGGCCGTCACAACGGAAAAAAAAAGCCCGAAAAGGGTGAGCACATTCGGGCTGACGACCCTTTTTCCGAACAATATCCGGTAAACCCGCAATATAGCCGGATCGAGGGAATGGCCTAGTTTAGAGCTTATCAATGGCTTTCCCGGTTTCCCCTCACAACTGCCTAGTGCTTCTACCTGTACCTCTCCCCGTGTATAAACTCTTCTACCATCCTTCTGGCGATGTCGTCGGGAAACTGTTTTATGGGGTGCTTCATCGTGTACCCGGATATCGATTCGAGCACGCCGCCCACCCCCCTGTCCCGGGCGACGCCGCAGCACCTTATCGCATCTATGACGCATCCGCCGCTGTTGGGCGAATCCTCGACCGAGAGGCGCAGCTCGAGGTCGATAGGGATGTCTCCGAATATCCTCCCCTCCATTCGCAGGAAACAGACCTTGTTGTCACACTGCCAGGGGACATAATCGGACGGGCCGATATGGATATTCTCCGGGGCGAGGGGCGTATCGAGCAGGGATTGCACGGCTTCGGTCTTCGATATTCTCTTTGACACAAGCCTGTCCCTGTTAAGCATATTCAGGAAATCGGTATTCCCCCCGGTGTTCAACTGATACGTCCTGTCGATAGTCACGCCCCTGTCATTAAATAACTTCGCCAGGGTCCGGTGGACGATGGTAGCCCCTATCTGTGACTTGACGTCGTCCCCTACCACCGGGATCCTCTTCTCCTCGAACATGGCGCCCCACCGGTCGTCGGACCCGATGAAGACGGGGATACAGTTTATCAGGCCCACGCCGGCTTCCAAGCAGCATGTCGCATAAAACCTGGCTGCCTCCTCCGAGCCCACCGGGAGATAGTTTATCAGGATCTCGACCCCCCGGTCTTTCAGTATTTTGACCACGTCGTCGGGGGGCTTGTCGGCAAGGACGAACCTGCGGTCCTCGGGATAATCGGCCATGTGAGGGGAAATGCCATCGAGGGGGTTCCCCATGGAAACCGTGAAGCCGCCGTCGCAGAGAGCGGACCCGATCCGCTTCGTGCAATTCGGCGGAGCGAAAATCGCTTCGTGAAACGGTCTGCCGACCTTTCGCCTGTCTATATCGAAGGCAGCCACGATCTTGATGTCTCGCGCGGTATAACCACATATATCAAAATGCATCAAGCCCGACTTGAGGTCTTCTTGCTTTTTTCCGGCGTAATAGTCGATGCCCTGCGCGAGGGCGCTCGCACAATTCCCCACCCCGACAATCGCTACCCGAATTTCCCGCATGGAATCCCCTAGAGATTACTCTTTTTTAGAATATCTGTCCGAAAAAGTCAAAAAAATAAAATCGGGCCGGCTACGCCGCCCTGTAGCGGCTGAGGCCCATCTCGTACAAATCACTACCGAAAACATCGTTTATCACGAAGAGCGGTAAATCCTCGACGAGAAGCCTGGCTACCGCCTCCGGTCCCAAGTCTTTGTATGCCACGACCTCGTATGCCCGGACGCTCTTCGACAGGAGCGCGCCCGCGCCTCCTGTGGCGCCGAAGTAGAGCGCCTTATACTTCACGATCGCTTCCTTCACCGCATCGGATCTCTTCCCTTTGCCTATCATGCCTTTCAGGCCCAATTCGAGAAGCGTGGGGGCGTAGGCGTCCATCCGCGAGCTCGTCGTCGGACCGGCCGCGCCGATCACCTTACCCGGCGCCGGAGGCGTCGGCCCACAATAGTAGATCACCTGCCCCTTGATATCGATGGGCAGGGGAGCGCCCTCCCGGAGGGCATCCATGAACCTCTTGTGCGCCGCGTCCCGGGAGGTGTAAATGTACCCGGACAGCAGCACCTTATCTCCCGATCGCAGACGGGAAATCGAATCCTCATCCAGCGGCGTGGTGATGCGCTTTATTTCCATCTGTCTCCTCTAAAGGGTCACTTCCCTTATCCTGTGGGCGTGGCATTGGATGTTCACCGCAACCGGGAGAGACGCGATATGGCAGGGCAGCGCCTTGATATGCACGTCCAGGGCCGTCACGCTTCCCCCATAGCCCCCGGGGCCTATGCCCAGCTTATTTATTTCCTCCAGCATTTTCAACTCAAGATCGGCTATGGCAGGATCGGGGTTCCCCTCTCCGAAGGGGAGCATCAATGCCTCTTTCGAGAGGAGCGCCGAGGTCTCGAAGTTGCCCCCTACCCCGACGCCCACGATAATAGGCGGGCAAGGGTTCGGCCCTCCCCTCTTTACCATGTCCAGCACGAACGCCATTATCCCGGGTATCCCCTGCGAAGGGGTGAGCATCCTCACTTCGCTGTAGTTCTCACTGCCCCCGCCCTTCGGCATGGCGACGATCCTGACCTTATCACCGGCGACAAAAGAGGTGTGGATAATAGGCGGCGTATTGTCGCCGGTATTGTTTCTCGTGAAGGGGTCGCAGCACGATTTCCGCAAAAAACCCTTGCCGTAGGCGTTTCGCACGCCTGTGGCGACCGCTTCGCTCAAGCTCCCGCCCGTGAAAAGCACGTCCTGCCCGACTTCCATGAAGACGATGGCCAACCCGGTGTCCTGGCACAGGGGTATCTGCTCGTCGCGGGCGATCTCGCCATTCCTGAGCAGCTCGCGGAGCACCTCTTTCCCGGCGGGGGAGACCTCTTCGTCGACGGCACGCTCCAGCCTCTCCCGCACGCTTTCGGAAAGATTGATGTTTGCATCGATAAAGAGTCGCTCCACCGCCAACGCAACCTCGGCTACCTGCAGTTCTCTCATGATCACTCCTGATAAGGCCGTATGATGCCCTTCTCCATGAGGATACCGACCTCATCCCTCGCCCTTCTGATCTTCCCTTCGGCCATGGCAAAAAGCTCTTTCTCGCTCAGGTTCAGGCGGGCCACTCCCTGCTCCATCGCCTTCATCGCAACCGCCACCGCCTCCCTGGGAAAGACCTCCCATTCGTCCATGGTGGGGAGGAGACGCTCCCCTGACAGCCCTTTATCCTCGGCGCACCGGGCCAGCTCGGTGGCTGCCGCGATACACATCTCATCGGTAATTGTCCGGGCCATGACATCCAGGGTACCCCTGAAGATCGCGGGGAAGCCGATGGAATTGTTTACCTGGTTGGGAAAATCGCTCCTGCCCGTCGCAACGATGCGCGCCCCCGCCTCCTTCGCCTCCCACGGCCATATTTCCGGGATCGGATTAGCGCAGGCGAAGACTATTGCGTCATCGGCCATACGAGCGATCCAGTCCTTCTTGATGACGTCCGGCCCCGACTTGGCGAGGGCGATCACCACGTCCTGACCCACGAGGGCCTTTTCCATGTCTCCGTCCCTTCCTTCCGCGTTCGTCACCTGGCTGAGCTCCCATTTCTCCTTGTGGGTCCGTGCGTTGATATCGTCGCGCTTCTTCGACAGGATGGCCTTGCTGTCGACTATCAGCATCTTCTTCGGGTCCGCCCCGGCCTTGATAAGCATCCGCGCCGTGCAAACGTTGGCGGCGCCGACGCCGATGAGGGTAATCTTCGCGTCACCCATCCCCTTCTTCACCACTTTCAGCGCATTGATGAGAGCGGCGACGGTCACGGCCGCCGTGCCCTGCTGGTCGTCGTGCCAGACGGGTATAGGCGCCTCGGCCCGGAGCCGTTCGAGGATGTAGAAGCATTTCGGGTTCTCTATGTCTTCCAGGTTGATACCCCCGAAGGTCGGACAGAGATACTTCACCGTCTTGATGAACTCATCGGGGTCTTTGGTATCGAGACAGATCGGAAAGGCGTCCACGCCGCCCAGGTACTTGAAGAGCAGGGCCTTTCCTTCCATCACGGGAAGACCGGCCATCGGGCCGATGTCTCCGAGACCGAGCACGCGCGTGCCGTCGGTGACGACCCCGACCATATTGGCCTTGTTCGTCAGCTCGAAAACCGCTTCAGGGTTCCGCTGGATCTCCCTGCACGGCTCGGCCACACCCGGTGTGTACCAGATCGAGAAATCACTGACATCCCGTATCACGCATTTCGGCACCACCTCTATCTTGCCCCGATAGTAGGGATGCATCTTCATGGCATCCTGCGCCGGCTTTTCAGCCTTCGCGAGAAGCTCTTCCTTCGTCATCTGTGTCGCCATTAATCTCCTCCTTTGTCTGACCGGGCCTGACTTTATCCCGGAGTCGCATTATGATACAGGTATCTTTCCGCCAGGACGCGAAAAATCCCGGTCCGTCGAAGAGCCATAGAACATTTTATAGATAATTACGAAAATTTGCTACAATATATGTAATGGAACGCGACATGGCCCCGACAATCCCGGAAGAGATAAAATCTGAGATAGAGAAGCTCGTCAAGGACCTCAATTACCACAGCTATCTCTACTATGTGCTCGATGCGCCGGTCATCTCGGACCGGGAGTACGACGACCTCTACCGGCGCCTGCTGGAGCTGGAGCAGCGCTGGGGCTATGTGCTGCCTGAATCGCCCACCCAGAGGGTGGGAGCGCCCCCCGCCGATAAGTTCAAAAAGATCATCCATGGACTGCCCATGCTTTCCCTCGAAAACGCGTTTTCTTATGACGAATTGCGCGAGTTCGACAAAAGGGTCAGGAGGCTCCTCAAGACAGAGGCGGATATCGACTACACGGTGGAGCCCAAGTACGACGGCCTTGCCATAGAGCTTACTTACAGGGACGGCCTCCTCGCCGCCGCGTCGACGAGGGGCGACGGGTTCGAGGGGGAAGATATCACGAAGAACGTCATGACCATCAAGTCGGCGCCCCTCAAGATCGCGGCCGGGGGGAAGGTCCCCGACGAAATAGACCTACGGGGCGAAGTCTACATGAACCTGGAGGACTTCAGGAAGCTGAACAGGGAAAGGGAGGAGAGGGACGAGCCGCTCTTCGCCAATCCGAGGAATGCCGCCGCGGGCGCCGTGAGGCAGCTCGATCCCGCGGTCACCGCTTCCCGCAAGCTCTATCTGGTTTGCTACGGCGTGGGCACGGCCAGGGGGATAGAATTCGCGAGCCAGGAAGCCCTCATCGACTGGCTTCGCGCCTCGAGGTTCCCCACTCCCGCAATATTCACGCGCGTCAAGGGCATCGACCAGGCCGTCGCCAGGGTGCGGCAGATCGAGGAGCGCCGGAATTCCCTTGCCTTCGAGACCGACGGCGCCGTGGTAAAGGTGAACGACTTCTCTTTGCAGCGGCAATTGGGCGCAAAGACCAGGGAGCCGCGCTGGGCAATCGCCTACAAGCCTCAGGCCCACCAGGCAGTGACAAAGATACGGGATATCAGGGGCAGCGTGGGAAGGACCGGCGTCATTACCCCGTATGCGGTCTTCGAGCCCGTAAGGGTCGGCGGCGTCACCGTCACGCGATCGACCCTCCACAACTGGGACGAGATAGAGCGGAAGGACATACGGATCGGCGATACGGTGGTGATCGAAAGGGCCGGGGACGTCATTCCCCACGTCGTGGCCGTTGTCACGGAGAAGAGGACCGGGGAGGAGCGACGTTTTCCCGTCCCGGAAGAATGTCCGGTCTGCGGCTCGACGGTCAGCCGGGAAGAAGGTGAGGTGGCAGCCAGGTGCGTCTCCCTCTCCTGCCCCGCCCAGGTGCAGGAGAAGATCATCCATTTTGCCTCCAGGGGCGGCATGGACATCGAAGGTCTCGGGGAAAAGAATGTGGCCCTCCTCCACTCGACCGGTTTGATCACGAGGTTCGAGGACATCTATCGCTTAAAAAAAGCGGACCTCCTGAAGCTCCCGCGATTCGCTGAAAAGTCGGCCCAGAACCTGATCGATGCGATCGAGAGATCGAAACGGACGACGCTCGCCAAGTTCCTTAACGCCTGCGGCATCCCCCACGTCGGGGAGTACGGGGCGCGCCTGCTCGCGACGCGGTTCACGACCCTGGAAGAGCTTTATGGGGTGGCGCCGGACGAGGTGCTCACCATAAAGCAGGTAGGGGAGACGATCAGCGATTCCGTCTCCACGTTCTTTCATGACGAAGGGAACGTCAAGACCCTGGAGTCTCTTCGGGAGCTTGGCCTGCGCCTGGAGAACCCCGATTTTGCGCGGGAGGAAAAGGCAGAAGGGCCGCTTGCCGGCATGACCTTTGTTATTACGGGCACTCTGCCCGCTGCAAGAAAAGAGGTGGAGGAGCTGATCGAGAGGCACGGTGGGCATGCCGCATCACAGGTCTCGGCGAGCACCGATTATCTGATCGTGGGAGAGGACCCCGGCTCGAAAAAGGCAAAAGCGGAGAGACTGGGCGTCAAAACGATCACCTACACAGACCTCCTCGGATTGACCGAGGAAACGAGCGAAGCGAGGTGAGGAGGGACGACCCGCAGGCGGGTACCCCGATGCGGCTCTGCCGCTGGAGGGGGCGCCGGGTACCCGCTTGCGGGTGCCCAATAATTGCAGCCAAAGGGGGCTAAAGACTTATGAAAGCTATCGTCGCAGGCACATCACTACTCCGTTCGACCCTTTTCAAGAACTGGGATGAGCTTATTGTCGAGACACCCTACGGCAAGGTGCCTGTAAGCAGGGCGTCCCAGTACCTCTTCCTGCAGCGCCACGGGAAAAAGGCCTTGCCTCCCCACATGATCGACCACCGCGCCAACATCTGGGCCCTCAAGAGCCTCGACGTGGAAGGCGTTATTGCCGTCAATTCCGTGGGGAGCCTCAAATCGAACCTCAAGCCGGGCACCTTCATCATTCCCGACGACTTCGTGTCGCCCTGGAACATACCCACCTTTTTCGACTACGAGATGCGCTTCACTATCCCCCTCATGGATGCCGCCTACGCGCAAAGAATGCACCAGATCTGCACTTCCATGGAAGCGGAAGCAGTGCTGGGCGGCATCTACATCCAGACCTCGGGGCCGCGCTTCGAGACAAGGGCCGAGGTGAGCGTGCTCAAGAAGCTGGGTGACGTGGTAGGGATGACAATGGCGTCGGAGGCAACCCTGTGCATGGAATATGACTATCCCCTACGTGAGCCTCTGCTCTATCGACAACTATTGCAACGGCGTCTTGAAAGCCCCCCTCACCCTGGACGAGATCGAGACGCAGATCCTCGCGAACGGCAGGACGGTGGAAGCGATCCTCCAGACGATCCTGGGGGAAGGTTTCTAGTGGACATCCTGATCAAGGGCGTCCGTCTCCCGGATGGGCCGGTCCGCGACATCTTTATCGCGGACGGCAGAATCGACGAAATATCCGCGGCATGCGCAAGGACGGCCGACCACACCATCGACGGCGGGAATAAGGTCGCCCTCCCCTCTCTTATCAACGGCCATACCCACGCGGCCATGACGCTCCTGCGCGGTTACGCGGACGACATGCCGCTGAAGCAGTGGCTTGAAGAAAAGATATGGGTCCTCGAAGCCAAGTTGACGGGCGAAGACGTCTACTGGGGGACGAAGCTCGCCTGTCTCGAGATGATCAAGAACGGCGTCACCGTATTCAACGATATGTACTGGTTTTGGGAGGATTCGGCCAGGGCCGTGGCTGACATGGGCATCCGGGGCTTCCTCTCCGCCGTCTTTATCGACATGTTCGATCCGAAGAAGGCGCAAGAGCAGATCGAATCGAACATCGAGCTCTTCCGCATCGCGGAAAAGTACAGGCCCCACGTCGTCTTCTGTCTTGGCCCCCACGCCCTCTACTCGGTCTCGAAAGAGAGCCTCGAATGGACCGCGGAGTTTTCCCGGCGGCACAACCTGCTCGTTCACATGCACCTGGCCGAAAGCGAGCACGAGACGCTCTTCAGCCGGGAGAGGTACGGCCGCTCGCCCGTTGAGTTTCTCGAGGAGATGGGCCTGCTCTCGGAAAGGTTCATCGGCGCCCACGGCTGCTGGCTCACGGCGGACGATGCGACTATCCTCGCGCGAAGCGGAGCGAAGCTGATCAACAACCCCGTCTCGAACCTCAAATTATCCGTGGGCCGCATCTTCCCCTACCGGCTCGCGCAGGATCACGCAATCCCTTACTGCTTCGGCACTGACGGCTGCTCCTCGAACAACCACCTCGATATGATGGAGACCATAAAGTTCGCCTCCCTCCTTGCAAAATTCTCCACAAATGACCCCACGTTCCTCCCGGCAAAGGAGACATTCGAGAGGGCCACAGCGGAGGCCGGCCGCATTTTCGGCCTGGGCGACTGGGAGATCAAGGTCGGGTCATCCGCGGACGTGATCCTCCTCGACCTTGACAGACCTGAATTCGTGCCGAATTTCGATATCTACTCCGATATCGTGTACGCGGCAAACGGCTGCGCCGTCGATACGGTCATCTCCATGGGCCGCGTCGTGATGGAAGGGCGCCATGTGGACGGGGAGGAACGGATTATGGAGCAGGCCCGGCGGATTGCAAGGGACCTTCCCACGCGATGAGATTCGTGTGCGACGTCATGCTCGGCAAACTGGCGAAATACCTGCGCATCCTGGGGTTCGATGCGGCCTATGCCGCAACTCCCGCGGCCCTCGACCGCTGCCGGGCGGACGACGGCGACCGGATCCTGCTCACGCGGCGAAAAGGGCCTTCTCCTTTCGCGAAGACGGTCCGCATCGACTCGGAGATAGCGGCCGAGCAGCTCCGGGAGATAAAGGCGCTCATCAAGCCCGCCATCTCAGCCAACGCGCTGTTCGGCAGGTGCATCGAGTGCAATGTGCCGTTGATCGAGGCCGATAAAGCGGATATCGAGCCCCTCGTCCCCGAGTTCGTCTATCACCATTACAGCCGCTTCAAGACATGCCCCTCCTGCAAGAGGGTCTACTGGGAGGGGCTCGCACACGTTGGGCATGGCCGGCCTCCTCAAGGAGATGCTTTCATGATGCCGTTCCCTTTCAAGGAAGTGATCGAGCGCCTCAGAGAGTTTTATAAGACCGACGTCCCCGTTGTCACGAGGATCGCCAACAAGCGGCATGACCCGTTTCTCGTGCTCATCGGCTGCCTGCTCAGCTTGAGGACAAAGGATGAGACAACGGAAAAGGCCATGGAACGCCTGATGGAGAGGGCCCGCACACCGGTCGAGCTGCTGTCGATCCCTGACGAGGAGGTCGAGCGGATCATCTATCCGGTGGGCTTCTACAGGGTGAAATCGCGCCTCATCAAAGAGGTTTCCCGGACTATCATCGAAAAATACCGGAACGTCGTGCCCGATACCCTGGACGAGCTGCTCACCATCAAGGGCGTGGGGCGCAAGACCGCCAATATCGTCATAACGGAAGGTTTCGGCGCACCCGGCGTCGCCGTCGATACCCACGTCCACCGCATCTCCAACAGGCTCGGCGCGGTAAAGACAAAGACACCCAATGAGACGGAGATGGCGCTTCGACAAATCCTCCCGCAGGAGTACTGGAGGGTCTATAACCCCCTCCTGGTCACCCACGGGAGAAGGACATGCGCGCCCCTGTCGCCGTGGTGCAGCAAGTGCGCCGTATACGACCTCTGCGGCCGGGTGGGCGTCGCGCGGTCGCGGTGAGCCTGGGCCGGCCGGGAAGATAAGAGAGACCGAAAATCGACAAGGGACAGAGAGTGTTTTTAGTAAGAGTCTCCCTTCCGCAGAAAACTGAGAACGGAGGCACGCAACACTCTTACCGATCCGTTCAGCTTCACACTTTCCATAAGTCCCATGTCGCACCAGCGATATATCGTCTTAGCGGATACCCCAAAAAAAACAGCCACCTCCACCGGTCTCAACAATTGCCTTTTCGGCACATCGTCGAACAGCATCTGAACCTCGTTCGTCATCGTTCCCTCCCCTGTACCGATGCTCAATGCAAAATGCCCGGCAATATCGCATATCACACCTCACCGTTCTGAGGAGTACGCATATCCTGCCCGAGGCTGCACGTCCCAAGGCTGCCACCGAAATCACCCTCAATGAATCATGATTCGAACCCGCAATCCTATCCGGCACTGACACCTCACCGGTCCCTTTCTCAACGGTTCCGAATCATGAGCAATCGAGACCTTCACGGCCCATTTCCTCCTAGTTATTATTCTTTTACCGCAATCGGGGAATCTTTGACAAGAGGTAAAAAACTGATTTATTAGTAGGTAATTTACCCAGAAAGCTACTCGATAAGTTTGTTCTCCAGTGCGTAGCGGGTCAATTCCGCGTTGGTCTTCATATTCATTTTTTCTAAAATCCTGATTCTGTGGGAGTTTATCGTTTTTACACTCACGTACAATTCCCCGGCAATGTTCTTCGGCGTCAGCCCCGCGGCAATCATGCGCATCACCTGAAACTCGCGGCTTGTCAGCGTCTCATGAGGCGCCTTTCCGGCGAGTATTCTGCCGACATCAAAAACCATCTTTTCGGCAAGGGACAGACTCACATAGGTGCCGTCGGCAGCTATTTTCTTCACAGCCGCTACCAGTTCGGTGGGGGCACATTCTTTTGTAAGATACCCGGCCGCTCCTGCCCTGAAAGCCGCTAACGCATATATCTCCTCCTTATGCATGCTCAGTATCAGGACCCTCACCTTTATTTTTTCACGCTTTAATTGTCCTATGACCTCAAGGCCGCTCATGGCCGGCATCGTAATGTCGAGCACCAGCACGTCGCACGGGTTCGAGCGCAGGAAATCAATGGCACGGCGCCCGTCCCCTACCGCACCGACCACTGCTATGTTCGGGTCTTTCGAAAGTATCATTTCCAGGCCGCTTCTGACCACGGGATGGTCGTCGGCTATCAAAACCCTGATCATAGACTCCCCTTGTGCTCCCCGCGATTCTTTGTAGGTCTTCCCGGTAAGGGTATCTTCACGATAACCCTGGTCCCCTTTCCCGGCTTACCTGCAATGTGTACGCGACCGTCGAAGGGGAGTACGCGTTCACGCATCCCCAGGATGCCAAGCGAGGCGCCGTTTGACACCTCGCTTTCCAGGATGCCCTTTCCATTATCGCGTATCGTGAGAACCAGTTCCCCTTTTGTCTTTCGCAAGGTTATTTCAACTTTCTCCGCCTCTGAATGGCGGGCTATGTTGGTAAGGCTTTCCTGAAAAACCCTGAACAGAGCGCTTGAATAATCCTTGTCAATCACAAGGCTACCGGGTTTCTTAAATGTGCAGACGATGCCCGTTCTCCTCTGAAAATCCGACAATTGCCATTCAATAGCAGGGACGAGGCCGAGATCGTCGAGAATGCTCGGCCTTAAATCCGACGCTATTCTTCTCACCGTATCCACTGTGACATCGATGGAGCCGAGCAGGCTCTCTATCTTCAGGAGGACCGCGTGTTTATCCGCCGAACCTAAAGACGATTCTTCCCTGATTTGCCAGAGGTCCATCTTCATACAGGTTAATGCCTGACCGAGCTCGTCATGGATCTCCCGTGCCACCCTCGCCCGCTCCTTCTCTCGGATGGCCTGGAGGCGTGAGGCCAGGGCGCGCAGCCGTTCACGAGAATCCCGCAATTCTCCCTCGGCCTTCTTGCGGTCAGTGATGTCTCTCATATAACACAAGGAAGCCGGTCCTCCCCCGTAAGTGATTCCGCTTGCAGACGCTTCGAGGTAAAACCGGCTTCCGTCGGAACGAATTCCCACAAACTCGTATTTCGACGGCGGGATCTCCCCGCTTTGTCTTTTCAGGTTCATTTCGACAATTCTCTGCCGGTCGTCAGGATGGACGACATCTCCGACCGGCTTCCCGAGGACCTCTTCCGCCTTTCCGTAGCCGAAAATTTCGAGGAAACGCCGGTTTATATAGACTTGCAGCCCATCCCTGCTGATCGATACCGCGTCGTTCGAACTCTCTATGGCAACCCTGTAACGTTCTTCCGACTCCCTGAGCGCCTCCTCGGCCTTCTTGCGCTCGCTGATGTCCCTCCAGGCCGTGTAGATGATCCGCCTCCCGTGAACCGGTATCGTCGTGAGCGAAACGTCAATCCACATGCGCTCGCCGTCAAAGGTGCGGTGCAGCCACTCGAAACGAACCACCCCCTCTCTGAGGGCGGCGTCGATAAGCTCTTGTGACTTCTCCGATGACAGACGGCCATCGGGCTGACGCTCCGGCGACAGGTCACATGGGCGAAGTCCAATGAACTGGTCCTTCCTGGAGCAGCCCATGAGTCGTAACGCGGCTTCGTTGCCGTCAACGAACGTGTATCCATCCACAAGGGCCAGGGGATCAACCGATTTCTCGAAGAGCAGCCTGAACTTCTCTTCGCTTTCCTGGAGGGCCTCTCTTGATTTCTTGTGCTCGGTTATGTCGCGTATGACACTTGCAACCCCCTTCACTCCTTCGGCGCCCTCTATCGGGAAATAGGAGATCAGTACGTCTCTCTCACCCAATTCCGGGTAAATGAATTTCGTTTCGTAGTGAAGCGCCTCGCCGTCGAGGCACCTATCGAGGTGCTTCTTGACCGTCTGCTCGAAAACGTCTGCGCCGAGAACCTCGACGCACGGCCGTCCGACGATATGTTCCCTATTCATTCCCCAATAATTCGCAAAGGTACCGTTTACGAGGAGGTAGCGATAGCTGCGGTCTACCACGCAGATCAAATCCTGCGAGCCTTCGACAATCTTTTCGTATTCCCGAAGCTTCTCCATGGCCTGTTTGCGCTGGGTGATGTCACCGATGACCGTGCTCGACTTGAGTCTCTCCATTCCTGTCCTCAAAAACGGAGGAAGAAACCGCGCCCTCGAACCTGGTCCCATCTTTTCGTATGAAGGTCATTTCCGCCCTTACCTTACCTGTCCGCTTACGTTCCCGCAGCGCAAGGGCCACTCTCGGATCGGTCGCATCGACAATCCCCTTTCTGCCGATCCGCACCAGCTCTTCCTCCCCCCATCCCAACAGGCGGCATGCTTCCGGACTGGCGGCCCATATTCTTCCGCCGGGACTGGTGAGGAGAATCGCCTCGAAGCTGTTTTCGAACAACGAGCGATAACGCGCTTCGCTCTCGCGCAGGGCTTTCTGTGCCTTCTTTCGCTCCGTGATATCCTCTCCCGAGCTGAGGACACCGGTGACGGCGCCTGCGTCGTCTCTCATGGCCGCATTGTGCCACGCAATAATTCTTTCCTCTCCCTGTTTTGTTACGACGGGATTCTCGTAATGTTCGAACAGACATTCCCCTCTTATGAGCCCCTGCCAACCTATCTCTACCTCGTCCCTGACTCTCAACGGTACGCACGTGCTGATCCAATGCGCGCCGATGAGCTCTCTTTCTTCATAGCCCAGGACGGCACATCCCTTTTTATTTATAAGGGTAATGCAGCCCTTCCGGTCGAGGGCGATGAGCATGACGTCCGCTATGTCCAGAAACTTTTGCTCTCTGCCCCGCGCCTGCCGCACGTCCTCCGCTCCGGAAGGCCCCTTTCGGAGAGGGCCCTTCTCGCTTCGTTTGAGCGCCATGCTTTCCTCCGTGAGCCGCTCGATCTCGGCCAGGAGCGCCGGGTTACCCTTGACAAAAGGCCTAACCCTGCTGCCTTTTTTCGGTCGTTTTCTATAACTCATGGTGCCATAACTTTTCGGTTCTGTCCAGCCGAAAGTTAAGCGTGATAACAGCAGGGGAAGGACGGGCCGTCTCCCCTTCGGGAGCGGCCACCCTTGCAAAGAAGAGGTAAGTTTGAGTAGAATAACATAAAATAAGCTTTAAACGAGGGGGTAAGATGAAAAAGCCGAATTTGTCGTCGGTGATTCTTGCGATAGCAGTCTTCTTGCTGTCTTCATCTATCGTGTTCGGGCAAGGTGTAATACGACCAAAGCCTGTAATAATTGTTCCCCCGGTAAGGCCGGCCGTCCCGCCTGGAGGCAACCAGCCTCCTGGAGGTGGCGGGGGTGGGGCAAACGTACCGAATAACTACACTCCCCCGACAGGCTCCAGCGACACGATCAAGTCCAAGCCCGCCGCTCCAAAGACGACCCCGAAGTTTGATCCCGGCAAGGAGGGTCCGATGGGTTAGCGGCAAAACTTATAAAGGAAATATGAGGCCGCTCCCTTAAAGATTCAGCATCGACTCGGAGGGATGTATTATGGCATAGCAATTGCTTCAGAAAGAAGACATGAGGCTCACCACCCTGGTCGTCATCTGGTTGCTCATTCAAATTCCATTCGGAATGGCGGCGGGGAAACTCATTAAGTGGAGGTGCACCCCCCAGGAGAGCCGGGCAGACATTTTTGTTGACAGTGACTGATATCTTTACAGGAGAGAGATACGCCGTCCTTTTTTTGACCGCCATTAGGTTAATTTCCCCGTCTTACCGACCTGCCGGTAGCTCGCCGCGCCTCTCCCCGGAATCAGTAACCGTCTCGGAACAGCGTCGACATCCGATAATAATGGACCTGCGCCCACGTCGCTCCCCCTTCGAGACGTCTTCAGATGATAAACGACTCGTCTTATGGTAATGTAATGGGGATGGTCGACACGTTGTCACGCGGCAAGGATGGTTCGTGAGAATAGGTGCTTTTCACTTACATGACCCCGTTCCGAAGTGCAAAGAGCCTTATGTCCTGGCTACCCTCCGCCCCTGGATAGATGCCAACAATGTTGGAAGTCTGGTCCTGAACGAAGTGGAGGCGCGACTCGGGGCCATGGAATTGGGGACCCTCTCCAAACCCGGCGACTTCTACGACTTCACCAGATACCGGCCTATTATCAATCTCGAAGAAGACGGCATTCGCGAGTTGTCCATTCCCACAACATCGGTTCACTATGCGAGAAGAGAAGGACAGAACGATCTTCTGTTGCTTCGCCTCCTGGAACCCCACGCCCATTCAGAGCTTTATATCAGTGCTGTCCTGAAGCTCCTCAAAACTTTCAACGCGAAGAGATATATCCTCCTGGGAAGCATGTACGCCGCGGTGCCCCATACCAGACCCTTGCTTGTCAGCGGATATGGGATGGGAGCGGAAGCGGTCCGGGATGTGGAGAGGGCCGGTGTTCAGCCCATCACGTATCACGGCCCTTCGAGCATCGCGAATCTGATCACGAAAGAAGCGGCGGAATCGGGGATCGACGCCCTCGTGTTGATGGTCTCCCTGCCCCAGTACGTCGTATTGGAGGAGGACCATCTGGGAAAGGTCAGGCTGATGGAGATATTGAATATGCTCTATAACATCCCCATCGACAAAGAGGACTTCGAAAGGGCCCTGGAACAGCGCAATTTGGTCAGCGAAAGGGTGGACAACTCTCCTGAGATCAAGATTCTCCTGCCTCAGCTTGAAAACGCGTATGACACGCGGATCAAGGCGATGGAGGCTGAGGGGATACCGCACCTCACCTCCGATATGGAAGAAATCTTCTGGAAAATAATGGGGAAAGATATAGGGAAGGCGTAGTCATCCGACCACCGCCGTCCCTCGTCACCCGGCACCCGGGGCTTTCCGCTCGACCCCTCTGAGGAGGGCCACGGGGAACGTGCGGAACAGGTCGGCGAGGGAGAGCGCGTCCACCTCCTGATGGCGCACAGGTTTGACCACCTCGCCGGTAAAAACGTTCTCATACGCCGATGCCGGCGGGGAGGGGAGACGGAGAAAGGAGTCGTCCCACACCCCTTTTTTCAGGGACGGGCGCTTCTCGTCGCCGAGAAGTCCCATGAGGAGCCTCGGGACCGCGACGACGAAGACCGCGCTTCCCGCCCCGCGTGCAAAGGCGCACAGGTTGTCCGCCCTCGCGCCTGCCGCCTTCAGCGCCGTGTAGCGCGTCCGGCTTACGATGTCTTTCTGCTCCTTTCGGAAATTGAGGGCTTTGTACGTGACGTACATCTTTATTCTCCCATCCCGCCACGCGTCGCGGAGCCGTCGCGCAACTTCCCGGTGTCCGGCCTCCTTTTCCCATTGCATTAGGTCGTACAGCATCTTCCTCCGCGTGGTGTAATCGACGGGTCTCCTGTTGTCCGGGTCTACCAGACTAAAGTTCCATATCTCCGTGCCTTGATAAAAATCGGGCACGCCCGGCGACATAATCTTGAGGAGGGTCTGCGAGAGCGAGTTGCACATGCCGCAATAGGCGATCTTCCTGTGGAACGCCTCGAAATCGTCCAGAAACTCATTCTCCTCACTTCTGCTCATGACCGATTCGACAAACGCGCCGACGGCATGCTCGTAGAGACTGCGAGGGTTTATCCAGCTCGTCGTGACTTTCGCCTCCCGCAGCGCCTTCAGCATATAATTCTTGATCCTCTCGACGTACCCGGGATAGTCGTGCCCTCTCCGGCCTTCCATCGGCCACGTCCCCACCAGCGTCTGATAGAGGAGATACTCCTCGTTCGCGCCCGGCGCGGGGGCGCCGTCGACCGTCACACGCTTCTTTCTGTTGAGACGACCCCACGCGGCGAGCCGCTCTCTCCAGTCCTCCGGGATCTCGGAGAGCACGTTTATCCTTGCCCTCACGTCCTCGCTGCGCTTCGAATCATGGGTGGAGGTGGTGATAAGGGCGTGGGGCCAGGACTTCTGCCGTTTCTGGTTGTGCTTGTGAAACTTTGCGACAGGCGTGCCGAACCTGTCCGGGCTTCCCCCCACCTCGTTGAGGGAGATCAGCCTGTTGTACACGTAAAAGGCGGTATCTTCGAGGCCCTTGGCCGTCACCGGTCCCGTGATCTGCTGGAACTTCATCACGAATTGGAGCCATTCCCTCCTCTCCTCGTCGTTCAGATTGGACGGACATTCGAGGAGGAGCACATCTTTCAGGAAATCGAAGATCGATTCGTTGACCGCGGGGTTCATACTCTTTGCCTTCGCAACCGCAAACTCTATGTGGATGCGGTCGCGCTTTGAGATGTTCCAATTGTTGACGTACGTCCTGTACACGGGGAAGAAAGCGATTACCTCTATGATCGCTGCCGTGAGGCTGTTCAGGGTAAAATCGCGGGTATGGCGGTTCTTTTCGGAGATGCGGTTGAGGTAATTTCCCAGCGTGTTGATCTCGCTCGACATTGCCCCTGTCATGATGAGCTTCTTATTCTCGTACCGTACCTGGTCATAGCTGACCCTCGTGCGCGTATACCACCTGTAGATGCGCTCGAAGGCCGGCCCGTGAGCCGCATTCACAAAGATGCCGTTCACCAGGTTGAGGAAGGTGTAGCCCGTCGTGCTGAAGATCGGCCATTCGTCCGGCATGGGCTCATTGCTCACCAGGATCTTTTCGCCGACGATATAGAACGCTTTTGCTTTCGGGTCCGCATATATCCATTCATCATACCGGTGGCCGAGCGCCTCCGAGAGCGCCGTCTCTTCATCCTGGTCGCGGCTGTGCCCTTCCGCTGCCTCCTTGATGCGCAAGCCCGTCTGAATGTAGCAGTTCCGCTGGAGCTCACGAAAGTAGTGGGACGGGTCATAGAGGCCGTCGGGGTGGTCCACCCGCAGTCCGGTCACCTTGCCTTCCCTGATCAGCCGGAAGACAAACTTGTGCGTTTCGTGAAAGACGAGGGGGTCTTCCACGCGTATCGCCCCGAGGTCGTTGACATCGAAAAACCTCCTGTAGTTTATCTCCTCGGTTGCAACCCGCCAGTTGGAGAGTCTGAACGCCTGCTTCCGCAAGAGCTCGTCGAGGAGGTCGAAGCTTCGCGGCTCGCCATTGACGCCGTTGAACACCTTCACGTTCTCGTCGATGAAGCGGCTCACCTCGGGGCTTTCCTGGTAGAGGCCGGCGAGGCGCTTCTTCACGATCTCTTTCTCCCGGTTCCGCTCCGCCATCCTGTCGGGGTCGGTGTCCGTGTATGGCGGGAGGTGGCTCAGGGCCGTGTTGATGCTGAGCAGCTCTATGTAGGGGGGATGGACGGCGGTCATCGCCTCTTCCAGCCCTTTGATGCGGTGGGTGAGGATCGTCACATACGTGTCGGGCAGGAGGGGGAACCGGTAGTCGTAGTAAGCGACGAAAAACACCCCTTCGCTGAAGGAAAGCCGCAGCTCCTGGTTTTCCAGGACCTTCCCGTACTGATCGCCCAGCACCGGGACAAGTATCTTGTTCTTCAGCTCAGCCTTTACGGGATGCCAGTTTATGTCGAAAAACCGCGCGCATGTCGAGCTCGGGCCGTTCTCCACCACGTCCATCCACCAGAGGTTCTCGGCGCTGCCGATACACATATGGTTGGGGACCAGATCGAAAATCTGCCCCAGGTCGAGCCTCCTCTGCTCGGCCGCAAAGGCCTCGTACTCCTCAATGCTGCCTATCTCACCGTTCAACTCGCTGAAATCGACGATGTCGTAGCCGTGAAGGCTGTTCTGCCGCGCCTTGAGATACGACGAGGTATAGATGTCGCTGATGCCCAGGTCGGCGAGATACCCGAGGACCTCACGGGCGTCGGAAAACGTGAAGCCGCGGTTGAGCTGCAGCCGGTAAGTCGAGACCGGTATCCTGGGCTGGTATGAACCGTCTACTGCCATGGGCCGATTTCCCTCCCGCCGGCGATAAAGAGCACAAAACCGTATCCGCTTATGGACAGGTCCGCAGTACGCCCGCACAACCGGTCCGGAAGCACGCCGCCCGGGCCGCCCCACATCGCATCGCTCGAATCGAGCACCTTCTTCCAGTCACCTTCAGGCAAGGGGATTGAAAGGGGTTTCGCCTCGCCGTCAAGATTGCACACCCAGAAGACCGCGCTGTCCCCTTTCCATCTCCGGGCCGCCACGAGTCTGTCCGCTTCCGAGCCGTACACCTCCATGCGGTCGTTGTCGAGGGAAGCCAGGCATTCAATCTCCTTCCTCAGGAACAGCAGGCGCCGGAAGTAGTCGCACAATATCTTTCCCCTGCCCCGGTAGCGCTTTTCCCACTCGATCTTCGACGCCGCGAAGGTACCGGCGTCCAGGGGATCGGGTACCTCTCCCTCCCATTCGAAGGCCCTGAATTCTTCCCTCCTCCCTTGCCGCACGGAGCGGGCTAATTCGGGGTCGGAGTAGTCCGCGAAAAAGAGGAAGGGGTTGTCCTCCCCGTACTCTTCACCCATGAAGAGAAGCGGTACGTAGGGCGCGGTAAGAAGGACCCCGGCGGCCAGCTTGAGCGCCTCGAAAGGGACGAGGCCGGCCAGCCTCTCGCCGGTCCTCCTGTTGCCCGTCTGGTCGTGGTTCTGGCAAAAGATGACAAATTTTTCCGCTGCCACGCCCGTCGTCGCATTCCCGTGACGCCGCCTTCTGTACGCGGAATACCTGCCCTGATAGACAAATCCCTCCTTCAGGGCGGTCGCCAGGTCGGCAACCTTGCCGAAATCGACATAGTAGCCGGTCTTTTCCGCGGTAAGCAGGGTATGAAGGGCGTGGTGGAAATCGTCCGCCCACAGCCCGTCCAGGCCGAGGCCGCAGGCAGGTTTCACCGCCCTCGCGTCGTTCAGGTCGCTCTCCGCGATGAGCGAGACGCGCCGCCCCGACTGCTCGGAAAAGCGCGCCGCTGCCTGAGCAAGCTCAGCCAGGAACGGCGTGGCGCTCTGATCGAAGACGCCGTGGATCGCATCGAGCCTTAAGCCGTCGATATGGTAGCGCCCAAACCAGTGCAGGGCGTTCTCGATAAAGAAGTTGCGCACCTCGTCGCTGTAAGGGCCGTCGAAATTGACGGCCTTGCCCCACGGGGTCCGGTATTTGTCGGTGAAATAGGGGCCGAAATCGGCCAGGTAGTTCCCCTCGGGCCCCAGATGGTTGTACACGACGTCCAGGACGACCGCGAGGCCCCGTCCGTGACAGGCATCGATGAGTCTCTTGAGCCCGTCGGGCCCTCCATAGGAGTCTTGCACGGCGAAGGGGTAGACGCCTTCGTACCCCCAGGCCCTGGTGCCGGGACACTGCGCGACGGGCATAAGCTCTATGGCGTTCACCCCCAGGACGGCAAGCTCGTCGAGGCGGTCGATCACCGCGGCGAACGTGCCTTGCGGCGAAAACGTCCCGACATGCACCTCATATATGACCATCTCTTTCAGCGGGATGCCGCTCCAGTCGCGGTCCCGCCACGGATAAGCGTGATCGACCAGTTGAGACGCCCCGTGCACGCCGTAGGGCTGGAAAGAAGATGCAGGGTCCGGCCTCTCCAGGGACCCGTCGAGGCGGTAGAGATAGGCAGTCCCGGGAGGGACATGCTCACACGTGACCTTCCAATAACCCAGGGCGTCCTTCTCCATGGGACGCTCCGCCCCGTTGACCTTGAGACTCAATCTTTCTAAAAAAGGCGCCCACACGACAAACGAAGAACGCCCCCCTCCATAATCGGCACCTGGTCTCACCCGCGCCCCCGCACAGGCGCCGGCTCATGCAGTGGATCTTTCACGAAGAGGCGGAAAACCCGCCTTTGCGCCCTCACACCCGCAGCTCGTTCCGGCGGCCCTGCTCCAGAAAATACCAAACCGACAGGTAGTCTCTCATTTGCCTGGTAATCAAAAAATTGTTCCTCACGTATTCTCTCGCGGCTCTCCCGATATCCCTGCCCATCGCGGGGTCGCTCAGCAACTGGCGTACACGGAAGGCGGCACCCTCTATCGAACGAACGAGAAAACCGGTGACCCCGTGGATTATCTGGAGGGGTATGCCGCCCACTGCTCCTCCCACCACGGGCTTTCCTTTCCACATGGCCTCCGACACCGTCAGCCCGAACCCTTCTTTCAGTGACTTTTGCAGGACCACGTCCGCCACGCGCTGCAGCGCGTTGATGTCCCTGTCGCTGAAAGGCGGCAGGAGGAGGATGCGCACGTCGGGATCCCCTGCGGCGTATTCCCTCACCTCGTTCAAGACCTGCTCGCCCTCGGGGTCGTCGGTCGCCGGGCTGCCCGCCATGATCAGGATGCAGTCGTTATACTTCTTTACCATGCGGTACGCCGCTATCACGCCCTTGGGGTCCTTGAAGCGGTCGAACCTCGAAACCTGAAGCAGGATCGGCCTGTCCGTGCCTATGCCGAACTTGCTGAGGGTCTCCTCGATCTCCTCTCGGGTGAGGTCCCTGTTCTTTTCGCTCACGGGGTCGATAGACGGCGGGATGACAAATTCGTCGATGCCCAGCGCCTTTGCGAAACTGGGGATGGAAAAGATGGCGCTGTCGTATTTCCGCGCGTAGAAACTGAGGAAGTCAAAGATCACCTTTTGAGGGGCCGACACGTCGATGTGGCACCGCCACATCCAGTGGCCCCTTTTCTTGAACTCGATCAACGGCGCGGGCTGCGGGTCGTGTATCAGCACCGCGTCCGCCTCAAGGTCGAGCACGCCCGCGTTCCGCTTATTCACCTCGAAGTAGTGCTCCCACATGCCCTCGCTGATGTACTCGTTGCTGCCCTGCAGCGCGTTGTGGATCTTCTTCGTTACCTCAAAGAAGAAAGGGTCTCCCTCGACGATCTCCCATCTCGCGTCGATCCCCATGCCGGTGAGCAGGGGCACCATCCTCTGGAGTATCTCCGCAACGCCACCCCCCTCCTTCGTCGAATTGACATGGAGGAACCGTCTGCCCCGGAACTTCTCGCAGAGCTTCCCGATCAACAGCAGATCACCTTTCGGCGCGATGCCGGCGTAGCGGGAGATCATACGATCCCCCCTTCCATATCACGTCTCAGCTCTTGCTCCACGAGCCCCCCGATGAGCTCCCTTATGCCTTCTACGCTGTGCATGAACGGGTCGATAGCCCTCACTTTCCGGGCAAGCTCGGCCTTGCCGAGGCCGTCTTTGAACCACTTCGAAAAATCGTCCGTTTCCGCCTCTCCCCTGCTTCTCGCCTCATAGAAATGAAAATAGATGCACCCCGGGTCGACATATTTGAGGGCTATCAGGAATTCCGCGAGATTGCCGGCCCTCACGCCTTCAAAGAAGACGAGGGCCACCGATTCGTTAAAATAGAATTCGTCACCCGCCACCGCCGCCCGCGGCTCCGGGAACTCCTCCAGGTAGCGGTCGATGACGCGTAAGACCTCTTGCCTCACCTCGTCCGTCGATTTGAAACTGTAAGGGTCGATGTTCGACAGGTGCTCGGACAGGACGCTCGCCTCAAGGCTCTTGCCGGCCCATTGGGCAAAATCGTTGGTGTATTCGAGGACGTGGCCTTTGAGGAAGTACTGGTACGTGTGGTGGAAGATCGACTCTTCGCTGACCACGGCTATGGCGTCGCGCAGCTCAGCCAGGTCGCGCGCCTTTTTTCCGGTCGACTTGAGGATGCTGATGGCTTCGTAAAAATCAAAGGGGGGTGTCCGTTCTTCCATGGGGAGCCTCCTTCACGTAAACGGTCCTCGCCGTGAATGGAATCTCGATCCCTTCCCTCGCGAATCTTCTCAAGACGCGCTTCCGCACCGCGTCCTGAACGGCATACTGGTCGGCAAACCGCTTTACGGTGAAATTGACGGAGAATTCCACCCAGCTCTCGCCGGGATTGAAAGCGATTGACGGCTGTTGGCCCTCCACCAGCCCCGGCAGCTCCGCTACCGCTTCTTGCGCCTCTTCCATGAGGACCCTTTCGACCAGGGTCTGATCGGCCCCGTATCCGGCTCGCAATACCACCGAAATGGACATTTCCGGCTGCGGCAGCGAATAGTTGACCACCTCGCTCTGCGCCAGTTTCTTGTTGGGTATCATGACCGTGTTGTTGGACAATGTCCTTATCCTGGACGTCCGCCAGGTAATGTCGTCGACGTATCCCTCGTGGCCCGATTCCAATCTGATGAAATCGCCCACCCGTATCGACTTCTCGATAAGGATATGGAAGCCGGCAAAGAAGTTCGCGAGCGTATCCTGCAACGCCAGGGCAACGGCGAGGCCCCCCACGCCGAGCGCCGTGATGAGCGGGGCTATCGATATCCCCAGAATGCCCAGGATGATCAGCACGCCGATCACGATCACCGCGCCTTTCAGCACCGCGGCCGCAAGGGCGGTCGAGGAGACGGGGATGTCGAGCTTCTGCACCTGGACGCTAAAAGACCTCCCCACCACGTTGGCCGCCGCAATGGTCATGGAGAGCACCAGGATCACGTGGATGGCCGTATCGCAATAGGTTACGTACTTCTCAGGGAGGTCCGATACGGCCGTGCCAAGGTAGAGACCCGCGGCTATGCACCAGAACACAGAAGGCGCGGCCAGAGGCCGCCGGATAGTGGCGTAGATCCGCCCCCTTTCCTCCCCTCTCTCCGCCCACGACTTAAAATATCGCAGCGAGACGCTCCTCAGGAGCAGGAAAACGAAGGAACACGCCGCCGCCGCACCGAAAGGCACGGCTATCACCCGCGCCCAGCTACTCATACTCCCGCTCCACATCCTTGAATATGTCGACGACGGAGACGAAGACCCCGAGCACGAGCGGTCCCATCACGAGACCTATGAGGCCGAACAACTGGATACCGCCGAAGACGCTGAAAAATATGACGAGAAGGGGCATTCTCAGCCTCCCTCGGATGAGGATCGGCCTCATCACGTTATCTACCACTGCTATGGCGAAAATCCCCACGGAGAGCATGACCAGGCCGGTGGCGACGGACCCCTTCAAGAGGAGCCACAAGGCCGTCGGCACCCAGATAATCGCGGAGCCCACCACAGGGAGAAACGATGACATCGAGATAGCGAGGCCCCAGAGTATGGGCGAACGGAGGCCGAGAAGACCGAAGGTGAAGGACCCGATAAGACCCTGGACCAGAGCCACGATGATGCCGCCGTAGATGGTGGAGATGACGATATCCTTGATCTGCCTGGCCAGCCTCTCTCTGTGCGCATTCGAGAAAGGCATATACCGGCTTATCCGCTCGAGGAACTGGGGCCCGTCCCTCAGGAAAAAGAAGAGGGCGAAGGCCATCAGGACAAAATGGAGCGCGGCGCCCGCGGCGTCGCCGAGCCGTCCCGGGCAGGTATCCGACCAGCGTCTTCCCCGTATCCGCCAGGGCCTTCGCCGTCGAAGCCTGGAGCTGGGCCTGGCTGATGTTGAAAAACGAAAGCAGTTTGCTCGTAATCGGCGTGACCAGGGGATGGTTGAGAAGGCCCGCGATGCTCTTGAAATCGAAAGTGTCCGGCGAGACATTGGTCAACTCGACGGTCAACAGGTAGGCAAAATAGGAGAAAGGCCCGAGGATGAGCGCACAGACGAGCACCATGGTGACGCCCGCGGCCACGGAGCGCCACCTGGCGTATTTCAGGACAAAGCTGTAGACCGGAAAAAACACGATGGAAAAGACGACGGCCCACGCTATGGGGGCCAGAAAGGGCCGCAATATCAGGTAGCTCAGGTACCCGAGCGCCAGCAGCAGGCCCAGCATCACAAAGACGGAAAATCTATTCTCGTTCACCCCATGTATATTCCAGACGGATCGGCTAAGAAAGTATAATACAAGGGCGCGCCTCCTACAACATTCACCATTAAAAATCGCCTCTCACACGTGGTCGATGTGATCCTCCTCTTCTCTCTCCCTTTTCTCCTCCATCCTCCGCTCCAGGTACATCTTTACATAGTGCTGCCCTCCAAGTCCGAAGGCTATGGCAAAGGCGAGGACGACGCCCCCGAACATGATCGTAAAGGCGATCAGCACGGAGAGCTTGCCGATGTCGAGCTGCTCGAGGGCCATGGTGACGGCAAAGACAAACACGGCGAACCGCACGGCGCGCGCGATCAGGCCCGCCTCCTGCACCCCGCTGTTGACGAGGGCGATCAGAACCGCCCTCCCGAAGAAGCTACTGAGGACGTAGCCGGTGAAGAGTATGAGGATGGCCAGGAAAACGTTGGGAAGGTAGAGAAAAAAACGCGCCGAGCACCGCCTCTATGACGGGTATTTGAAGGGCGTTCAGGGCGATCACCATGAAGATCAGCACCGTGAGCCAGTAGATCGTCCTCGACAACTCGACCGAAGGAGGTCTTTTTATGCCCCCCCGCACCAGCACCTCCCGAATACCCGCCCGGTCCCAAAACCCGTCGACGTTCACCGCCCTGAAGACGCGCAGGAAGACCTTTCCCAGGATCTTCGCCAGGGCGATGCCCACGAAAAGAAGGATCAGGGCGATGAAAAAATTCGGCAGGAACTCAAGGAGCTTCCGGTAAAAGACGTGAAACATTTCCATCATCTCTCCCCCGACGCCGTGCATGGAGTTACCTCCTTTGTATTGCTGCGTCTGCAATGTAGTGCCGGACCTCTGCGGCCCCCGGCTGTCCGGGCCGATGCCGGAGCGGCCTGTGTGAGAACATCTCCCGTCAACGCGCCTCTCGCCGCCACCCTTGCCCCCTTAAAGAGAAGGAAAACCTCATTGTTCCGCCCGGGAATTCCAGTTCTCCGAGAGGAACCCCTTTTTCGCTTCGAAGGTCCGGCACAGGTTCTCAATCTTCTCTTCTACTTCCCGAAAGCCGCTCTCTCTCGTCTCCATGACGAAGGACGCCGTTCTGCCCATGTAGAGGGGGGTGAGCGATTTCAGCAAGTGCTCTTTGTTGATGATCTCTACGTGGGCCGCAATTGCAAACCTGTAGACGATCTCGGCCCATACGTCGTCAGGCAGGAAGAAGTCTTTTTCCCTTGCCGCGGTGAGCCCTCCGAGGAATGAGACGATCTCCTCGCCCAGGAACGTCCGCCACAGGTCCGCCAGCTCCCTTGCCCCGAGCCTGAACCTGTCGATCATGGACCGCACGTTCACCGACACCTGCTCCAGGCCGACATCGTAAGGGAGGCCGAAGGTGAAGAGCTTTTCCGACGCTGTGATCGATTTCCATGTGTCCTGGTACGTCTCCATAAGATCGAACGCCGCGCCCACCACCTGATAGAGCATGGAGCTCGAGATCGCTCCCCGGGTCTTTCGGGTCATGTATTTTCGCGCCGAGGAAGGCCTGGCAGATACGAAACCCGTTCGCGATGGCCGTTGTCGTCATCCAGATATCTATCCCATACCGCGCCACGTCGCTATCCCAGACGTCTTTCGTGAGGTAGAACCGCGCCATCTCCCCGGAAAACCCGAAATCGCCCCCTATAGGCTGACGCACCCGCTTCCCGTAAAGGGCGCGGGTGAGGGGATAGACGATGCTGTTCGTGATGGTGCCGTCATATTTGTGCCTCCGATAAAGAGGCACCACGTAATCAAAATCCTCGAGGGCGGGCTTGACGAGAAGCTCTATCCATTCCGGCGTAATGCTCCTCAGATCCGCATCGACCACGGCGCAGGCAGACGCTTCCAGGGCGTCGGCGATCTCGAGTACGGTCCTGAACGCGCTCCCTTTGCCCGGTATCCCATGGTACGGGGTGGTTATCGTATAGACCGGCTCGACCCTGTTCGACACGAGGATGGTGCGCACATCCCCGATGGTCGTCCTGTCCACAATCTCCGTCGTGCCGTCCTGCGAGCCGCCGTCCGAATTGACGATGACGGACCTCGCCTGGGGAAAATACTTGACCAGGCCCGCCTGCACGGCCTTCACCACGTGCCCTATTGTCCCGGCGTTGTTGTAGCTCGGTATGCCGACCACGATCTCCGCGTGTCCTATTTGTTCTATCCTGCGTTGGACCTCTTCCCTCAGCGCCACGGTTCTCGCCGCCCTCGCCGGAGGCGTGTGATTGTCCACACCTGTGTCCCGATCGTCGCCCGTACCCCACCTCCCTTCTCTTGTTACCTGTTCTCTTCGTCCACCACGGTCCTGATCCGATCGAAGATACCGGGTATTGCCGCCGCCGCTCTGTCCCAGCTCTCTATCAGCGGCGGCCCGGCGAGGTCGCTCAGGATGATATCGGCCGCCTCTCTTATCGCCGTCGTAAAGGTCTCGACAGCCAGCACCTCTTGGCGCCGGTCGAACTCAAGGGAGTTTACCGCGGCGTCGTCCTCGTATCTCTTCACTATCTCCTGAGCGGTGTTGACGTACGTGGCGATGAGGGTCCTGAAGAACCGTTCCGGGAGAACGATGCCCTCCGACCGGAGGGTGCGCAGCACCGATTTACAGATATCGACGGCCATCTTGTGAAGGCCCTTCGCAGGATCGTCCCGGGAGAGATCCTGGTGTTTATGCTCGTAATTGTCGGAGATATCCACCTGGCATATCCGTCTCAAGGCGGTATTCCGGTAGACTTCCGCGAGCACCTCCACCTCCAGCCCCCAGTCGCCGGGGACCCTGCTGACGCGGGCAAGGCTCGCGTCCATGGAAAACTCCCCGGCGAGCACATACCTGAAGCTGTCGAAGAAGCTGAGTATCGGCAGGTGGCCGAGCATTTTTTTCAGGCTTCTGATAAGCGGGGTCATGAGAAGGCGGGTCACTCTGCCGTGCATCCGGTCCGTCACCCGTGTATAGAACCCTTTGCAGAAATCGTAATCGAGGTTCGGGTTGACCACCGGGTAGCAGAGGCGGGCGAGCAGGCTCTTCTCGTAACCCAGGATATCGCAATCATGGAGCGCAATGGCATGCACGCCGGGACCGCCGAAGATATAGCCGAAGGCCATCCAGACGGACTTCCCCTTGCCGGGCTCGCCCGTGTGGAGACCGCGTGATTCCATGCTCCTGCACAGCTCGGTCAGGCCGGGTCCGTCATTCCAGATAACCTTTGTCTCCTGGGGGAGGACCGAAAAGTACTCCTTCGCGTGAACGAATTCATCTTCCGAGGCAGGGCCGAGGGTGACGACGATCTGTCTTATATATCGCACCCCTTTCAGCTCCTCGATGATCTTCCCCAGGGCCTCCCCGCGCAGCTCGGAATAGAGCGACGGCAGCACGAGCGCAATAGGCCGCTCACTCGCGTATGCCTCCATCTGTGCGTCGATCGGCTGAAGGACCGGCGTCCCCATCCTGTGAAAGGTGGCAATTACACCCGTCTGGTAAAAATCGCCCACGATCGCGCCTTCGGTAGAGAATATGATGGGCAGTCTATAAGTCTTATAGGACCTATGAGACCTATAGAATCAATATAAGGGCGGACCTCCGGCCGGGCAATGGCCGGCGTGTCCGCTCGTTGCCCCTTCGGACGGCATGTTTTACCTTAATAGTGATGGCCCTCGTCATCTTCACCGACCTCGATGGGACCCTCCTCGACGGCGCCTACTCGTTTCGGGCGGCCCTGCCCGCCCTCGGGCGGATGTCGCGGGCATCCGTCCCTTTAGTCATCTGCTCGGGCAAGACCGCCAAAGAGATTGAGTATTACAGGAACAAGCTGCAAAACAGGGACCCCTTCTCTTGCGAGAACGGCGGGGCGGTGTTCGTGCCGATGGGATACTTCGCGCCGTCACGGGCCGACCCCGCCGTCACGGAGACCTCGTACGATATCATCCGTCTCGGCGTGCCGTATGCCGGCCTGAGGGAGGCTGTCGTCGCGCTGCGGGCGAGGGGCTACGAGCTCACCGGCTTCGGAGATATGTCGGTGGAAGAGGTTGCGGCCCTGACGGGCCTTCCCCTTGACCAGGCAGCCATGGCAAAGGAAAGGGAATTCGACGAGCCTTTCGTGATGGAAAATGAAACGCAGGACAACGCGGAGATCGTGCGGGCCGTTGGAGAAATGGGTCTGGCCGTGAGCCGGGGAAGCCTCCTCTCCCACCTTACGGGCGGCAACGACAAGGGGAAGGCCGTCGCCGTCATCGCGGGCCTTTTCAAAAAAGCCACCGGCAACGGCCTCACCTTCGCGGCCCTGGGCAACAGCTCAACCGATCTCTCCATGCTGGAGGCAGTGGACGTGCCCATCATCGTGCAGAGGCCCGACGGAACGTATGATCCACATCTCCGGGGCAAGGGTTTCATCGAGGCCGGGGGCAGAGGACCGGCGGGTTGGAACGCCGCGGTACTGAGGCTCCTTCAGGGCTAGTTCTCTCTGCGTGTCTTCACGCGTCCGGGGCACGCCAGGTTTCTTGACAATGAAGACATCCGACTTATATTATCAATACGTTACGTGAAATCTTTGGGGGTTGCGATGAAAAAGTTCAGCATGTACAGTCTCAGCACCTGTCCGTGGTGCAACAAGGCAAAACAGTTCTTTGAAGAACAGAAGATCCCTTACAGCTACGTCGACTACGATCTCGCCTCGGTTGAAGAGCAACAGAGAATATCGCAAGAGATGAGCAGCTTCCGGTTGAAGGGGTTCCCGGTCATCAAGGTTGGGGAAGAGGCTGTGGTCGGTTACAGCCTGGAGAAGTATTCCGAGCTGATCAAGTCGGCATCACTTAGTTCGTCGGAGTCATCGGAATAGAGCATAAAGACGATTTTTGATTCTTGATTTTGGATTTTGGATTAAAGAACTCCGGACTTTATCCAAAATCCAAAATTGCCCCTTCCTCCCTCTTCCCAGTCCCGAAGGGACGGTCGTCCATCGTCCATCGATTTCTCCCCTCTCCCCTCCTCACTCGTCACTCGTCACTCGTCACTCGGCACTTCTCCTCCCTTCCGTCTTGCGTCCGGCCGGCGGGGTGCCTACACTTACAAGAGGCGAATATTCGGTGACATACCCCCGAGTACTCCTGGTAAGGCTTCCGTGCAGGAAGGTTTACCCCATAGGACCCGTCTACGTCGCTGCCGCGCTGCGGCGCGCGGCGCCGCCCCTGCCCCTTCGGCTGCTCGACCTCGCCATCATCGGTCCCGCCTCACGCAAGAGTGTCCTGACCGAGACGATAGCCGGGTTCCGGCCCGACGTCGTCGCCTTCTCGTGGAGAGACGTGCAGGTCTTCTCGCCGCAGGACATGGACGGGGCCATGAGGGACGCCTTCACCTTCTTCTACGACCCTTCCCCTTTACGGAAAGCGCGGGCGGCCCTCTTCGGGCTCCTCCATATCTTCTCCTACCGCGGCGCCCTCTCGGCCAATCTCTCCCTCCTCCGCGAGGCCCGCAAGGCCGCTCCATCGGCGCTCGTTGCGGTCGGAGGGCCGAGTATCAGGATATTTGAGGAGTCCCTGCGCAGCCGCATGGACGACCGGGTCCGCATCGTTACCGACCTGGAGCAGCTCTTCCCCCTCCTCGGGGTCCCCCCACCCGTTGACCTGCTTGAGCCGATGCTCGATCTCGAAGCCCTGGAGCGCGTCTTTCCTCAATGGGCCGCTTACCGGACCGAAGAGATCGGCGTGCAGACCAAGAGGGGCTGCCCCCACAACTGCCTTTACTGTCTCTATGGCTTTCTTGAAGGCAGGCAGGTCCGCCGGAGGGAACCCGACCGCGTGGTAAGGGAGATCGAGGCGTACCACACCAGGTGGGGGGTAAAACGCTTCTGGTTCGCCGACGCCCAGCTCCTCTCCGACGCAAGCGACGAAGACCACCTGCACGAGATCCTCGAAGGGATCCGCGCAAGGAGACTCGACCTGTCGTGGTCCGGCTATATGCGGATCAACAGGCTCAAGCCGGCCCTTGCGGACATGATGGTGAAGACGGGCTTGCGGGATATAGAAATCGCCCTCAACTCCGGCGCTCAATCGGTAGTTGACGGGCTTCGGATGGGCTTTTCGGTGGACGACGTGATGGAAGGCTTCCGGGTGCTCCGGTCTGCCGGTTATGCGGGAAGGGTCAGGGTAGACCTTTCGTTGAACAGCCCGGGTGAAACCCCGGACACGCTGAGGGAAACGATAAAGTTCGTCGACAGGGTGGCCCAGGTCTTCGGCCCCGGCCGCGTTACCCCGGTCATCTTCTTTCTGGCGGTCCAGCCGCATACCGGCCTTGAACAGAAGGCCCTGGAGGACGGCAGCCTTAAGCGAGGATACGACCCGATTTCTGTATGGCCGTGGGATATCCGTAAGCTTATCTACAATCCCCCTCCCCTCGGCAGCATGATAGGCCGCTGCTGTACCCGCGCCTTCCGGCGTCCGGACGGGGAGACGGGCGACGCAATCCTGTCAGGCCTCAGGGCCGCACTAGCGGACAAAGGAGGGCAACGATGGTAAACACCGGCGTGGTCGCCAGAAGGATAAGGGTCTATTTCGGCTTTTCACGCATGTCCCACTCGGTGCTCGATATCGGTCATCCAGGCTTCGGTGCGCTCCTCGTCCTGGGCGCATTCCCCCCCTTCCCTGTCCTTCTGCTCGGGGTGCTCGCGGCTTTTGCCGGGTTCACCGCTGTCTTCGCCCTCAATGACCTGATCGATTTTAGAGTGGACACCGAACGGATCGAGAAATATCAAAGGGAGTTCACGGATTTTGACCTGGACGTGCTCGGCCTCCGCCACCCTATCGCCCAAAAAGCGCTCTCTTTCACGCAGGGACTTATCTGGGTGCTCTTCTGGGGCATGCTTTCCTTAGGGCTAGCCTTCAGGCTCAATCCCGTATGCTGCCTCATACTGATCGCGGCCATAGGGCTGGAGATCAGCTACTGCGCCCTCCTCAGAGTGACCCATTGGAAGACCCTGCTCTCCGGGGCCATGGTGGGGATAGGGGCCCTCGCGGGTGTTTTCGCCGTCGTGAGAGAGCCGCCCTGGGCGTTTGTGCTCCTTCTCTTTATCTGGTCTTTCGCATGGGAGGTCGGCGGCCGGAATATCCCCAACGACTGGACCGACCTGGAGGAAGACATCCATCTGGGGATAAAGACCCTCCCGGTCCGCTACGGCAAATCCGTGGCGGCGGCCGTCTCCTTTCTCCTGCTCTGCCTCACGGTCCTCGTCAGCCTTTTCCTTCCCATTCCCGTCTCCTGCTCGAACGTGGTGCTCTACGAGGCCGGTGCGCTCGCGGCCGGCGGCTTCCTCCTTGTGGGGCCCGCCTGGCGCTGGATGAATGAGAAGTCGGTCGGCTCGGCCATGGCGTTGTTCAACAGGGCCTGCTTCTATCCCGCGGCGATGCTGGCGGTGGTGATCATCTCGCTGTAGACCGGCCGGGTTTTTTCGCGCCTTCCCACGCGCGCCTGCACGGCGGATCACAAGCTTTGCCATAACGGGCGCGGGGGATGGCGTCTCTTACTTGATATTCTGAGTTGCTACTACTACAGACTGGTTCTTGGGGGCCACTGGAGTAAGTTCGAACATACTGCCGTCACTGAGCGTGAGGATTCCGGTCTTCTTCGCCATGAACAACCTGTTATCCGTCTGCCAGTTCATATAGAACATACCGATAACGGACCCGACCATGAGTGTGACGAGAAAGTAAAAGAGCAACTTGTGCATTACCCTTCTGGTTATTCGTTTCTCCTCTCCCGCATAGATCTCCGCCTTCAACCTCTCGACCAGTTCATGGGCCTCCGCCACCCTATCTACGACAACGCTGTTTTCTACCGTTGGTTCCATAATCCCCTCCTTTCGAGTGGATCCGATATAGTCTCAATACCTCTCTGGCCTGTTCCCGGGCCTTCTTCTTGTCCTTCCCTCCCTTGTAGCGGGCGAGGGCTTCGAACATGTCCCCCTTCGATAAGGAAAGCTTGTCCCGAAGGATCTCGGCCCCTTCCAGGATGTTCACCGACGAAAACTCGGAGAAGCGCATGGTCTGGGCCTCTCCCTTGTAACCCTTCTCGCTCGCCGCGTCTTTTCTGAACCGTGACTCGGTATGGAGCAGGCAGACGAGGAGCATGGGGTCTACCTGTGTGACGCCTGATGCGGACCTGATCCACCGGTTGAGAGAAGAGACGCGCTCCTTCGGAGCCTGCAGATCGATGAGCGTCTCTTCCACGACGTCGTTTCCGACCGGCGGCCTCACGATCGAGAACGTCCTCTCAGCCCTGCTGTTCGCATAAAGAAGGCCGGATATGCATAAAACGATGAGAATCAGCTTGAATGCCGGTTCCGGATAGTTGCCCATGGCGCCTCTCCTCTCCCCGCATACACATCATGTGATATAGGCAATCTCCGACCTGTAATAACAAACGCATACAATAATCGTGCCGACAAGCGCCGTGGTGAATGGCGTAGGGTAATTGAGCCATTTTTCAGAAGAACCATATTGTTCGACGAGACAAGTGTCTTGTTATAGAATACAAAAATCTTGCGGTGTGAGACAACAGCGGCGGTTGCTATGTTTGTGAGAGCATGGGGACCAAAGCCGGCTTTACGTGGCCCTGGACCCGTCTTTCAGCCAGCGAAGAGCATCTTCCCGGGAAGTAAAGACTTCGGTTTCGAAAGGGAGGTCCGCCGCATCACTTCGATACATGTGTGCAGCTACCCTTTGGAGTTCACCGGAAACGAGAAGGGCGGTCTTGTTTCCGACCATATCCGGAGGGCAAAGGCTCTTTACCACCCGTACAATTTCCGAAAACTCCTCGAGGCTCACAGAGGCTTCATGCGGAAAATACCAGAGATCGCACCGCTCTTTCCTGGGATCTTTGCCAGCAAGCTCCCCGATTGCCTGGAGGATTTCCCGTTGTGACGTAGGATTCGACACACGAACCTCGAAGATCGAATCAACTTCTTCTATGCGGTACGGCATTTGGACCTCCTTTTGAAGTCCCTGCTGCTGATTTGAAGAAAAAAAGAAAATCACGTTCCCCGCGCACGTGGCGGGCACTCGCTAAATTACCGCTTCCTCAGTCTTCATAATGATTGCCACATATATATCACAAGAGACAAATTCGCGCAACTTCATTCGCGTTTGCAATGATTCCCCCCCCCCTCGTCCATCGCCCATCGGTTCTTCTCTCCCCTCTCCCCTCTCCCTTCTCCACTCGGCACTCGTCACTCGTCACTGCTCTTCTCTCCCCTTCTCCCCTCTTCCACTCGCCGCTCGGCACTCGTCACTGCTCTTTTCTCCCCTTCTCCCCTCTCCTACCCCCGCTCCTCCGGCTCGATGTGGATGATCACCCGGCTCGACCCCCTGACCAGGTCCTTAAGCGTCTTCTCAAGGTCCTCTGAGACCTCCCGCACGCGCCCCGCGTCCGCTTCAGGCTGCATGGTACAGTGGATTGTCAGCACCAGCTCGCCGGGCCTTTCCTCTTCTATCGACACCTTCTTGCAGCTGATCACTTCCTCCCTCTGTCTGACGGCCGCCTCTATCGCACTGGTCAGCGCCGCGTCGCGGCCGATTGACACATCCCCTGGGGGAGAGGGCGTCCTCCAGTCGATGTGCGTGTTGACTTCGCTGATCGCCGGGTTGTCCTCTTTTATCCGCGCTTCCAGCTTATCGGAGAGGGCATGCGCCTCGGAGAGCTTCATATCGCCCTCCACTTCCAGGTCGAGGTCCGCGTGCAGGCGTCCGCCGACCTTGTGGAGCGTGATATGATGGAGATTACAGCCCACTTGCGTCCCGATCGACCTGATCCGCTCGACGATGCCCTCCGTCTCCTTCGGCACCGGCTTCACCTGCAGCGTCACGTCGACGTCGTCGATGTGCTCCTTTATCATCTCCTCCACGCGCTTCCCTATCGAATAGCCCGTTTCCACGCTCAGGTTCCTGTCTATATCGACGGTAAGGTCGACGAAGGTCTGTTTGCCCGCCTCTCGCGTCCGGACTTTCTCCACGTCGATGACCTCCGGCACTTCCGTCGCGATCTCTCTGATCAGCGCCGTCTGGGCCGCTAGGGTCCTGTCGAGGAGCACACCGGCCGACTTCGTGAGGATACGGAGCACCATGCGGCCGATAATGACGAGGATCAGGCAGGTGGTCACGATATCCACGAGGGAGTATCTCCGCGCCCCGGCCGGCGCTGACGCGAGGTAGGTCGCCAAAATACCGCAAAGAGCTATCGCGGACGTGATGAAATCCGCCCTGAAATGGACCGCGTCAGCCTCGATGGCGGGACTCTTATATTTCCGGGCGATCCGCCCCAATGCCCTGGACCGCTGTATGTCGCACAATACTGAGACGGCGAGGACGGCCACGGCCCAGATATTCGGCTGTATGACGACGCTCTTGAAAAAGAGCCTCTCGACGACCTCTCTCAGGATGAGGATGATGGCAAAGAAGAGCAGGATCGACTCGGTGAAGGCGGCCAGGTTCTCCGCTTTGCCGTGGCCGTAGGGATGGTCGGTATCGGCCGGCTTTTCCGCGTAGCGGATGGAGAAGAAGGTGATGATCGTGACGAGGGCATCGAGGGATGAATGGAGTGCCTCCGATATGAGCGTCAGGTAGCCGGTCGAGAGGCCCACAAAGAGCTTGAGAAGGATAAGGAGCACGGCGATGGCGAGGGAGATGAGGGTGACCCTCCTCTTCTCCGCTTTCTCCGTCATGGCTTTTCCCCCCGCCATTTCCGTTCTCCCGCGATTGCCCTTTGTGTGCGGCTTCCGTATCAGGCGCCCATCTTCACGTATTCTACACCCTCGAAAAGCCGAAGGGAAGCACGAGCGCCCCGTGACATAGTGCGGAAAAAGACCTATCTTACTATATATGTCGGAGCGCGAGACCATTCAAGTGAAGCCTCAACTACAATCCGCCATAGAGGAAGAGTGGGAAAAGGCGGTGCAACAGCACCCCGAATACCGTGAAGCCCTGAAAAAGGCATGGCATCTCCTCGTTGTCTGCAGAAAGCCGGAGAACCAATGGATCACCGATTGTATCTTCCAGGAGCGCGACGACCGGCCTCTCCGGTATATAGACATCCTTTTTTACTCGGAGCTTATTTTTCAGCTCATCAGGGGGCATGTCTACTACATAGGGATCGAGGTGAAAAACCCTCCCGTCACAAACCCGGACGAAGGGATACTGAACGAGATCACCCTTGCCGCCGTGGAAGCCCCCTTCGTTGTCGACTTCCGGAAGACGGAGGGCCGGGCGGTCGCCATACTCCGGTGGAGCAAGCCGGTGACGGTCCACAGTCACAGGGCGGGAAAATCTCACCTCACGAAGCAGCTGGAACCGGGAGCCGCCCCTCTTCACATAGGCTATACCAGGGCCATCACGACCGGCCTCGCCCTCAGGGAGCACAAGATCATCGGGCGCTGGCCCAACGGCCACACCTTCGTGTACCTGCTCTACACGGACCTGCAGGGGCTGTTCCAGGGGATAACGGACCCGTCGCAGTGGCTGAACAGCAGGATCTAGGCCGCCCCGGCCGTCTTCGTGACCTTTAACCCTTACTCAGCCTTCCGGCGGATCACCCATTTCTCTGATCAGGCTCGATTTTCCTTGCGAACAGCAGATAACCCGTGTGACCAACCATGCGGTCCTCGGGCCGCAGGCGCGCCGCCACGGTCTTGTACCGCCTGAAGAGGATTTCCATGACCTCCACGTCGCCAAAACCCTGCCTGAGCGCCTGAAGCAAGTCGGACACCTGGTTTGCGGTCGGCACGATAAAGCCGGCAATCGCCCCACCCTTCAGGAACGTCCGTATCCCCTCCATATAGAGCCACGGCTCGCGCACGTCGACGAATGCGGCGTCGAACTCCTTCCCGTCGAAGTCGAGCACGTCGATATTGAGAAGCTCCGTATTCCGGAACTCCAGGTATTTGGCGAGGTTCTTCTGGCTGTTCTTGTAGTGGCGCTCCTCTTTCTCTATGGAGACCACCTGCCCTTCCGGCCCGACTGCCCTCGAAAGCAGAAGCGTCAGCGCGCCGCTGCCCGTGCCGATCTCCAGCACCCGCGACCCGGCCCTGATATCGAGCTTGACGGAGATGAAAAAGGCGTCTTTCGGGAAGACGATCTGCGTTTCCCGCCTGACCCCGTACATCATGATATCTTCGATGGCCGGCCGGAAGACTTCGTACTCGCCGAACCTGGTGCCCCAGGGGCAGCCGATCACGGACTCAAAGGGAAGGATGCCGCCCTTGCCGTGAAACGATTTTCCCGGCTCCAGCTTCTTCAGATATTTCTTGTCCCTGTATACCACAACGACAAGATCGTCCCTCAACATCGTCTCCATCAGGTCTTCCTTTCGGTGAGAGGCGCATAGCCTATTATAGGTGCGGGGGTCTTGTCAAAACTTTCTCTGTGTTTCCTATGTCTCTATGTCTCTCTTCGGTCGGTCGGTCGATCGCATGTTCGGAAATCTCCCTCTGCGGCGCTCTGCTCGCCTTGCGGACTCCAGCGTGCGGGTACAGTACAGCTTCCGCTCAGCAAGACTCGCAGCCCATCCCGGGTACCCGCTTGCGGGTGATGAAGCATTTCCTCCATGCCGTCGTCCATCCGAGCCGCCACAATGTACATTCTTTTGTTTTGATTGTGGCGGCAGTGAAAGAACATAAGTCGCAGAGATTTGGCCTTTATTCCAGCCGGAATGCAATCGGGATGATCAGCTCCGCCCTGGCCGGGGGCCTGGGGAAGGGCTGCAATGCCCGAACCGTTTTGAGCACACTCTGGTCGAGGAGATCGTGACCGGAGGTCTGCGTCACCCTGATGGCTTCCGCATTGCCGTTTTCCAGGATCACGAAGGTGACGGTCACCGAACCCTTCCAGCCCATCCGTCGTGCAACAGACGGGTATTTCAGATTTTTGACGATCAGGTCGCGGATATAGCCAAAATTGCGCTCCAGATACTGTTTCTTCCCTCTATCCGCACCATCGTTGGCACCAAAACCGGAGCTTGAGCCGCTTCCGCCTGTTCCGGCGCCAACGACCCCGCCGCCCGAGCCGCGTCCCTCGGCGGCGTCTCCCTGGGCCGGAGGCCCCATCAGCCGCCCGGCAGAGAACGTAGATAATGTCCGGTTTTCTCCCGCCATGGCGACCTCTTTCATTGGCATCTCGTTGTCCGTTTCCGGTCTCGGCGCAGAAGGCTTCGTGGTTCTGGGAATGGCCGCAGGGGCGGGCGGCTCAGGGCGCTCACTGCGGAGACGACTGGGCTCCTGTTTCGCCGGGGTAGGGGAAGGCAGCTTCATACCGACACGGGCAGGTCCGGCTTTCCCCGCGGCGCCTCTCCCTTCTGGCAGCCCGGCGTCCGTCAGAAAAACGGTAATGGTCTCCGGGTGCTTCTTCACGTTGCCACTGGAGCAGACGATCACAAGAGCGATGACGATCACGTGGAACGTGACGGAGACGATCAGTCCCTTGCCCATGCCTCTTTCTCTTGCCTGCCGGAGATTCACCCTGCTTTTTGCTCCTAAACGGAACCGGTTACCCGGTTATTGCCATCGCACGCATTATCATCACTCCTCACTCCTCCCCGCCCGTCTCTTCCGGCCACTTGTCCTGGAATCCCAGCGCGAAAGCGTGTTCTGCAAGGCTCAGGAGGTCGCAGTCAGAGGACGTGCAGCCTGCCGCAGCCAGTGTGGCGCGATATGTGGGCAGCCGGTCATAAATCCCTGAGACTGCCGCGGCGATCTGGGCACCGTAAGTTGTCCACAATTCCGGCGCGCAGCTTCCGGGAAGAATACCCCACGCGACTTTGTCACGTACATGGGCGAGAGCGGCAACGGCAGCCACGACAAGAGGGTCCCGTTCGATAACCGTGAAGTTCGCCGCAAGCAGCGCCCCTTTGCCTTCGCTGAGGCGGGCGGCGACGGACGCTCTCATGCTGTCGTGACTGGCGCCGAAGCGCTCCAGGTAGCGCACCGCGGACCGCCGGCTTTCGGGGGTAAGAGAATCCTGCAACGCCAGAGTTCCTTTGACCGCACCACAGACCATCTTCCCGATAAGTTCCCCGAGAACGGTATGTTTTCCCGCGCTCGTGAGGGGCGTGCCCGTCTCCAGTCGGGCGGCCACGCCTATCTGGTCCGTGCCCGTTCCGGTGGCCAGCCCGTTGGAATACCTGGAATTGACATCGAGTTCCTGGAGTGCAGCGGTTTTGGCCTCCGTTGCCGTCATGACGGCATTCACCATGGCGGCCGGCGTCAGCTCATGACTGATAAAGAGCATCGTGTTGATGGTGCCGTGTGACACCCGCTCTCCTGACACCCTCTCATATGTGCCGTCGCGTTCATAAACCACAGCCGGGTCTCCCGCACGTCCGGCATTTGTCTCCACGCCGCCCGTGCAGACCGCGACGACGACAAGGTCGCGAAAGCGCGCCTCCTTGGTGACGGCGTAACGCATGTTAGCGGCGGTGCCGAGGGTTGCGCAGCGGTCGTCGGGCAGCTGATATTGCCGGCACACCAGGGACCTGTAGCCTCTCGGGTCCGGCGAGATGAGGTGAAGCGCGGCAGGGTCGTGCCCCGCAGGCTCGCAGGATTGGTGGTTATACAGATAGTCAAGATCGTCGCGCACGCCTCCTGCCGCCGGACAGGTGGAAATCACCCGGTGAGGCACGAGAAAGCGGGCGTAGATTATTCTCTCTTCACGGTGTATCTCAACGCCTTTGTAATACGTGCCAAGAATCATGTGTCTCCCCCTTTTTGCCTTCATGATTGACCGGCCGGCCGAGGGCGGTTTACATCCCGCCCTATTCCCTCAGCCGGCTGTCGCGTCAGGCGGCCTCTCATTTCACGCCGGCAACGGCATCCTCCGGCACAAGGAATACGCAGGGCCTTGAGGAGACGGGGTCTTTCATTACCACCACCGTCGTAGCGTATACCTTTTCAATGGTCTGGTAAGTCAGCACCTCGTCGGGCGTGCCGTCCTTCCGGAGCACGCCGTCACTGAGCAGGAACAGCCTATCGCAATACTGGCTCGCGAGGTTGAGATCGTGGAGCACGACCAGGACGGTGAGGCCCTTATCCCTATTCAGTTTTCTTACCAGGTCGAGGATCCTTGCCTGATGGGTGATGTCGAGGTGGCTGGTGGGCTCGTCGAGAAGCAGCAGGTCCGGCTCCTGGGCAAGCGCGCGGGCGATGAAGGCAAGCTGCCTCTCCCCGCTGCTCAGACTGTCCACGAAGCGGTCTTTAAGCCTTAAGGTTCCTGTTACATCCATGGCCATCCGGGCTATGTCCATATCCGACCTTCTTTCCATAAGACGCAAGCCCCTTCTGTGAGGTATCCTGCCGAGAAGCACAAGGTCTTCGACCCTCATTTGCACGTCGAGATCGTACAGCCTTCCCACGACGGCGACCTGTTGCGCCAGTTCCTTGAAACTGAACATGCCGAGCGGATTCCCTTTGAACAGCACCTCCCCTTCCGCGGGCTTTATCGCCCTGGTGACGGCCCTAATCAGGGTCGTTTTCCCTGACCCGTTTGGTCCTATCACGCCCACGAGGTCCCCGTCCTCTATGCGGACGCTGATATCCTTGAGGACGAAATGATCATCGTAGCGGCAGCTGACGTGGCGAAGTTCCAGCATCACTTTCCCCTCACGATGTTTGCCCGTCTCATCATCGCGTAGATGAAGAGGACGCCCCCAACAAGACCGGTGACCACGCCTACGGGCAACTCTGCGGGCTGCGCCACGCTCCTCGCCACCGCATCACAGAAGATGAGGAAGATTGCGCCCGAGACAAATGAAGAAACAAGGAGAATGCGGTGGTCGGTCCCCGCGAACATGCGGACGAAATGGGGGACAACCAGGCCCACGAAGCCTATTGCCCCCGCGAGGGAAACGGACAGGCCCGTCAGGAAAGATGCGAGAAGGAGGAGCACCCGCTTGGTTCTTTCCACGTTCACGCCGAGGTGAACAGCGTCCTCTTCCCCCAGACTCATTGCGTTAAGGTCAAAGCAGAAGAGATAGGCGACGGCGAGGCCGGAGACGGCCGCGAGGAGCGCCAGCTTTACGGGAAGCCAGTCGGTTTCGCCCAGGGAGCCGATGATCCAGAACAGGATACCGTGGAGGTCCTCGATACGCGAGACGGACATGATCAGCAGTACCGCGGAAGAGGAGATGAAGCTTATCATGACGCCGGTGAGAAGAAGGCCTTGAAGGTTCAGGACCGACCTGTTGATGCCGATGGAGAGAAACAGGATTACGCAGGAGGCGCCCAGAAAACCGAAAGCAGGCAGCGAGTAGGCACCGAGCAGACCGGTAAGACCGAGTATCGTGCCCAGGGCAACGCCGAGGGCGCCGCCGCCCGAGATGCCGAGCGTATAAGGCTCGACCAGGGGGTTCCTGAACATGGCCTGAAGCAGCACCCCCGCAAGGCTCAGGCTGCCGCCGATGGCGAAGCCCAGAAGGATCCTAGGGAGGCGTATGTCGAAGAGGATGGCGTAGTCGGCAGTTGTCCCCTTCCCTCCGAGCAGGAGGCACACTATCGTGCCGGGATGCATGCCTGAGGGGCCGAGGGAGAGGGAGAGGGCAGATACCGCCAGCAGGATCGCGATCAGGACGAGCAGGATCGAGATCCACTTAAAGAGCCTATTCTCCAAGCTGTTCTCCTTTAGGCGCCGGGATGCAGCGCTTTTACCATCTCTTCGAGGGCGTCGACGAACGTCCGAGGGGTCGGGCTGCAGATGCGGTACGGGTCCATAACAAATATTTTGTCGTTTCTTACCGCCTTCAGGGCGTGATACTTCTGCCATCCCTTCTTTTCGTTCCCCGTTGCCGCATCCATGAGGACAATGATGATGATATTCGGGTCCTGCCTCAACACCTCTTCCCTGCTTACGAAGCCCGTTTTTGCCTCACGGGCGATATTGGTCCCGCCCGCAAGCTCGATGAAGTCATTCACGAAAGAATCTTTTGTGGCGGCAAACAAAGGTTTTGCGCCGAGCTGGATAAAGACCTTCGGCCTCGGGAGACCCTCTACCCGTTTTTTTATCGCGTCGACCTGGCGTTCCGCTGCCTTCACGATCCCCTCTGCCTGTCTTTCTCTCCCGACTATCCCCCCAAGCTCCAGAAACTGCCGGCTCATCTCCGCGTAGGACCTCGGTTCATTGAACACAATTACCCTGATGCCCAGGCGTTTCAATCCCTCAACGGTTCTCCGCTCCGTGAGAGACGTGGCGATCACGAGGTCGGGCTTAAGCTCGACAATCTTTTCACTATTCACCTGGGTCACGTTCCCGACTTTTTCCTTTGCGAGGGCTTCGGGAGGCCGTTCGCAGTAAGTAGTGACGCCCACGAGCCTGTCCTGGGCGCCCAGCAAGTACAGCTTCTCGGTGATGGTCGGCCCAAGGGAGATAATCCTGCGAGGGGACATGCCGGCCGCCTCCGCGGGCTTGTCCGCCGCATGGGCCGGAGGCACGCCCGCGACCAGGAGAGATACCAGCAGAACTACAATCTTCATCCCCTCTCACCCTCCAATAGTATACTTCAGCGTGAGGAAGAACTGGCGTCCCGGCGACGGATACAAAGCAATATCGTTGAGATAGGGGCTGTAGACCCCGTACTCGCTATATCTCTTGTCCGTGAGATTCTTGACCGTGAACAGGGCGGTAAGCCTGTCCCAGCGGTAACCGACGGAGGTGTCGAAGGTCGTGTAGCCCGGCAATTGCTCCTGCGCGTTCGCCTGGTCGCTTATGGCGTACCGCTCGCCCGTGTATACCGAAGCGAGGCTGAACGTCCAGTTGGAGACGGCATAAGTTAGCTTTGCCGAGGCCTTGTTCTCGGGCACGAGGGGTATGCGGTTTCCGCCGAACTGCCCTCCGTCGAAAAGGGCCTCGGTGTAGGAGTACGCCAGGTTGAGCGTGAGACCCGTGGCGAGGTTGAAGAAGAGGGTCGATTCGATGCCCTGCCGCTTTGTCCTGTCGTAATTCTCGTTTGCACTGGTGAGGGGATTGAAGTAGATCTCGTCCCTGTTCCGGCTCTGAAAATAGGTGAAAGCGCCCGAGACCCTGTGCCATGGATTCCAGCGGATGCCGAGGTCGAGTTCCTCGGTGGTCTGGGGCTTGAGGCCGGTGTTGAGCCGGGTGGGCACAAAGACTCCGGGCGCCGGAGAGTACCCGTAAACAACGAATTCATCGGTCGTGGGGAAGCGGAAGCCCTTGCTGTACGAGGCAAAGACATTCGCCTTGTCGAAGATTGCATAATTGGCGGACAGGCGGTAGGCATCCCTCTCGTAACCGGACGTGCCCGCCTGGCTGAGGGCGGGGTTCATGAAGTCCCGGTAGTCGACGTCGAAGGTCGACTTTTGCCTTCTGTAGCCCGCCTCCAGGGCGAGGTCGCGCAGCGGATATATCTTCTCGTCCGCATAGCAGGCGAAGTCTCTCTTGTTGACGTTGCCCGTCGACTGGTAGGGACCGAAATACTGGCTTGACGAGCTTACCGTCGTGGAGTACCTGTCATAATCCGAGCCGATGACGAAGACGCTCTTCATGCCTCCGATCGGGGTAGAGAACACCATCTTCGGGGTGAAGGCGTAGGTCTGGAGCTGGCTCTTCGCGTCGTAGTAGTTGCCGGAGCCGTAGTCGTAGAAGGAAGCGGTGTGGCGGTCCCTGTAAGAAGCCCCGAGGGAGAGGACGACGTCTTCACGGAGCTTGATTTCAGGCACGAAATCGAAGAAGTTGTCGTTGGTTGAAGCCGTATCATTGGGGTGGGTGGAGTCCTTGGGGTCGACTACCCCCTGACGCAGAGCAGACCGGTAGAGCGAGCCCGGCTGGCCGTAAGAGTCACCGTGGAGGCCCGTGCTCAGGTTCAGTTTCAAATTGTCATTCACGTCGAAGCTGAAATTGCCCAGGAGGTCCTTCGCGTGGAGCGCGTTGTTGTGCCTGTAGCCATCGGTGTCGAGGTCTGAAGCCAAAGTCATGTACGAGAACCTGTCCTGCCTGCCGGAGAGCATGACCTCGGGCTTGAAGAAGCCGTAGCTGCCGGTTGTTGTGGCCACCGATACTTTGGGAGGGCCTTCTCCCGCCTTGAGGATTATGTTCACGGCGCCCGCGGGGGCGTTGTCGCCGAAAAGGACGCTCGCCGGGCCCCGGTAGACCTCGACCCTCTCGATAGCATCCACGGGTATCTGCGCGAGGTCGGCGCCGGACAGGTCGATGGAGTTGATGCGCCTGCCGTTGACCAGGAAGAGGACGTTTTGGCGAGCCGCCTCTCCGTAGCCCCGGATGTCGACAGTTGCCGTTTTAGGGTTGCCGAACACGTTCTGGGTAAAAACGCCGGGCTCCCGTTGAAAGACATCGACAAGGGTCTGGGCGCCCGACTCCCGGATTTGTTCGGCCGTGATAACCGTCACGTTGGCGGGCGCCTCGGCGAGCGGCGCCTCGACCCGCGACGCGGTCACGACGATTTGATCGAGGCGGTAAGGCTCCTCAGCAATAGCAGGGGCTGCCCCGGCTATGCAGTACAGGAGCGCGAGAGCCGTGACAAATACGCCGGTTCGGTTTCCCGAATCCAAAAGCCGCCTTTTATTCCTCAAGTTGACGAAATAATTCGACATGGAGAGTCTCCTTTCTGTGTGTTGCCGGGTTTTTGGAGCAGTATTGCTCCGTCCCACACCCAAAAATTGGTTGAGCGGCATGAGACCGGCAGTTGTGGCTTATCCGGTAATGAAAGAAAGGAGAGCAATCACGAAGAGTTGGATTTCATACGCACCCCCTTATGCCTCGTAAGGTAGCGTCGTCGCGATTTAACCCAAGGTCTCCTGGCTTAAGGGTATTACCGGTACGCCTTCCCATCCATTGCTGGACAGTGGCTGGCTGCATGAACCCGTACCGGCCTTTCCACCCATCACAGTTGCGGGACAGCGGCAGATTTTCACTGCACTTCCCTAACAGGTTAAAACTGCAGGCCGCATCTTTTCTTTACCATGTCAGGCTGCTAATTGCAAACGTTTTTTGAACGCTTTTTTGAACGCCGTGTCAACGTTTTTTGAACGCCGGCGGAAATAGAGCGGCAGGAAAGAAAAGGCTATCGGCTTAACGGTCGATGGGGGCACCTTCGAGGCCGGTGAGCAACCGGTCGTTGTTTCCCGGTATCACCATCTCGAATATGGAGTCTACCGTCGTGTAGTCATAATACCCGAGACGGGCCAGGGGACGGATCTTGAGGATATCGAGACGCCCGTCCCGCGTGAGCACCTCGTTCTTGATGTGGACCAGGACGACCCGGCCGATGATCACATCCGCCGTGCCCATGGGTCCGTTGCCGGGCAAGCGGATTGTCTGGTAGTAGCGGCACTCGAACTGCACCGGCGATTCTGCCACGCGGCACGGCCTCACCTTTATCGACGGCGCCTTCGTGACACCGGCCAGATCAAATTCGTCCACCTCGGGAGGCACCTCGGCAGCGGAACGGTTGACCGCGTCGCGAAGGTCGTATGTCGCCATGTTGTAGACGAACTCACCAGTCTGCTCCACGTTCACCACCGTGTCTTTCCTCGCATCCCGGCTGTTCTGGTTTGCCGCGAACATCACGTAGGGAGGATCAAAGCTAAGGTTCTGGAACTGGCTGAAAGGGGCGAGGTTGTGTATGCCGTCGGCACTTATGCTGGAAATCCATCCGATTGGGCGGGGTACCACGCACGATTTGAAGGGGTTGTGCTGCAGGCCATGGTCGTTCTTGTCAGGGTCATAGAACATAATCGATTCTCCCTAAAGACACCTTAATATGAAGGTCACATGCCGAGGTATCGTCTTCGCACCTCGTCGTCTCCGAGTAAAGCCCCGGCCTCGCCCCGGCTCGCGATCGTACCCGTCTCCATCACGTAAGCACGGTCCGCGATCCTGAGCGCCGCCCCCACGTTCTGCTCCACCAGCAGTATGGGTATGCCCCTGGTCCGCAGGTCGCCGACGATGGAGAGGATATTGGCGGCGACAAGCGGGGCAAGGCCCAGGGACGGCTCGTCGAGAAGGAGCAGGGCCGGCTGCGACATAAGGCCCCGCGCCATCGCGAGCATCTGCTGCTCCCCACCGCTTAAGGAGCCCGCCTTGCCTAAAAATCTCGTTTTCAATATGGGAAAGAGATCGAACATGGAGTGATAGAGGGCATCGAGATCGGACTTCCTGTGCCTGTGGACGTAGGCCCCGAGGAGCAGGTTCTGCTGTACCGTCAGGGAGGCGAAGATCTGTCTTCCTTCCGGGACGTGGCTTATCCCCATGCTCACGATCTGGTTCGGCTTCTTGCGCGTAATCTCGTCGCCCATGAAGGTAATGCTCCCCTTAGCCGGAGTGATGAGACCCGAGACGACTTTGAGAAGCGTCGATTTGCCCGCCCCATTCGCCCCGAGAAGGCAGACCACCTCCCCTTCGTCGATCTCGATGTCGATGCCCTTGAGCACCTCCACCCGTCCGTACCCCGCATGGATATCCGTCACCCGCAGCATCATGTCGAGCCTCTCACGCCGCATTCCGCGCCCAGGTACGCCTCGATCACCAACGGGTCGGCACAGATGGCGGCGGGCGGGCCTTCCGCGAGCTTGCGTCCGAAATCGAGGACGACTACGTCATCGGAGACCTTCATCACGAGCCTCATGTTGTGTTCCACGAGCAAAATAGTGACGCCCCTCCCCTTGATCACCGAGAGGAGTCTCCATGAAGGAGTCCACCTCGGCGTCGTTCAATCCGGACGCGGGTTCGTCGAGGAGGAGCAGTTGAGGGTCGGCCATGAGGGAGCGGGCAAGCTCGACCTTTCGCTGGCTCCCGAAAGAGAGCGCGCCCGGCTGCATGGCCGCTGCATGTTCGAGCCCCACGAACCGGAGCATCTCTCTCGCCTTCTCTTGCGCAGCCGCCTCACGCCGCGCGGCATGAGCGCGGAGAAAGAGCGTCCCCGCAACGGTCGGCCTCAAGCCCTTGTGGGCGCCGACAAGCACGTTGTCGAGCACCGTCGCATTATTGACGGAGAAGAGCCTGATGAGCTGGAAGGTCCGGGAGAGACCGAGGAATGCGATCCTGAACGTCTTCATTCCCACCAGGTCGCGTCCCTGAAAATAGACGTGCCCCCTGTCCGGGGCCAGGAGGCCATTGATGACATTGAGCATCGTGGTCTTGCCCGCACCGTTCGGTCCTATGAGGGCCTTGATGTGACCGGCGCCGACTTCAAAGCTCACGGAGTCGAGGGCGCGGACCCCTTCGAACATCTTCGATACGTCGACCACCCGGAGCATGACGTCGCGGGGCACTACCATGGTCCGGTCCTCCTCGTCACGGGTCACCCCGACCGGCTCATCAGCCATGGTTACCCCCTGACCGGCGCGCCAGCCCGTCTCTTACGGCCGTCACCACGCCGTAGAGCCCCTTTGGCAGAAAAAGGAGGACCACGATGAGGATAACCCCGTTGAGCAGCATCTCGTAGTCCTGGAACTGATACGTCACCTCGGGCAGGAGCTTCAGAAAGACCGCGCCGAGCACCGGACCGAAGATCGTGCCGGTACCGCCGAGAAAAAGCATGACCAGGATGTTGATCGAGGTGAGGACGCCGAAGTCATCGGGCGCGATAAAACTCATGTAGTGGGCAAAAAGCGAGCCGGCGAGCGATGCAAAAGCCGCGGAGAGCACGTAGACCCGCAGCTTGTACGCAGGACAGTCGATCCCGAAGCTGCCGGCCGCGGTCTCATCGCTTTGAATGGCGATGAGGGTCCTTCCGAAAGACGACCGGACCAGGGCAAGGCTCGTCAGCACGACGAAGACGACCACGGACCAGACGAAATAGTAGTACCTGACGTGGTTCTCGAAGCTGAATCCGAAGAGGCTGAAGGCAGGGATGTCCCTCAGCCCCGACGCGCCCCCGGTCAGGCCCTGCATGCCGGTAATGAGGGTGACGACGATCTCGTTGAGGGCAAGGGTGGCCATGGCGAGATAGTATTCCTTCAGCGCAAGAACGGGCCTCCCCATGGCCCAGGCAACCCCGCAGGCCAGAAGGATCCCCGCTATCATCGCAGGTGCCGGGGAGACGCCGTACCTCGCGGTGAGAATGCCGGAGACGTAGGCGCCAATGGCGAAGAATGCCGCATGGCCCACGGATATCTGTCCTGCGTAACCCATGAGCAAATCGAGGCTCACCGCCAGGATCACGTAAATTCCCGCGAAGATGAGGATCCCGCACCGGTAGGGGGACATACCCCCCAGGGTCTGGGGATAGAAGGCGATGAAGAGGAGCACGAAGAGCCACCAGACGCGCGCCGGTCTCCTCATACTTCCCTCCTCCAGCGCCCTCCAAAAAGCCCATTGGGCCGGAAAAGGAGCACCACGATAAGGATGGTAAAAACAATCGGGTCGGAGAACTCGGAGGAGACGAGACCAATGGTGTAGGCCTCGACGAGGCCGAGCAGATACCCGGCCACAACGGCCCCGACCACACTCGCGAGGCCGCCTATCGACATGGCAATGAAGCCCTTCACCATGGGCATGACGCCGCTCGTGTACTGCATGAAAAGGAGCGGAGAGACCGCCATGCCGGCCAGCGCCCCGATGCCTGCACCCCAGGCCCAGGAAAAAATCGCGGCCTTCTGGGTGCTGATCCCCATGAGGCTCGCGCCGAGCCGGTTCTCGGCACATGCCCGCATGGCGATGCCCAGGGTGGTTTTCTCGAAGAAAAGCCATATGGCCAGGAGGGCGACGAAGGTGATGCCCACGATCCACAGGACCTGCGGTTGCAGGGTCGCCCCGAAGACCCGGAGGGGCATGCCCGCGGAGAAGGGGGGGAGCACGTGCGATTCTTTGCCCCATATGAGGAGGGCCGAACCCCGCAAGGCGAGGGAGATGGCGATGGTCATCACGATCAGGTTACCGGTCCCCGAGTTCTGTATCGGCCTGATGAGCGCCCTCTCGACCAGGGCGCCGAGGAGCGTGGCGACGAGCACGGACAAGACGAAGGCCACGGGCATGGGGAGCCCTTTCGAGACGAGGGTGGCCATGGTGAGCGCGCCGATCACGAAGAACTCACCCTGGGCAAAGCAGATCAAGAGCGAGACTTTGTAGACTATCACCAGGCTGACGGCGATAAGGGCGTAAATACTGCCCGTGGTCAACCCGCTGAAAAGGAACTGGAGCAACTGAGAAACGTCACCCATTCCACGGCCCTCTCTTCACGACCGAACAGGAAGACAGACCTATTTGAGCAGTACCGCCCATTTCCCGTCCCTGACCGTCAGCACCATCATGTCGGAGAGGACGGTCCCGTGATGATCGGTGGGAGAGAAATTATAGATGCCCTGCATGCCGACGAAGCCTCTCGTCTTCTCGACCGCATCCCGGAGCTTGACAGGGTCATCCGAGCCCGTCGTCTTCAACGCCGCTGCAATGAGATCGACGGCATCTACCATTTCAGCCGAATAATAGTTGGCCGGCTCGCCGTATTTCTGCTGGTGGGCCCGGCTGAAGTCGAGCACCACCTTCTTGCACGGGTCGCTATCCGCCACGGCATCGGGAGCGGCTGCCCTGCCCGCGGGCACGATGATGGGGAGGCCCAGATTCGAGACAAACTTGAGAAAGCCCGGATTGGCATTACCGTGGGAGACGAGGACGGGGATATTCATGCCCATCTGGTTCATGTTCCGGGCCACAAGCGCGGCGGGTTCACCCGTGCAGAAGGAGAAGACGGCCTGGGGGCCGAGGGTGCGCAGCTTGGCCAGTTGAGTCGTCACGTCGGCCGCCTTGATATCGAACTTCTCCTCGCCCACGATCGTGATGCCGTACTGAGGCGCATATTTCCTTGCCAGCGTGCTCCCCAGCTCGCCGAGAGGGCCGATTGGCATCAACAGGGCCACCTTCTTGATCCCCTTCCCCTGAAAGTACTGAAAGGGACGGGCAACGGCAAAATCGGTCTTGTGGGCCGTGTTGAAGAGAAATGGCTCCTTCTGCGCATTTACCTCGTAGCCCGACCCTATGATCGCGGGGATCTTGCTCTTTGCGGCGATCGATGCGACCGCCCCCGACACCGGTACGCTTGCGGTCCCGATCATGGCGATCACTCCGTCCTTCGAGACGAGCCTCTGGGCCACCCTTGACGCGGTCTCCGGCGAGGACTGATCGTCATAGCTTATCAATTCCAGCGGATGCCCGTTGACGCCGCCTGCCTTGTTGATCAGCTCCACCTTCAGCTCGGCCCCCTTCTTTTTATACTCTCCGAGCCACGACAACGCGCCGGTAAGCGGAAAGATGCCGCCTATCTTGTAAGGCGTCGCCGCCTTTGCAGCGTTACCCGAAAGCAGCAGCAAAGCTAACCCCCCTGCCAGACCCATCAATACGCCTTTTTTCATGGCAACCCCCTTTGTTTAACGATTGTGCACCGTTCCACCCCATTAAACACCTTTCGCCAGGGCAGAGTCTTGCACTTTACGGTCTTTCTTTAGGAGAAAAATGCTGAATTTATCGCGTGCTAATCGTTGCTTTCCGGAGTTCTCAGGGGCATGGTGCTGCGTCTGTAGTCCCTCGGGGTCTCTCCCAGACATTTCTTGAAGACCCTGGTAAAATAGCCCTGGTCCCCGTAACCCACGTCCTGGGCAATTCGGCTAATTGGCGTGCTCGTGCTTCTCAGGAGGTGCTTCGCCTTCTCGATCCTCACCCGCGTGATGCAGGCGGTCAGGGACAGGTTGTACTCGCTCCTCATCCAGTGCATGAGCCGGGACGGGCTGAGACACACGTCACGCGCCACCTGCTCCACGTGCAGGTCCTCGGCCGCGTGGGCCTCGATGAACGCCATTACCCTCTTCAGCAGGTCCGGGCCGCCGTGGTCGCGGCCGACGAGGTTTTGGCCGACCGTCTCGAATGCCCTGACCAGCCAGAGACAAAGTGTCTCCTGGTCCTTCACGTCTTCCCACTCCCTGCTGAACCTGTGTCTCTCCCGCACGAGGCCCTCAATCTCGACGCCTTCCTCCATCGCCACGTCAAAGAGGCCGAGGAAGAGCTCCAGCAAAGACAGCTTGAGGGTCTCAAAGCTTCCGAAGTGCTGCGTGAGGGTAGTCGTGAGCAGTCGAAAGAGGGCCTCCCTCGCCTTACCCATATCCCGTTCGCGGATACTCCGCATCATCTCCAGCTTCTCCCGGCAGTAGAGCTTCGCGGCAAAGAAGGGATCGGGCTTAAGCTCGGCGCAGTCGAGCCCGGTGCGGACCGCCCCTATGCCGGCAAGGGCCGGGCCTTCATCGCCCTGGACTATTCCCGAGCCTGGTCCCGACAACAGGTCTCCCAGCCTTCGGATCAACCGGGACTTCCGGTTGCCGTACACGTCCTCAAGAAGGGCTATCGAGGAAAAGGCCCGGGCGAAGTGCCACGCGCCGTCCTTGACGGTAAGGAGAACGATCTGCTCGATGCGGGTGCCGTAATGGTCAATGGGGGAGAGGTTGTAAACACCCTGCATTCCCCCGAAATTACTGATATTCTCGACGGCATCCCGCAGTCTCTCGGGGTCCGCGTCGCAGTTACGGCGCACGCCCTCCGCCACCAGATCGATCGCGTCGGCCAGTTCCGCGGAATAGTAATTGGCCGGCTCGCCGTAGCGCTGCACGTGGCGGGCGTTGAATTCCATCATCACCCTCCTGCAGGGATCATCTTCCCGGATGGCATCGAGAACCATGGTCTTCCCCGAGGGGACAACGATATTGATCGCCGTATGCGATATCAGCTTGAGAAAACGGGGGTTTGCGTTGCCATGAGAGACGAGGAGCGGGATATCGAGACCCAGCGCCGCCATCGTCCCTGCCACGGCCGCGGCCGGCTCACCGGTCGCGAAGGAGAAAAGGGCAAGGGGTTTGAGGCCGTGCAGCCTCTTCAAGCGGGACGCCACGTCGGACGATGCCACATCGAACCTTTCTTCGCCGACGATCCTTATGCCCATGCGGCTCCCCAGCCGCCTCGCCAGCCAACTGCCCAGCTCACCGAGGGGACCGTGGGGCATCAGGAGGGCAAGCCTGTTGATACCCCTTTCGAGGAAGTACTGGAAAGAACAGGCGACGGCGAATTCGGTCTTATGGGCGGTGTTGAAAACAAACAGGTCCTTTGTCGGGTCGATCGCGTAGCCGGAATTGACGAACGCGGGCGTCCGGTACCGATTGGCCACACGGGCGACAGCCCTGGAGACGGGGAGAGAGCCGGTTCCCACCATTGCCGCGACGCGGTGCCTGAAGACCAGCATCTCCGCGATGCGCGACGCCTGTTCCGCGGATGACCGATCGTCATACGCGATCAGGGAGACCGGCCGGCCATCGATGCCGCCTGCCTGGTTGATCATCTCTACCTTCAGCTCCGCGGCCTTCCTCTTGTATTTCCCGGACCAGGAGAGATATCCGGTGAGGGGAAAGATTCCCCCGATGCGCAGGCTCATCTTCTCTGGAAGGTACCTTCGCCCTGTTCATGAGGTCTGTCCGGCTCGCGCGCGAGCCGTCCTAATTGTATAATTTTCCCGTAGTAAGTCAATAAATATGTTCGGGACGCGCGGGTGTCGGGGTGCGGCCCCTTTCGCTCAATTGGCCATTACCGGCGTCGAGGTGCCGTACCGCTCCGCGAACCAGCCCGTGCCCGACCGGCGATACTGCTCGATGTCGCTTTCGTAGACCCGTATCTCCTCGTCGAGGAGTGGCTGAAGGGCGGGAAGGTCAACGCGGTTGCTGCGCCGCATATCCCGGACTTCCCTGACGTTCTGCGGGCCGTACTCCTTCCCGTAGGCCTCGATATAGTCGCCTAAGGCCCGGAGCCCTTTTCTCCCTGTCCTGCTTCAGAAAGATCAGGGCCTTGTACCCCAGGATGCGGATGCGGGCGTCGCCCTGCGAGTCCCGCCCGGCCGCCTCCTGGATGTAGCGCGAAGCCGCCTCGATGTCGCCCATCTTGTAGCTTGCGGCTGCGGCAAAGGCATAGGGATAGGGCTGGCAGGCATCGCCCCGGCTGCCTTTATGAAGTCTTCGAGCGCGGGCCTGTAGTCGCCCTCGCTCATCAACTGCGCTCCTCTCAACATGTCCATCCGGTAAGCCGCGTATTGCTGCATGGTCGAGCAGCCCGAAAGGCTTACCACACACGCGAGAAACCCGAGCACAAGCATCTTTTTCATTTGAGGCGCCTCCGTTATTCATCTTTCGCCTGATGAAACGATAGCCCAATGGCGGCGGCATTTCAAGCACCCTTTTTTCTGTCCCATAGCCTCCTTGCACTTGCCTCGCTTATCGGGTTTAATTATTAAGGATGAAGGAAGACGGAGTCGATATATCAGGTCTTTCGCGAGCTGGCCGATCTCATCAGGGACCACGCTGCCGACCCGGCGGAAGCGCAGGGCACGGCCGCCCCGGTTACGGCGCCAGAGCCCGAAGCGAGGCAGCCGGACGAATACGAGGCGTTCCTGGAGGACATGAAGGATGTAAGGAAGGTGGACCGGGATAAGGAAAGGGTCCGGGGACCGGCGAGGGACGCCGCATCGGCCCGCCCCGGCGACGCGGAGATGCGGATCATGGGGGAGATACTGAAGGATTCCTCGCCGTTCAACGTGATCAACCTCCCTGAGTATATGGAAGGCTACGTGGATGATGTAAACCCCCTCATCATCGAAAAGCTGCGGAACGGGGAGTTCTCTATCCAGAAGGTCCTCGACCTCCACGGCCTCTCCGCTCAAGTCGCCTGTGAAGCGTTCCACGCCTTTTTGGGCGAGGCGGTGCAATCGCGGCTGCGCTGCGTCAAGGTCATCCACGGCAGGGGCTTGCGGTCGAGGCAGGGGCCTGTGCTCAAGGAGAAGCTGAAAGAGTGGATCGTCCGGGCAATGCACAGGAAATGGGTGGTCGCCTTTGCAAGCTCCGGGATGGCCGACGGCGGGCCGGGGGCGACAACGATATTGCTGAGGACAAGGGCACAAAAGAAAAGGCTTCACGTTATCGGGTAAGACGGCTAAGCGCACACAGCGTGCCGGCCGTCTTCCCAATAATTGTCTTTAAAATCTGCGGCTCATCTGTTATAAGAGGGACCTAGGAGCGTGGCGACCGGGAGGCTGATCATGAAGAAAGTCGGAATAATGGGTCTGGGAAACATGGGGGAATCGATCACACGCGCCCTCCTCGGCGCCGGCCTTGCAGCGGCCGACATCCTTTCCTTTGAGATAAAGCCGGAAAGAATGCGGACGGTAACCGATACCTACGGCATCGGGGGAGCGGCCTCGCCCGGGACCTGGCGGCACAATGCCGCTACGTCATACTGGCGGTCAAGCCCCAGGACGCGAAAACCGCGATCGCCGCGCCTCGCGCCGTCCATAGACGAGTCGCGGATCATCGTTTCCATCATGGCGGGCATCACCACGTCGAGCATCACCTCCATGCTGGAGAAACCGGCCAAGGTAGTCAGGGTTATGCCCAACATCGGCGTGGCGGTGGGGGAAGGCGCCCTGGGCGTCACGGCAAATTACCTGCTTGCGCCGGATGAGCTGGAATCGGTCGCGGCGCTGCTTGCGCCGCTCGGCCGTATCGTCGAGGTCAACGAAGAGCAGATGGACGCGGTGACGGCCCTCGGCGGCAGCGGACCCGCCTTTTTCCTCTCCTTTCTCGAAGCCATGATCGACGGGGGGGTAAAGATGGGGCTTCCCCGGGACAAAGCCTCACAGCCTTGCCGTTCAGACCATCAAAGGCACCGTGGCCCTGCTCGAAAAAGAGCACGGCCACCCGGCCTTGATGAAAGAGAGGGTCACTTCTCCGGGGGGTACGACTATCGCCGGCCTTATCGTCCTCGAGGAAAAGGGCTTCAAGGGCATTGTCGTGAGGGCGCTGGAAGCCGCCCGGACCCGCTGCGGGGAGCTCTCCGGATAATGGACAACGAATACGCAGGCAAACGGCAGCACATGGTCCGCACGCTCATGGAACAGGGCATAAGGGACCAAAGGGTGCTCGACGCGTTCCGCAAAGTCCCCCGCCATCTTTTTCTCGATGAGGCGCTCTGGCCTCAGGCCTACGACGACCATCCCCTCCCTATCGGCGAGAAGCAGACCATATCGCAGCCCTATATAGTCGCCCTCATGACCGAAGCGCTCCAGCTTAAAAAGACGGACAAGGTGCTCGAAATCGGCACGGGCTCAGGCTACCAGGCAGCCATACTGGCGGAGCTGGCCGACCGGGTCTTCACGATCGAGCGCGTGCCCGCCCTCGCAAAAAGGGCGCGGAGGACCCTCGATTTGCTCAGGTACACGAACATCGTCACCCGCATCGGGGACGGGACCCAAGGGTTTCGGGAAGAGAGCCCCTTCGACGCCATCATCGTCACTGCCGCCGCCCCCGAAGCGCCCGACCCGCTCCTGAAGCAGCTCGAAATCGGGGGAAGGCTGATCATCCCCATCGGCGACGAGCAGCTCCAGGACCTGATGCTCTACGTGAAAGACGAGGAGGACCGGTACCACGAGGAAAACTACGGCGGGTGCAGGTTTGTCAAGCTGATCGGCGAGTACGGCTGGACAGCGTAGAATGCCGATATGAAAGAGGCCGGAAGTCCCAGGGCGAATCACCATGCAGCACTGGTGGCATCGGGTATCCTGCTCAGCCGCATCGCCGGCCTGCTGCGGGACCGTGTTTTTGCCCACTATTTCGGAGACTCCGACGCGGCCGACGCCTTCAGGGCCGCCTTCCGCATCCCGAACCTCCTGCAAAACCTCTTCGGCGAGGGGGCGCTCTCGGCTTCCTTCATCCCCGTATACGCCAATCTGCTTGCCCGGAAGGCAGAAGATGAGGCGGACAACGTCGCCTGCGCGGTCTTCTGCCTGCTCACCCTGGCGATGTCGTGCCTCGTCCTCATCGGCATATTCGCCACGCCGCTCCTCACCAGCGTTGTCGCGCCGGGATTCACGGGGGCCAAGCTGGAGCTGACCATCAACCTGGTGCGCATCCTCTTCCCCGGCGCCGGCCTCCTGGCCGTCTCGGCCTGGTGCCTCGGCATTCTCAACAGCCACCGGCGGTTCTTCGTTTCCTACTCCGCCCCGGTTGCGTGGAACGTGATGATGATCATCTCATTGATCGGATTCGGAGGTCGCCTGGACCAGTTTTCACTCACGAAGGTCCTCGCATGGGGGTCCGTGGCGGGCAGCGCCCTGCAGCTTGCGGTGCAGGTGCCCCTGGTCCTCCGCCTGATCCACAGATTCCGATTCGTGATCGGGCTCGCCATGGAAAGCGTTCGGACCGTGGTCCGCAATTTCGCGCCGATGCTCGTCAGCCGCGGCGTCGTGCAGATCAGCGCGTACATCGACACGCTGCTGGCAAGCTTCCTCCCGACGGGCGCCCTCGCCGCCCTCGTCTACGCTCAAACCTTGTATACCTTGCCGGTGAGCCTTTTCGGCATGTCCGTCTCCGCCGCCGAATTGCCCGCCCTTTCCAGCGCCGTCGGTGAAGCCCATGAGGTCGGTGCCTATTTACAGGGTCGGCTGAACGCCGGCCTGCGTCAGATCGCCTTTTTTGTCGTCCCGTCCGCCATGGGGTTTCTCGCTCTCGGCGACATCATCGCCGGCGCAATCTACCAGACAGGGCGGTTTGGGCACCGCGACTCGCTTTATGTGTGGGCGATCCTTGGAGGGTCCGCCATCGGCCTTCTGGCCACCACGCTGGGCAGGCTGTATGCGTCGGCGTATTATGCGCTGCGGGATACGCGCACCCCACTCCGTTTTGCCGTCCTGCGGGTTTTTCTCACCGCTGTGCTGGGCTACATAGCGGCCCTGCACCTGCCGCGCTTCCTGGGCCTCGACCCACGGTGGGGGGTCGTGGGACTTACCGCATCGGCCGGGGTGGCGGGATGGCTGGAGCTGGCGCTCCTGCGGAATGCGCTGAAGACCCGGGTCGGCAAGACCGGCCTCCCTCTCCCGTTCATCGCGCAAGTTATGGATCGCGGCCGCAATCGCCGCGGCGTGTGCCTGGGGACCCAAGCTGATGATGGGTTGGGATCATCCGATCACCCGTGCCGTGGCCTGCCTGGGATTGTACGGCGCCGTCTATTTCGCCATGACGGCCGTTCTGCGCGTGCCCGAGATGGACGGGCTGATCAAAAAAGCCGCCGGCTGGGCGAAGGCCCTCTCCGGCCGGCGTGGCTGAAGACTTCCCCCATCCGCGCCGACGGCACAACGTATGTCCTTTCAGCCGCAGCAGGTCGAGCCGGGGCCGGACGCGTCGCTGCACCCGCACGTCGGCCCTTTCCCTGTCAGCTTCCCTCTCACGATGGCCCACGCACACCCTACCCCGGCCCTGACCGTGACGGCGCCGGTCGGGCAGTTCCTCGCGCACGCGCCGCACTCCATGCACAGATCCCGGTCCTTGATGCCGCTTTTGCGCCCGTTGCCCGCTTCCACGAAGAAGACGCCGTGCGGGCAGACCTCCAGGCACGTGCCGCACCCCGTGCATCGCTCGGGGTCGAGCTCTATCGTCGCCACGTTCCTTACATACTCCTGTCTCATGTGCACCTTCCTTTCCGTCTCATAGCCGGATCTGACCCGGCTCACCCACTCTTCGGACCCTATATGATCCCCAGGGCCCGGCCGAGCATCGCCGCGCCCAGAAAGAGCACTCCCGAGCCCGCCGAAACAATAAGCGCCGGCACCGCCGTCTTCATCTCCCTCACCACGCCGGAAAGCGAGGTATACGTCGAGGCGCCGGTAAAATTCATCGCCAGGTAGGCGCTGACCGGCGGCAAAACCAGGAAGTAGAACAGGCCCTGCCTCCAGTCGATGGGAGCCGCGGCAAACATAGTGTAGAGCACCGTCCAGACAAGCCCGAGGAGCCATCCCTTCCACGCAAAGGCCCGGCCCGGGATATAGGGCAAGAGCGCGGGCGTGAAGAGCGCACCCGCGAGTATCGCGCCGAGAAACGGCACAAATCCTGAAAAAGCCCCCCTTACCAGGCTGAGGAATGGAGCGGAAGGGGCCGCGGCCAGGCTCAGGAGGAAAAGCAGGGCAATCAGGATCAGGGCCGGCTTGATCGTCGCCACCAGCTCCATCGGGGTAAGCACGAGCCGGTCGAGAAACCCAAAAGCTACCTGCCGCATCTCGGGTGTCGCTTTGTTGCCCGCCTTCAGGAACGCGGGCAGATCGCAGGCCCGGACCGGCCCGTAGACCACCCTGAACCCGGTCCGCTGCCGCACCACATAGGCGCCCACGCCGGGCGCGCTCAACTGCGGGAGAATGAGCGTCCGGTGGGTCACCACCTCCGAAAGCCTGACCTGGCCTATGCGGGCCGTGAGCTCCTCCGTGCCGAAGGTGCCTTTACCCGCGGCGCACCATACATTGATGCCTTTCGTGTCGAGCACCAGGACCCAGGCGTCCAGCCCGCCGAGCTCCCGGCGCAGCCGGTCGAAGCTCATCTTGTAGTTGGCCGAGACGAGGACCGGTGAATCCGCACCCGGCGCCCCTGCCGCGTAGAGGCCGGGCTTCACGAGATAGCGCATCCTCCCCACCCCCCATCGGGCCTTCCACGAGCCGACGATATCGCCCGGTCGCAAGCGGGTGGCGATGGCTGGGACGATGCCCGCGGGAGTAGCAATTGTCCCCTGCACCCAACCGGGCATCCCTGCCGCCGCGTCGAATCCCTCGACCGATACCGCGGTGTCGCCGGCTTTCGCCCCGTTCCCGCAGCAACAACCTGTCTTGTTATCCACTACCGTCAAATCCATTTTTCTCACTCCCCTTTTCCGTTATCCGTCCGGCCATCGCACGCGCAGCGGGTCCTGCCGCATTGCTCCAGGGCAGATGTCAAAAGGAAGAGACTCTCCATCACCTGTCCATGTTTTTCCGGCGGGATGAACTCGAAGACCCGCGCCACGTAGGCGTTAAAGGAATCCTGAATGGTATGAAAAACCGCCCTGCCCTGACCGGTAAGCGTAAGGGAGACGTAGCGCCGGTCCTGAGGGTTCGAAAACCGGTTGACGAAGCCGCTCCTGACCATCGTATCGATGGTACGGCTCAACGTGCTCGTGTCCGCGCCCAACGCGGCCGCGAGCTCCACGATAGAGACTTCGTCCCGGCAGCCTATCTCCAAAAGAGCGTGGCATTGGGCCATGGTCACACCGCAGCACTGGATATCGTTCTTTTGGGACCAACCCAATTCCCGCTCCATCCGCCGCACCTTCTCCCTGAATAATCCGAGGAACTCGGCGTCCACCTTCACCTCCCGAGATGCCGCACCGCATTGTGCATGCGTCAATAGACTGCATCTACATTAGCTGTATATTACAATTAATGTAACCACAATCAGATTCATATGTCAAGTATTTATTGAAAGACTCGTCACTTCTCCTTGAGAAACCCCGCAGAGCGCATTATGTTTACACTAGTATGCGTTCCATATGGTCAGGTGCGATCAGCTTCGGCTTGATACATATCCCGGTCAAGCTCTACACGGCGGTGGAAGAGAAGAACCCCGACCTGGATATGCTCAGGCGGCAGGACCTTTGCCCCATACGCTATGCCCGCGTCTGCCGCAACACAGGGGAAGAGGTCCCCTACCAGGATATCGTCAAAGGCTACCAGTACAGGAAAGGGGATTACGTGGTCCTCGAAGACGAGGACTTCAGGCGCGCAAGCCCCGGGAAGACCCAGACCATCGATATCGTCGAATTCGTTGACGTCCGGGAGGTAGACCCCAAGTTCCTCGAAAAACCCTACTATCTCGAACCGACGAAACAGGCGAGAAAGGCGTATGCCCTCCTCCGCGAGGCCCTCAAAAAAACGGCAAAGGTAGGCGTGGGGACGTTTGTCCTCCGGAACAGGGAGCACCTGGTTGTCGTCAGGCCCGAGGGCGACGTCATCCTCCTCGAACAGATGCGCTTTGTCGACGAGATCAGGACGCCCGCGGGCCTCAACCTCCCTTCAAAGGACGAGGCAAGCCAGCGGGAGCTGGATATCGCAATAAAACTGATCGACCAGCTCACCGAGCCCTTCAAGGCGGAGCAGTTCCACGACACCTACAGGGAGGAGCTGGAGAGGGTGATACGCGAGAAGGCCGAAGGGAAACCGCCTCGGCCCGAAAAAGAGATGCCGGTGCCCACGGCGGTGCCCGACCTTATGGCAAAGCTCAGGGAGAGCCTCGAGGAGGCACGAAAACGAAAGAAGACCGCCTGATGAGTCCGGCCCGAGCCTGCATGAGCCTCAAAGAATACCGGAAGAAGCGCAATTTTCGCGCCACTCCTGAGCCGCCGGGCGCCACTGCGCCTGAGGGGCAGGAGCCGCTTTCCTTTGTCGTCCATAAGCACCACGCCTCCCGCCTCCATTTCGACCTCCGCCTGGAGCTCGACGGCGTGCTGAAAAGCTGGGCAATACCGAAAGGGCCCTCCCTCGACCCGCGTGAGAAGAGACTCGCCGTCATGGTGGAGGACCATCCCTTCGACTACCGGACATTCGAGGGCGTGATCCCCGAGGGTAATTACGGCGCCGGTACGGTGATGATCTGGGACCGGGGCACCTACCACGCCATGGGTCATGCGACGCGCCGGGAGAGCGAAGAGGCGCTGAGACAGGGGCTCGGCCGCGGCCATCTCACCTTCGTCCTCGAAGGGCAAAGGCTCAAGGGCGAATTCGCCCTCGTCAAGCTCAAAAAGGCGGAGGACAATAGTTGGCTTTTCATCAAGAAAGGCGACGAATTCAGCCGCACCGGCGCAATCCCGCATGCCGACACGTCGGTTGCGTCCGGCCGGACCATGGAGGAGATCGCAAACGACGCGCCCGACCCTCCATCGACGGCCTCGGCGGCGCAGGAGCGCGGCCCGGAGGCGCCGCCCCCACTACTCGATCTCGCCGACGCGCCGGCCGCCCCCATGCCCGTCCACGTCAAGCCCATGCTGGCCACCCTTGTCGAAAAGCCCTTCGACAGGCCCGGCTGGCTCTTCGAGATCAAGTGGGATGGCTACCGCGCCCTTGCCGAGGTAAAGGGAGGGGCGGTCCGCCTCTATTCAAGGAACGACAAGACCCTGAACGCGCAATTCGCCCCTGTCGCCGAGGCGCTGGCCGGCCTGCCCTTCGACGCCCTCCTCGACGGCGAGATCGTGGTGCTCGACAACGCGGGCAAGGCCGATTTTCAGTTGCTCCAGAACTACCTGCGGTCGGGCCGGGGCGAGCTCGTCTATTACGTCTTCGACCTCCTCCATTACAACGGCCGCGACCTGAGGGTGCTGCCCCTTATCCGGAGGAAATCGATTCTCAGGCAGGTCGCTGGCGGGCCGGCCGCACCTCTTGCTGAGCGACTACGTGGAGGCGGAAGGAGAGGCCCTCTTCGACGCGGCCAGGGAGGCGGGCGTCGAGGGGATCGTCGCCAAGGACGGCGCAAGCCCTTACCGGTCGGGCCATCGCGGCCGTGAGTGGCTGAAGGTCAAGACGTATCTGCGCCAGGAGGCGGTCATCGCCGGCTTCACCCGGCCCAGGGGCGGCAGGGTCGGCTTCGGCGCCCTCGTCCTCGGTGTCTACGACGACGGCTCTTTGGTCTACATAGGCCACACGGGCGGCGGGTTTACGGACGCGCAGCTCACGGCGCTCCACGGACGCCTGGAGGGCCTTGCGACAAAAAAGGCGCCTTTTGCGACGCCGCCCGCGACAACTATGCCGGTGACCTGGGTCACCCCGGAAGCTGGTCTGCGAGGTGAGGTTCTCGGAGTGGACGGACGAGGGGCTCATGCGACAACCCGTCTTTTTGGGCCTGCGGGAGGACGTTGCCCCGGCAGACGTCAGGAGAGAAAGGACCGAGAAGCTGCCGTTCGAGGCGGCCGCAGGGTCGCACCCACCCGGCCGGACCGCGGAGCAAAGGAAGCGGAGGGGAAGGCTCGTCGCCATCAACGACGTGAAGGTCGATCTGACCAATCTCGATAAGGTGCTCTGGCCCGAGGAAGGGTACACGAAGGGAGACATGATCGCCTACTACCGGTCCGTGGCGCCCTTCATCCTCCCCTATCTCAAGGACAGGCCGGAATCGCTCCATCGCCATCCCGACGGCGTCGCGGCCCCCGGCTTCTTCCAGAAGAACGTCGACCATGCCGTCCCCGGCTGGGTGGAAACGCTAAAAGTCCATTGCGGGGTCGGAGGGCCGGGACGTCACCTACCTCCTGTGCCAGGACGAAGCGACCCTCGTCTACATGGCAAACCTCGGCTGCATAGAGATCAACCCCTGGCACAGCCGGACGGGCCGCCTCGACAACCCCGACTACATGGTCCTCGACCTGGACCCGCTCGATATACCCTTCGTCGAGGTAGTGAGGGTCGCCCGCATCACCCATGACGTGCTCGTGGAGATAGGCGCGACGGGGTTCTGCAAGACATCGGGGGCAACGGGCCTCCACGTCTATGTGCCCCTCGGCGCCCGGTATTCCCACGACCAGACCGTCCAGTTCGCGAGGCTCGTCAACCTCCTCGTGCGCAGCCGTCTGCCCCGCACCACGAGCATCGAGAGGGACCCGGAGAAGCGCAAGGGGAAAGTCTACCTGGATTTCCTGCAGAACGGCTACGGTCAGACCCTCGTCGCGCCGTACTGCCTGAGGCCCCGAAAAGGCGCACCCGTCTCCACCCCGCTCGCATGGGACGAGGTGGCTGAGCTCCCTCGATCCCGCCCGCTTCACCATAGAGACGATGATGGCGCGGCTTTCGAAAAAGGGCGATCTATGGAAAGACGTGCTGGGTCCGGGCATCGATATGGAGCAAGCCTTAAGCCGCCTGGAAGAAAAGATGCGCCGTTAGAGCAAGAGAGGCGAGTTTTATTCTTTCTTCATGGCGCGTGTGCCGGTCATCCTCGACCGGTTCTTGCAGCCTAAGTCAACGCCCAGATTGCAGCTTATCTCGTAGTCGAGCAGCGCCTCGGAGGTCTGACCGAGCTGTTCGTGGGCAAAGCCTTTGTTGTTGAAAGCCAGCCCGCAATCGGGATTTATCCTGATGGCGGCGTTGCAGTCATCGATGGCCAGGAGCAACTGCCCCTTGTTTGCGTAAGCGCCCCCTCTGCTCGCGTAGGCCGCATCGCTATTGGGGTCAAGCTTTATGGCCTTGGACGTGATTTCGATCACCCTGTCCATCTGGCCGTTATTGAAGCAGACAATACTTTCATCGAGGAGGTCCTTCACCATCCGCGGGATTTCCGAGGGCGAGAACCCCATGAGGCGTGTGAAATTCTTGCAGGCTATCTCGACGCCGCCGCGACAGGCCTTCCGGTAGTCGGCCACGGCCCCGTCCGTCGCGCCCTGCTTTTCGAGCACGACCCCGCGATTGTTGTAATGGCTCATATTCTTCGGAGACAACACTATCGCCTGGTCCGCATCGACGAGGGCCTGGTCGGTGAAGCCTTTTTCGCAGTATGCGAGGGCACGGTAGCTGTACGCGAGGTCGTTGATGGGGTCGAGCTCCACCGCCTTTTCGCAATCCGCGACCGCGTCGTCATAGAGCGTCCTCTTGTAGTACGCAAAACATCGGTCGGCATAGGGAGCGGAGAGGGTCCGATCAAAGCTGATGGCGGCGGACGCCGCCCTGATCGCCTCGGCCCAGTCCCCTTTTCCGATACTGCCGCGGGCTTTCATTGCCCACTCGTTCGCCTCGCGCTTATCCGGCGCCACCGGCGCGCGCTTCCGCCAGAAGCCGAAGCCCGCATGCGGAGGATGCTGCTCCCGGCCTTCCGATGTTTCTATCTTTTCGGGTTTTTCGGGCTTGTCCGATACCTCTATCAAGACGACGGCGTCCCTGTATGTGGAGAAGATCTTGTCGCCCGTCAGATCCGGCAGGTTCGCCTCGTCCGACACCTCTTCTTCGGCAAAATCCGCGAGCATGCTCACCAGCAAGGACGATTTGATGGCGAAATTCGTCCCTTCAGGCACGTAACCCCCACCTCTCTCCGGCAGAGTCGCCATGGGATTCAGGAAATGAGAGAATACGCCGATGACCCTGCCTTTCGCATCGAGCAGGGGACCGCCGCTGTTGCCCGGGTTGATCTGCGCGGTGATCCTGAAATGCCTGTTATCCTCTTTTATGCCAACCGTGGACGCGATGATGCCTTTTGTGATGCTCAGCCTCTTGCCGAGCTTGTCAGGATCGGGGTAGCCTATCACGTAGACCTCCTGTCCGGGCTTCACCCCATCCGAGTGGGTGATCTTGAGGCGTGCTTTCACCTCGGGAGGCTTGTCGAAACCGATCAGGGCCAGGTCGTTGTGCATATCGAGACGGAGCACCCTGCCCTTGGCCGTCCGCCCGTCCCTGAAGGTCATCTTGATCTGCTTTGCCCAGCCCGCGACGTGGTAATTGGTGACCACGACCGGCAATGGACCCACCAAAAAGCCCGTCGCGTACCCCTCCCTGGAAAACGAGACAGAAACGGAAAAACAGAAAATGAGAGGGGCGAAAAGAAGAGCACGACGCATTGCATATGCGTGAAGGTTCGACATCGACATCTCCGGCTTTCTGGTTTTTTATTCATACTACCTCAAAGCGGGAGAATTGCAAACATAATTTTATTTTGTTTTACCGCAGGTCTTCGGCTACCTTCTCCTTCCACCGCGAGATGGCGGAAAGCGCCCTTTCGGCCACCTGCTCTTTCTTCCGCTTGTGGTACCCCTCGAGGAGGCCGAAGTTGACGTTCATGGGCTGAAAATCCTTCCTCTCCATCCCTATATACCGGTAGAGCGCCCCGATGCAGGTGGTCGGCTCAGGCGCTGTGAACTCCCTGCCCTGCTCGTAGTAACGCGCCGCGACCCCTGCGAGCAGCCCCATGGCCGTCGATTCCATGTACCCTTCCACGCCCGTAATCTGTCCCGCGAAGAAGATCCTCTTGTCCGCCTTGAGCTGGAGGCCCGCCAGGACGGCAGGCGAATTGATGAAGGTATTTCTGTGGATGCTGCCGTATCTGAAAAACCTCGCCTCCCGCAAGCCCGGGATAAGGCGGAATACCCTTTCCTGCTCGGGGTAGGTCAGCTTCGTCTGGAAGCCGACCATGTTGTACATGTGCCCCGGCGCATCTTCCCTTCTGAGCTGCATAACGGCATACGGCTCGCTGCCCGTCCTCTTATCGCGCAAGCCCACGGGCTTCATGGGGCCGAAGAGGAGCGTATGCCTCCCCCTCTCGGCCATCACCTCTATGGGCAGGCACCCCTCGAAGTAGGGCGTCTCCTCGAACTCCTTCAGGTCGACCCTCTCGGCCAGCCGGAGCGCGTCGTAGAACACGTCGTACTCCTCCCTCGTGAAGGGGCAATTGAGGTAGGCATCGTCGTCCAGGAGCATAGCGGGTGCCGAAAAAGGCGCGAGACGTGTCGATGCTGTCGCCGTCGAGGATAGGCGATATCGCGTCGAAAAAGTGGAGGTTCGTCATGCCGGTCGCCGCCCTTATCCGCTCGGAAAGACCAGGCGCGGTGAGGGGACCCGTGGCGACGATCACGATGCCTCCCTCGGGCAGGTCCGTCTGCTCCTCCCTCACCACCCTGATCCGGGGATGGCCCAGGATGGCGGAGGTGACCCTTTGGCTGAACCGGCCCCTGTCGACTACGAGGGCTTTGCCGCCCGGTATGGCGCACTCGTCCGCCGCCGTCAGCACCAGGGCATCGAGCAGGCGAAGCTCTGCCTTCAACAGACCGTGCGCGTTGGTCGGCTCCTTCGACTTGAGGGAATTGCTGCAGACAAGCTCGGCGAGATAGTCGGTCTTGTGGGCCGGTGTCCGCGAGACGGGCCGCATCTCGTAGAGCACGGCCTCTCCGCCCAGCCCGGCGATCTGATAGGCAGCCTCGCTTCCGGCCAGGCCGCCCCCGATTATCCTGATTTCCACTCGCAACCCTTCCGGAGGCAGCTCGACCTTCCCCTGTAGCCGAAAAGGACAGGCGCCCCGCACGCAGGGCATTCACCCGCCTTCGGCTGGAAGCTCGTGGCAAAGTCACAGTCGGGATAACGGGAGCATCCGTAGAATTTCTTCTTTTTCTTCTTGGAGGTGCGCTCCACCAGCTCACCCTGACAGCCCTCCTGAGGGCAGTGGAGACCCATGGTGAACGGCCTTGTATACTTGCAGTCCGGATAGTTGCTGCACGCGATGAAACGACCGAAGCGGCCGCTCTTTTCGACCAGGGTGCCGCCGCATTGGGGACACGGGCCGTACGTCGTCTCCTCGACGATGGAGATGTTTCCGTCTTTATCGACGGTGACGTTCTTCTTGTTCTTGCAGGCGGGGCGGCCGCTGCAGACCAGGTATTCCCCGTTCCTGCCCCAGCGGAGGATCATGTTCTTGCCGCACTTGTCGCATATGATGGAGGTCTCCTTCTCCTCAGCCTTTAAGTTCTTCATCTTCCTCTTGGCGGAGCCCATCTCCTCCTGCAGGACCCCGTAGAACTCGCTTAAGGACGTGACCCAGTTACTCTCCTCCTCCTCGATGCGGTCGAGGCCCTCCTCCATCCGCGCGGTAAAATCGACGTCGATCACCTTGGGGAAGAACTGCGCGAGGAGCCGGTGCACCGTCCTGCCGAGCGGCTTCGGCACGAGACTTCCTTTTTCCCTGTGGACGTAATCCCTCTCCTGGATGGTGCTCACGATGGCCGCATAGGTGGAAGGGCGCCCGATCCCCTTTGCCTCGAGGGTCTTTATGAGGCTCGCCTCCGAGTAGCGCGGAGGCGGGCTGGTAAAATGCTGGCTCGCGTCAAGGTGGGCGAGCTTAAGGATGTCCCCTTTCTTCATGTCGGGCAGGTAGGCCCGCTCCTCGTCGCTCCTCTCCACCTCAAAAACCCGCGAAAAACCGTCGAACACCACCTTGGATCCCCTGGCGACAAACGTGTAGTTCTGAGGGCGGAGGCTTTCTCTTTTGTGAGCGGGGAGGCTCGGTGAGCTTTGCTCGCCGAGGGGGTGCTGAACCCCACCGGCTGCACCGATCTCCGCGACCCTGAGATGCAGCCTCTGCCGCGCCATCTGGGACGCCACGAACCGCCGCCATATCATCTCGTAAAGGGCGAACATGTCCTTGTCGAGATGGGCCTGCAGCTTCTCAGGCGTGAGTTTCACGTTCGTCGGCCTGATCCCCTCATGGGCGTCCTGCGCCGTCTTGCTGTTGCTGAAAACATTCGGCTTTGCCGGGACATAGGCCGCCCCGAACGCCGCTTCGATGAGCTTTCTCGCCTCACCAGTCGCCTCGTTCGAGATGCGCACCGAGTCGGTCCTCATGTAGGTAATGAGACCCGTCGTCGTATTTTTTCCGATCTCCACGCCCTCAAAAAGTTTTTGGGCCACGAGCATGGTCTTCTTTGGAGAGAACCGCAAGCGGCTCGACGCGTCCTGCTGGAGGGTGCTCGTTTTGAAAGGCGGATAGGGGCTCGTAAACCGCTCCTTCTCCTCGACCCCGGCGACGACGAACGGCGTGCCCTTCAAGGCGGACCTTATCTTTTCAGCCTCTTCTTTTGTCCCTATCCGCGCCTTTGCGCCGTCGATCTTTTCGAGCTTCGCCTTTATCTTCTCCCCGGTGATGAGCGTCAGCTCCGCCTCTATATTCCAGTACTCTTCCTTGACAAAGGCGTCTATCTCATCTTCCCTCTCGCAGACGAGCTTGAGGGCGACCGACTGCACCCTCCCGGCCGAAAGCCCGTATTTCACCCTTTCCCACAATAGCGGGCTTATCTCGTAGCCGACAAGCCGGTCGAGTATGCGCCTCGCCTTCTGCGCGTCATACTTCGCCCCGTCGAGCTCTTGCGGCGACGCGATTGCCTCCAGCACCGCCTTCTTCGTGATCTCGTTGAACAGCACCCTTTTTACCGGGGTCTTGCGGCCGATCACCTCCGCGACGTGGAACGCGATGGCCTCACCCTCCCTGTCAGGGTCCGAGCCTATATAGATGTTGTCCGCCTCCTTGCTCGCCTTCCTGATCTCGGCCACGACCTTCGCCTTGCTCTTCACGACCGCGAAGTGCGGCGTGAAGCCGTGGTCCACGTCGACACCCATCGTGCTCTTGGGCAGGTCCTTGATGTGGCCGTAAGTGGCCCTGATTATATAATCCTTCCCCAGGAATTTGGAGAGGGTCTTCATTTTCGTCGGTGACTCGACAACAAGCAGCGATTTCGCCATCACACCTTCCTCAAGTAGAATCCTCCGGGCACCGGTCGCACTATGTCCTTCATTTCGAGCCTGGTAAGGACGGCCATCACCTTCCGCGCCTCGAACCCGCTCTTCTCGATCAGCTCGTCCAGGTGCAGCCTCTCGGAACCCAACAGTTTGTAAATATAATCCTCATCGGTATCCATATCAATAGCCGGTTTCGTCTGGAACTCCACATGGGGGAAGCAGCAGGTCAGGATATCGTTGATATCCTCTACCAGAAGCGCCCCCTGTTTAATAAGGCCGTTCGCGCCTTTATAGGCGTCATCGAAGACCCTGCCGGGTATGGCCATTACCTCCCGCCCATAATCGAGCGCGAGCCGGGCCGTGATGAGAGAGCCGCTTCTCTCGGATGCCTCCACCACGAGCACGCCCCTGGAAAGGCCGGCGATGATCCTGTTCCTCTCGGGGAAGTGGTGCTTCCTGGGGTCCGCTCCGGGTCCGTATTCGGTCAGCAGGGCCCCGACTTGCCCGATGCTCTCAAAAAGCGTCCAATTCTCCATGGGATAACACCTGTCGATGCCGCATCCCAGCACGCCCACCGTCCCGCCCTTCCCGTTGAGCGCCCCTTTATGGGCTGCCGCGTCTATCCCCCTTGCGAGACCGCTGACGACGGTGATCCCCGCCAGGGATAGTGTATCGGCGATGGCTTCCGCGAGAAGCATCCCCTCGAAGCTCGCCTTCCTCGCCCCCACCACCGCGAAGGCCTCACGCGGAAGCGGGAGGGGTCCCTTCTTGTACAGCACAACAGGCGCGTCGGGTATGCTTTTCAAGGACGGTGGGTACGAGCTGTCCTTTATGGTGAGGACCGTGGCGCCCATTTGGGAAAGCCGCGCCAGGTCGCCGTCGATCGCCTTGAAGGCGCGAAAGCCGCGTATCGCCCGGTCATGGGCGGCGTGCTCGGCCTTTTCCTTCCCCTCGAACAGGGACGCGACGCGCTCGTGGCCCTCGACCAGCCTTTTCTTATCCACGTTATCGATCTTGCCGATCCGTGAAAGCGCCAGAAGGGCCGTCAGTTCTTCCATGCCCTACTCTTTCCCGCTATCCCCTTTTTCGTTGTGTGTAAAACTCCTTGTATAGAAGAGACCCATCCGGTAGAACTCCCTTCCCATCAGGGCCCTGGAAAGGTCGTCGCTCCACCATTTGTCCGTCTTGAAATACGACACGCTCACCGGCTTGACCAGGACGAGCGTCAGATCGTTCTTTTCCTTTTCTGCAGGGCTATAGAGCAGTTGATATCTCTTCGACGCATAGCCGGGCACGATGAGGACGATCTTTTTGATCCCCTGTTTCGAAAGCCCCGCCCTGGCAGCCCGGGCCTTTGCCGCGTCATCCCCTTCGACGGTCAGCCCGTATATCGCACCCTCTTTTATGCCCCTCTCCTTCGCCATTCTCCCTACGATATCCTTCATGCTGAAACCGAACAGGCGGTCCTCTTCCACCCAAATGACCTTGCCGTTGCCTGCCCAGTATTCCCTGAAGGCCTCGGTATACAACTCCCCGTTCTTGTCTTCCGCGAACCTCGGGACGAAAATGGCGTCACAAGGGACTATTTTGTCCTCGTGGCGGAAGCGGCCCGCCATGACCTTCAAAGAAAACGGATGGACCAGGACACCGGCGACAACCATGCAGGCAACGAGCAGAAAGACCAGGCACCCGCAACCCGCCCTTCCCTTTCCGGCCTTACCCATCACTCCTCCTTTATCACCGCCGTCCCCGCGATCACATCGTGAAGCGCCCGCCCTCCGGACACCAGTGCCATGAAAAAGCCCAGGAACAGGGGGAGGGCCGATAACCAGCATCCCAGGGCCCTCACCAGGGACCTCGTCACACCGAGAGGCGCGTTATCTCTCCTCCGCACGACCCTGATCCCGAAGAGAGACTTTCCGAACGTCTTCTCGTCCCATGCGGTGAGATACGTAAAATAGAATAGAAAAAGAAAAATTTCAAAGAAAAAGAAGACGAAAAAGAAAACCCTCAAGGAAGAAAACAGATCGGAGAAAGAGGCCTTGCCCGCGCCGATCCCCACCAGGGCGCCGATCAGCCCCGACGCGAAGAGGAGCAGGGAAACGGACAGGAGAAAGGAGAGGTCGATCAGGATTGCCAGAAATCTCGCGAACAGCGATGCCCTTTTCATCGCATATTGAATTCGTAAAAGATTACCGACAGGACGACAAGGGGCGTTGTCTCGGTCCTCAATATGTTTTCACCGAGCGTACAAGGGACAAAGCCGTTATTCGTGAACCAGTCGACCTCCTCCTCTTCTATCCCGCCCTCCGGTCCGATGGCGACGCAGACCGCTCCGTTCTTCTGTGTCACAAGCACGTCCTTCATGGTCGTGCTCTTCTCACGCTCATACAGAAGCCACCGGTTCTCGAGGCGATCGATAAAAGGAAGGACACCGCGAAGCGGGGTGGGCGGACACATCTCGGGGACCGAGAACCTGCCTGACTGCCGGGATGCCTCGATCATGATCCGTTTCCACCGCTCGCACTTCTCCCCCTCCCCGTCCCGGAACCTGACGACGGTCCTCCTGAAAATGGTGGGCACGATCCGGTCGACGCCCAGCTCCGTGGCCTTCTCCACGAGCCAATCCATCCTCGGGCCCTTTATCGGGCTGACCAGGAGGGTAACTTTCGTCTTCTTCTCCTCGGGATGGGGCACCGCATCCATGATGTGCAGGTAGACTTCCTTGCCTTTGATCGCATGGATCATACAACGGTACAGGTACCCTTTTCCGTCCATCACGTCGATCCGGTCGTTCACCACCTTTCTCAGCACTTGAAGAATATATTTACAGCTCGGGCCCGTGACGAGGACCATCCCGTTCTTCATCTTCAGCTTGTCCACAAAGATCCTTCTCACTTCCATGACTCACCTTTCAGGGATTTTATAAAACCTCGATTCATAAAGCCTGTGGAACTGACTCCACTTCTCGTCTTCCATACCGGCATCCATATGCTCCTTCACACCCATGACTTTTGCGTCCAGGTTGTCGATATAGTGTACCACCAGCGCCTCGGTACACATGGGCTTCTTCGGCGAGCCCCATTCCGGCGCCCCGTGGTGGCTCAGAATGATGTGCTTCAGCACATCGGCCAGGGAGGCGGGAAAGCCGTCTATCTCCGCCACGAGCCTGTCGAGCATCATGATCCCCAGCGTGATATGCCCGAGGAGTCTCCCCTGGTCCGAATAACCGAACCCGCCCGCCTTGAACGTGATCTCTTCGATCTTGCCGATATCATGGAGGAGGCTGCCCGCAGTGATGATGTCCGGGTCCCCTCCCGTAAAGGCAGCCGCGTGTCTTCCCATCTCGGCCACCGCGACGGAATGTTCGAGGAGACCGCCGATAGAGACGTGGTGGACCCCCACGGACGCGGGTAAGAGAAAGAACAGGTCGAGGAGCTCCTCCCTCTTTTTCATCTCGTCAAAAAGGCGCGTAAGATGGGCATCCTGTATCCCGCCCACTATCCTGAAGAAAGCCTCTTTCAATTGCCCGGTCCCCGCGCTTGTCTCCGGATAGAACTCAGCGATCTCTTTGGCCGACAGCACCCGCGATTCCTTGCGAATATCGGTCACGTTCAACTGCAGCTGCTCCTGATAGCTCCTCACCCTCCCTTCGACATAGACAATGTCGTTCCGGTCGAAGCAGGCCGACAGCTCGTCGACCCTCTCCCAGATCCTCGCCTCCATCGATCCGGTCTTGTCCCTTAAGCGCACACTCGCGTACCGCGTATTGTTCCTGCTGGAATAGATGCCCTTCTTCATCACGAGGAAGAAATCCTTCACCTCGCTATCCTTCGTGATGTCGCTGACAAAGAGCCGCTTCACTGCCGCCGCCTCCAACGCATGGCCTCATGGTCTCTCATGACGATCCTCCTCACTTTTTGCTTACTCCTCCCGGACTTTTCTCGCCTTCTCCAGAAATTCCCTGATCTTTGCCTCGTAGCCCCTGTTCGTCGGCTCATAGTACCTTCTGCCTTTCAAGCCTTCCGGGAGATACGTCTGGCCGACAAGGGCGTCGTCATAATCGTGGGGGTAAAGATAGTCATGGCCGTACCCGAGGTCTTTCATGAGTCCGGTAGGGGCGTTGCGGATATGCAGGGGGACCGGATACTCCGGGAGTTTCCGCACGTCGGCGACCGCCTCGTCGTAGGCGGTATAGACGGCGTTGCTCTTTTCGGCTGCCGAGAGATAGACGCAGACCTGGGCCAGGGCCAGGTAGCCTTCCGGGGCGCCGAGAAAGTGGTACGCCTGCATGCCGGCAATCGCTATCGACAGGGCGCCGGGGTCCGCGTTCCCCACGTCCTCCGACGCAAAGCGGACCATGCGCCTCGCGACATAGAGCGGGTCTTCACCGGCCTCTATCATCCTCGCGAGCCAGTAGAGGGCCGCATCCGGGTCGGAGCCCCTCATGCTCTTATGGAAGGCGCTTATGAGGTCGTAATGCATCTCCCCTTTCTTGTCGTAGACGAGCACCCTCTTCTGATACGCCTCCTGCACCGTCTCGTGATCGATTACCGGCTTCAAGGCGTTTCGCCTGGCCGCCATTGCGTGGGAGATTTCCAGCAGGTTGAGCGCCTTGCGCGCGTCGCCCGTGACGAGGGAGGCGATCTCCCGGAGGGCATCCCCCTGAACGCGCGTGGGGGGCGAATTAAGCTCGCTGTCTTCTTTCAGCGCCCGCTCCAGTATAACGAGTATCTCCTCCTCGGTGAGGGGAGAGAGGGTGAGGACTTTCATCCTGGAAAGGAGGGGCGCGACGATCTCGAAGGAAGGGTTCTCCGTCGTCGCCCCGATGAGAATGATATCTCCCGCTTCCACGTGGGGAAGGAAGGTATCTTGCTGGAGCTTGTTGAACCGGTGGAATTCGTCGATGAAAAGGATCGTCTTCCGGAGCTTCGATTTCTGGATGATCTCTTTCACTTCCTTTATGCCGACATTGACCGCGCTCAGGGAGACGAAAGGCAGGTCGAGGTACTTTCCGATGAGCCACCCCAGGCTCGTCTTCCCCACGCCCGAGGGGCCCCAGAAGATCATGGAAGGTATCTCTTTCTTATCGAGGAGGATCTTCAGGAACTTGCCTTCACCCAGCAGGTGCTCCTGACCCACAAACTCTTCGAGCCTCGCAGGGCGCATCCTGTCGGCAAGCGGCTTTCGCGCCTTTTTGCCCAGGGTTTCGCTCTTGAATAGTTCCATGGTGTATAACTATAGCAGGATATAGCCTGGCGTTCAATATGCGGAACGCTGGGAAGACGGCCAGGTTAATTTCGCGCCACACCATCCATCAAAAATCCCTCCAGCCGGGGAAAGAACCTTGGGCTCAGTGTACTCGTGAAACAAGTACGCCTGGTAGACGGAGAGATACTAATTCTCTTGATTATGCCACTAATAATTTCATTAAATAGTGTATGAGTAACTCCCAAAGGCACACTATCTCAAAAGTCTTCGAGCGGTGTGTCATTGCGATTCGGAAAGGCGTTCTATCCGGACTTTCGGATGGTCGCAACGACCGAAGGATATGAATTGAAAGGGCTCGCCTATCCCGGCCGGGATGCGAGTTTTGATAGCAACAGCCAAGTCCCGACCGGCTTTCACAACGGGAGAACAATCTATTATGTATTCGGAAGATATCCCAAGAATCCTGACGGCAACAGTTATCCCGTCCTCGATCTCGTCATTTGTCACGGCGACTTCCTGAACGCGGATCACGAATATGTCCACAAGAACAAGAGCGTCAAGGGGTTCGGGAGTTACGGCGACATACTGATACGTGATAGAAAAATGTATGTTGTCCCTACGCCTTTCAGAATTGCCGAGGGCCTGGCGCATCAACTGACGCTCATTCTCCCCGCCGAAATGGAGGTCAAGGCTGGTTTTATCGAAGTCGGCACACTCTTAAGAAAGGAAGCGACAGAGCTGATTGTCGGATATTCTTTTGATCTGAAGAACAACGAGTTGAATCCTGACAAACTTCCTAATCCGAATGCGGGGCGAGAACATCTTTTTCGTGCCTGGCGGTTGCCGGGCAGCCCGGTTTCCCCTGTTATCATGCGCCAACTACATGAAATCGTCATAGACGAAAGAGAGAGCGAAAGTGGAGAAACATCCGAATAACAGCCGCTTAATCGAAACGGATGAATTCCCCTTCGAGTTCATTTCCCTGCTTGCCGAAAAGGAAAGCTGGCGCAAAGAGGTTCATCGGCCTATCTACCATATCCATAAGTGGTGGGCGAACAGGCTTGGATCGGTCTTTCGCGGTATTCTGCTTGGCTGTGTGCTTCGACCGGAAGAGGACCTGATGCAGTTCTTTTATAAGAAACATGCCTTTTCTGGCGTGTCTGTCTTTGATCCTTTTATGGGGTCCGGCACCACTATCGGCGAAGCACATAAGCTTGGTTTTACTGCCTTTGGCAGGGATATAAATCCCGTTGCCGTTGAATCGGTAAAGGTATCCTTCGGACCATTGAATCAGAAGTCGCTCCAAAATGCCCTGACCGGGCTTTCCGAAGGGGTGGGCCGGAAAATCAGGCGGCTCTACCGTTCCAGGGACTCAAGGGGCAATGATTCTGACGTGCTTTATTATTTTTGGGTGATGCAGGTCGATTGTCCAAATTGCCATGAAAAAACCGATCTGTTTCCGTCCTGGATCATTGCACGGAATGCTTACCCCCAACGGAACCCCGAGGTTCAAATCCTTTGCCCTTGTTGTGGGGATATCTTTGAGGGCATTTCCAGTCAAGAGAAGGCCAAATGCAACGCTTGCGGTCATAGTTTCTCGCCGGAGGCGGGGAGCGTCAAAGGCCCCAGGGCCACGTGCCGGCACTGCGGCACCATCTTTTCTGTAGTGAAAGCGATTTCCAAAAGCGGAAAGGCACCTGCGTTTCGTCTCTATGGAAAACTCATGCTCACGGGGGAAGGCACCAAAGAATACCTAAAGGTTACGACCGGAGACATCGACGAGTATAAAAAGTGCTCTCAATTATTGAAGAGTGAAATTGAAGAGAAGAAGATCTCGCTGCCTGCACTCAAATTGGAGGACGGGTACAATACCCGGCAAGCCATAAATTACGGCTTTTGCGAGTGGAAGGCGTTCTTCAACGATCGGCAGTTGCTTGCCCTCGGTTGGCTCCAGTCAGCAATAAGAAAAATCGAGGATGAATCAACACGGAATGTGCTTCTTGTCTTATTCTCCGGCCTGCTGGAATTCAATAACATGTTTGTGTCGTATAAGGGAGAAGGGACCGGAGCGGTCCGCCACATGTTTTCTCATCATATTCTCAAACCCGAGCGTCTGCCCATAGAAGCCAATGTCTGGGGCACGTCGAAGAGCTCCGGCTCTTTTTCAACGTTGGTCCGTCAGCGGCTCATCAAGGCAATCGAGTACCGTTTGAATCCCACCGAGGTTAACGGGTCGAAGACCGGAAAAGGCGTCATCTCCGCCTTGCCGTTCAGCGGCAAGCTCGAATCGGAATGGCCCTCGAACGGGTCTACAGTGAATCGCGGCATCTATCTCTCGCAGGGAGATTCATCTGTTTCCGGGTTGTCCGATTACAGCGTCGATCTGGTAGCTACCGACCCGCCTTTCTTTGACAATGTGCATTATTCCGAATTGGCCGACTTTTTCTTTGCCTGGCAGCAAACAGGACTCAACGGCGCATTGCCCGGGACAACCCGTAATCCCGCCGAGGTGCAAGATGCCGATGCTGAAAATTTCTCACACAAGCTGGAAAATGTGTTCCGCGAATGCAACAGGATTCTGAAAAACGACGGCTTGCTCGTGTTTTCCTACCATCATTCGCGGGATGACGGTTGGAAGGCATTATCGAATGCTGTCCTCAACGCCGGCTTCATTGTCGTAAACTCTCACCCGGTCAAATCTGAAATGTCGGTTGCAACGCCCAAGGCACAGGCAAAAGAACCGATCCAGCTCGACATCATCATCGTCTGTAAAAAAGCCAATAAGCTCAATGACCGCCATTTCGGTTCCAGAGAAATAGCTGTGGGGATCGCCCTCAATAAAATTCGCAGGCTCCAGGCTTCCGGTTTCTCGCTTTCCCTCAACGACAAGAAGATAGTGTTATTCGGCCAACTGCTCACTACACTCAGTTCGGCACAGGATATTGATTTGATTATCGAATCGGTGAGGCGAGAGCTGGAACGGACGCCGGCGGAAAAATCGGATCTACAGTGTACGAAAGTATTAATTGGTTCATAGAATAAAACTCTAGGGACGTTCGTTCCTGACGTGCATTACTGTTTTTCGCTCCCTTTTTTTATCTCATCGAGGCATTGACCGCGCCTGCGATGAAATCAGCGACAAACGTCTTCTCTACCTTACCCATCCTGAAGTTTCTCTCCGCTTCCTCAATTCTGAACAATAGTCTTTGCCGCTTGACCGTCTTGTAGATTTCTCTCAGAATTCTATATTCATCCTTAGGTATCTCTACCATTTCTTTCGCGGTGCTTTTACTACGCATAAATCCTCCTCATTGCAGCGGGGATGTCGTTCCCTTCTGTATATTCTCATTCACCGGGCCACGCGTCAGCTTCTCCGCTGTCATCTCCCTATCCTCCATTATCAGAGAAATATCGCAAGATTACAACAATTATTTCAGGCTTTGCCATAGCCGATCTGTTGCACGATTTTTTCGATCTCCGGTTTGATCGCAGGCAATTCTTTCTTGATCACTCCCCAGACAAGCTCGTAGTCGATGCCGAAGTATTGATGTGCGATCTTGTCCCTCATCTTCGCCATGTCGTTCCAAGGGATGGATCGATATCTCACGCTGATCGTTTTGGGTAGGTTCTTCGCCGCCTCTCCGATAGTTGTAATCTTCCAGACCACGGCACTTCTGGTTTTCTCGTCCATTTGGAATTCAGCGTAGTCCATGCCCCCTATGAATGCTTCGATATCATAGATGGCCTGCAGTATATCCTTGATGAAAAGGCTATAGTCCCTCGTCACAAGTAGACGACCTCCCTGAGGATGTGGTCTTTCAGCTCGGGGCGCAAGCCTTCTTTCCTCACCAGATCGACCTTTATGCCCAGGAGGCGGCGCAAGTGCTCCTCTATGTGGACAAACCTCAAAAGACCCGGGACTTCATCAAATTCTACGAGGATATCCACATCGCTTCGCTTGCGTTGTTCGCCTCTGGCAAAGGAGCCGAATACTCCTATGCTCCTGATGCCATAGCGTGCGGCGAGTTTCGGCTTGTTCTTCTCAATGACTTCTCTTATTTCATCGAACGATCTTGCCATTTGTTCCTCCCCACGTCAGGGCGCCTATGGGACCACCGGGGCGGCAGGTCAGCCTCGTTCGCTGCCGTATCCTTATCCTTCCATTATCAGAAAAACACCGCAAGATTACAACAATTATTTCAGGCTTTCCGTGCCCCTTGGCGAAACCGTGAAGTGGCGCAAAAAGAGACCTGGGAAATAATCCTGACGCGCTCCGCCCGCCGTCATCGTGAGAGACCTGGAAAAATGAAACCCCGGCTCCTTCTTCCACTAACCCTCAGAAGTTGTCTATCAGCTTGTGAGTGCCGACATAATGAAGCTCGTACCTGTTGCCTTGCTTTTTGAAGACACAGCGATATCCTTTATCGACATAGAATTCCCAAAATTCCGAACCTTCTATTTGATGTATCTGCAAGGATCGATGCCTTGGATTATGAGTAAGGTAGGCTAACTGCTTCCTAAACTTCTTCTCTATTTCTTTGGGCAATTCATCGTAATAAGCAAAGAACCTTGCCGTGACCTCAATGATATTCCCGTTCATTCCTTCAGGTCTCTCAGGAGCTGGTCTATCTCCTCATACTCTTTGTAGTTGCCCTTTTTATAATCTTCCTCGCTGGCCCGAACTTTGGCTTGAATTTCATCCGTCCAAAACCAGGCCTGTTCTTTGGGCACGGTAACGACCGGCGTCAGCACTATTTTTGTCCCCGCCACCTCGACCCTGAACTGATCGCCGGCTTTGATACGTAGTTTGTCCCGGACCTTTTTGGGCAAGGCTACCTGGCCTTTGGCCGATATGATTACTGTCATTGTTGGTGCCCCCTGACTCAGCTAACTTAATTACACTTGTAAAAAAGTAAACCTTTCCTATTTTATTGTCAATAAAGTTTGGCACCGGATAGACCGCGTAAAGCCTCTTGCCCGATCATTCGTAAAATAGTCAGGGCCGGCACCCTGCCTCTGGCTGTCGGTACCCTGACGTAAGAAAATCTGATATACTTTAAACGTGTAAAATGACATCTAAGGAGGCATCAGCATGTCGCCAGTGAAGCAGCAAGTAATAGAGATGATCCGGGCCCTTCCTGATGAAAGCACCATCGATGACATCATGGCCGAGCTCTATTTTAGGGCGAAAGTTGATAGAGGTCTCAAGGAATTGGACGAAGGGCAGACACTCTCTCACGAAGCCGTTAAAGAGCGACTTTCACAATGGCTATCAAAGTAAGGTGGTCGCCCGGTTCCGTCGCTGACCTGGAAGATATTTGCCACTTCATGTCAAAGGACTCCGACTATTATGCCCGTATGTTTGCTCAAAAAATACTCGACATAGTCGAAGGCATTCCGTCGTTTCCCGAATCAGGACGAATAGTGCCTGAGTACCAACGTCAGGACCTCAGAGAGAAGATATATAAGAACTACCGCATTGTCTACCCCGACTCACTTTAAGGGCTTATCCGCAAATAGCAGAGGGGCGGCAGGGATGTCGTTTCCTTCTGTACATTCCCATCCACCGGACCGGCCTGCCAGTCTCTCCGACAGGGCAGTCTATTTCTTTCATTCCAACCAGGGCATGCTTCCACCGACTGCTCGGCGGCAGTCATTCATCAAAACTGAGGATTGCGGATAAAAATAGAGTAACGACCTCAGGGTCAAAATGAGTGCCTGCGAGTGATTTGATGTATTCGAGCGTTTTCTCCCGGTTCCACGCCGCACGGTAGGGACGATCCGACGTGAGCGCGTCGTATACATCTACCACGGCGAAGATCCGGGCCGCCAGCGGGAGCTGTTCACCCTTCAGACCCCGGGGATATCCGCTGCCGTCCAATTTCTCGTGATGACAGTAAGGGATGTTGAGGGCAGGGCGCAGGTAGGCGATGGGCGAAAGCATGTCAAAGGCCAGTTGCGGGTGGCGGCGTATGATGACCCATTCCTCCTCTGCCAGCTTGCCCGGCTTCAGCAGGACGCCGTCGGGGATGCTCAGCTTCCCTATGTCGTGGAGGAGGGCGCCCCGGCGGATGTGGACGAGGTCCTCCTCGCCGAAACCCATAGCCCCGCCGATTTTTTCCGTCATCTCCGTCACCCGCCGGGAATGGCCCTGCGTCTCCTCGTCCCTGAGGTCGAGGGCCGTGACCCACCCCTCGATAGTGGCGTCGTACGCCAGCGACAGTTCCACGTTGGAGCGTTGGAGATCACTCAAAAGGACAGCGTTCTCGATGGCAATAGCCGTTTGTCCCGCGATCAATCGGAAAAATGCCAGCCATTCTTCGTCGGCGGCGAAAGGGGCGCGGTGGAAGGTTTCCAACACGCCCTTAACTTGCCCCTTGGCGATGAGCGGCGCGCCAAAGTAGGTAACGAAACCCTCACTCTGGAACAAGGGTGTGTGCGTGAAGCCGTCGCCGGCGGTTCGCAAGTCAGGGATGTTCACGACTTGCCTCTCCAGCGCGGCACGCCCGGCGTTGCTTTCACCTAAACGCAGACGCGTCTTTTTCAACGCATCGCTGCGAAAGCCGCGTCCGGCCGCGAAGGTGAGGACGTGCGAATGAGGATTGAGCAAGAGGATGTCCGTGGCATCCACGTTCAGGCGCGCTCCGACTTGAGCAAGTATCATCGACATGGTCAGGTTGATATCGAGGCTGTTGAGCATCGCGTTGTCAATCGCGCGCAGCGCTTCGAGGTTTTCGGCGCGGCGATTAACCTGAGCCAGCAGCCGTTTGATGTCGTCTTCCGCCCGCTTGCGTTCGCTGATATCGTTTATGATTGCCACCAGCCCATTTTTTTCTGCCTGCGCTCCTTGGAAAAGACTGGCGGCGATCTCACACAAAACTATAGAACCGTCTTTGCGACAAATCGGAACACCATCAAGAAATACATTATTCCCCTCGAAAACGCTGGAGTGGGTCTTGCTGAAGAGATCTTGATTATCAGAGGGGATCATTGGCGGCGGCTTCCCGAGCACCTCCTGCTCCGTCCAGCCCGTGAGTTTCTCAGCCGCCGGATTCCACACCGTGATGTGCCCCTGCGCATCGTGCACGATGATCGGCATGGGAGAGTATTTGACGATCAATTCAAGGAACAATTTGGCCTCACTGATTTCCTGCTCCATTTTTTTACGCTCGGTGATGTCGTTACTCACCACCACCGACCCGACGATCACGCCGGCTTTGTCACGAATGGGACTGAAGCTGCAGCTTCCATTCCAGGTTTCGTCCGTGTCTTTGCGGTGGAAGATGTATTCGGCGTTCGTGACCGTCTCGCCCCGGAGCGCTCTTGCAACGGCCCACATGTCCGGTGGCACCAATTCCCCGTTCGTCATGAACACTTCGAAAATATCGGGATTGTCGGAACGCATCCTGGCGTACTCGGCCTTGTCCCTGCACCGGAAGAACGAGGCAAAGGCATCGTTGAAATCGGTGAGTTGACCGGCGACATCGGAAATGCACACGGCGTTGGTCGTGCCGGCCAACGCCGCTTCCAGCTTCGCCTTGCCCTCCAGCGCGGCGGTCTCTGCCTGTTTGTGTCTGGTTATATCGCGCGTGACTTTGGCGAAGCCGAGCAACCGACCGGCGTCGTCGCGCAGGGCCGTGATGATCACGCTGGCGAAAAACCGCGAACCGTCTTTGCGTACCCGCCAGCCTTCGTCCTCAAAGCGCCCTTCGGCCACGGCCGCCGCCAGCTCCCGTTCGGGTTTGCCATTCTCGACATCCTCCTGGGGATAGAGTTGCGAGAAGTGCCAGCCGACGACCTCGTCCGCCCGATAGCCCTTGATGCGTTCGGCCCCCCGGTTCCAGCTTGTGATCCGACCCTCGGCATCCAGCATGATGATGGCGTAATCCTGCACGCGCTCAACCATCATCCGGAATGCCTTTTCTTCGGCCCTGTCTGAAGGGGTCTTTTTCGCAGTCATGGTTTTGCTCCTTTGAGCAGACGTAAGGAGTCTAGGCTGAATTTATCAACATTTTGTCCTCTCTTAAAAAAATAGTCCCCGGGGCCATCATGACCGTCCAAACCTTTGGAGATTATTTCGGATTTAACTCCATTTCCATCTCACCCTTGCGGATGGTTTGGTTTTATCAGATTACTTCCATTGTCATACTAAAATAACAAATGTCAAGGACACCGGGCATGTTTGCACCTGGCAATACTCTTTTTGTCAGACATTAATGCCCAGGTGGGCCATATGTCTTTTTTTGCAGACATTTATGCCGTATCGATGCCGGATTGGCCTACCGGATGCGTTCCGAACAGGTGATTGTTCTACAGTTCCCACCTGCCCCATTATGTGGTTCATTATCAGCATATACATACAACGATAGATCTGGGTCGTGTCATTTAAAGAAACCGCCTGTGCGTTTTGTCACTCCTGGTTGTCATGCCTGCATGTCACTCCTGGTTGTCGCCCCTCCTTGTCGCTTTGACAGGGAAATGAGAATCAGGGAAAATTTATGGGGGGACCGGGCAGTCGTTTTGAGAGGGCCTGGGGAGATGACGGAAGCCCGGCCCGTTTCAGCCGGCATCAGGGCTCCCCTAAACCGGCACCGCTCTTTGACAATTGAGCTCCGTGTTGCTTTGCTGCGCAGGCGCTTGCTGGGTCACTCACGGCCGGACGCGAAAGCGCCCGGCCGTGAGGCCCCTACTTCGCCGGCCGTGGTTGTTCACTCAACACTCAACATTGAAAACTCAACACGTTCTTTGGAACCCCTCACCCCCCCCTGAAACCGTGCACTTCCGTGCACTTTCGTGCACCACCCTTCAGGGAAGGCTTGGGAGAGAAGGGAATCCAAGAGAAGGGTGACGAGACGGTGAGTGAAGAATGTGCACTCAGGAGGGTAAAATAGAGGGCAAAACCGTAAAAACGTTAAAAAACGAGTGTTATTTTGTCACCGTTGGGACAGTTGCGGGCCGCTCTCGAAATGCTGCCATTGGAGGTCTTCCGGGAAATAACCGGTCGGCATTTCGACATTTCGAGAGCGGCCCTGCATTCAACCTTACTTCTTTGGCACCCACCCGGCCGGATATGCCGGCGGCGGAGAGGTTTGCGGCTTTGGAGGTACCCATCCGTTTGGATGCACGATCGGATCGTTTGCAGGCCTGACCGCTCCATGCCATTGAGGCGTATTGGGTGGAGGCACTTTTATCGTATCGACGCTTTTCATCGTTTGGGTGTTCGTGCCCGTTTGGGCCATTGCGAACCCTGCGCTTGCCGTTATTCCTAAAACCAGGACCCCTGCCAATAACTTTTTCATGTGAGTCTCTCCTTTTTAGTCGTTATTTCATCACCCGCGTCCATACACAATAAGACAGAGCACGGTGCATAAAAGTTCCCGGGGGGACATCCCTGCGAGCGTCACCAAGAATGTGCGCTGCGAAGATACTTGACTCCCGGTGGTGCAACGCTTATCTAATCAGATAAAGGCGGCTCCGCCTGACAAATTGCGATGCGTTTGCGATTTGCCGGTCATTCACATCAAAATGGAGCATGTTCCTCACGCCGACGGGTGCGACCCGGCAAGGATCAGCCTAAACGCCCTTCTCTATATGCCGAAATATAGTCCATACAGCATTCATCTGCCCCGTTGATCAGAAGCGCGGCTTTGAGAGAACCGTAGAGTAAATTGTCGGTCGGATCTATGATTGCCGAATCCAGCCCCCGGGAGATGGCCGCTATCAGGAAAGCTCTGTTCACGCATTTCCGATCGGGAAGCCCATAGGAAATATTTGTGAGCCCGCAGGTCGTGTGAACACCCGGGTATTGCCGCATGATTTGGTCAATCGCATTAAGGGTGCGCAAACCGGATTGCTCATCCGTCGAGAGAGGGTACACAAGAGGATCTATATAAAAATCATCCAGGGTCAATCCGCCTGCCGTCACCTTTTCGATTAACAGGCCGGCAATCTCGACCTTCGCTTCCGTCGTTTCTGCCATAGCTACCTCCGATTGGCAAAGGCCAATCAGCTTGGCCTTATATTCCACCGCGAGGCCTAAAATACCTTCCAAACGTGAGGCTTCCAGGGTGACGGAGTTTATCATGGGAGGCTTGTTCAGCAAAGGAAGCACAGAACCAACCACGACCGGGTCGGGGCTATCGATGCAAAGAGGCAGCTCGGTTGCATCCTGGACAATATCGATCAACCACTTCAGATGTTCGACTTCATCCTCGGCAAAGGCACCGGAATTTACATCGATATAATCAGCTCCCGCTGCGCTCTGTGTTTTCGCTTCATTTCTGATAAAGTCCCCGTCGCGAGAGTCAATGGCCTGGAAAATCTGCTTTCGAGAAGAGTTGATTCTTTCCCCGATGATCAACATGTTTCTTACCTCTCGTAGAGTTCTTTAATCCGTCAGGAATAATATCTTCTTTTTTTGAAGTGGGCCGCCGGGTTATGCTGCGTCCCTCGTGAGGCGTCCAGGCAATGAAAATAGGGAATCATGGCTGGCCGACGAACCTTCTGGCTAACGCAACCGCTTCTATGGCATTTTCCCCAAATCCGTCCGCTCCTATTTTCTCGGCATATGCTGCGTTGACCGCCGCGCCGCCGACCATTACCTTCACGTTGTCGCGTAAACCGTTTTCCCGCAGTGCCTCGATGACAGCTTTCATTTGCGGGACCGTCGTGCTTAAGAGCGCGGATAGGCCAATTATTTTAGGCTTAACCTTTTCCACCTGTTCTATAATCTTTTTCACGCTGACGTCGACACCCAGGTCGATCACGTTGAGCCCGGCCCCTTCCAGCATCATAATGACGAGGTCTTTGCCGATATCGTGAAGGTCGCCTTTGACGGTCCCTATTAGAACGACGTTCTTCGGCCCGGATTCCGTGCCTTTCCAGAGCGGTTTAATGATTGCCAGGCCTGCCTTTGTTGCTTTCGCGGAAACGAGCATTTCCGGAATGAATATTTCACATTTCGCGAACTTTTCTCCGACGATATCCATTGCGGCAATAAAACCTTCATTTATAATCTGCTCCAAATCCAGGCCTTCATCGATCGCCTTCTTTACAGGCGCTTCAATTTCTTTGTGTTTTCCGCGAATTACCTTATCCCTGATCTCTTCAAGATACACATTCATTGTCATTCCTCCGCAAATAATTCCGGCTCTTGTCCGCCGTACGTTATCGGATCGCCTTCTATCTTCCGCCTCGCGGAAATGCTTTCTGAATTAGTCGGGAATACGCAGTTCCCCTATGAACTTCCCTAATCCTAACCGGTTCAATGTAGTCTTAGTGGGAATCCCTTTTTCCGACCACCCGCGAACGACATAGTAATCCTGCAAGACTTCATCCCAGGGCACTGCCTTTCCCTTGAATATCCCCATTCTGGCAGGCTCGTAGGCTCGTTTGTCGGCCCACGTGTCTTCTGCGCTGTCCCAGGCCTTCAATCTGTAATTGAATAACCTCTGTAGGTTAAAAACTCTTTCTCCTACCTGCATGAGCCTCATCGTACGTCATATTCCAGCCCGTAATCCCACGGAGAATTTCAGAATAAGCCGTGGGTCCGAACCCAACCATCAAAAATTGAGTTGCGGCGCCAAACATACATGTGACGAGCGAATTAAACAAAGAGACGAAATTTTCCGTCCACACCCCAAATAAGGCCTTCTCCTGCGTGCTCTTGATCCATGCCATGTCAACTTTAGGGGGATCTCCGAATATCTTTTTCTTCAACTCCTCGGGCATATCGATGAGTCTCACCGATTGCTCATACAGTCTGTTCACAGGTTTTGCCTAAAAACTTCGGGTAATTATCTATTTTTTCGGGAACAAACGCCAATTCGAAAACATTGTGAAGGCGCAGCCAATCACCCCCACGGGGGCTCGTCAGGGCACCAAGCGACCAGATCAACGCCTGAATTTTGGGGTCTTTTAACAGGGATGGTTTGCCTTTCACATGGGGGGCGAAGCTTTCAGACCCTTTGCCGACCTTTCGGCTGGCTTCCGCCAGACCATCGGCCAAGAGGTTCCCTAAATTGCCCTCTCGACAGGCCACTCTTCGCGCAATGTCAGCAATGAGCTCCGCGTCACCACGCTTCAGGTTCAACCCGTCTGTATCCTCTTCCGTCAAGATAGCCTTTTCAAAACAGTCCATTGCCCACGAAACCGAGACGGAGAAGGATGCCGGGTCCAGGCCGAGTTCCTGCATGAGCCTCTCGAAATAGATCCAGTCACCGAAATCTTGTATATCGAGATTACGAAGCACGGCGGTCATGAATGTCATATGACCTCCGAGTTGCCTCAGCCCCGCGTGTTTTCCCTCTCTAATCTGGAGCCAGTGGTAACAGGGATTGTGGCAATTGAGACATCCGACGTTCTTAAGATGCGGAAAATCTGCAGCCTGTCTATTTTCAACAAGCATCGATCCGTTCAGAGCCCAGTTCCCTGTGGTCCCCAAGGCCGTCGAGGCCCCTCCCTCCTGCCAAACCTTGAGGAAGGGTTCGTCTTTGAAAAATGTCTTTACCGCGGAATAGGAAGATTCCAGAAGCCCCCGGGGGTTATCTATCGCGATCTCCCCTGTACCACGTACCGCAATTGCCTTCAAGTTCTTGGATCCCATTACTGCACCGGCGCCTGTCCGGCCGGGGCACGAAGTGCCGTCCGCGCATGGCGGAGCATATCTCACCAGGTTTTCACCCGCGACGGAGGTGCTCAATACACGAATTTCTCCTTCGTAACGCTCGATCAATTCCTCCCTGATCGCTCTCACCGTTTCGCCTGTTTCTTTTCCCCAGATATGAGAGGCGTCCCTGAATGTAACGGTTTTGTCGTCGATAAAGACATAACAAGGCGCTTGAGCTTTTCCTCTTATGATGAGGATATCGAAACCGGCATACTTCAGGGTCGCGGGGAAGAACCACCCAAAAGATCCGGATCCGAACCCACCCGTCTCGGGGCTGATACAGCCCAGCATCGCCCGTCCGCTTTGGGGAGCGGCGGTCGCCGTCCACGGGCCGGTAGCTATAATTATCTCGTTTTCCGGACCGAGGGGGTCTATCGCCGTGGGAAAGTCTTCCCAAAGAATCCTGGTGATAAAGCCGTCACCCCCTAACCAGACCCTGGGGTCTATATCATAATCCGCAAGGAACGCGCCAAGGGGTCTGATATTCGCTTCTTTCTTTCCCAGATCTATAACCAGTGCGTGGCCGGCATACCCCTTAGGAACTTGCATTGTTCCCCTCCCTGCCGTCGATCTCTCTAATGGCTCTTGTTCGATTCTGAATCAGGTTTCTCGCTAAATGATTCCTCTTCGGCAGATGCGCTTCCTTTTTCGGCAGGAATTTCAACGCCTCGGTCGGGCAGAATCTCACGCACTGGGGATCTCCGCCACACTGGTCACACTTCATGAGAGATTTTCTGTCCGCGTCGTACGAGATGGCGCCAAACGGACAGCTCACCATACACATCCTGCAGCCCGCGCATGTGTCATGATTGATCGTGACGCAGCCGGTTTCCATATTCTTCTTAATGCTCAAAGTGGGGCAAAAATAGACGCATTGTGGTTGATTACACTGTTGGCAGGTAATCACATCGAATATAAGATCGTCTTCTTCGGTCAGCTTTGAGATGGCATGTCCCTCATGTCTTATGACCTGAATCCTTGATTTTGATAAGCTGGTCGCGCCATTATTATACGTCGAACAAGTTGTCATGCACCGCATGCATCCCGAACAATAGACCGGATCGAATACGATTACCTTTTCATCTTCCATTAACGTCCTCCTTAACCATGCCCCCAATTGTGACCGATGCGCACGGGGAGCGATGCCCGTTTCTCTTCACCACAACGATACTATGCTCGTCCATGATGCTGTCTTTGGACATATGCAAACGGTCTCGTCGTCCTAAAACGGACCTTTCTTTTCGTCGTTGCGTCATCAAAGGCCCCTGCCGTTTCTTTCCTTACTATAGAAGTTAGTAGCCGTCCCATGCCCTCACTCCAGTTCACCGATTGAGCGCCGACCACCTCGGACTTTTGTAAGAACACCCGTTGATACGCATCCGCTCTTTTCCTTTCGATCACTTCCAAACCGCTGATCCCGTCGCTGCCGTTGATACCAATCGAAACCGCTTGTGTGCCGAATATATCGACTCCCGTGACATTGAGCGATCCACTGTAACTTGCGGAGATTCCAGCCGCATTGTAGCCTGCTACCTCCCCCTGCCGCCGGGCATTGTGCCATAGCATACCGGGCATCGATCGACCGGTTATCAAATCTCTTGCATCCACACAGTCACCGCAGGCAAACACATCCGGCAGGCTCGTCGCCATTTTGTCATTTACGAGGATACCTCCGTGCTTTCCCATATCCACTTTCCCAACGACCCAACTGCCTCGCGGTTTCATTCCGGTCGCGAGGATAACCGTATCGCACTTTACCGTTCGCTTGTCGGTAGTTATGCCCGACACTCCCTCTCTTCCCATGATCTCGATGAGTCTTTCCCCTTCTAAAACTTCAATCCCATTCCGGTTAAGCATGCTTTTGATCATTGCAGCAGGATGCTCGTCAAATGCCCTGGGCAGCAGGTGGCGAAGAAGCTCGAGGATAATAACGTGATATCCTTTCCTTTTCAGCGCCATGCCTGCTTCCAGGCCTATGGGGCCCGAGCCCACGACTACGGCGGCATTCCCCTTCCAGCCGGATATTTTGTCCGCGTCTTTCAGGGACTTGAAGGTAAAAATGCCGGTTTTGTCTGTCGCAATCGCGGGAGGAACAACGGGTTTGCTTCCCGTCGCAATAATCAGCCTGTCGTAAGGCAGGATATCGTTTTCCAGGATTACCCTCTTTTCTTCAACGCTCATGCCTACGACTTTTTGTGGCGACAGCAGGCGGATCCCGTCCCTGGCATACTCCGGGAAGTCCTTGATTATCACGTTTTCCCTTTTCATCTCTCCGCTTACGTAATCCGATAGCACGCACGCGGAGTAGCCGGGTTCCGCTTCGTCCGATACTATAGTGATAAGGGCATCGCTGCCGGTCATCCTTATTGCGTGCGCCGCGCTGATTCCCGCTATGCCGTTACCTACAATGACGAATCGCATGCAATTACCCTATAAAAGGCTTTTGAGATTCACCCGTTGCCGATCTCAATATTGTCCATACTCCATTAACGCTTCCCTCACGACTTCCAGGTTTTCCGGAGGAGCCTTCGGCGGAAATTCACACGCGGGCATCAAAATGAACCCCCCCGGCCTTCTCTTCCCCTGTTCGAGGCACCTCTTCGTTTCTTTTATGATCTCCTCGCGCGTCCCTCCCAAGAGGGTGTCGGTAGCGATGTTTCCGGCAAGAATGTAATCTTCACCTAAAGCGGCCCCCGTTTCCTCTATATCCATCACCTCGGCAACGCTGAAGATTGTCCTCTTGGGAAGCGGGACCTGTTTCCAGTATTTGAGATTACCTTTATGCTGACCGCAAAGGTGTATCATCGTTGTCCGTACGCCGCTCTCGAAGTAGAATTTGTGCAGTCTTACCAGGTAAGGCAGACAAAACGTCTCGAACATTTGAGGGGAAATCAGTGTGTTCGATTCGAGTGCCACATCACTCATCACGCTGCAGCGCGCAGCCCCGTACTTCTCCAGTGTGATTTTGGCCATCTTCAGGTTAAAAGCGATCACCTTCTCGGCCAGCCGGTGAAAAGCATCAGCGTCTTCAGCCATCCACACCATCAGGTTCGCCGCCCCCGCAATCGATGCCATTTGCCCCATGATGCTACCGGAAGGAAGTAGAGGTGAGTATCCTTTTTGTATGCAAATATCATTGAATTGCGTCCTGAGGCGAAACCACTCCGTCTCTTCGGGGTCCGGATTCGGAAGCTCATCTACCTGCTCCGGCTCAGAAATCAGGTGCTCGGGGGTGGAGGGGCTCATCGATTCTTCATCCTCCGGCCACGCTATCTTACCGCCGAACTCCCAGGCCCCATGATCTCCCCAACTGTGCACCGGACGTATATTCGCCCAGGGATACCTTTCCATGGTCTTTTCCCCGGCTCTAAAAGCAATTTCCGGGTTCGTGTAAAAATCGTATAAGCTTTCTCCATTATCGACCGCCATGAAGCTGGAAAAGAAGGGCATAAAGGGCACGCGATCAACCTTTTGATTTAACATGACTCCTCTTATTCTTTCCTTGGCGCTCATTGTATCGATGTTTTTGCTATTCCCCATTTTCTCCTCCAATTCAATTGTGTACTAAATTCCGTCCATTAATTACCTTGATATATGCTGTCTATTGGATTCCCCGGGGCGATCATTCCCTCGTCGTGCAAAGGTAGGCTTCTATTACCGTTGCATTTGACGTCACTTCCTCGGGGCTGCCGTCACACAACTTCCTTCCATTATTCAGACAGACCATTCTATTGCACAACTGGGTAACCATCTCCATATCGTGTTCGACCCAGATTATGGGAATGCCCCTGTCATATTTAATCCTGAGAATAAATCTTGCTAAATCTTCTTTCTCTTCCCTGTTCAGACCGGAAGCTATTTCGTCCAGGAGCAGAAGCTTGGGACGCATGGCCAACGCCCTCGCCAAACCAACGAGTTTCTGAGTGCCATAAGAAAGATCGCCGACCATTTGTTTCCTGTAATGATACAGTTCCAGGTAGTCGAGGATCTCTTCCGCCTCCCGTCTTACCTCGATTTCCTCTTTCTTCCCTCGTCCCCAAAAAAGACCGCCCGTTATAACATTGGTCTTCGTTCTGAAATGAGCTCCTACCATCGTATTTTCGATAACGTTCATCTGCTTAAACAGCTCTATATTCTGAAAAGAACGGGCAATCCCCTGGGCGGCAAATTTCCATCGTGGAATGCCGTTCAGCAGCACATCATTGAAATAAATGGTGCCCTTCAAAGGGGTATAAACTCCGTTAATACAGTTCATAAGCACTGTTTTCCCGGCCCCGTTCGGCCCGACTAACCCCAACAAATCATCTTTCCTCACACTGATATCAATACCAGCCAGGGCCTCAAGACCTCCGAAAGATATGCCGACGTCATTGATACTCAGGATAATGTCATCTTTCATATCAACCCCACCAGCGACGCGATCTCTTGTATTGTTTCACATCCCTGTAGCTCGCTTTAGAGCCATCCCGGATTCCAAGATAAAACTCTTTCACGTCTCCATGCAGCAACAGCTTATCGGGGACACCGTCGAAAACGATCCTCCCATTCTCCATTACCGCGGCGTAATCGGCTATTTCCAAAGCTGCCGCGGCATTTTGTTCGACGAGCAGAATAGTCAAATCCAGATCTCTTTTCATCCGGGTCAGGCGCTCGAGCATATGAGAAACCAGCGCCGGAGACAAACCCATAGAAACTTCATCGAGGAGAAGTATCTTTGGTGAGCACAGTATCGCCTGACCGATAGCCAGCATCTGTCTTTCCCCCCCGCTCAACAACGCCGCTAAATGCCGTTTGCGCTCGTAAAGCCGCGGAAAATATTCATACACCATGTCCTGCTTCTCTTTGGCTTCGGCCTTTACCGCGCAGGGGAGAGCCAGATTCTCTTCGGTAGTAAGCGTCTCAAAAACCTTCTCACGCTCCGGAACCAGCACTATACCCATTTTCGTTATCTTATGCGGCTGTTGGCCGGTTATTCGTCTGCCCATGAAGGTTATATCCCCGTCGGTAATAGCGGCATTATCCGATCCGAGAAACCCTGATATGGCTCTTAGCGTAGTCGTCTTACCGGCGCCGTTGGCGCCGAGCAGTACAAATATTTGCCCTTTTGCGACACTAATTTCGACGCCCTGGATAGCCGTGCTTACGTGATGATAGACGACTTCCAGCTTATTGACCTTTAAATAAGGATCTTCCATCGCTCGACCTCGTTAAGCGCTATCCGTACGCGTCACCGTTTTGTAATCACAAGCGGTTTGTATTTAAACGGCCAGCGCTCGAAATAAATTCTTATCCGTTTCCATATTTCCGCCAGTCCCAAGGGCTCTATCAGTAAAAAAGCGATAATTATTACCCCGAAGAACCCGGACTGAACCGAAAAAAAATAGTTCTTGATCTCTCCGGTGATTTCAAAATGATCTACAATTCCCATGAGCAGGAATGGAAGCGACGTGATAATAAAGGCACCCACAAGGGAACCGAAAATAGAGCCCAGCCCCCCAACAATTATCATGGCCAGGTAGCTTACCGTCATGCCGAAAGAGTACTCCTCAATTGTGGCGACAGCGGTATAATAGGCATAAATGCTCCCGGACATTGCAATGATGCTGGAGCTTACGATGAAGGCTAAAATCTTGTAACGGCCGATATTGACGCCGATGATCTCCGCGGCGATATCCCTGTCATGAAGGGCAACCCATGCACGCCCGGGTCGGGACCGCAACAGATTTTTGATGAAAAGCGCGACAATAAAGACACAGAAGCAGAGAACAAAATACCAGGCTCTATCGCTGGATAAACTAAATAGCCCGCTTTGATCGACCTTGATCGGTATGCCGAAGCCGGACCCCCCGTAATATTGATATTCGCTCAAGGCATACACGATAAGGTAATGGACCGCCAACGTGCTTAAACCCAGGTACATACCTTTCAGACGGAGGGAAGGGAGGCCCGCGAGAAATCCCAAGGCTCCGCCCACCGCACCGGCCGTCGGTAAAACGACCCATACGGGCATGCCGAAACGTACCGCCAGGATAGCCGTGGTAAAGGCCCCTGAAGCCATGAATCCTGCCTGGCCAAGCGACAAAAGGCCGGCATTCCCGCAGAGTAGATTCAGGGCTAATGCGCCCACCGCGGCGATAGCTGCCATATTGACGATGTGGATCAAGTAATTGCTGCTCACAAAGGGCAGCAAAAGCAGGAGGAAGAGTCCCAGCACCGAAGCCTTCTTCCGGAATGGCGTATCGAATGCCGCAATAACGAGTTCTTTCGCGTACGATGTCTTCAGGTAGGGACTATTGGGTGCGTTTTTTACCTTTGCAACCTGATCGGCTTTCCTAAACACGCTCGTGTTCCTCCTCCGTTCCGAATAATCCCCACGGCCTTATCACCAGCACAATCAGCATTATCAAGAACGGTATCGCGTCAGCCAGTCTTGGATTTACATACTGATTCGCCGCCAGCTCCGCTGCCGCCACTATTGCGGCAGCCGGAATAATGCCTTTGACACTGTCCAGGCCGCCGACAAGGGAGACGGCGAACGCCTTAACGGCCATTTGGGTCATGCTCAGGCTCACGGAAGAGTACCCCGCAAGAAGGACTCCGCCAACGCCGATCGCAAAGGTTCCGATGCCCCAGGAAAGGGCCATCACAAAATTAATGTTAATAGCCCTTTGTGCCGCCAACAGCACGTTTTCTGCCGTTGCCCTCATCTGCCAACCGACTCTTGAATACCTATAGAAAGAGAGGAGGGCCACAAAAAAGACTACGGCGGTGCTTACTATTATTATCTCTACGCTCGATATCCGCAGCGATGGCACGATTGTGTAGTAGTGCCGCCAGCCGAAGGTGACGGTTTCGGTATTACCATGCCAGATAAGAACTGCTATTGACTGAAGTACAATCCCGAGCGCAACGGTGAGTAAAATGGTAGTAAATACGGGTTGACCGGCTAAAGGTCTTATCAGCAAGACATGAATCACCAATCCAAGAATGAAAGACAGGATGAGCGCCATGGCGATGGAAACAATAGGGGGGCCTGGAACGACCTTTAGTAATGTCACCAATACATACGCAATTATCAGACCTATCTCGGCATGGGCAAAATTCAAGATGCGGCTGGACTTATAAATAATGACAAATCCAGCCGCCAATATTGCGTACATACAGGCCAAAATTACAACAGCAGTGAGAAATGCCACCATTGCGGTCTCCTCTATTTCTCTCGCGCGAGCCATAACCTTCGCACGAGTTGCCATGGTTCGCTTTCCCCTTACACCAAGGACCGCCTACCGGCGCGTCAAAGCCCTATTCACTAAGTCCGTGCCCCACTTCGGCACGCCTGATGACTTGGGGTAAGAGCGTACTTTCTGCTATCTGACGATCTCCGAAGGCTCCAATTTAAACCAGGCTGACGTAGAGACTAAAGCCTTTTTCGTATCGTTCCACCGATACACCTTCCACCACATAGGACCATGATGATCGGTATGGGTGAAACGAATTGGGCCTCCCGTCAATCCGCGAGAATCCAGGTTTGTTTTTTCCAACGCTGCTAACAGATTCGCCCTGGTCCCGGGCCAGCCTGCTTTTGATAACCCTGCTTCAACCACCCGCGCTATCGTCCACCCGGATGCATGCATGGCCGATAACGGAATCTGATGACCGAATTTATCCATCGCCCTTTTCAGGTTCTTATACTCGGGGATGCTTTCACTATCATAGGCCGCGGCATACCGGCTGGCCCAGGTGATCCATTCTCCATTGCCCATGAGACCTGCTTTCATTTTCTCCACATCCCGTTCTATCACTCCGTAGGGGAGTAGCAGATCTTTGGTATAGCCCGCTTTTTCCAAAGCCGGACCCAGGGGAATCAATATCTCTCCTCCCTCCGCATGCGTGCACACGGCGGGATTGATCTTCGCGATATTATTGATCCACGGCGAGAATTCTATCGTTCCCGGCGGTATATGTGATTCGTATGCGATGTTATAACCGGCCTTTTGCAGCCTCTCCTTTGTCCATTCCGTCCAGATACGCCCGCCGGGAGTGGCATATCCCGATAGACCAATTTTTGCGGTCTTTGGATATCCCATCTCCACAATCTTCGCAAAAGCAAAACCTGCGGAGTGGAATTCGTGGGTCATGACGATTCCCATCGCAAAAACCACACTACCGGGTTTTACCTTGTAGGTATTGACCGCACACGTGTATCCGCATACAACAGGGACACCGGCCTTGGTTGCCAATTCAAAAATAGGCAGTTGGGAGCTGCTGAGACCGAGGCCGAATATGCCGAGCACCTTATCGTTCTCGATCATCTTCTTGGCTATCGCAGCAGACTTTGCCGGGTCGGACTTGGCATCTTCCATGATCAGTTTTACCGGGTGGCCATTTATGCCGCCCTGAGCGTTCACCTGCTCTATGTAGAGCCTGAAGCCCTCTGCTTCCGGGTAATAGAACGAGCTGGCAGGTCCCGTGATATCCGCGATAAACCCGATGACATAGGGCTCGACCGCGAACGCGACATTGTGCAATCCCAGAAAAAGACTCAATAGGAAACCCAGCAACAAGACCTTACATAACACTTTCTTTCTCATACCCCCCCCTTCGTCTCAGTTTTTCAGTGTGCAGATGTTGTTGTCTCCTCTGACGGATACATTTCCTCAACCAACGTCTGGAACATCTTGTACATATGATTTCTCTTGATCTTGCGGGTGGGAGTGGTATCCCCTGTTTCCGGATCGAGCTCCTGGGGAATAATAGCGAATTTCTTTACCTGTTCAACCCTCGCAAGATTTTGATTTCCTTTAGCTACCTCCACGCTAATGAGTTTTACCACCTCGGGATGCGTCGTGAGGCTGGTGTAACTCGTATAGATCACCTTGTTCCTCCGCGCCCAATCAGACACCGTATCAAAGTTTATTTCAATCAACGCGCTCGGGAATTTTCGTCCGTCGGCAAACAATACCGCTTGACTTATATAGGCGCTTCCCATGATGGCATTTTCGATATAGGACGGAGATATTGTTTTTCCGCCGGATGTGACCATAATGTCTTTCTTGCGGTCGATCATCTTCAAGTTCCCGGCGTCGGTATATTCAAAGATCTCACCCATGCACAGCCAACCTTCCTTCACAGCCTCTTCCGTCATCTGCCTGTCATTCAAATAGCCCAAAAAGACACCAGGCCCCGAAAACATAAGCTCCCCATCTTCCCCAAGCTTTACCGCGTTCACCGATGTCGGCTTCCCCAAATCTCCGGGTCTCGGGAAACCGGAAGACTGGCTGCTTATCAGACCCGATGTTTCAGTCGATCCGTACTGGTTTATGAGGTCTACACCCCACATTTGCCAAACTTCCTGGGTACGGGGCGGTAAAGGCGCACCCGTAGACGTCGCGTACTTCACCCTGTTAAGTCCGACCTGATGCAGGATGTGCCGAAAACATACCTGCTTCGCGCACCAGTAAAGTGCCCGCAATCCCAGGGGGACCCTTGAAGAGTCCCATTTTATCTTCATATAAGATTCCGCGACATTCATTGACTGCCGGTAGACGAACCTCTTCAGACGGCTGCTGCTCTCGATACCGACAATGATCTTGGCCGCGAACTTTTCCCAGATCCTCGGGACACCGGTAAAACAGGTTGGACGCACCTCGTAAATAGTTTCCTGTATATAATCCACCTTGTCACCTACGTGAGGCGCCCAGTCGTAAATTAACGGGAAGTATATGGAATAGGCCCTTTCGACGATATGGGCCAGGCTGAGATGCGAAACAACTCTCTGTTTACTGCCGGTGAGCTTCGGCAGTGTTTCAGACGTCGCATACACAAGGCTTGAAAGAATATTCCTGTGGCTGATAACCGCGGCTTTTGCAGGACCCGATGTCCCAGATGTAAAAACTAAAAAAGCAGGATCTTCCCCCTGGACTTTAGCAATAAAGTCTTGCAGTACGGCCGAATTCTCTTTCTTGTACGCCCGCCCCATCTCCTGGACATCGGAAAAGCTGATCAATCTTGGATCGTCATACATGAAGGTCGCTCTGGTATCAAACACGACTATCTTACGTATTGACGGGACACTATCGGCCCATGGAAGAATTTTGTCCACATACTCCTGGTTCTCGGCGAGAAAGAATGTCGCCTTCGTTTGTTCTATTGCATAACGCGTCTCTTCCGGAGAGGAGGTCGAATATATTCCGAAGCTTATTGCTCCCGAGCACAGGATGGCGAGATCGGCATAAAACCACTCGGGGCAGGGATCACCCATGATGGCTACCAGGTCTTTTGTCTCCAGACCCAGCGCCAACAGACCCAACGCAAATGCCTCGACTTCCGTCCAATATTTACTCCATGTTACATCGTTATAGATACCGTATTTTTTGTAACGAAACGCTACGTCGTCCGGCCTTCCCTCCACTCTTTCCCTAAAAAAGAACGGAATACTTTTCCCGGCCAGTATCAACTGATAGGCGTCTGCGAGAGGCCGGTTGTGATTATCACTTTCGGTGCGTTGCCTTTCAACGCATTGTCCCCCCATTCTTCCTCCCCCCCCCAAAAACAATTCGAAAGTCTATTTTCTCATTATGAGAGAATCCTCCAGAAAATTGGCCCGTGTTTCATGCATGCCGTCACGGGGCCCGTGCTATTGTCAGAAAAACAAAGAGAAAAAAGAGAGCATCTTGCCTGGCTCGCTGAGTGAGTAAGGAGATTACCACATGTGAGGGCACAAAGTGGGGCAAGGACCGGGACACTGCCAAAAAGTTGCATGTAGACACCTGCCTAACGCCATTATATGCAACGATATCTTGCAATGTCAACATGTCTTTTTAAACATATTGCTTTTTTTGTGATATTATATAACATTATTAGATATAATATGTTTATAAGGTTGATAATAGCCACAATATACCTTAAAATAGTCATATAACACAGCCTAATGAGCTTAGGGACAAGGTGAAACCGATGAACGAAAAGCCTTCGAAGAATAGCACAAAAGAACGCATACTTCGCGCTGCCACCAAGCTTTTTGCGGAGCAGGGATATCAGAAGACGACCATAGTCGAGATCTCGAAGGAAGCAGGTTTCTCGGAAGCCGCGCTTTACGAGTATTTCCAGGGAAAGGAAGACCTTCTCCACACCATCCCGGACGTCTGGTTGGCAGCGGCCCTCGACGAGGTGAAGGAGCAGTTGTTCGGCATTAAGGGGGCCTGCAACAAGCTGAGAAAGTTCCTCTGGTGGTACTTGAGGTACGTCGAAAGACATGCCCTCACGGCCAAAGTTGTGTTTCTCCACCTGAAGGTGAGCCGCACCTTTGTGGACTCCTCCGTGTACCCTAATGTCAAAATCTTCTATTCGTTCCTGATCGATATCTTTGAAGAGGGAAGAAAATCCGGTGAGTTCAGGGAAGACTTAAACCCCTACCTTGCCCGCGCCATCTTCGTCGGCACCATCGAACATACGATAATCCGCTGGCTTCTTAAAGACATGTCTTACTCACTTTTCGACACGCTGGAACATACCTTCGAGCTCCTCGTGAGCGGCGTTCAGAAACCATCGACCTCGTAGCCGGCGAGAGGATGAAATCTTTGCGGCCTGTGCCCGCATCGTTTTTGCGCACCCTACACCCTGGCCTTCATTCCGACCCTTTCAGCACGATCAGCGCATCGACGGCCACGGGCTTGCTGCCCGCCAGCATCACGGGGTTGATGTCTATCGCTTCAACCTCGGGGTGGTCGAGTCCTATGGCACCGACCTTCACGAGGATATCGGCAAGCCGGTCAACGTCGGCCGCCGCCATACCGCGAAATGGACCCATCATGTTTCGGGCTTTGATGTCTCCGATCATGTCGAGAGCCTCGCGCCTGTCTATCGGGGCCATCCGAATCGTGGTGTCGTGGAGAATTTCGGTGAAGATGCCCCCGAGACCGAACATCACGCAAGGGCCAAATTGTTCGTCCCTGGAAAGACCCACCATCAGGCTCCCTGCTCCCCCTGACCATCTCCTGAACCAGGATGGCGCTCTCCTTCCCTTTGAACCTGGCCGTTATCTGCGTGAACGCGGCCACGGCCTCCTGCTCGTTGCGGATATCCAGATAGACCAGGCCCTGTTCCGTCTTATGGGCTAGTGTCGGGCCGCCGGCCTTGATTACCAGGGGAAACCCGATCTCCTCAATGGCCTCGCGGAGCTCCCGTACATCACGGGCCTCCCTTTCCCGCGTGACCGGGATGCCGTAGGCCCTCAGGACTTCCTTTGACTCATGCTCGGAGAGGGCCGTTCTCCTCTCTCGTGAAGCCTTCTCCATCACCTGCACGCCGCAGCCCTCGGCTGCCGTCAAATCCGCCTCATTCATCGAGCCCGATCTTTCTTGCCCCTCGGCAGGCAGGTGCATCCGGAAGCGGGCGTATTCCCATAGTCTGGACAGGGCTTTTGCCGCCCTCGCCGCATCCGAATAGACGGAAATACCGGCCGAAAGGAGCAGAGGAAAATCACGGCCGATCGATTCCTCGGTCCCCGCCATGTCCGTGACGGCGAGGGGCTTTTTTGTTTCTATGCCGGCCGTCGCCCGCGAAACAATGTCGCGGAGAAGCGTGCCTTCGGCAATGGCGATGACCAGTATCATGTCGACATCCGGAGCTTCCGAGAGTATCCTGATCGCATCGCCGTGCAGTTGTGGATTTACGGCCGACGCAATACTCAGATCGATCGGGTTGTCGATGCTGCCTCCGACCCGCGGCATCGCTTTAACCAGCCGCTCTCTCGTGGGGGCAGAAAGTTTCGGCACCTCCAGACCAAGTTCCAGACATACGTCGGTCGTGGCCACCGCAACACCACCCGGCGCACTGACGATGCCGACCCGTCTGCCTTTTGGGAGCGGTTGAAGGCGAAACGCGTGGAGAGAGTCGAAAACCTCCTCGAAGCTCTTCACGCTCACGATCCCCGCCTGCAGCATAACCCCCTCCCAGATTGCGCCGGAACCCGCCATCGCTCCTGTGTGGGAGACGGCGGCTCGTGCCCCGCCCTCGGTCATCCCACCCTTCCACAGGATTATCGGCTTCTTCCTCGAAACTTTTTTACAGACATCGGAGAACCGCCTGCCGTCCTTCAGGCCCTCGATGTACGCGATAATCATCTCGGTCTCGGGGTCTTCTCCTAAGTACTCCAGGAAATCCGTCGCGGTAAGATCCGATTCGTTGCCGCAGCTTACCGCCTTGCTGAAGTAGATGCCGTTGGCGGTGGTCCTGTACGTGACGTAATCGGCAAAGAAGCCGCTCTGGGAAACGAGACCGACAGAACCCGAGTCCATACCCTGTGCAAGGGAATAAGGCATTCTCGATGAAGGGCAATAGATGCCGATGCAGTTGGGCCCGATGATACGACAGCCACCCGAGCGGGCGACGCGAACCATCTCCCTTTGCAGCTCTTCCCCCTTTTCTCCTGCCTCGGCAAAGCCGGCGGTGGTGACCACGATCGTCTTTACGCCTTTCGCCGCGCACTCCCTCACCGCCTGCAGGGCCGAATCCGTCGGGGTCAGTATCATGGCAAAGTCGACCGGATACGGGATGTCCAGCACCGTAGGGTACGACTTTACCCCCATGACCTCCAGCTCATTCGGGTTGACGGCATAGAGCTCGCGAAACCCGGCTTCCACAAAGCGAGCCATGAACAGCCGTCCCACCTTCCCGGGCTTGCCCGTCGCACCGACAATCGCTGCCGATCCGGGATGAAAGATGGGGTCAAGCTCCGCAAAAATATTTCTCTCAGCCATTGTGTCACGATATACGCGAGAATCTACCCGATGTCAACCGTTATATGCGTGTGCCCTGCGCGTTTCCGCCGCAAAGGTGATAATCGCCGTCGGTTCTGCTATAATAGGTTGTGGCCATTCCGCCTTTGCCATCCCTTCTCATCGCGGCAGGACTCCTCTTTATTTCAATAGCGATAGTCAACCGGATCAAGAAACCTCCTCTTCTCGGGAAAAGCCCCGCGTGGGCGCTCATCGCCTGTGCTGTCCTGCTGCTCGTCGTCGGCCTGACGCTCCATTTCAGAGAGCCTGCAACGACCGCTCGATCCGGCGACCGGATATCGCCGGACCGCGCTGTCCATGAAGCGGTTAAGGCCCCTACGCCCGCGGGGTGGGACTTTTCTTTCGAGCCGAAGTCTGCGCGGTGGGGAGAGGAGGTGCGGATCCGGGTCACGCCCCCGCAAAATGAGGTGACCGTCTACTACAACGGGAGGCCGCTCCCCGCGCATGGGAAGGGAAACGGGACATTCATCGTGACTATCCCGTCCATGAGCAAGAGCGGCTGCTTCACCCTGGACTCCGGCGGGACGCGAGTGGAAGCGAAAGACCGGCTCGTTGTCTCGGCCCATTGAGGCGGACAGCGTGTCTCGCGCAAAACGGTCTATTTATCATATTTTTCTAAAAGGAGGTCGTGTATGCCGTATGTCAATATCAAGGTCACCAGGGAAGGCGTTACCGCCGAGCAGAAGGAGAAGCTGATCAAGGGGACTACCGATCTGCTGCGCGACGTTCTCGGCAAGAACCCGAACACGGTTTTCGTCGTCATAGACGAAGTCGACACGGACAACTGGGGCGTAGGCGGAGAGACGATCACCGCACGGCGAAAACGTAGCCAGTAACGCTAGCCCCCGATTCCGATGCCGCCTGGCTACTACTACCCGCCGCCGGTCTATGCGCCTCCACCGGTCGTCTATCCCCCGTACCCGTATGCGTCGCCGGGCATCAACTTCGTCTTCCCTATCCACATCCGGTAGGGGGGAATGAGAGGGGACATCCGGTTCGGGGAAACGGGTGTCCCCTCTCATTGGTCCGGCGCGAAACCCCGCCGGGCAGTATTCTCCGTCACCACCCTGGGGTCCATGAAGCGGAGCAGGTAGTCCTCTCCGCCGGCCTTCGTGCCGAGGCCGGACATCCTGAAGCCCCCGAAGGGTTGGCGTCCCACGAGGGCGCCCGTGATGCGGCGGTTCAGGTAGAGGTTGCCCACCCTGAACCTCCTTTTCGCCTCTTCCAGATGGCTCGGGCTCCTGCTGAACACCCCTCCCGTGAGGGCAAAGCGTGTCGAGTTGGCCCATTGGAGGGCCTCTTCAAAGGTCCCCACCCGCATGACCGCGAGGAGCGGCCCGAATATCTCTTCCTGGGCGATCCTGGCTTCCGGCCGTATGTCACCCACAATGGTAATGGGCACGTAGGTATCCCCGCCGGGGGCGCGGCCGGCGTAGAGGACCTTCCCCTCTATTCCTGCGATATCCATGTACATGAGGATCCTCTCCTGCGCCTGATGGTCGCAGACGGGTCCCAGGAAGAATGCCGGATCTTCCGCCATCCCTTCACCCAGGCTGGGCCAGGCCCCCTGACCCTTATCCAGCTCGTCGAGGAGCGCGATGTAGCGCGTCCTCACCTGCTCCGCCTCATCTTCGCTCACCACCGCCTCGCCGAGGACGTCCACGGAAAAGGCGCATCCCTCGCGGCGGACCTTTGACAGTCCCCTTAGCGCATCCGCCCCGCTCTCCCCCACGATGAATTGTCTCGCGAGCTTCTCGATGGCGTGCCTGATTGCCCAGCCCAGACATGCCGCCCCCGGCGCGTGGCCGCGGTCAGCAAGCCTCACGGCAAGGCACACCGGAGCCGGGACATAGCCCTTCCCCCCGTCAAAATATTCGGTCAGATGGCGCGCAAGCGACGCGGGCGTCGAGAGAGAGGGGAATACATCGATAAATCTCAGCAGACTCACGCGAAATGCTTCGTCCTTCAGGGACCAGGCCATTATCTTGCCGACCCATCGCCCCTCCTCGAAGAGGCTCGGTCTTCCGCCTTCGAGCATCCGGAGCAGCTCCTTGCCCTTCTCGACGATCCTGCTGTTCAATTCCTGCGGGTCCATCTCCCTCCACTCCTCAAGATTTCCCTCGCCTCCCTTAAAGTATAATGCGCCGGCCGCCTCCTATCAGATCAAGCGATCCCGATGCAGCCATCACTGCCGAGCCTCGGCTTTTTGCATCCCATTACCGGTTATCTTCGTCCCCCGGCATCCAACTCTATCCCCGGCGTCTACCCCCACAGGTGTTCCGGCTTTCCCGCACCGGGCGCAAATCCGCGCATCTAGAACCGGCTGGTTCGTTACAGGCCACAAAAGCGCTATCAATTTTATACCAATTGCGTATAATGATAGTGTATTTTGGTAAAGGGATGAACGACATGGACGACGAGAGTGATTTCTTCCAGCAGTTCAGCCTGCGCATATGTGGAAGTCTCGACATAGGAGAGGCCCTTCCCGCTTGTCTCTCTTACGTGCGCCACACCATGCCCGTGGATGAGCTTATACTTACCGTTTACGACATTGCCATGGGCTCGCTTCGGGTGATTGCCCGCGCGGACAGCAAAGGGGTCAGCACCGAGTCTCACACGATACTCATGCCCGCTCAGGTTCGGGAAGAGCTCGAACACGTGGAGAGGTATCCCCGCGTGAGGGTGCGGAAGGACGCGCGCCGCGACCTCATCATAAAGGAGGTTGCGGCGCACTTCGAATGGGTTGATTCGTCCGTGATCGTCACGCGCCTGATCATCGAGCACAGTTTTATCGGCTCACTCATCATCAAGGCGGAGGGAAAGGGGAGGTACGGCGAAGAACACGCGAGGCTCTGGTCGACCGTGAACGAGCCCGTGGCCATCGCCCTGGTAAACAGCCTGCGGTATCGTGAGCTTTTGCGGCTCAAGGATGCGCTCCTCGATGACAACCGTTATCTGCATGATGAGCTTCGAAACACTGTGGGGACGCAGATAGTGGGAGCAAGCTTCGGTCTCAGGGGCGTGATGGAGCAGGTGAACAGGGTGGCCCCCCTGGGGAGCCCGGTCCTGCTGATCGGCGAGACGGGCACCGGCAAGGAGGTGATCGCAAACGCCATCCACACCCTCTCGCCCCGGAACGACGGCCCCTTTATCACGGTAAACTGCGGGGCAATTCCCGAATCGCTCGTCGACAGCGAGCTCTTCGGTCATGAGAAGGGCGCCTTTACGGGAGCGGTGATGCAGAGGCGAGGCCGGTTTGAGCGGGCACATAAAGGCACGATATTTCTCGACGAGGTGGGCGAGCTTCCGCTCCACGCCCAGGTGAGGCTCCTGCGGGTGCTTCAGGAAAAAGAGATAGAGCGGGTGGGCAGCTCGGAGCCGACGAGAGTCGATATACGGGTTATATCGGCCACCCACAAAGACCTGGAGAAGATGATCGGCCAACGTCTCTTCAGGGAAGACCTTTACTATCGTTTAGCGGTGTACCCTATCCACATCCCGCCGCTGCGCAAGCGAAGGATGGATATCCCCGCCCTGGTAGACTATTTCGTCACAAGAAAGGCACGGGAGATCGGACTTCGCTCCATACCCGTCGTTGCCGAAAAGGACATCGACCGCCTCGTGGCATACGATTGGCCGGGCAACGTGCGGGAGGTGGCCAATATCGTCGAACAGGCGCTCATCCAGTGCAGAGGTCCAATCCTCACCTTTGATGACCTGACGTCCCTTCAACAGACAAGCGAGCTGCCCGAGGCAGAAGAAGACCTGATGGAGCGCCGTCTGAGGCTCCGGGAGGTGGAATATCGCCACGTCCGGCACATCATGGAGCTCACGGACGGGAGAGTGGAAGGGAACAAAGGTGCGGCCGTGCTGCTCGGCATGAATCCGGCGACCCTCAGACACCGCCTGCAAAAACTAGGTATCCCTTTCGGCCGGCATTGGAAAAAGGAAGAGGAGCAGGAGCGCTGATGCGGCCGTCTATGTCCCCGGTGTCGCGAAAGCTTTGAGCCGCTCGTCCCCATCCTTCGGTCCTGAAGCTTGATAAGGCTTGACTTTTCAACGTTCTTATATTATTACCATTCATTGTAAAAAGCGTTGCTCTTTCGAAAATCCACATCACCGGAAAAGGAGAGGAACATGAAGAAATGGGCAGGAGCTTTGATGATCGCCCTGCTGATCGCGGCGGGCGTCGGGTTCTCCGGAGACGTGCTGGGGCAGGCGAAAAAGACCCCCATAAAGATCGGGATGGTCGCGGACAAGACCGGAGGGCTGGCCGCCTACGGGTATTCTCACGAGAAGACGGTCAAGGCCGCTATCGCCAAGATCAACAAGGACGGCGGCATCAACGGGCGTCAGGTCGAGCTCTATGTGGAAGATACGGAGAGCAAGCCGTCGGTCGGGGCCTTGAAGTTCCGGAAGCTGGTCGAGACGTATGGCGTCGACTTTGTTCTCGATTCGAACAGCTCGGGCGTTGCGGTCGCATGCGCTCCCATCGCCAAGGAGCTGAAGGTCATCTATATGCCGTCCGCGGGCGCCACCGAGATCTCGGGTGACAAAGGCAATCGCTACGTCTTCCAGGCATGTTCGGCCGTGCGTCAGGAAGCAAAGGCCGCAGCCAGGTACGCCGTAAAGAACATCGGAAAAAAATGGGTGACCGTCGTGGTCAACTATGCATGGGGCTGGGCGAACGAGCAGGATTTTACCCAGTACATCAAAGAGGACGGTGGGACGGTGCTGGAATCCATCCGTGTTCCCCTCGGCACCAGCGACTGGCTGCCCTATCTCAAGGGCAAAATACCAAAAGAGGCTGAAGGGGTCTACTTCGCCAACTTCGGCTCCGACTTTCTCTCATTTATCAGGGACCTGTACGCCGTGCGACCCGACATCAAGAAGCTCGGCGGCGTCTATGCGATTTCCGCCCAGGATATCAAGAAGCTGGGGCCCCCGGCAGAAGGGACCTACTGCATGACCGCGTATCCCACCATGCTCGAAGGGCTCAATACCAAGAACAACAGGACATACAGGGAACTCATCAATGTCGACGCGGAAGGGAAGGAGAACGGCACCGGAGAGCGGTTCGTACTGGCCTATAACTGGGCCATGTGGGAGGCGCCTTTCGTCCTCAAGGCGGCAATCCAGAAAAGCGGTTGGCAGGGGAAGCAGGATACGCCGAAGCTGATCAAAACGCTCGAAGGCATGCAGCTCAAAGAGAGTGTCGAGTTCCCTCAGGGCGACATGCGGATACGCGCCGAAGATCATCTGCCCAGTGTGCGGGCTCTATGTGGAGCGCATCGTGAAGGGAGAGCTTAAGGTCGTGTCGCGCGTTCCGGCCTCCGACGTCATGTACCCGCCCCTTGTAAACCGCTTGAGCGAGGGCTTCTGATCGGCTTCACACGATCTCGCTCATGAGATAGAGGGCATCGGGGTGGCCCCAGGCTTTAAGGCGTGACCATACTTTTTCGTTTTCCGACGTGAGTGACCTTATGGGGAGGAAGTAGTTGCCTGACTGGCTGCTCAATGTCCTGTTCCTCTTGATGAACGGCTTCATCTGGGGTCTTATCATCGCCCTGATCGCCCTCGGGCTCTCTCTCATTTTCGGCGTCATGGGCATCGTCAACATGGCGCACGGCGACCTGTACATGGTGGGCGCCGTGCTCGCCTTCTACCTCTTCCCGGTCCTCGGCAATTTCTGGCTGGCCCTGCTTGTCGTGCCGCTCATCATCGCGGTGATCGCCGCGCCTATCGAACGCTTCGTCCTCCGTCCCTACGAAGGCCACCACGCCGTGACCATGATCGCCACCGTCGGCATATCGTTCGTTCTTCAGCAGGCAGCGCTCGCGACCTACGGCGGCATCCCCAAGAAGATGCCGGTCCCATGGGAAGTCACGTTCGATCTTTTCGGGGTCTCCTACCCCGGCTACCGATTTCTGATCGCCGGCATCTCGGTCGTGATCCTGGCGGCTATCTGGCTGTTCCTCTATCGAACGTCGTACGGCGTCCTGATCCGGGCGTCGATCCAGGACCAGCATATGGCCGCCGCGATGGGGATCGACGTCAATAAAGTGCTCGTCGGCACCTTCGTGCTGGGCAGTGTCCTCGCCGCCATAGGCGGTGTGCTCGCCGCGCCCATCACCCAGGTGTTCTACCTCATGGGCAACGACGTGGCGCTTCTCGCGTTCATCGTCGTCATCATCGGCGGGCTCGGCGAGTCTCGGGGGCACCCTCGTCGCGGCCCTCTCGCTCTGCTCCCTCGAAGGCGTCCTGTCGGCGGTCCTTAACCCGACCCAATCCAAGGCTGCCATTTTCGTGGTCATGATCATCATCCTCATGATCAGGCCGAGGGGACTGTTCGGGGAGCCGGAACACTAGGGACCGATTATGGAGAGAAAAGGGATAATTACCCGGTTCGCCCTCGTCTCGCTGGTGGCGCTGGCGATCCTCGGCGTGGTGCTGCCGGCCGGGGCCCGCTCCCTGGTCGTACAGATCATGATATTCTCTATTTTCGCCATGGGATATGATATCTGCCTCGGCTACACGAACCAGTGCAGCCTGGGCCACTCGATGTTCTTCGGGGCGGGCGCCTATGGCGCCATCCTCTCGGTCATGTCGTTCAAGCTGGGGCTTATTCCCGCACTCGGCGTGGCGCTGCTCGTCGGCTTCTTGTTCGCGTTCCTCCTGGGACTCATCTGCGTCCGGTTGTCGGAGGCCTACTTCGTCATCGTGACCGCCATCATCTCCGCCGTCTTTCACCTCCTCGCCATGGACATGACGTGGCTGACAGGCGGCGATGACGGCCTGAGCGCAACCATTCCGCCCATCTTTGGGGGCATAAGCCAACTCTCCCTCTACAACCCGTACGTCAATTATTACTTCGTCTTCTTCTTCCTCCTTCTGAGCTACCTCATCCTGAAGCGGATGATCGGCGCGCCCCTGGGGAGGATCTTCATCTCCATAAGGGAAAATCCCAGACGCGCACATTTTCTTGGCTACAACGTCAGCCGTTACAAGCTGGCCGCATTCGTCCTGTCGGGTATTTTCGGGGCGCTCAGCGGCGCCCTCTATGCGATGACGCTGCGCTACGCGTCCGCCGACTATTTCAGCTTCTACTGGTCGGTCCTGCCGATTGTCTGGTGCCTGATCGGCGGCACCGGGACCCTTGCCGGCTGCTGGATCGGCGTTGCCCTCATGTCGCTTTTTCAGTACTACGTGAGCGCCTGGTTCACGCACTACCTGCTCCTGTTCGGCATCCTTATCCTGATCATCCTCAAGGTATCGCGGAGGGGCATGCTCGGTTATCTGGCAGGCAGGGGGACGAGGTAGCATGGCCGAAAACGGGATACCTCCTCGAAGTCGTGGGCGTCTCGATGCATTTCGGCGGGCTGACCGCGGTCGACGACGTGAGCTACAAAATCGGGGCGGGAGAGGTGCGGGGGATCATCGGTCCCAACGGGGCGGGGAAAACAACGCTTTTCAACGTGATTACCGGTGAGTTCAAGCCAAGCTCAGGGAAGATCTACCTGAAGGGCGAGGATATCACGGGCCTCTCCCCTGACCGGATCTGTCAAAAGGGCATGGGCCGGACTTTCCAACTCACGTATGTCTTCCCGGAAATGACCGTCTACCAGTGCGTCTGGGTAGGCGTCTACTCGAAGGCGAGGCGGGCGGCCACCATGTTCTTTTCCCGGGCCGACAGTCTCAAAGAGGTGGCCGACAAAACGATGGAGTTGTGCCGGCTGGTCGGATTGGAGGACAAACGGGACGAATTGGCTTCCAACCTGTCATACGGCGACCAGAAGGTCCTCGAAATCGCGATGGCCCTCAGCACGGACCCTGCCCTCCTCCTTCTCGACGAGCCCACCCAGGGTGTGGGGCCGAAAGAGGCGGACGGCATCGTGCAGTTGATAGAGGCTGCTTTCCGGGCGCATGTCCATTCTTCTCATCGAGCATAACATGGACGTCATCCTCCGTCTCTGTCACAATCTTACCGTCCTCAGCAACGGGTGCGTGATCGCGGACGGTTCCTGCGAGGAGATCGGCAGGAATGAAGAGGTGCAGAGGATCTACCTGGGCGATATCACATGCTCCTGAAGCTCACCGACGTCCACACGTATTATGGCAAGAGCTACATCCTTCAGGGCGTTTCCCTGGAAGTGGGCCGGGGGGAGATCGTCGCGCTGCTGGGGCGCAACGGCGTCGGAAAGACCACTACCCTCAATACGATAATCGGTTTCGTCAAACCGCAGTCGGGCAGCATATCCTTAAGCGGCGTCGACATCACAACGATGCAGGCGTTCAGGATAGGCAGGATGAAGATCGCATACGTCCCGCAGGGGAGACACCTGTTCCCGAAAATGACCGTGCTCGAAAACCTTAAGACCGGTATGATCCACACGGGGAAGAGCGACTCACTGGAGCGCGTTTTCGAGCTTTTCCCCAATATCAAGGGCAAACTGCATCAGAAGGCAGGCTCCCTGAGCGGGGGCGAGCAGCAGGCGGTTGCCATCTCCAGGGCCATCCTGAAAGAGCCGGACATCCTTATGCTCGATGAGCCGACGACCGGCCTGATGCCGCTCTTTGTGGCCGGCCTCCAGGAGATCATAAAGAAGCTCAATGCCGGGGGCATGACTATACTATTGGTGGAAGAGCGTGTGCCTTTTGCCCTCGCCCTCGCCCACCGCGTCTACTTCATGGTAAAGGGGCGGGTGGAATATACGGGAACCAGGGAGGAGCTGGAAGGACGGAAAGACATTTTCGTGCGCTATTTGGGGATAGAGATGTGATTAGAACAATTTTGAAGGGCTCATGAACAAAGTTGTGACGACATGCGCCATGGATTGTCCGGACAACTGCGGCATGATTGCAACCGTGCAGGACGGCCGCGTGGTGAAGATGGAAGGAAACCCGGCCCACGGCTACACCAGGGGTTTTCTCTGCCGTAAAGGATACCGGTATCCCGAGCGGGTCTATGCAAAGGAGCGTATCCTCCATCCCCTCAAGAAAGTCGACGGCCGATGGGAGCAGATCACCTGGACGGAGGCGCTCGATATAGCCGCGGAGCAGATCCGCCGCTTCCAACAACAGGACGGGCCCGCCTCGATCATGCACTACCAGCGCTCGGCCTCGTGGGGTACCACGAAACACCTCGTCAAGCGGTTTTTCAATCTCCTTGGCGGCACGACCACCCAAACCGGCTCGCTCTGCGCGGGGGCGGTGATGGCCGCTCAGAAGGCGGACTTCGGGGTCCGGCTGGGAAACGACCCTGCCGACCTCAAAAACAGCAGGACGATATTCATCTGGGGGAAAGACCCGTACAAGACGAGCGTCCATATGGTCCCGCTCCTCCGGGAGGCGCGCGACAAAGGCGCCCGTATCGTGCTCATCGACCCCGTGCGGACGAAAACAGCCAATGTGGCGGACGAGCATGTGGCGCCTCGGCCCGGGACCGACGGCTACCTGGCCGCCGGCATCGCGAAGCTCCTTCTGGACATGGGTCTGGCCGATGAGCAGTTTATCGCCGCGCATACCGCCGGCTACGACAGCTACCGCCGTCTCATCGATTCGATCACCCTGCCCCGGGTGGCCGAGACGTGCGATCTCCCCATCTCCGTGCTGGAGAGGCTCGCCCGGCTCTATGGGGAGCGGAAGCCTGCGTCGATACTCCTCGGTTACGGGATCAACAAATGGCGCGAAAGCTTCGAGATGATCAGGCTGATCGACGCGCTGGCCGCTTTGACGGGCAACATCGGCGTCTCAGGCGGCGGGGTAAACCACGGGTTCCAGACGCGACGTCATTTTGACGGGCGCGTGCTGACGCCCCAACCGGGCAACTCCGGCAGAGAAATCCCCGAACCCCTTCTCGGCCCCGCACTCCTGGCTGCCGATCCTCCGGTAAGAATGATCTGGATCAACGGCACGAACCCCGTTGCGTCCTGTCCGGATTCAAACACGGTGATCAAGGCGTTGAAAAGCCTCTCCTTCGTGGTGGTGGTCGACCACTTCCTCACGGACACCGCCGATCTCGCCCACCTGTTCCTTCCCGCCACTACATTTTTCGAAGAGGAGGACATCCTGGTCAGTTGGGGACACAACTGGATCGGTCCGGTCAACAAGGTGATCGAGCCCCTGGGTGAGGCGCGCTCCGATCTTCGGATCGTCCAGGACCTGGCAACGAGGCTGGGGCTGGAAGACCGGATGGCCGGCACACCGCGAGAGTGGCTCACCCGCGTGTTGGCGCCCATGGAGCGGGCGGGGCTTTCGGTCGCCCAGGTGATGGAGGGACCCGTGCGTTGTCCCGTGGCCCCGATGGTCGCTTTCGCCGACCACAAATTTCCCACGCCTTCGGGCAAGTTCGAGTTTACGGACCGCATGCAGGGCAATCGACAGACCGACTCTCCCTACCACCTTTTGACCTTGCTTGGAGGGCGATGGCTCAATTCCCTGATCCTCGAGCATCAACACCCCGAGATGCCTGTCGCGCTGATCCATCCGGCCGTCGGCGCGCAGCGGGGGCTGCGCGAGAACACCCGGGCCATTTTGAGGTCGCGGGCAGGCGAGCTCAAGGTCCTGGTCCATCTCTCGGACTCGGTCCGCAAAGACATGGTCGTTGTCGAGCAGGGGACCTGGATCAAGCACGGCGGAGGGGTCAACCAACTGACCGAGGCGGCCGTATCGACGGCGGGCGACATGGCCGGCTACTACAGCACGACGGTCGATATCGTGCCGCTCACCGATTGATCTCCCTCTCAATCAAGCAGACCCGGCAAAGAGCTTATGAGGGGCTCGGCGTCCGGTCCGCGCCGGGTGCGGCCCTACCCTCCGAGAGGGTTTTTCCAAAAACCATGCTTGCCTTAATTGCCCGAATGGGGTTATTCTTAGCATCGTAGTACGCCTGACCGGACATGCGGCGGGCGAACAATCTTTGGACAGGGGGTACCATGATGAAAAGATCTGCACTGCTTTCTGTTATCCTGGCGTGTCTCCTTGCGCTTTTTGCCTTCTCCTCCGTGGGCCACGCTGCCGCCACCATCAAAGTGGGCATCGTCGACAGCTACTCCGGGCCGGCGGCCGTCTTCGGCATCGATATGCGCGACGGGTTCAGGATGGGGATCAACGAGATCAACGCCAAAGGAGGCGTCCTCGGCAGAAAATTCGAGATCCTCACAAGGGACGAGAAGTTCAAGCCCGACCTGGCCCTGTCAATGGCGAAGGAGCTCGTCATGAAGGAGAAGGTAGATATCCTCATGGGGACCATAAGCAGCGCCTCGGCCCTCGCGATATCCACTTTTGCCAAAAGGGAGAAGATCCCGTTCTTCGTGACCTATTCCAAGAGCAACAAGATATCCGGCGAGAAAGGCCACCGATATGTCTTCGACATGGCTGAAAATACCACCATGGCCGGAAACGCGGCAGCCGCCGCTCTCGCGAAAAAGCCGTATATCAAGTACTGGATTGCGGGCGATGATATGGAATACGGTCACGCGATCTGTGACTCCACCTGGAACCGGCTGAAACAGCTTAACCCCAAGGTCCAGCTCCTGGGGCAAACCTGGTGGAAAGTGGGGGAGACGGATTTCGTCCCCTACATCACCCAGATCATGGCGGCAAAACCAGATTTCATGATCATGGGCAACAGCGGCGCCAGCGTTATCGGTTTTCAGAAGGCGGCCAAGGCGACCGGCCTGATCGATAAGATACCCATCTATCAGCACACGGCAATCGAGTTTGCCGTTCTCTCATCCCTGGGCCTGGAAGGGCCGGAGAACGTGGCAGGAACTGCAAGCTACCTCTTTTACTATCCGAAGACTGCGGAGAACAAGGCCTTCGTGGATAAATACAAGAAGGCGAACAACAGGCTGCCGACCATGCCTTCTTTCTATGGCTACATCACGGCCCAGTTCCTTGCCAAGGCTTATCAGAAGGCCGGTAAGATAGATACGGAGAAGATGATCGATGCCATGGAGGGCATGACCCTGGAGAATACCGCCATCGGCAAGCTCCAGGTGAGGAAATGCGATCACCAGCTCCTGCTCCCCACCTTCTATGGGATGACGAAAAAAGTGCCCGAGTATAAAGACCACCTGGTAGGCGTGGACATCGTGACCATTCCGGCGGGAGAAGGCTATCCGACCTGCGAAGAGATCATGAAGGAAAGGCAAAAAGCAAATTAATCGTTGCATTTCACGCCCTTAAGGCCGGAATATCATGTCCGGCCTTAAGGGCCTCGTTAAGCCGGCCGCTCTTTGCAAAGGGGCCGGGTCGCACTCTTTTCCCCTCTATCGCAGCGCCACCGGTTTCGCGTCGACCTTGATGCGGAACACCGTATACGGTTTCTCACGGGTGTCCTTGCCTCCCCAGTGAACTGCCTGCCTCTCGATCTGGTTGGCGGTGAAATAGAGATAACCGTCGTAGGCCAGGGAAAGGGTGTCGGGCCACAGCATCCTCGGGTCATGGGCAATCGTCTCGATGCTCCCATCGGGCATCATCCGGTGGATAGCATTATTCTCGTAATCGCTGAGGTAGACGCGGCCTTCGGCATCCGACTCCAGGCCGTCGGACGCCCCTCCCTTGTAGCCGTGGTCCTTCACCGTCTCCGCCACTTTCTCATCCGTCATGGACGCATCGACGAGGGCGTCGACGCTCACGCTGTAGAGATGACGGGACGTGAGGGGGCAATAAAAGAGTCTGCTGCCGTCGGCGGCCATGGCGATGCCGTCGGCCCCTACTGCCAGCGGAAACGGCTTTTTATTCGGTATGTTGAGCAGGAGCGGCCGTCCCTCCACCATCGCGATCATCCCCGGCACCGGCTTCGTTGTCGCGTGGTCGGAAAGCCGTCTCCAGCTTTTGCCGGAGGCGAGGTCCACGACGATGATCGCGTTCGCCCCCGAATCGGTGATGAAGGCAAAACCTTCGGTGCCCCTCTTCAGATCGAACCGGACGTCATTCAGGTACGTGTTCTTCAGGGCGACATCTTCGGGGAAAATGATAGTCTTGAACACCTGGTTGGTCTTGAGATCGATGCCGACCATTTTCGGCCCCCCGTAAGTGGTATGAGACCATCGATAAGCTCAGGGCCGGGCACGACGATGGGGTCGCTATCATCAGCATAGGACCGGCCGGGGACGGGCAGCTCGAAAGCTGCGTCGGTTTCCACGACGTCCCCTGATTTCAAGATCAGGATGGCCGCCCGCGGCGGCCTTGGTGCCGTGATGGGTTCGAAGAACCTCAAGGCCGTTATCATCGATGATGCGGGCGCCACCGGGGTAGAGATCGGCGACGAGGCAAAACTGAAGGAAGCAGCGGCCGATCTCACCAAAGGGATCCTCTCTCATCCGCTCATGGAGGGTTTGAAACAGCTTGGGACGCCGCTCCTGGTCATGATGATCAATAGTGCCGGCGCTCTTCCTACAAAGAATTATTCATCGGGTCAGTTCGACGGCGCGGAGAAGATCTCCGGGGAATTGATGGTCGAAATTATGGCGAAAAGGCCGAACAGCAAAGCGGTTCACCGCTGCATGAACGGTTGCGTCATAGGATGCTCCAACGTCTATACCGATGAGAAAGGTGGGGAGATTGTCTCGGGTCTGGAGTACGAGACCCTGGCCCTTGTGGGCTCCAACTGTGCCATTGCCAGTCTTGACGAAGTCGCGCAGATTAACCGCCTCTGCAATGACCTGGGCCTCGATACGATGGAGGTAGGCGCTGCCGTGGCAGTGGCGATGGAGGGCGGCCTGCTTCCGTGGGGAGACGGAAAGGCGGCTTATGCCCTCATCGAACAGGCGGGCAAAGGCGTCAAGAAGGCAGCGATGATCGGCAATGGCTGCGTTGCCACGGGTAAGAAGCTCAAGGTGAAGAGGGTTCCGCAGGTAAAGGGTCAGTCCCTCGCGGGCTACGATCCCCGCCTGTTATAGCATTCCGCAGAATTAATTCCCGATAGGCGTGGCTGCAGAGGCAATTTTCGTCGGGTTGTCCATCAACTCGCAAAGAGCATGATCGGCTCTTTCTATCAGGGCGGTTTTGTTCCCACAGTGGATGTTCGTGAAGTAGTCGGCCTTCATAATGAGCCAGATTCTCTCGATAGGGTTGAAGTCAGGTGAATAAGGGGGAAGATATATCGGTTCGAAGAAGTGCCAGCTGAGGTTCTTCCGCTTGTGCCAGGAGGCGTTGTCGAGGATAAGGATGTTCCTTTTCAGAGTAGGCACAATGGATTTTGCTGCTTCATCGAGGAAGACCTGGAAGACGTCGGTATCGCAGTGGCTTGCCTCTATAGCGAAAAACTCCCCGGTCCGTGGACAGACGGTCCCTAAGATGTTCAGACGAACATGATCGCCGTTATGGACCACTTTCGGTCGGGACCCTTTGATCGCCCAACTCCTTCGCGGTTTCGGCTCTCCTTCCACTCCCGTCTCGTCGCCGTACCACAGCTCTACTTCGGGGTCTTCCGCAAGGTTTCTGAGTCGATCCACGAACTCCTCGCGCAGCTTCTCATCCTGTCTGTCCGGCCAGGGCTGGGGCACTTTCAGGACGTAGCCCTTCTCGTGCAGGAGACGACGCACCGTCTCATAAGAACACTCCACCTGATACTTCTTAGTAATATGGCCATGGAACGCAGTGGCGGTCCAGAAGGTCCTCATGGCGCGTCCCGGTTCCTCGAACTCTTCGAGGATCTCTTCCTTCTGGCTACCTGAAATCAGAGGAGTCCGGCCCGGTCTCTTCTTGGCAATGAGACCGTCGATGCCGTACGAGTTGAAGGCCCTGATGACCTTTCTTATTGCGCTATCAGACAGTTCGACCGTCTTCATTACCTGTTCCCGGGAGGAACCGACGAGGAGCATGATAATGACGAGGCATCTCCGGTCCGTTTCCCTATTCCCGGCCTTCCGGGCTGCCTGGAGATCGGGAAGGGATGCGTTCTCGGGATTGGGAGCGACATATCTCGGAGCCACGATCCATATGTAACCACAAGTCTAGGGAAATGTCTAGATATAACAACGTTATATGGGAATTATTTATGGGGAATGCTCTAAAAGGCACGGGCGTGACCTACGCCACCTCCCCCATGGGTGCCGACCATACCTGCGGAAACGCGCTCCCCAGTCCAATGAACCCCGAATACAATCCAACGGCGCCAACCGGGCAAGGACCGGTGTCCGGCTTTCTGCAGCGATACTTCGCCGCGATTGACAGCCTTGGGGTCTGCCTCTTCGCGTCGCTGCCGCTGCTCGATATGCCGGATTTGCAAAAGCACCTTATCGCATGCGCGGCTGCGGTCACGAGCCAGCGGGTCGATGATGCTTACCTGATGAACCTCGGGGCGGCGGTGATCAAGGCGGAAGAGAAATTCAACGAGGCAGCGGGATTTTCCCGCAAAGACGACCGCTTGCCGAAGTTCTTCACAAAGGAACCCTGGTCCCCTCGGGCCTTATCTTTGATGTACCGGAAACAGAGATCGATTCGGCGCTTCAGTTTTAACCCTCGCCGGAGGCGGGGAGACCGACACTATAAAGGGGGAGGTAAGTATGGACGAGACGAAGATGACAAGGAGAACCGTGCTCAAGCTTGGCGGAGCCTTATTAGGAGGCGCGGTGGGGGGCAGATTTTCGCGTCGGGTGCTCTCGGAGCACCGGATGCGAAAACTTACGCAACCACATCCAACTCGGATATCTGTTTTATGACAGCAACCGAAATGGTCGCACTCCTGCAAAAGAAGAAGCTGTCCGCCCGGGACGTTATGGAGGCCACACTGAGACAGATCGATCGGGTTAATTCGAAGGTGAATGCCATCGTCACGCTCATTCCCGCGGAACAACTCCTGGCGCGAGCCCGGGAAGCGGATGAGGCGATAGCCAAGGGGAAGATCCTGGGACCTCTTCACGGCCTCCCGGTAACGGTCAAGGATTTGGAACCGACGAAGGGCGTCCGGACTACTTCCGGTTCCCTTCTCATGAAGGATAACGTTCCCAATCTCGACTCGATTATCGTCGAGCGGGAAAAAAGGGCGGGCGCGATCATGGTCGGAAAGAGCAATACTCCCGAGTTTGGGGCAGGCTCTCAGACCTTTAACGCCGTCTTCGGGCCGACGCTCAACCCTTACGACCTCACTAAGACCTGCGGCGGCAGCACCGGTGGCGGGGCCGTGGCCCTCGCCTGCGGCATGGTCCCGCTGGCTGACGGGAGCGACATGGGCGGGTCGCTGCGCAACCCGGGAAGCTTCTGCAACGTAGTCGGGTTGCGCCCGTCGCCAGGGAGGGTACCCTCCTGGCCGCTTCCAATGGGATGGTTTACCCTCGGTGTTCACGGCCCGATGGCGCGTACCGTTCAGGACATTGCGCTTTTCATGACGGCCATCGCCGGCCCCGATCCGAGATCGCCCATAAGCATCACCGAACCGGGCAGCAAATTTGCCCAACCCCTCGGCCGCAAGTTCAAGGGCACCCGCATCGCGTGGGCCACTTTAGGGCTGCCTTACGAGCGTGCAGTCAAGGAGACGGTCGATTCGTCTCGAAAATGGTTCGAATCGCTCGGGTGTATTGTTGAGGACGCAGAGCCGGATTATTCGGATGCGAACGAGATTTTCAATGCCCAACGGGCATGGTTCCTGGAAGGCGGTCTTGGGGACATGGTAAAGAACATGGACGTGCGGCGCAAGGTCAAGGACACGGTGATCTGGAACATCGAGCAGGGATACACCCAGACGGGTCCCCAACTCGCCCGGTTGGAGATAAAGCGAACGGCGCTCTACCACAGGGTCCGGCAGTTCATGGAGAAGTATGAGTTTATAGTAATGCCCGTCAGTCAGGTCCTGCCCTTCGATGTAAACACGGAGTATGTTACCGAGATCGAAGGGGTGAAGATGAACACTTATATCGACTGGATGAGGTCATGCTCCTATATATCGACGATTGGCAATCCGGCGCTGGCGGTCCCGTGCGGATTCTCCCAAAGCGGTCTGCCGGTGGGCGTCCAGATCGTCGGTCGCCTCCAGGACGACTTCGGCGTGCTGCAGCTTGGCTATGCCTTCCAGGAGGCAAGCGGCAGCATCTGGAAACACCACCCGGCCATAGCCGAGATGCGATAAAACCACACCGCGCCATGAAAGGACGACGGACCTGATCGGAGAAGGGTCCAGTGGATGTACAGCTCCAAAAGATGCGTACGAGCACATATACCTTAATGAGAACACCTATACCTGGCACTGCGTTGCGGGGAATGAAAAGGGCTTAGCCGATACCGACCGCTGTTTCTTCTATAGGCTCGATAAAGGGCTGTACCTGTTTGCCGTCGGCTCGTACGGAACGTTGCTCAATAAAACAACATATGATTTCTCTCGACTCGAGAAGTAGCAAGCTCGGAGGACCTTGTATCGAGCCGTGAAGGTTAAGGTACGACTTTTCGGATTACTGTCAAAACGTGTGGCTGACTATGATTGTCGCCCCCAAACCTCCTTCGGAATACACGTGCCCCAAGCCGCCTTGCGCAGGGAGAACAAACGCGCTATAATTGTGCATTCGTATTGATTCGGGTACGTAAGGATGCCGGACAATGGATAGTCTTCACACCATGCTCGATGCACAAGAAAGTTCGACCCTTACGCCCGAAGCGCAGGACACCTCGCCCGGTCCGAACCTGCTGTTTTCCCGCCGCCAGATCTTAAAACTGGGAGGCATCTCGATTGTGGCGGCATCGGCCCTCGCCCCTGTCCTGGCCCGGTCCGCGGCAAAGCCGCTGATCATTATGGAGAAGGCCCAGGGTCTCGTGATCGCGGACCCGGTGCTGTGCGTGGGGTGCGGCCGCTGCGAGTCGGCGTGCACCGAATTTAATGACGGGAAAGCAGCGCCAAAGCTGTCGCGGATCAAGGTCGACCGCAACGCCAACTTCGGGTCCGGCGCCCTCTTTGCGTGGCGCGAAGGCCAGGGCCTCTGGGGAAGCGGCGTGGTAGTCCAGGACCTCTGTAAACAGTGCCCCCACCCCGTCCCCTGCGCCAACGTCTGCCCGGAGGGTGCGATTGTGGCGGCGCCTTCGACCGGCGCACGGGTCGTCGACATGGCGAAATGCACGGGCTGCAAGATCTGCCTGAAGGCGTGCCCGTGGGAGATGATCTCCTTCGACCCGGATACACGCAAGGCGACAAAGTGCCACCTGTGCAACGGAAAACCGAAATGCGTCGAGGCATGTCCCGCCGAGTCGCTCAGCTACGTACCCTGGCGTGATTTGACCGGCACGATACCTCCTCGTCTCTCTCCCACGGCGCGGCCGCAAGGGCCGAGGGCCGCAGCCTGTTTCGAATGTCATCTGTCCGGGAAGAATGCGAGTCCACCGGCGGGTCTCTCCACCTCCGGACCCGGCTCCACCTATGGCTGGATCGATCGGTTGGGCACGATCTTCCTGCCTGTCGTCGTGCTCGTGGCGCTCGCGCATGGGGCGGTGCGCGCCGTGGTGAAACGGTGAAAAGAACGTATCTCCACCCCCTGTTGCTCCGGGTATGGCATTGGACCAACGCTTTTCTCGTCATGGTGCTCCTTGCGACCGGCATCCGCCTTCGCGTGGCCGGGATCCCCGACCTGCCGCCCCACAGTACCAGCCTCCTCATCCATAAGTACGCAGGCTGGGCAATGGCCGCCTCCTGTGTTGTCTGGCTGGTCTACAGTCTTGCAAGCGGTAACCTGGCCCGCCACTACGCGTTGAGGAAACGGGATATCAAGGGCGTCTTCAGCCAAACGCGATTTTACGCCTGGTCTATCTTCAAGGGGGAAGAGATCCCTTTCCGGCCGTCGCCCGACGGGAAGCTTAACCCTCTGCAGAAGCTCGCGTACCTTGGCGTGATGTGCATCGCCACTCCGGTCCTCGCGGTCACCGGCCTGCTTTTCAGCGATATCACGCTCGTCCGCAGGTATATCCTGCTTTGGAATGTGGCGAAACCCCTCGACGCCGTCCACGTCATCGGCGCGTATATGTTCGCCCTCTATCTCGTGATCCATGTCTACATGGCGACCCTCGGCAGGACGCCGTTTTCCCATATAAAGGCAATGATCGTCGGCTACGAGGAGGAGGAATAGTGACAAGTGCCGAGTGCAGAGTGACGAGTGCAAAGTCGCGCAGAGGATAGCTGCCTTAAATTCCTTACCCGTCACTCGCCGCTTCCGCACTCGTCACTATAAAGAACAGTAAGGAGTGAAAGAGAATGGCCACTTACGGAGGCTGGGCCGGGAAGGTGCTCCACGTCGACCTCTCGACCGGCCGCATCTGGACGGACGATACGGTGGAGCGCTATAAGGACTACCTGGGGGGGACCGGGATAGGCTACAAGGTGATGTGGGACGAGGTGCGTGCGGGGACCACGCCGCTCGATCCGGACAACAGGATCGTCTTCGCCACCGGACCGCTGGCCGGGACCGGTGCGCCCTGCAACGGTCGCACCGCCATCACTACCCTCTGGCCGACCTGCTGGCCCCAGCCCCTGGTAGCGACCGGACACATGGGCGGGCAGTTTGCCGCCACGCTGAAATACGCAGGGTTTGACGCCATCGTCATCAAGGGCAAGGCAGACCGTCCTGTCTGGCTGTCGATCGCGGACCGGGAGGTGGTGATCAAGGATGCGCGCCGCCTCTGGGGCCAAGGCATCCGCAGGACCACCTTCGCGATCTCGCAGATCATGGGGCCCGAGTCGGTGGTTGCCGCCATCGGCCCGGCGGGTGAGAACCTGGTCCCCATGTCGAACGTGATGAACTCGGTTTCCCACTCCGCCGGCGGGATCGGCTCGGTGATGGGCGCCAAGAACCTGAAGGCCATCGGCATCGTCGGCACGGGCAGCGTCCGGATCGCAGGCGACAAGGGGCAATGGGAGGAGCTGATCAAGTACCACCTCTCACTCCTCGGGGCGAACAACCAGCACGTCGTGCCGAGCGCCCCGCAGCCGTGGGCGGAATTCTACGACCCGAACACGCGCTGGAAAGGCGGCAAGGGGCGCGTCTGGGGAGCGGCACCCCGTCCCATCGAGACGGGGACGTGCGAGCCCCACAACCTGAACCGGATCGCCTACCGCACGAACAGCGCGGCATTCTTCCTCGGCGACATCGCGTGGCAGTACACGGTCCGTGGAGCAGGCTGCACAAGCTGCCCCATCAGGTGCCACACGATCATCAAGGTCCCCTCCGTCTCCGCGAAATACGGCATCCCCGACGTGGGGCAGAATACGTGCGCCGGCCTCAATTTCGGCCGCGCTTTCTTCAAGGCATTCCCCGACGGGCCAAGGGGCCAGACCAACGTCGAAGCCTGCATGGTAGGCATGCATCTGGCCGATGACCTCGGCATCTGGTGCAACTACACCCAGATGCAGCGCGATTTCCAGAAGCTTTACTATGAAGGCTTCATCAGGAATCAGCTGAGCGACGCAGAATTCAGGAGCTACGAATGGGACAAATACGAGAAAGGCGACCCATCGTTTCTCTTCCAGCTTCTGCCGAGGATCGCCGCCAAGGACGGCGAATTGGCTTGCGCGCTCGGGATGGGCACGGGGTACCTTCTGGACCGCTGGTCCATACCCGAAGAGACGTGGAGCAAGGACCGCGAGGTGGCTTATTGGAAAATGGGGCACCCGAAACACCATGCCTCCGAAGACGCGGGCCAGTGCGGGGTCCTGGTCAACCTGCAGTATAACCGTGATGCCCAGTGCCATTCGCACGTGAACTTTGTGCGCAACGGCCTGCCGTTAGCGGTGCAGAAGCGCCTGGCCACGCAAACCTGGGGCTCCCCCGATGCAGTCGACGCAGTGGGGGCGTATACGCCCATGCATCCCTCAAAGGCCGTGATGGCAAAATGGTCGCTCCTTCGCAAGGAGCTGCACGATTCGCTCTCCTTGTGCAACTGGATGGGGCCGTGGATAGCCTCGCCGCTGAAGGAGCGCGGCTACCGGGGTGACGACTCCACCGAGTCGATGCTGTACAGCCTCGCGACAGGTGACAGGAAGAGCCGCGAGGAGCTGGACAAGGTGGCGGAGCGGATCTTTCTCCTCCACCGGGCGTTGACGATACGGGACATGAAGACAAAGGAGATGCGACAGCGCCACGATTTGGCACCTGAATGGATCTTTGGAGATTCAAAGGACAAGGCGCCCTTTTCCAAGGGGACGATACGGATGGACCGAAAGGACATAGAGGCGGCCATCGACATGTTCTACAAGGAGATGGGCTGGGACGGCGCGACGGGTGCGCCGACCGCAGGGGCATACAAAAAGGCCGGCCTCGGCGACGTGGCCGCCGAGCTGGGCAGGCGACATCTTCTGCCCGATGTCGCGTAAATGATAAAGAGCGGGGTCCGCGCAGGTGAAGGGGAAGCACGTCACGAACGGGAAAGTCGCAGCGGCCGACGTGATTGTTGCGATGATCCGCCAACGGAGTGAATCGGGCAGTCTCGTGTCGGAGCTTGAGCTTCGCCGGCAGCTCATCGAAGGGTGCCGCCCTCCCCTTCTCGACCCGGATGGCGACATAAGGCCCACCCTCGCGGAGGCCCTTCACGAGCATGATGATTTACACGAGTTGGCCGCGGAGGGCGGGGCCCGGCACTACTATTCCTCGCAAGGCATGACTCAGGGCTACGCCTCGATGCTCCTGCAAAAACAGGGCGACCCGGCCCGCCTCATCGCGGAAGTCGTCCGCGAAAACTGCGTCACCTACCCGAGACCGGTGCCCCTCGATCTGTTCACCCGGCCGCCCTTCAACCTCACGGCTGAGCAGATAATGGACTGCCTGGAACAAATGGGCTGCCGGGAGGAGTACCGCGATATCGCCTCTACCGCCACATCGGCATCCACCGTATTCCTCTATTCGACGCTCCACCTGGAGCCGGAGCATGCCTCCATGCTCGCGGAATGGTTCGACGTGGGCCAGGGGGAGAACCCTTAGAAGGCGCCCCGCGGCGGCCGCAAGCCCCAGGCCGAGCCTTCGTCTTCCTCTATGGCGAAACAGACGTTCATTCGACGTCCTTCTCGTGAACCTCGCCTGTTTCTATCTTCAGGGCCTTGCCCCGGATCAGGGCCTCGGCCACCTTTCGCCTGGCCTCATTGACGATGCGGCCGAAGGTAGCCCTCGATACGCCCATCTCCAAAGCAGCCCGCTCATGATATTTTCCCTCATAGTCGCAGAGCCTGAGCGCCTCCACCTCGTCGAGACTCAGGCACACCTCTTCCAATTCGATGAGGGGGATGCCCCGTGGCTTGAAATACGAGGCGTCAGGATGGCAATTTACACACCGCTCCTTTTTGGGCCTTGACATGATGGTAGTATATCGCGAATTTGGCAAAAAAGCACCGGGAGGCCCATTCAGTGGGGGACTTGCGCCGGGCATCCCCAAATCCCTCGCAATTATGGTAAAATCCTTATGATGCTCTACCCCATCCTTGTTGTTGAAGACGACCCAAAGATAGCCCACATTGTCCGGGTCTACCTCGAGGGCGCCGGTTTCAGGGTACTCCATGCGGAGCGGGGAAAAGACGCCCTTGAAATGGCGCTCAAGGAAAAGCCCTTGCTGGTCATCCTCGATTTGATGCTCCCCGACACAAGCGGCGAGGAACTCTGTCTTCAACTCAAAGAGACCGCCGACGTGCCACTTATCATGCTGACGGCCAAGGCGTCGGAGGAGGAGAGAGTGGCCGGCTTTGCCCTTGGGGCCGACGATTACGTGGTCAAGCCGTTCAGCCCGAGGGAGCTGGTTTTCAGGGTAAAAGCGGTTTTGAAGCGGTCCGGGAAGAAAGACCTCGAAGGTGTTGAGCCGCTCAGCTTCAATAAGGGCTCTCTCGCCGTGGACGGCAGGTCCTATACGGTGACGAGCAGGGACAGGCAGGTAAATCTGACCCCCACCGAGTTCAAGGTACTCTTCGCCCTGGCGAGCGCCCCTCACAGGGTATTTTCCAGAAGCGAGCTCGTGGAGAAGGCGCTCGGCTACCAATTCGAAGGCTACGAGAGGAGCGTGGACGCCCACATAAAGAATATCCGCCGCAAGCTGGATGACGACCCTCAGAACCCCGTCTTCATACAGACGATTTACGGCGTGGGCTACCGGTTCACGGGAAACAGGGATGTTTAGGAGCCTGCACGTCAAATTCCTCCTTCTGCTTCTCGGCGTGGCGGCACTTGCCCTCTCCGGCACGATCGTCTTCAGGGAGCTGTGCTCAGCGATTTCGGCGAATATCTGGAGGGCAACGCCGAAGACAAGGTCTACTGGGTCCTTGCCGACCTCGAAAGCGGTTACGAACGCAACTCCGGATGGCGAAAAGAGGCCCAGGCACAAGATGCCTTATGGGCATTGACGCTCGGGTTCGATATAAGGCTCCTCGACGAGAAAGGAAACATGATCATCGATACCGCCGAGGCAATCGAGTCCGCTTCTCCCCTCGCGAGAAGGAGGCTGGACGCACTCTCCCGATCCAGGACCGAGGCTGCTGCCGGTGATTTTGTCCCCTATCCCCTTTTCCTTGCCGGCAAGCGGATCGGAACGCTCGAAGCCAGGGTGCTGCGGCCTGCCAACGAGCAGCTCTTTCTGACGAGGGCCGACCGCTTTCTGCTTTTTTCCGTCGTTCTCGTGGGAGGGGCTCTCCCTGCTCGTGAGCATGCTCTTCTCGCGCCGCCTGACCCGACCGATCAAGTCACTTGCCCTCGCGGCCTCTGCTATCAGACGGGGTGATCTGGGAAGCCGGGTGGTCGTCGCGAGGCGCGATGAGGTGGGCGAGCTTGGCGGGACGTTCAACCGGATGGCAGACGCCCTGGAGACCCAGGACCGTCTGAGGCGGAAACTGATAGCCGATGTCGCCCATGAATTGAGGACGCCTCTTGCGGCCATGCGGTGCGAGCTCGAAGGCATGATGGACGGCCTGATCCCGGATGACGAGAAACGTCTCCTGTCCCTCTATGACGAGACAGGCCGTCTCAAGCACATGGTCGAGGGTATCGAGGAGTGAACCGGGCCGAGGCCAGCACACTCTCCCTGAGGCGGCAGCAGGTCCCTCTCAAGCCCTTTCTCGCTCACATTGTCGATCGATTCGCGGGACCGTTCGCCGAGAAAGGCGTCGCCCTGGAGCTCGCGGTCGACGGTGATCCGGCGGTCTATGCGGATCCTGAGCGGTTGAGCCAGATCGTCCTCAACCTGCTCGACAATGCCCTGAAAGCGACTGGCGAGGGGGGCCGCGTCCGCGTCAGCGCCGTGTCCGTGGCGCAGGGCGTGGAGATTATTGTCGCGGATAACGGGAAGGGCATAAGCGAGGCAGACCTCCCCTTTGTCTTCGAGAGGTTTTATCGTGGACCGACGGCGGCCTGGGGATCGGCCTTACCATCGTCAAGGAGCTCGTCTGCGCGCACGGCGGAAGCATCGACGTGAAAAGCGGCCCCGGCCCGGGGTCTTCATTTATTATCCTCTTTCCCACGGACGCCGTTCACAATTCTTCATAATCTCTTCGCTGCCTGCTCACATTCATAGTTTATAGTTATGTAAAATAGAGTGCCAAGGAGGCAGAAGAGATGAAGAAGTTATTGGTCGTAGTTGCAGTGGTGGCAGTCGGTGCGGTGCTCGCCACGGCGGCGCTCGCGGTGCAGGGGTATGGTCCGGGCTATGGCAGGCAGGTGGACGTGAACGCGTTCAAACAGTTTCAAAAGGAGACGCTGCCGCTCCGGATGAGCTGGCGGTAAAGAGGCTGGAGCTTCGAAACGAGTACACGGCAGAGAACCCGAATCAGGCCCGCATAACCAAGCTCCAGGATGAGGTCGGCCAGCTTCAGACGAAGATCCGGAGCGTTGCCGAGAAAAACGGCCTGCCCGCATGGGGAAATGGACCTGGAATGGGCGCAGGCCCCGGTGGCGGTCCGGGCTACGGGCGTGGCGGCAGGATGATGGGGCGTGGCGGGTACGGCTGCGGCCCCCGGATGACGGGTGGCGGCTCCGGTCGCGGCTGTCCTGCCTGGTACTAAGAGAATCGTCTCGAGGTGGACCCCCCTGACATCCCGGGAGGGTCCACCTATACTAAATGAGGAAGTGCCGGTGCGTATCTTCGTGTGTGTGATGATCCTGCTCGCAACATTAACGCCCCTCGCTGCCCAGGCCCAGCCCATGGGGCCGGGCGGCTACCGGGGCGCTCCTTATGGGCAGTTCTGTCCCGGCATGCGATGGGGTCCTTACGGCGCGCGAAAGCCGGTCAGGACGGCGGAGGAGGCCAAACAGGTAGTCGAAGCCTACTTTTCTGCTGTTCCCCAGTTGAAACAGCCCGTACATGCAGGGAGGATAGAAGAGAAAAGGTGGTACTTCGAGGTAGAGGTAGTCGACCGTGACGGCGTCATGGTAGACAAAACGATCGTCGACAAGAGAACGGGCAGAATACGCTCGGTCTATTAAAGACCGCAGGGCGCTTGATAAGCGAGGTGGCCTTGAGAGAGCGACGACACCGCAGAAGACCGGACGTAACGCCCGGAAGGGTCCGCCATCGCCCGGCCATTGCGTCTTTGTCGGGGTAACCGTGGCCCTCGACATGTTCTCCCTCCTCTTGATCTCCATTCCCGTGGGTTTTATCGGCTCCCTCACCGGGCTGGGAGGGGCGAGCATCCTCATCCCGATCATGGTCTTCTTCGGCATCCCGGTAAAAGAGGCGATCGCGTCGGCCATGGTGAGCGTTATCGCGACATCGAGCGGCTCGGCGTCGGCATACGTGAGGGAGAGGATAGCCAACGTGAAGATCGCCATGTACCTCGAAATGTTCACGAGCGTCGGCGCCATCATCGGGGCAACGATCACGACCCTTATCGCACCTGTCTACCTCTACTTCTTTTTCGCCGCATTCCTCATGACGTCCTTCCTGAAATTGCGCACCCGGCCGGGCCCCGGCCGCTCAAACCCGGCGGGGCCATCGAGGCTTTCGCGCCGGCTCGATCTGCAGGGGAGCTACTTCGATGAGGCGAGGGAGGAGGTCGTCGCGTACAGCGCAGACCGGCCGCTGCTGGGAGGTCTGGGGATGATGGTCGCCGGGCTCGCGGCGGGGATGCTCGGTATAGGTGCAGGGGCCTTCAAAGTGACCGTGCAGGAGCATATCCTCAAGCTGCCTTCGAAGGTGGCGAGCGCCACGAGCAATTTTATCATGGGGATGACCGCCCTGGCGGGCACGAGCGTCTACCTCTTCAGCGGCTTCCTCAACCTGACCCTGATGGCGCCCATGGCCATAGGGGTGACCCTGGGGGCCATCGCGGGGGGAAGGGTGCTCAACAAGCTCAACGACCGCCTGCTGCGGGGGCTTTTCTTCTGCGTGGTGGTCATGCTCATCGGCCACATGCTCTACAAGGGGGTCGCTTCATGGTAGGCCGGGGCGGTAAAGAAAAGGATGCGGCAACGCTCGAGAGTCTGATCAGCTACATTCTCATCACCGGCGTGGTGATAAGTCTCTTCCTCGAAGCCGCCGGCCTTCTGCTTTTCTATCGCTCGTCCGGCAGTCTTGCCATCTCCTACGGAGGCCCTGTCGTTGTCCGGGCCGCCGACTTCTTCGCGCTCCTCGAACGGCTCTTTTTGCCGGTCTCTCCCCATGGGTCGCTCCGTCTGATGACGCTCGGCATCGCGATACTCATCCTCACCCCGTACGTGAGGGCACTGCTGTCGGTCGTCTATTTCGCCTCCACGAGGAACTTCACGTACCTCGCAGTCACGCTTTTTGTCTTCATAATCCTCACGATAAGCCTGCTCGCGCATTGAATCGCAGGGCGGCTTTCGGTGATGCCTGAGCCGAAAGGATCGGTTCTCACACCTTTCGGGGCGTTTCTTTAGTTGACAGGAGACGCCCTCGCGGCTTACAATTAATGCAATGATTCGAAACAAACATAAAACCCCCACTCCCACGGAAGCCGACGCCAGGATGTTCGAGTTACAGGCGGATATCTGCCAGACACTCGCGAATCCGAAAAGGCTTCAGATCATCACCCTTTTGAAACAGGGGGAGCTTTCGGTGGGGAGCATGGTCAAGGCCATGGGCATCGCAAAGGCGAACCTTTCCCAGCACCTCTCCAGCATGCGGCAAAAAGGCATACTCGTCGCCCGGCGCGAAGGGACCACGGTTTACTACCGGCTGGCCTCGCCCAAGATCACCGAGGCATGCGCCACCATGCGGGAGGTCCTGATGGAGAGGCTCGAAGGCCAGGAGACCCTGTCAAAAAGCATGCGGGAAGCGGACAGCAAGTCTTAAGCAGCCCGAAAGTACGCCGCGCATCCCCCGTCTCCCGATCTACCGCCCTCCCCTCCCGGTCAAATAGTCGATCATGGGCCCTGTCACAAGGGGTACCACGTCTCCGATCATATGCGGCATGAGCCGGTCCATCACCCCCGGCATCAAGTCGGGCATCTGCTCCTCCATGTAGTCGGGCATCGGTATCATCTCCCGCACCCTGCTCGAGCATGACGGGCATAAGTTTCGGCATCATCAAGGGGAGGAGCCGGGGAAAGAGCAAAGGGAACATGGGTTTCATGAGGCCGAGGGCCCCGGGGACCTTTCCCATGAGCCGCATCATCGGGCCCATGCCGAAGGGCATGGCGTCGATCAGCTCGGGCCACATGGTACCCATCAGGCGCGCAAAGCCCTGGGGCGTCATCAGCCCGATCATACCCTCGAAGACCGCCCATTGCCTCCTGACCTCCGGGTTCGGGTCCGGAAAGCTGTAGCCGAGGGCAGAGGCACAGAAGCGGGCAAGGTCCTCGACCTGGACAGGGACCTGCTTCTTCTCGGCGCTCACCCTGAGCTGGAACTCGCAGCAGGGGCAGAGGGCAAGCACCTTCTGCGCCCCGACCTCCAGCGCCTCGTCGAGCCTCGTCTTTCCCAGTTCCGCCGCCACCGGCGGGTCCTTGATGAGGGTGAGCACGCTGCCGCAGCAGTGCGCCTCTTCGCGGTTATAATGCATCTCCACGAAGTTGACGTTCGGGATAGCCTGGATCAACTGCCTGGGCGGCTCATATATGCCTGATGCGCGGCCCATATGGCAGGAGTCGTGCCATGTCACGGTGACGGGTTCGCCCTCGCTGCCTTGCGGGAATGCGAACTCCCCGGCCGCGATCTTTTCCGCCACCACTTCGCTGTAGTGCTTCGTCGCAAAGGCAAAGTCGATACCCAGTTTTTTTGCCCAGACGGGATAGACCTCACGCCACATCATATTGCACGCCGGGCACGAAGTAATGACCGTCGTGATGCCCGCCTCCTGCATCACGCGGATGTTCTGCCTCACCACCTCGGCGAAGACGTCCCATTTGCCGGCCACGAGCATGGGCGTGCCGCAGCAGTTCTCTTTGTTCCCCATATAGGTAAAATCGACTCCCGCTGCATCGAGGAGCCTGACGCTCGCCATGGCGATGTCGTGCTCCACGTAGCTTGCCGTGCAGCCCGCGAAATAGGCCGCCTTTGCAGTCACCCCTTCCCCGTGCTTCTCCTTCAGGTCGTCCGGGAACCAGTCCGACCGGTTCTTCCGGTAGCCCGCCCAGATGTTCCCTTCCTTTTCAAGGGCCGCCCCCATCATTTCGAAGGGCGGAAAAGTCATCTCCTTCTTCTCCTGGACAAGGAGACCCCGCAGCTTCATCCATGAAGCCTCGATGGGAAGGGAGGCGGAGCAGCGCGTGTTGCACAGCTCGCATGTCGTACAGACGAGGAGCGTATCGATCATCGACTGGTCCATCTGCTCCCTGCCTTCCATATATTCGCGGAGCCAGTACCATTTGCCCCGGGGCGTCTGACTCTCCCAGCCCCTGCCGTAGAACTGGTCGCAGTGGTCGACGCAGTAGCCGCATTGCGAGCAGCCGTACGCATACCAGGCCACGTCGGCCGGTATCCCGCGGACCGGCCGGACCGGACGCTCGCCGATCTCCGTCACCACGGCGTTGCCGAGGGGACGTATGAGGCGCTCGAAGCCCTTTGCAAGGCTGATGGCCCTTGCAACGGCCGTCCCCTCCGTCACTTTGCCGGGGTTCATGATCCCGTGAGGGTCGGCCTCCATCTTGAATGCCTTGAGCCTCCTCGCGCGGTCGGGCCCGAGCACCGCCGCCGCCTCCGACGCAAGGTACATACCCGTTGAGTAGGCCCTGCCGCCATGGTCTTTTGCGATCCTGATGATGGTCAGCACGAGGCCGAAGACGACATTGAAGGTGAATTTGCGCTGATCCGCCGGAATGAAACCGAGGAGGACGGCCTCGGGCTTGTTGTCGCGCCCTTTCCGGATCACGATGCCTTCCTTTACCAGGGGCTGCCTTATGGTCTTCTCGATCTCCGATAAGGTCTCTCCGAGGGCGGAGAGGGGGACCACCACCTCCGACGGCACGAGGCTCGGGCCGAGCCTCTTGACGAGCATCAGCCTGAAGCGGTTCTGCCACTCATGGCGGGCGATCTCGTCGTCGAGGAGCTCTCTCTCGCCCGTTTTGAGGACCCTGCCCAGGCCGCCTCTTACCGCCTCCCCGTCCTTTTTTCTGTAGGCGAGGGTGACAAGATATACCTCGGGAAGGGTGACCTGCTCCGGCGTGGCGTGGCAGGTGTGGGCCGGCCTGGGCGCCTTGTTCTTCAGCTCCGCCATCTTCGGGTTGATGAATATCATCGACCAGACAGGGAGGTCTTCCTGCACGAGGAACTCCGCCAGGGTCTGAAGGTCGCGCGGTGTCGTACAGCCGATGGCCAGCACATCCAGGTCTTCGAGGGGCTGCACGCGGAAGGTGACCTCGCTGATCAGGCCGGTGACGCCTCCCGCGTCTGCGACGAGATCGAGATCGGGACCCGCAAATTCACGCACCTCGCCGTTGGCCGTAACGACCCTCGCGGCGACCACATTTTCGCGGAACCAGCCTGCTTCAAAGGAGCCTATCCCGGCCCCGCCCTGCGCAAGCCAGCCGGCCACCGTCGACGCGGGGTAGCTTGAGGGGTAGAGTCTCAGGGTCAGGCCATGCCGGGCAAGCTCACCGTCGAGCTTTTCCCATATCGCGCCTGCCTGGACCCGTGCCGAGAGGGCGGGGACATCGATCGCGATTACCTTATTCATCCGGTAAAAATCGACTACTATACCCCCTTTTGCAGGCACCGCCCCTCCATAGCCGGAGGAAGCCTTGCCTCGGGGCGTGAGGGGGACCCCGTGAGCGCCCGCCCACTTCACGAGTGCCCTCAGCTCCTCTTCGGATTCGGGCTGGACAACGGCATCGGGTGTGGCCTTGCGGGTGAGCGGCCTCATAAGACCGGGCAGGACCGAGATGTCATGACCGTAGAGCGTGCGCTCTCTCCTGTCGAAAGAAACGCGGCTGCCGAACATCTCACTCAGATAAAGACGCCGGTCGACGTCAAGTTTACTCATGGTGCACCCCTCTATGGCGTTTGATACCATTAAAATAACACTTATTTTTCGTAATTGCAATATATCGAAACTTATAGTACCATAACGTGGTAGTGCGGCAGCACAGATTATAGTGACAACGCCACGCAAAAAGGGGGACCTTATGCGGTCCCCCTTCGTTGGTTATTTCACTTTTGAGACGTGCCGGCTAGTACATGCCGCCCATGCCGCCCATGCCGCCTCCCGGAGGCATCATAGGCGCGCCGCCTTCCTTCGGCCTCTCGGCGATCATGGCTTCCGTCGTCAGAAGCAGGGATGCGACCGAAGCCGCGTTCTGCAGCGCGGTGCGGGCGACCTTGGTCGGATCGATGATACCCGCTTCCTGCATGTCGTCGACGTAAACCTCTTTGGCCGCGTCGAAACCAAAACCGCCCTTACCGTTCTTCACCTTTTCGACAACGATAGAACCGTCATGGCCGGCATTGAGCGCAATCCAGCGCATCGGCTCTTCGAGCGCCTTCTTCACGATCTGCACGCCAAACTGTCGCTCCCCTTCCAGTTTCAGGGTGTTCAGCTTCTCGATGGCCCTGATAAAGGCAACCCCGCCGCCGGGGATGACCCCTTCCTCGACCGCCGCCTTCGTGGCATTGAGGGCGTCCTCGACACGGGCTTTCTTCTCCTTCATTTCCGACTCGGTCGCGGCGCCCACATTGATAACGGCCACGCCGCCGACCAGCTTCGCCAGCCTTTCCTGGAGCTTTTCCCGGTCATAGTCGGAGGTGGTCTCTTCTATCTGGGCCCTGATCTGTTTTACCCGGGCCTCGATATCCTTCTTCGCGCCTGCTCCGTCCACGATGGTCGTGTTGTCTTTATCGATGGTAATCCTCTTCGCGGAGCCGAGGTCCTTTACGCTGATGCTCTCCAGCTTAATGCCGAGTTCCTCGGATACTACCTGTCCGCCGGTAAGGACCGCGATATCGTCGAGCATGGCCTTCCTTCTGTCGCCGAACCCCGGCGCCTTCACGGCCGCGACCTTCAGGGTACCCCTCAGCTTGTTCACCACGAGGGTTGCCAGGGCTTCGCCTTCCACGTCTTCAGATATGATCAAAAGGCTCTTTCCCATCTTGGCGACCTGCTCCAGAACCGGCAGAAGGTCCTTCATGGCGCTGATCTTTTTCTCGTTGATGAGGATGGCCGGCTCTTCGAGGACTACCTCCATCTTGTCGGGGTTTGTGACGAAGTAGGGAGAAATATACCCTTTATCGAACTGCATGCCCTCGACGATGTCCAGGGTGGTCTCCATGCTCTTCGCCTCTTCCACCGTGATGACCCCTTCTTTCCCCACCTTGCCCATGGCCTCCGCGATGATATTGCCGATTGTCTCGTCGTTATTTGCGGAGATCGTTCCCACCTGGGCGATCTCTTTCTGGTCCTTAGTCGGTTTGGAGAGCCGTTTCAGCTCCCCGACTACCACCTCGACCGCCTTCTCTATGCCCCGCTTCAGTTCCATGGGGCTGTTCCCTGCGGCCACCAGCTTTGTCCCTTCCCTGTAAATGGCCTGGGCAAGCACCGTGGCCGTGGTAGTGCCGTCGCCGGCAATATCCGAAGTCTTGCTCGCCACCTCCCTCACCATCTGGGCGCCCATGTTCTCGAACTTGTCTTCCAGCTCGATCTCCTTTGCCACCGTCACCCCGTCTTTTGTGATGGTCGGAGACCCGAATGATTTGTCCAGTATGACGTTTCTCCCCTTGGGTCCCAGGGTAACCTTTACCGCGTCGGCAAGGGCGTTTACCCCTTTAAGGAGCGCTTCTCTCGCTTTCTGATCGTATAGAATATCTTTCGCCATGCTATTTCTCCTTTCTTAATCTTCGATTACCGCGAGAATATCCTCTTCCTTAAGGATCAGGTGCTCCTCGCCGTCAATTTTGATATCCGTTCCCGAGTACTTGCCGAAAAGGATCTTGTCGCCGACCTTTACCTCGGGCGCCACTCTGTGTCCCTTCTCCGTCATCCTGCCGCTGCCGACGGCGACCACGCGGCCTTCCTGGGGTTTCTCCTTGGCGGCATCCGGAATAATGATCCCCCCTTTTGTCTTTGCCTCCTCCTCGAGCCTCTTGATAATCACTCTGTCCTGTAACGGTGTGAACTTCATCGTTTCACGCTCCTTTCCTCGGTTTGAGGCATCTGCACTATGATACCGTAATTAACGTAACGTACTACCTGCCGCCGCCTTCCGTCAATCTCCCAACTCACACTTTCTTGATGGAACCGCTCCTTAATCGAGGCGCCTTGCGACTCATCCTCATGTCAGCGGTGTACCGGTCCGGTAACGCTGGTACGCTTAAGATATTGACAATAAAAGGGGGGTTGAGATAAGGAGACAAATCCTGACTATTGTCCCCGTCTATTCCACTATCCATGTACAATATACGCTTTATTGTTGCGGAGCGCAAGAGAAGGGCATAGCCGATCAGTCGACGGCGGGTGAAGGCTCGGTTCGCCGCATTGGCGACCATTACACACGCCGGCCCTTACGCTGTTTGCAGAGTAAATTGCATAATCCCCGGATTGGGCGTATACTATCACAGGGTCTTATCGCGCATTTTGAGATCCGGATCGCTTGCATTTCGTGAACGATCCACACCAACCTGTGGTGATGCCGTTTCAGTCGCATCACTTCTTGTGCTCCGGCGCCATTCTAGCGAATAGCAACGGTCATTCCAGCCTTCGGCTGGAGAGCAATTCCGTCCGGATGGTCGCCACCCCTCTCGCAAATTCTTCTGCAGGGCAACAGAGGGACCTTTTCCAAAGACCACGCGCAAAGTGCCGGCTCAACGATTCGATTGGTTCTTCCTGCCTCGAAAGCCCGGCGCGTATCAGCAAAGGAGATAGTGATCATGCCGCAAGAAGTATCGCACACCGTACATTCGGACCCGGACGTCGAGGTATACTTCGTCGCAACCTACCCGCCGCGGAACTGCGGCATCGCCACGTTCACCTACGATCTTGCCCACGCGGTCGGGCGAGAGATAGGAGAGCCCGCATTTCACGTTGTGGCCATGAACAACCCCACCCAGGACCGCAGCTACCCGCAGGAGGTCGCGTTCGAGATTGCGCAGAACCAGATCCATGACTACCGCCTTGCGGCCGACTACATCAACGTGTCGCGTGAAGGGGTGGTCAGCCTGCAGCACGAGTTCGGCATCTTCGGGGGGCCGGAAGGCTCGTACATCAATCATTTTCTGGGAAACCTGAAAAGACCCATCGTCACCACCCTTCATACCGTGTTGAGGGAGCCGGACGAAGGATACCAAAAGTCGCTCTCCGATGTCGCGGAGCTCTCCCATGCGCTCGTGGTGATGAGCCGCCAATCCGCGGATATCCTGCACAACGTCTATCGCGTGCCCCGGCACAAGATCCGGTTTATCCATCATGGGGTGCCCGACGTCGGCTTCATAGACCCGAACTTCCATAAGGACCGGTTCGATGTAGAAGGCAGGACGGTGCTTCTCACTTTCGGGCTCTTAAACCCCAACAAGGGGATCGAGACCGTGATCGAGGCGCTGGCCACCGTCGTAAAGCGCTTCCCCAAGGTGGCCTATATCATCCTGGGGGCTACCCATCCGGAGGTCAAGAGGCAGCACGGGGAGGCCTATCGCCTCTCGCTCCAGCGCATGACCAGCCGGCTCGGCCTGGAACAGAACGTCATTTTTCACAACCGGTTCGTCTCCCTCGACGAGCTGACGCAGTTCGTCGGCGCAACGGATATCTACATCACCCCCTACCTCTCGAAGGAGCAGAGCACGAGCGGACCCCTCGCCTATGCGCTCGGCATGGGGAAGGCGGTCATCTCCACACCTTACTATTATGCCGAGGAGATGCTCGCCGGCGGCAGGGGGAGGCTGGCCGAATTCAAAGACCCGGGGAGCATGGCCGCGATTATCATCGACCTCATCGAGAACGAAGCGGACCGCCACCGTATGCGCAAGAAGGCGTACGAGATGGGCCGGCAGATGACGTGGAAGCACGTGGCGAGACAAGTATGTGGAAGTCTTTCACGAGGTCCTCGGGTCGTTTCACTCAAGGCCGGAGACCCGGATCATCAAGACGAGTTTTATGCCCCAGGATTCCATACCCGAGATCAAGCTCGACCACCTCTTCCGGCTGAGCGATGAGACCGGGATCATTCAGCATTCCGTCTACGGGGTCCCCGACCGGCACTACGGATATTCGACGGACGATGTGGCCCGGGCCCTCGTGGTGGCCCTCGGCGCCTATCATCAGGTGAAGGAAGACCGCTTCCTGTCATTAGCCAATACGTATATTGCCTTTTTGAGGCATGCCCAGCTCCCTGACGGCCGGTTCCGGAATTTCATGGATTACTCGCGTCGCTTCAACGAGGGGCCGGAAACGGAAGATACCTGGGGAAGGGCTATCTGGGGGCTCGGGTGCGGGGTGCAGCTTGGTCCCACGGAGTGGTTCCGCACCCTTTCAAGGGAGCTGATGGAGAGGGCAACGGCGAACCTCGATATGCATTATCCCATGGCAAGGGCGTACGCCATGGTGGGCCTCTACCATTTCCTCCAGCGCTACAGCAGCGCGACGGCCACGAAGAAATTGCTCCAGAGCCTGGCTGACGCCCAGATCGAACAATACGAAAGGACCAAAAGCGACGAGTGGTGCTGGTTCAGCGATTCCGTGACGTACGGAAATACGAAAATACCGCAGGCCCTGCTTCTGGCGTACAAGGTCCTGGAGAAGTGAGGCCTGCCTGTCGGTCGGCCTGGAGAGCCTGGAGTTTCTGACCCGCACCACGTACACGGGGGAACACTTCGATTTTGTCGGCAACGCGGGCTGGTACGAAAAGGGAAAGGAGAAGAGCCTGTTCGATCAACAGCCGCTGGACGCCGGCTATGCGGTTGAAACCTATGTGCTTGCCTACGAGATCACCAAGGAGCCTCGCTGGCTCGATCTCGCCCAGGCTGCCTTCGACTGGTTTTTCGGCCGCAACTGTATGGGGGTGTCCCTCTATGATTTTGCCCAGGGGGCCTGCTACGACGGCCTTACCCCGCACGGTCCCAACCTGAACCAGGGCGCCGAGTCGACCATTGCATTTCTGCTGGCGAACCTCGCCATGTTTCAGCAAGGGTTCCTCACCTCGACTGCCACCTCCGATGACGTGAACCGGCTGTGGTACCAGGATGCCGGCACGTCTGCGGCAAAGGATATTGCCTGATTTATGAAAGAAGTGAGAAAAAAAGCGCCCATCGTCATGATCTCCAGCTATCCTCCGCGGCTCTGCGGCATCGCAACCTTTTGCGAAGAGGCCAGGGAGTTTATCCAAAAACGGAACCCCGACCGGGAGGTGCTGGTCATCAGCCATACGGACGGGGCGGGAGTCGGCGTCTTCCCCCTCATCGACATGTCGCGCCACGACTGGTGGAAGCCCGTGGCCGAGAAGGTGGAGGAGCTGAAGCCCTACGCAGTCCACATCGAGCACGAATACGGCCTCTACGAGTTCTACGACGACCGGGGACAGGGGGACGGAAACGAGGGTTTCATCGATCTTGTGGTACTGCGCTGGGTGACTGGCCCGTGGTCGTCGAGCCCCACACCATCCACGGACGGATGAGGGATAGTGGAGGCCGACTTCGTCTACAGGCTCTGCGAGGCCGCCGACGTGGTGCTCTTCAAGTGTCACTACCAGAAGTGGCGCCTCGACTGGTCCTTTCAGTGGAGAGGGGTGGAAGACGCCGCTCAACATCATGGTGGTGCCCCACGGGGCGCGGCCGGACAAGCGATGGGGGCTCCATGAGATCCCCCGGTTGCGCGCGGAGATCGGATTGGACGGGCTCCCCCACATCGGAAAGCACCTCGTCGGGCTCGTCGGGTGGATTCAGTCGAATAAGCGATGGGACATCCTCACCTCGATGTGGGAAGGGATAGAGCGGGAAATCAAAGAGCGAACGGGCGACCATTGGGATATCCTCGCCGCCGGTGCCATGCGGGACCCCAACGACCTTCATGAGTACGAGAAATACAAAATGGAGCTGGAGACCCTTGCAGAAAAGGGACTGGCCCACTACTACGAGTTTATCCCGAGGGGGGACGCCTACTACAAGGTGATGGCGATATGCGATTTTATCGTCATCCCGTCTCTCGACGAGACCCAATCGGGCACCCTCGCTCGTGTCATCGCCCTGAATAAGCCTTACATAACGACGGCGCCCATGGAAGGGCTGACCGCGCAGACCCTCGAAAGTGAGGGCGGTCTCCTCTTTACCAATAAGGAGATGCTCCGGTCAAAGGTGATCCGCCTGGCCTGCGACGAAAAACTCCGTTTGGAGCTCGGGGGCAACCTCAGGCGTTATCTGGAGAACGTGGTATCCTGGGATAAGGTAGCCGCCCAGTACGATGAGGCATACGCGCTTGCCCGTGAGGCGAAGCGGACCGGAAAGCCCGTGGAGCTCCCGTTGGAGTTCTAGGTCAGAAGGAGAGGCGACCCCGCAAAAAATGCAGACAGACCCAGCCAGGATCATCTCCCGCCATCCGGATAACCCTATCCTCGAAGCATCCATGTGGCCTTACGCCGCCGCCTCGGTCTTCAACCCGGCGGCCACAGCCGCAGGTCAAGAGACCCTTCTCCTTGTCCGGGTAGAGGATCGCAGAGGGCACTCCCACTTCACCGCGGCCAGAAGCTCAGACGGCGTCGACGGACTGGCGGATCGATCCTGCGCCCACCCTGGAAGCCGATCCGGTCAATCATCCGGAAGAACTGTGGGGCATTGAGGATGCACGGATCACACGGCTCGAAGAAACGGGAGAATGGGCGGTCGCCTATACCGCGTATTCGAAGGGCGGTCCTCTCGTCTCGCTGGCCTGCACGGATAATTTCCGCACCTTCCGTCGCCTGGGACCGGTCATGCCCCCGGAAGACAAGGACGCGGCCCTTTTCCCCAGGCGTTTCAAAGGAAGGTGGGCCATGATCCATCGGCCTGCCACCGCATTCCTGCGAGGAAAGGCCGACATGTGGCTCTCCTTCTCTTCCGATCTGGTGCACTGGGGCGATCACCGGACCCTTATGGCGGCCAGGGACGGGGCCTGGTGGGACTCGAACAAGATCGGGCTCGGACCGCCGCCGCTCGAAACAGAAGAAGGCTGGCTCATCCTCTACCACGGGGCCAAACAGACCTCGGCGGGATGCATCTACCGCCTTGGCCTGGCGCTCCTTGACCTCGAAGATCCCGGCCGCCTCATCGCGAGGAGCGACCCATGGGTTCTTGCTCCTGCCGAACCCTACGAGCGGATCGGAGACGTGGGCAATGTCGTCTTTTCATGCGGGTGGATACCCGATGGATTGGGTCGCGTCCGCATCTACTACGGGGCCGCGGATACGTCGACCTGCCTTGCCACGGCCAATCTCGACGACCTGCTCGGCTTCGTCAAGGCTGGCTCCTGAGTCCGGAAAACTTTCCTAAGACTAAGGATCCTCAATCTCCGCAGTCACTTCTGAATCTCACTTGTTACTCTGCCGCCGTGGGATCGAGCACCATTCTTACCCGGGAGATCCTGTTCGCCGGAATGCCCGCCTTTTCGGCATGTTTCCTTATCAATTCTTCGTTCGGTGCGATATAGATGCAGTAAATCTTGTCATCGGTCACGTAGCTTTCCACCCATTGAATATCGGGGCCGAGTTCCTTGAGCACCGCTTTGGATTTCTGAATACCTTCCCGATGCGCTTCTTTCGGCGCCTGTCCGACACCCGGTATTTCTCTTTCCACGACGAACTTAGGCATCTCATCTCCTCCTTTTCTTTACCCCGAATCGCGGCTCAAACGAGGGTTTTTAGCTATCCTTTTCGGGACGTTCCCGGTCGATTCCAGGGCACCCTCGGTCTCCCTTCTCATCTTGCGAAGAAGAATTCCGGCTCTTTCCGATCCCGGCACAGGGCGGTCAGCCTCTGCCTGAGTTGAGCAACTCCCGGACCGGCAAGTCGTCTCGCCCCTGTGGGGCAGGTCTTCACGCAGACGCAGCAGCGGACGCACTTCTCCCTGACGGATTTTTCATTGTAGCACTTTCCTCATTGAATAACAGGCCATAATCTTCTCAAACTTCCTCCTTCTCAAACTTCCTCCTTGACAATGTTATGAGCATATGTTTATAATAATTGACATATCAAGGCCATCTACAAGGAGGATACAAAATGAAGGTCTGTTTCGCGGTCGAGAAGGATGAAGGCATCAACAGCACGGTTTACGGACATTTCGGCACGGCGCCCACGTTCGTCATGGTCGATACCGAGACGGACGGCGTCGGTACGGTCGGCAACAAGGACCTCAACCACGTGCACGGGGCATGCAACCCGTTTCAGGCGATAGGAGGTCAGGCAGTCGACGCGGTCGTCGTGGGAGGCATAGGCGCGGGCGCCATTTCGGGACTCAACGCGAAGGGGATTCAAGTCTACGCGTCCAGGGCAGAGACGGTCAAACAGAACATGGAGCTCCTGAAAGAAGGCAAACTGCCCCTCCTCACCATGCAGCACGCATGCGGCGGCCACTCGGACGGGGAGCTGCGGCCACCACTAGGCCGCCGGAAGGAGGATACATCCATGCCGATCTATGAATATCGCTGTGAGAAATGCGGCGCAACAGCCGAGGTCCTGCTCCTTCGCAAAGAGGAAACGCCTGCCTGCGCGCAGTGCGGGAGTGAGGACCTGGTCAAGCTTATATCCGCCGCCAATGTGGGGGCCGGCTCTCCGTCCTTCTCTCCCCCGGAAGCCGGCGGCTGCTGCGGCTCGCCCGGCTCGTGCGGTTCGCCGGGAAGCTGCTGCTCAGGGTAGAACTCAGACAGAGACCCATCCGAAAGAGCTTCGCCTTCGACGGCACCGGGCAATCGGCCCATTGATGTGTTATATATCTATGTGGAGGTGAGCACATGACCGGTGTGACGAAAGGTAAAAAGGTAAGGGTGCTGTTCGTCTGTATCCACAACTCGGCAAGGAGCCAGATGGCGGAGGCCTTCCTGAACCTCCTGGCCGGGGACCGGTTCGAAGCGGAAAGTGCCGGTCTTGAACCGGGGGAACTGAACCCTCTCGCGGTGGAGGCCATGGCCGAGGCCGGCATCGACATATCGATGAACCGGACGAAGAGTGTGTTCGGCTTCTATAAGGAAGGCAGACTCTACAAGTACGTGATACCCGTCTGTGACGCGGCTACTCAAACGTGCCCGATCTTCCCCGGTTTCTGCACGACCCTGCACTGGTCCTTCGAAGACCCGGCAGGCTTCACGGGGACTCACGAAGAGAGGCTCGCAAAGACGAGGCGGCTAAGAGACGAGATAAGGAAAAAGATCGAAGAGTTTATCGAGGAGGCTTCATCAAGGCCCCGCCCCCCAGGTACTTGACCCTCGCGCACCCCTTCTCCCGTAAGATGCGAACGGCCTCCGATGAACGGACACCTTTGGAGCAGACACAGACCACGTCCTTATCGTTCGGCACCTGATCGCAAAGGACCCGGAACTCCTCAAACGGGACATTCTGCGTATGCTTCTCCGGCAGGGGCCTTCCGGATGCCTCTTTGTCGCGGCGGACATCGACGACCAAATACTCGTCGATATTCGCATCGGGCGGCAGGGCTTCCACCCCTTCCAAAAGCTGATTGCGGGCCGCGCAGCCGAGGGAATAGAGCGGATCGACCGCCGGGCCATAGGGCGGCGCGTACGCAAACTCGGCATCGAGCAAGTCTTCGAGCGTTCCGCCATGCCTGAGGAGAGCGGCAAACACGTCGACGCGCTTCACCACCTCGCCCTTGCCATAGCCCTGCAAGCCGAGCAGTTTCGTCGTGCCCTTGTCGTAGACAATTTTCAGGTGCACGTTCTGCGATTCGGGATAGTAGTCCGCCTTATCCGTGAAGCTCCCCCATGCCGTACCCACGTTGAACCCCGCTTTTGCGGCGGCCCTTTCGGTGAGCCCCGTCGCCGACACATTCATATCGAAGACCTTCACCGCCGCGCTGCCCACCACCGGTCCGAACTTTTCGTCTCCTCCACCGAGGTTCGAGCCGATCACCCGGCCTTCCCGGTTGGCCAGGGAGCCGAGGGGAAGCATAACCGGCTCCCCGGAGATCAGGTGCCTGAGCTCCACGCAATCGCCCGCGGCAAAGATGCGCGGGTCGCTCGTGGTCATCTTCTCATCCACCACGATACCACCCGTCGTGCCGATCTTCAGGCCGCAATCGACGGCAAGCCCGGTCCGGGGCCTGACGCCTATGGCGATGACAACGTGATCCGCCAAAATATCGCCCTCGGGCGTCCTGATGGTGACGCCCTCCTCAGACTCAATGATGCCCTGCAGTGGGCAACTCGTGCGGACTTCGACGCCTTCGGCCTTGAGGTATGCCTCCACCGCCCGCGCCATCTCCGGATCGAGCATGGAAGGCAAAATCTGCGGGGCGGCATCGATCAGGACCACTCGGGCACCCCACATGGCCGTGAAAGCCTCCGCGAGCTCGCAGCCGATAGGCCCGGCGCCCACCAGTGCGACCGTTGAAATCTGCCCCGACTGGAGGGCCTCTCTCAAGGCAATGGAATCTTCCAGGACTTTAAAAGTAGAGACCCGGCGGCTGCCTTCCGGAATTCCCGGCGGAAGGATCGGAAAGGCTCCGGTGGCCAGGATAAGCTTATCGTAAGGGTACTCTTTCGTCTCTCCGCTCATCGATCTGCAGATCACCTTGGCTGATTGCCGGTCGATCCGCTCCACCTCTGTTTGAATAACGACCTCAAGCCCCTTGGCCTTCCTGAAGAATTCCGGATCGCGAACCACGCCGTAAGCCGTTTCTCGGAGCTTATCGACGCTCCCGATATCTCCGGAGACAAAATAGGGCATGCCGCACGCGCCGTAGGAAATGAATTTGCCGTGATCGAGGACGGTAACAACAGCCTTCGGCAGCAGCCGCTTGGACCGGGAGGCCGCTCGTAGGCCGGCCGCGTTGGCGCCTATCACCACGATTCGGATGGCATCGCTCCTGTTCACTTGCTCCTCCTTCGACAAGTTTAGCATTCCGGTCTCATTATACCAGAAGCCGCGGCAAAAATGCGTGCTGCCAGCGCACGACGCTTTTCCCCGGCATTGCTGCGAGATATGAACATGGCATGGTATGGATTGTCTGGCTGTGAAAAAAGAAGGCGGGCCGAAAGGCCCGCCCCCTGTTCTGGATCTATTTCTTTTTCGGCTTCCCCGCTGCTTTTTTCGCTTTCGCCTTCGCCGGGGCTGCCTTGCCCGCGGCCGCCGCCTTCAAGGCTGCTCCAGCCGAGAACTTGGGCACCTTCTTCGCGGCTATCTTGATCTCTTTACCGGTCCGGGGATTCCTTCCCGTTCTGGCCTTCCGCGCTGCAACAGAGAATGTTCCGAACCCTACCAGGGCCACTTTCCCACCCTCTTTCATGGCCTGTGCGATGGAGCCTCGTCACCACGGCCAGCGCCTTTGCCGCGGCTGCTTTGGAAACCTTAATCTCTTCTGCTACCTTTGCGACGATGTCTGCCTTAGTCATTCTCACTCCCTCCTTAGTTATATCAGGCAAAAATTCTTTGCCTGTGACGCGAATCCCTTGAGAAACAAGCATCTATAGAAGATATTACCGTAATTCCCCAATAAATCAAGCACTTTTTACATTTCGTCATAAAAAAAATGAGCCGGTGCCTCAAATTCAGAAACTATTTCCGGACGATCCGATTATTATTCCTCTGATTTCGGCCGAAAAACAGGTCCGGCTTTCCGATTACGGACGGTCTCCCGGCACCGGTCGAAACATCTGAGTCGGGAGGAGACGGCGTCGTCCGGTTCCTTATGGCGCCTGTACCCCGGCCATTTCCAGATTATATTGTAATTGTCTTCGTCACAAGAAAACATCGATGCAGCAATACGGGAAGGCCAATGGAGAGACCGCGCCGCTTTGCGGACATTCTCGCGGACCGAAGCCAATTCATTTACACCGTCGAATTAGTCCCCGGAAGGGGTTCTCGCGGGAAGACTCAGGACGACGTGCTGCGCCTCGCGCAGGACCTTGCCACGCGAGGCATCGTTCATGCCCTCTCCGTCACCGATAATCCGGGCGGCCACCCGGCCCTTTCCCCCGATGTCGTGGGCCTTGAGATTTGCCGCATGGGGATCGATCCCATCGTCCATTTCACATGCAAAGACAAGAATCGGAACCAGATAGAATCCATCCTGTACGCGCTGGATAGGCTCGGCATCCATAACCTCCTCGCCATGACCGGGGATTTCCCGCTCTACGGCTTCCAGGGGAAGGCCAAACCCGTCTACGATCTCGATTCGGTCCACCTCCTGCGCCTCATCGGCAGGATGAACCAGGGGCTGAGCCTGGACGAAAGAGCGCCCGGCGGGTCCACCCCGGTCAGGCCCACGCACATGGTCAAGGGGTGCGTGGTATCGCCGTTCAAGCAGTTGGAAGCGGAGACCATGGCCCAGTATTTCAAGCTGTGGAAGAAAGTGCGCGAAGGGGCCGATTTCGTGGTCACCCAGGTCGGCTTCGATGCGAGGAAATTCGAGGAGCTTCTGCGTTACATGCGCGACGCGGACATGTTCGTGCCGCTCCTTGGCAACGTCTATATCCTCAACCTTCCGGTAGCGCGGGCGATGAACCGGAAAGGCGTCCCCGGATGCGTCGTCACCGACAAGCTCTACCAGGCATGCGTCGAGGAATCGCGGTCGCCCGACAAGGGGCGGTCGGCCGCTCTCGCAAGGGCCGCCAGGCTGATCGCGGTGCTGCGCGGCATCGGCTACAGCGGCGTCCATATCGGCGGACCGAACCTGCGGTGCGAAGAGATCGAATGGATAATAGGAAAAGCAGCGGAGCTGTCGGGCGACTGGCGGTCCCTCGCCCGTGAATTCGATTACCCGCAAGACAACGGGTATTATTTTTACGGAAAAGAGCCTGCAACAGGGCTCAACGCCGACGCGCGCTCCGCCGGACAGACATCGACCGCGAAAGCGCCGGGCTACAAGGTGATGCGCGCTCTGCACCGCGTCGCCTTCGCCGAGGGAGCGCCTTTCTACGGGGACCTTTGCGCATTCTTCCGGCGCATCACCGGCACTCCGTTTGAAAAGCCGTTGACCGAATTGGAGTACCTGATTAAATTCGTGAGCTCGCACTGTCGCCGGTGCGGGGATTGCACCCTCGCCGAAGTCGCTTTTCTCTGCCCCCAGTCGCAGTGCCCGAAGTTTCTCTTCAACGGTCAGTGCGGAGGGTCCTCGGAAGGCTGGTGCGAGGTATTCCCGGGAAGACTTCGATGCATCTTTGTCCGTGCTTACGACCGGCTCACGTCCTACGGGGAAGAAGTCAGCCTCAAGGGGCCGTACATCCCTCCCCGCAATTGGGCCCTCGACCGGGCCTCTTCCTGGGCCAATTACTTCCTGGGCCTCGACCACCGCAGCCAAACGTGTGACCGGCCGCCCTAGGTTTCCTGAAAACCTCATCTGAGCGCCCGGCCGGTACGCAACGAGGGCCTCATGAGAGCGGCTCGCTCTTATGAAAGCCCTTTAAAAAAGCTCCCCGGTCGAGACGCTCAGCAAAATTCTTTCCGGTATGGCTTCTCGTTTTTCATGACGCCGACGCAGCAAGACAACCCGAGAACGGCCTGTGTTTTTGCCAGAACGTGAACGCCTCCAAGAGAATCGCCAGTAATCGCATATACGCACGCACCAGAGAGGCCGGCTCCTTAAGTGCGTAGGAGCCGGCCGTCATTCAGGAAACGTTCGTGCTTCAGCTCCTTGCCCATATTTTCGCCTTCTTGATGAAGCATCACGTGAATACGCCAAACTTGAGTGCGACGGCTCAATTGGACGGAGCATATGGGACAGATTCGCTTCTTCGGAGGACGCCGTCGGGGTCGGCCGAGTCATTGGGACGCATGAACCTATCCGGCTTTTTAAAGTCTTTGTACGCCCCCGAACCAAACTTTGTCACTTTCGGGCCTGTGTGGCTCTGCGATCCGAAGAATTCTCCGCCGCCCGTACCTGGATCGTAGTGCGTCACTATTCCGGCATGACCATCGAAGACAACCGTGTCGCCCGGCTTCACATCCAAGCCCTTCAAAGGAACCCCGTCCTTTTCAGCAGGAGTTACGTTGTAGTGCTCTGCTGCCTTCGGCGAGCGCATACCCCCCGTGGTCATATAGGGGACATTGATCCCGGCCTCGTTGTAAATGGATTCCACCAGGTGGCTACAGTCAATCGGCGTCTTTTCCTTGTCCGTTTCGCCCGTCATCTGGGGGTGCCGGTATTTTCCGCTGTCGTACCGTTCCTTGGCCCTCGATAGCCATCCCGGTATTGCGGTCACTTTCTGTGAGTCCATTCGTGCTTCCTCCTTTGAGCGGTTTTATTTATCCTGCATCTTTCTTTCGCTCTACGTGGCTACATTCCCTCCTATCTGCCTATTCTGATCACATAAAAACAGTATCTCTCGACCGCATTTTTCTGTCAAAGTGACAACCAGGGATGAGAAGGTGTGAAAAAATGTATTTCTGGGAGGGTTATGTTTCCGTTTTTAGGCTTTCGACGATACGTTAGACAAAAGGCGGCTTACGACCAGGGCATCAGGTGACCTCCTTGCAGTCTTGCGTGTACTGCTTTACCCCTTTATCCTCCTTTCTCCCCATCTCCATATCTTATGCCTGGTTTAGTCTCGGCTTCCAGCATAGCCGTATCCATTGCTGGATGTTATAAGTCAGACAGGCCCACAACGCCTCCATGCCTACCTTCATAAGTCCCCGGAGGTGAAAGGCCACAAGGCCGATCTTAGACTTGATCCAGGCATTGCTAAACTCGGCGATCGGTCCTCGCGTCTTATAGATCTCCTTTGCTTTCTCGGTCTTCATCTTTTCCAGAAAGGCCGCGACCGCCGGATGGTCAACGGCTCGTGCAACAAAGCGGCACTTCGTCCTGGGGCAGCACTTTTCCTTGGAAGGGCAAGGACGGCAGTCGACAATACGGGCTCTGTACATGTGGTTCGTTTTGCCCGCCAGCCGGTCTTTCCTCTGGTACCGGAGCATCTTTCCCTGCGGACAGGTATAGGTATTACTCTCCTGATCATAGGTAAACTTATCGTGATGGAACTCATGGTCGATCCCCCGTTTTTTGGACCGTCCTTCGAAAGAGCCGATGAAGTCCGTCTCTTTCCCATCCATGGCCATGATATTCTCTCTTGTAGTGTAGCCGCCGTCGGCCACTAGTTGAGCCGGCTTCTTCCCGGTGTTCTCCTCTATCCTGCATAAAGCGGGAGTCAGTTCTTTGCAGTCGTCGGGATGCTGGCTTATCCCCTGTGCGACGATGATGCCGAAAGCGGAGTCCGATGAGACCTGAAGGTTGTAAGACGGTGCGTATCCGTCGTCCGATTTCTTCATGATCCTCGCATCCGGATCGGTGATGCTCGCCCGGGCTTTCGCGGCTTCCTCTTCGGTTTTCCCTTCCCTGATCTTCGCAAGCTCGGATAAGGCGTGCTCCATCCGTTCCTTCTTGTCCCTGGCCGAGCGCTCGTGCGCCTTTTGCCGACGGAGGCTCATCTCTTCCTCGGGGGATTCCTGCAAGGTTCTTATCTGCTCCTCGGCCGCTTTCAGGTGGTTTGTTATCCGCTCCTCTCTTCTGAAGCTGTCTGCTCCCGCGCACGCCTTCACCTTGGTCCCGTCGTGCAGGACCCTTTCGAGGGTAACGAGGCCCTCGGCGCTCATGATCCCGAGGGTCTGGACGAAGAGCTGGTCGAGGTATTCCTTATGATCGACCCTGAAGTCGGAGAGGGTGTGATAGTTTATTATCTCCATACCCGTAAGCCACTGGAAAGCCGGATCGTACTCGGTGCGCTTTGCTATCTCCCTGGCCGAGCCTATGCCTTTAGCGTAAGCGTAGACCCAGATGCTCATGAGGACGTGAGGATCGTACGCAGGGCGGCCGGCCTCACCTTCGACGGAGCCAATGTCTCTATAGTAGGGAGCAAGGTCCAGGCTGCCGACAAAATCCCAGATTGCCCTTGCCTCGTGGTCTTCAGGGATAAGCCTTTCCACATCGACGGGAACCATCCTCATCTGCTTGCGGTCGACGGGGATGAGCCTGGGCTTCAGCTTTATGCCGGGGAATGGTTTATCAGTCCTCTTTCCATACTCGTTTTTGAAGCCGGGAAGGTCGTTGCCCGGTCTGTTCTCCTCACCCTGGTCCTCTCTCATCTTCTGCTGCACCCCCTGAATGTCCCGCGTGTCATGCAGGAAAAATCTAGCACTTTACAGGGGGGCAATCCATGAAAAAGTGGGCGTCTTCCAAGGGTGAGGGGATTTTTTCACAGCTTCTGACATGGAGAGATGACATGGAGGGGTGACAACCAGGGATGACAAAATGCACTTCTGAACTTTTTTTTGCTACCCGATCCATCGTCCGTTTTGCTCGCTTCAACCTGCGTCGTGTGCTACAATCGAGTCTTGTACAGAAATGCTTTCAGGAGGAGTCATGAGGCAGGACATGCTTCTTCAATGGAAAGGAAAGGTTGAGTGGGATAAGTCTTTGTGCCACTTGCTCTGGCTGCTCCTTGTCGCGCTCATCCTCGCGTGGCCTTCCGCTCTCCACGCCGGATACCTCGACGCGATCGACGCGTCACGCCTTCCCAAAGAGTTCGCCCTGAATTTCGATAAATTGAAGCGGATCGAGCCGTATGTCGACAGTTATGGTTTCGGTTCATGGAACTTCGACATCCCCAAGGAGAAGCTGGCGGAACAGATTGAGGAAATCTACAGAGCCGGCACTGCGATCAGCCGGAAAAACCCGGGACCTGAGCTTTTTCTGTGCCTCGGCCTTGTCGGCTACTTCGGTCACAACATCGATATGCCGGGATATGACGATCGGGCTGTAGAGAACTTCACCCAGGCCGTGAACGTGGCCGGCAGTGATTATCGTCCGCTCTGGCTTCTGGGTATGCATCACGCCAAAGCAACCCGCGCTGCCGACGGGATGAAGCTCCTTCTGGAGGCCGAAACAAGGTTCCATCCCACAAGTCCAGATTTCTGGGCGGATTACGCCAACGCCGCCGACCTGGCGCAAATGCCGAAGCACGCGCTCTTCGCGGTCTCAAAAGTTAAAGAGTTGAAGGGCAAAGCCGGAACGCTCGACGATGTGATAGGGGCGAGCCTCAGGTCTGTGTTGAAGACCCCCGCCCGAACTGGGAAAGTCGAGGCGAGCGACCTCTGGGACTCCATCCCCAAAGGGCAAGCGACGACGATTGTGAGCTACCCCTTCGGCTATAAGGTAACAGTGCCGGACAGCGGCAAGATTGGGCTCTCGGGCTATAATGGGAAGGCCGGCGGCATGAAGATACCGCTGACCCACCGGATTGGCAGGACGGGCAGGGAATTCGTGCCGAACATTTTTATCAATACCGTAGTGGCTGATGAAGGGGAGACACTTTCCGCCTTCGCTCAGAGGCTCATGAAGTCGCTCGATTCAAAAGAAAAGGCCGACTTCGGCTTGAAACTGAACGAGCTTGCTTATATCGGGAAATCGGACCGCGCGGAGGTTTACCGTGAGGAGGGCGGCGGCCGGCTGGCGCTCGTAACCTTTGAGCGGGAGGCACCCAAAATGAGCGGTTTCATCCTGGAAGAACCACAAAATTTTCCGGGGGGCGACCAGGCGAAGGATGGTCCGCTGTTCTACCGTTACAGGGGCCGTATCGAAAGGTTCAGAGAAAGGCTCTTCTACATGATAATGCTGGAGGCCCCCGCATCCGTTTTTGCCGAAAGCTTGGAGGAGTTCAAGGGGCTGCTCAAGACGCTGGTCGTGGAGTGAAGATTTCCGTGATTTCAGGGTCTTAAAGCGAAGAAAGGTTACTCCGATTTTCACCGTTCGGAGTTCTTGCGTCACTTGGCCGGTTCTTCCGACCGGTCTGCTACTCTGGCAGAGACGAAAAACTAGGGGCTACGCGAAACGTAGCCCCTCTAAACTACTACAGAAAAAAAGCTCCCCGGGCAGGACTCAGCAAAATTCTTTCCGGTATGCCTTCTCGTCTTTCATGACTCCGGTGCAGCAAAACAACCTACGAAATACCTATGTTCTTGCGCGCGCGTGAAAGTCTGCTCGCGTTCCCGTCATCCTGCACTCCTCCGCCCGGAGATTCTATGGAGAAACAGGTTTTGTCCCGACCCGATCGCTCTCAATGAGTTTTCCGCTCTTTAGGGTATACATTGCACTCCCTTTACCACTGGGGCAACACATAGGGTCACCGTACACATACTCGTCGGTGTTAAGCAATATCTTTCCATCTTTGATCGTGTTGAACTCGACGGTCCTTTCGCCTTTGCCGCCTACTTTCGACGATGCCGCAAGCTCGAACTTTGACCCCTTGTTCAGAAAAACGGCAAGATAGAACTGGTAGTTGTTCCCGCAACAGAAGCTCTCCAGGGTATAGAGGACGGAGATATCTTCTTCCCCGTCCCCGTCTATATCACCGAAGCAGAACCTTCTTGCCTCTTTGTACTCAGTCCCCCGGCAGGTGCTTCCGGGCTCCGTTTGGCAGTTCGTCGTCTCGTACCAGTCGATATACCGCTTGATATGGGCATCGAGTTGGGTCTCTATCGATGAGGGGATCGTCCTCGGAGCGGCCAGATCCTCCTGAGCCGTGGAAGTCGAAGGCGCGGCAACCATGGCAATCATCGTAAGAATGGTTGCCGCCAAACACACGAAAAGTCGATTCCGTATCGTCTCTAACCTCATTCTTTGGCTGACAGCCGACGCACACAAATCGAAGTCCGGGGACGAAACCTGCGGATCAGTCGCATATTTATCAAATCCGGCGGCATTCATCTAAGAACATACCTCCTTCGGGCGGCACACTTCCGCCCGTCGGCTATTGGTTGCCGCCTCGTTGTTTTCTGATCGATAGACCCTGCTTCGCCCGGTCGTAGGTAACGTCGAAATAGCCGCCAATATCGGGTTTATACCAATTGCCCTTGAGGTAGTTGCCCACACCTTTAGCCGGCTGGTTTACTCCCCCGTGCCATTTGCCGTAAGCAATCTGTTCCTGGCTGTAACCTTTCACGTTCGGGTCTCTGGCGATCTCCCCGGCGCTCTCCCAGGTTTTTTGGATCCATGGACCCATGACACGAATCTGAGAATCGTGATCTTCCCTGCCCTTAACAGCGTCGACGGCAGGCCAGTTTTGATTCTGCGGTTTCTTGCGCTCATCATTGTAGTAATTCACCGCGTCTTTCCATGTACGATCGGTGAACTGACCCAGGCCGCGCTCCGATTCAGACGGTCCCTTGGCGTGCGGGTCGAAGGCCGATTCCGTCCCGATCACGGCTCCCCCGAAGGCCTTCTGCTCATCGCTTAGCCCCATTTGGTCCCATGTGCTCATCCCTTTTTCGATAGTCGCGTTCTTCTGATCCTCGGTCACCTTTTTCTTGCCAGGTATTTCTTTGATCTGGATGGTGTTCCAATCGCTCTCCGGCACATCCCTTACCTCCTTTTAAATCTGTATTCGACTATCTTGGGGAGCGGCTCACCTGAGCGCTCATGGGCCGCCGCATCCCAGTTGTCTGCATTCGCAAGCATATCCACGATATCGTGGCGGAGCTTGTTATCCTTTAGCTCGGCCTTTATATGTGAAAGATCAAACTGCCCTGATAGAAAACCGTAGACATAGTAACCCGCCGGTCTTACCCCGGCCTTTTGCACGTCCCTGATGCTGTTGAAGAGGGGCCTATATATTTCGGGGTCGAGGGCTACCCGAAGACGCGCGGCCCGCTCATCGGGACCCGCTTTTGCGGGTATGCCGTCACTGCCGGCAGGTATCTCCACCTTCAGGTAAAGCTGGATCTCCTCATACTTATCGGGGTCTATGTTCCTATCCGTATAGAACTTGTACAGGTCGTAACTGAAAGGGTCGTGGTAAATCTTTACCCTTATGAGAGGATCACCCCGGCTGTCCCTTTCCCTAATCACCCATACGGGCGCATGCTTATATCCCACGGTGATCACCTCGCCATATGCTGGTTTTCCGGGGTAGTCCGACACGAACTCATACCCGTGGTCTGCAGCGAATCCGTCCCCGATCATATCCAAAAGCCTTACCCAGTCCTTGCCATATTTAAAAAGGTACATGGATCGGCCATGCCCCGAGGAGGCGAAGGCGTAACCGTCGACTACGAAGTAGCCGTCGACGAGCGCGTACTGGGCATCGCCGCCGGACGCGTCGATCTCGTCGACGTAGAAGAGTCGGCCGTCATCCACGAGAAAGCCATACTTCGCCCCTATGTCTTCTCCAGGCGGAAGGTATGTGTACTCGGCGAAGGTCATCTGAGTACCGGGTAGGCGGAAAACTGACGGATCGAAGTCGACTACCGGCTCGTAATGGGAGCCCACCTTTTTCACCTCGAAGCCTTCCTCGGTCGGCCGCGGCCGTTCCGGAAGTCTTCTGATCCGCTCGGCAGCGCAAGCCCCCCCATCCGCGGTCGCCTCGCCAAGCACGAAAGAACCACAGGCCAGGACGTATACAACCAGCAAGACCGACAAACCAAGGAACAGCTTCGTCACCGGCGGCTCAAATTCTCTCATCTTCATCTTCCACGCTCTCCTTCACACTACCCATAAAGACTATCAGTGGGGCATGTTTCTTCCATGTTCGTGCTGCCCATTCTCGTCTGCTCACAGTTTCTCATTACCTGGAATTCTTGTCAAAGTGACAATCAGGAATGACAAGGAGAGGTGACATGGAGGAGCGACAACCAGAGGTGACAAAACGCAAAAATCAAAAAGAAATGTGTAAAAGTTGCAGACCGTAAGGGAGGCAACAAAGACCAAGCGAAAAGGACCTGCGAGAGGCATCTCCCATAGGTCCAACCTATTCTCACTCGGCAAATAGGTCTGCCGAGCGTCGCACTCAAAAAAAGCTCCCCGGGCAGGACTCGAACCTGCAACCTACTGGTTAACAGCCAGCCGCTACTGCCGATTGAGCTACCGGGGAAACGATAAGAGTAAACATGAAAAACGGCAGAATGTCAATACTAGTCTTCGAATACGACCGTTTTAAACTTCCTCTTCCCCACCTTGAAAGTGAGCCGCGGACCCTCGATCAAAAGGGATTCCGCTACCACCTTCACAAGCTGATCGTCCTGTGCAACGTAGACGCCTCCCTGCTCGATGACCCGCTTCCCTTCGGAGGTGGAGGGGACCATGCCGATCTCCTTAAGGAGTCCGGGCAGCCAGACAGGCTCGCTCACCCTCTTACGATGCACTGTTTCCGTCACCTCCGGTATCTCCCCCTGGCGGTGCACCTTCTTCCAGTCGTTCTCCGCCTGCAACCCCGGCGCCCGCCCCGTGGAAGCGCTCGACTATCTCCCGGGCGAGGCGCATCTTCGCGTGCATGGGATGGATGCTTTCCCTGTTTCAGGCCGTTCTTCAGCTCGCCAGCTCTTCGAGAGATATATCGCTCAAAAGCTCGTAGTATCTCAGCATCAGCTCGTCGGAAATAGACATGAGCTTCCCGAATATGACGTCGGGCGGCTCGTCTATGCCCACGTAGTTGCCGTAGCTCTTGCTCATCTTGTTGACGCCGTCGGTGCCTTCGACGAGGGGTACGGTAACCACTGCCTGCGGCTCCTGGCCGTACGCTTTCTGCATCTCCCTTCCCACGAGGAGGTTGAAGATCTGGTCGTGGCCCCCGAGCTCCACGTCGGCCTGCAGCGCAACCGAATCGTATCCCTGCACGAGGGGATAGAGAAACTCGTGCACGCTGATGGGCAGGTTGTTCTGGTAGCGGCTTCTGAAATCCTCGCGCTCAAGCATGCGCGCGACGGTGTACTGGGCGCAGAGCCTGATCATGTCCCCCGCGTTCATCGCTTCCATCCATTCGCTGTTGAACCGTATCTCGGTCTTTTCAGGGTCGAGGATCTTGAACACCTGCCTCTTGTAGGTCTCCGCGTTCTCCAGGAGCTGCTCCCGCGTGAGGACGGGCCTCGTCTCGATCCTGCCCGTCGGATCGCCGATCATGCCCGTAAAATCACCTATGAGAAAGATCGCCGTATGGCCCAGCTCCTGAAACTGCTTCAGCTTCTGCAGCACGACGGTGTGGCCGAGGTGCAGATCGGGCGCGGTCGGGTCCATGCCCAGCTTTATCCGCAAGGGGCGCCTCGCGGCTCTCGCCTGCACCAGCTTCTTTTTCAGCCTCTTCGACGGAGATCAGGTCGACCGCCCCGCGGCCGATGATCTCCATCTCTTTCTCGATATCCATCGTCAGGCTATCTTTTCCCTTATCCTTTCTATATGCAGGCAATGTCTCGTCCTCGCGTCTATGGTGATCATCACGCCCTGCACTTCCAGGTCGCCCTTTGCCACCTCGTATTTTTGGGGCAATTGCGTGACAAACCTCTCAAGCACCGCCTCCCTGTCCATCCCTATGACCGATTGCGCAGGCCCGGTCATGCCCAGGTCGGTGATATAGCCCGTTCCCTGGGGCAGTATCTTTTCGTCGGCGGTCTGAACATGGGTGTGCGTGCCCACCACGGCCGCAACCCTCCCGTCGAGGAACCAGCCCATGGCGATCTTCTCCGATGTTGCCTCGGCATGGAAATCGACGATCGACAGGGGCGTGATCCCCGTTTGCCGCAAGGAACTCCTCCATCGCGCGGAAAGGACAATCGAGGCTCGCCATGAAAATCCGGCCCTCGATGTTTGCGACGCAGACGGCCTTGCCGTTCTTCCGCACGACCGTGTAGCCGAACCCCGGCGCACCAGGCGGGTAGTTCAACGGTCTGATGACGCGCTGCTCCGCCATGAGGTAGGGTATGATCTCCTTCTTCCTCCACACGTGGTTGCCCGTCGTGATCGCGTCCGCGCCCGCCTCTAGCATCTCCATGGCCAGGGCAGGGGTAATGCCCAGTCCGCCGGCCATATTCTCGCCGTTGATCACCTTGAAATCCGCGCGGCTTTCGTGCAAATACCTGGCTGCCGCCTGCCTGCCCGGCTTTCCGATCACGTCGCCGAGGAACAGGACCGTAATCAGTTCATCGGGCATATTCTACCGCTCTTGTCTCTCTTATCACCACGATCTTGATCTGGCCGGGGTATGAAAGCTCCGTCTCCACCTTCTTGGCGATATCCTTGGATAGAAGGAAGATTGCATCATCGCTCATCTTCTCGCTGCTCACCACGATCCTGATCTCCCTGCCCGCCTGGATGGCGTACGACTTCTCGACGCCGTGGAAGCTCGACGCGATGCGCTCCAGCTCCTCCAGCCTCTTGATATACGATTCGAGCATCTCCCTGCGCGCGCCGGGCCGCGCCCCTGACAGGGCGTCCGCCGCCTGCACGATCACGTCGATGAGACTGAGCACGGGGACTTCTTCGTGGTGCGCCAGCACCGCATGGATAATCTCTTCACTCTCCCCGTATTTCTTCGCCAGGTCCGCTCCTATTGCGGAATGGGAGCCTTCCACCTCGTGGTCGACGGCCTTGCCGATGTCATGGAGCAAACCCGCCCGCCTCGCCTCCTGCACGTTGAGCTTCAGCTCGGCGGCAAGGATGCCGCTGATGAAGGCCACCTCCAGCGAATGCTGGTAGACGTTCTGGGAATAGCTGCTGCGGAATTTCAGCCTGCCGAGCAGCTTCACCAGCTCGGGATGGACGTTATGCACGCCCGCGTCGAAGACCGCCTGCTCTCCGGTGGTCTTCAGCTTCTCTTCCAGCTCTTCCGCCACCTTCGTCACGACCTCCTCGATCCGGGCCGGGTGTATCCTCCCGTCGCTGATCAGCCGCTCTATCGCGACGCGCGCGACCTCCCTCCGTATGGGGTTGAAGCAGGAAAGGATCACGGCCTCGGGCGTGTCGTCTATGATGATATCGACGCCGGTAGCCGCCTCCAGCGCCCTTATGTTCCGCCCTTCCCTTCCTATGATGCGTCCTTTCATCTCTTCGTTCGGCAGGGAGACCACGGAAACCGCGTCTTCGGCCACGTACTCGCCCGCGTAGCGCTGGATGGCCACGGCGAGTATCTCTTTTGCCTTTTTGTCGGCCTTTTCGCGGGCTTCCTCCTCTATCTTCCGGGCGATCTTCGTGCCTTCGTACCGCGCCTCGTCCTCCATCGCCTGCATGAGCATCCGCTTCGCGTCCTCGGCGGTCACCCCGGCGATCTCTTCCAGCTTCTCCCGCTGCTGCTTCAGTGTCGCCTCGTACTCGCCTATCTTGCCTTCGAGGTACACCTCGCGGCCGGCGACCTGTTTGTCCTTCTTTTCGAGGTCTTCTTCCTTCTTGTCGAGGGTCTCCATTTTTTTATCAAGGTTCACCTCTTTCTGGGATAATCGTCTTTCCGTGTTCAGGAGCTCGGCCTTTCTGCTCTTTGCCTCCTGCTCCAGCTCGGCCCTGGCCTGGATAACGATATCCTTGGCCTGGATCGACGCTTCCCGCTTGGCGACGTCGGCCTCCTTCTTTGCATCATCGAGGATTTTCCGCCCTATCGCCTGATATTCGCCGGTCTTCCTTTTTTGGACGAACCGCGCCGCCAGGTACCCCGCAAGGATACCTGCAATGCAGATTGTGATGGTGATTATTATATTCAAGGTCCCCCCTTCAGTAGAACCTGAAGGGACAGCACGAGGGTCGAATTCTCTAAGTTACGGGCGACAAACTGTGTCTGAACCTCCGAAAAATCAGAAAATTATTTATATTGAGCTGCTGCTTCCCCCGTTGCTGCCCCTAAAGAAGAACCCCGCGATGCCGTGTAGACAGTAAGTCTTGAACCTCTCAAAATAAGTGGGCGCCTTTTTCTTGCTTCACGCGTCTCGCACTTAAGACGAGCATGCAGTCTGCAATAAGAGAAGGCCCCCCGCAAAGAGGTGTTGGCTCGAAGTTTACCATTTATCACGCACACCGCAGGGAATCTCTACGTTTTCGACCTTTCTCAAGAGCCTCAGCGTGTTGTCTTCGACTTTCTCGAACCGCTCCTTCATATCCATATAGTTATCGACAACCCTCATCATTGCCATGATAACCGTATTGAGCGTGTTAACGATCCCAAAATCCTGCGCCACCGCCGTTATTTCCTGGTCGACGAGCTGCGCCACTCTCCTGATCCTTTCCTCATCATCACCCACGAACGTAAATGACTGATTGAGTATAGTGACTTCCACTCTGTGCAAGGTTATGCTTCTATCTTCTGAATCTTCTCCAGAATGCCCTTCACCTTCTGCATGACCAGGTCCTTCTCGCCCTCAACCCCTGCCATCGCCTCTTTAAGCTCCCTGTTCTCGGCCTCGAGGGACTCGATCCTGCGCATGGTGCTCTCTTTTTGCTCTCGCATATCCTTATACGCGCTGAGCAGGACATCGATCTTTTCCTCTAGTTCTCCAAGCCTGTTATCGGTAAATAGCTGTTCCATAACGCTATAATTAATCTCTTTTCTGTTCGAAAGTCAAGTACAAAAGGCACGCCTTGATGAACTGGTCCAGGTCTCCGTCAAGTACACTCTCGGCGTTATGCACCTCCAGTTTTGTGCGGTGGTCCTTGATCAGCTTGTAGGGATGGAGCGTGTACGACCGGATCTGACTGCCCCATGAGATCTCTTTCTTCTCCTTGTTCAGCAGGTCCATCTTTTCATCCTGCTTCTTCTTCTCCAGCGCATAGACCCTCGACTTCAAAATGGCCATGGCGATGGCCTTGTTCTTGTGCTGCGACCGCTCGTTCTGGCACTGGACCACGATATTGGTGGGCAGATGGGTGATCCGGATGGCCGATTCCGTCCTGTTGACGTGCTGCCCCCCGGGTCCGCTCGCGCGGAAGGTATCGATCTTCAGGTCCTCTTCCCTGATGTCCACCGGGACGTCCTCCGGGATCTCCGGATAGGCGTAGACCGACGCAAACGACGTGTGTCTCCTCGCATTCGCGTCAAAAGGCGAGATGCGCACGAGGCGGTGTATCCCGTTCTCGCACTTCAGGTAGCCGTAGGCGTATGCGCCTTTCACAAGGAACGTGACGTTCTTGATGCCTGCCTCTTCCCCCGGCAGGAGGTCGACGACCTGCGACTCGAACCCCTTCCTCTCCGCCCACTTGAGGTACATGCGCAGGAGCATCTCCGCCCAGTCCTGCGCCTCGGTCCCCCCCGCCCCGGCGTTTATGTACATGATGGCGCTTTCCTCGTCGTTCTCCTCGGCGAGCATCCGCTCTATCTCGAACCTGTTGAGGCTGGCGTCGAGCGCCTCGACCCGCCGCTCAAGCTCGCCGATGTCTGCGGGGTCCCCCGTCTCCTTCGCAAAGTCGCTCAGGATAAGGATCTCCTCCAGCTCCGTCTCCCTGGCCTCCCATCGCTGCACCTCGTCCTGCAGCCTGGCCCTCTCCCGGAGCAGCTTCTGCGCCTTTTCCTGGTCTTCCCAGAAGTCTTTTTGTGCTATTGTCTGATCGTATTCGCCGATGCGCGCTTTAAGGGCAGCCGCGTCAAAGATAACCTCTGAGCGCCTGCATGCGGTCGATAAGCGTATCCGTCCTTGCTCTTATGTCCTCTATCATATAGGTACCTTCCTCATCGCGGAACGCGAACGCGAAACGCAAAACTTGCAGATTCGCGATTCGAGATTCGCGTTCGTCTCACTCCTCGGCCTTGGTGAGGTCCTCGAACTTGATAGCCAATTATTGGGGTTCAGCACCCCCTCCATGAGCAAAGCTACGACCCGCTTCGCGGGTACCCCGGCCTCCCCGCTCACAAAAGCTTTATTCCTCGGCCTTGGTGAGGTCCTCGAACTTAATATCGAGCCCCAGCACCGCCGCTATCTCCCCGGTTTCGTCCTGTATCGGCCCTGAGACGGTAATGCACAGGGCGCCCGTTATCCTCGACGAGTAGAGGCCCGTCACCGATACCTTGCCGGTCGAGATCGGCCTGGTGAACCAATCCCTGTCAGAGAAATCTTCGTGCAGGTCGATCTTCGCGTACTTTGCCCTGTCGACCGCCTGGGTGATGTTCCTGGTGACCTTCACCCCTTCCGCGTTGACCACGTAGCCAAACTGTATGTACGGGTACTCGGCCACGAGCCCCTTGAGCACCTTTTCCTGCTGCTCGGGCACCATGCTCTTTATATCGGCCTCTTCGATGTAGCGCTCGATCAGATGGGCGGCCATGTCGTAGGCCCTCTTCTTCAGCATATCGAACTCGGACGGGAAGACCTCCGGTATGTGCCGGCGGACCATATGCTCCATCTCCTCGTCCGACATGCAGGTCACCCTGCCCTCCTCGTACTGCTTCAGGATGCGCTTGTTCATCCTCGCGACGCCGGGATGGGTCTTCTCGATCGCGTCCTGTCCGATCAGGGCAAAATGGGAATTGATCCAGTGGGCTATGCCCGCGAGGCCCGATTTGTCGGTGAGGTTTATCGCTATCGGCCTGTCGAGTATCCTCTTTGTGTCGAACGCGGTGTATATCTCCTCGTTCTTTGCGAGCCCGTCGATGTGGACGCCGGCGGACGTCGCATTGAAGTCCGAGCCGACAAACGGCTGATTCCGGGGTATATGGAGGCCGACCTCCTTCTCGAAATAATTCCTCATCTCCGTGATCACCTTGGTATCGATCCCGTTGTCGTCGCCGACCAGCGAGATGTACTCGATGATGAGCGCCTCCACGGGGGTGTTCCCCGTCCTTTCCCCCAGGCCCAAAAGGGCGCCGTTCACGAAGGTGCACCCGTAGAGCCACGCGCTCACCGCGCCGACGACCCCCCGGTAGAAATCGTTGTGTCCGTGCCATTCGAGGCAATCGGAGGGCACACCCGCGTCATCGATCATGGCCCTGATGATCTTTCCCACGGAGCGCGGCAACGCGGCCCCCGGGTACGTGACGCCGAGACCGAGGGTATCGCACAGCCGTATCTTTATGGGCACCTTCGCCTCTTCCGACAGAGAGACGAGGGCCTGCGCAAAAGGCACGCAAAACCCGTAAATATCGGCCCTTGTGACGTCTTCGAAGTGGCACCGAGGCGCGATGCCGGCGTCGAGGGCCGCCTCGACGATCTTCAGATAACCCTTGAATACCTCGGCCCTCGTCTTATGGAGCTTGTAGAATATGTGATAGTCGGAAATGCTCGTGAGTATGCCCGTCTCTTTCAGGCCGAACTCTTTGACAAGCTGCAAGTCGTCCTTGTGGGCCCGGATCCACCCCGTGATTTCCGGATAACGATACCCCTTTTCGAGGCATTTCCCTACCGCTTCCTTATCTTTCTCGGTATAGAGGAAAAACTCGGATTGGCGTATCACCCCGTTCGGCCCGCTCAAACGGTGGAGGAGGTTGAAAATATCCTCGATCTGCTTGACGGTGAAAGGGGGTCTCGCCTGCTGGCCGTCCCTGAACGTCGTATCCGTGATGAAGATCTCTTCCGGTGGGTCGATCGACTCGATCTTGTGGTCGAAGGCGACCCTCACCATGTCGGTATAGGGAAAGACGTTCCGGTAAAGCTCGGGCTCTTCCACGTCCATCAGCGGGAACCTGGTGCCCTTTACCGTATTCTTGAAGATAAAACCCTTCCGCTTCTTCGCCAACTCTTCACCTTATTGGGGCTCAGCGCCCCCTCCACGGCAAAGCCGTTGGAGCCTCCCTGCTCACAAAAGCTCTCTTACTCCTTCGTCACCCTCAGCCTCAGCTCGGCGAGCTGCTTCGGCCTCACCGCGGCCGGGGCGCCGGACAACAGGCACGTCCCTTTTTGCGTCTTCGGGAACGGGATCACGTCCCTTATGCTGTCGAGGCCGAGGAGCATCATCAGGATGCGGTCGATCCCGAAGGCGATGCCCCCGTGGGGAGGCGCGCCCATCTCCAGCGCTTCGAGGAGAAAGCCGAACTGCTCGACCGCCTCAACTTCTGCGATGCCGAGGAGCCTGAACATCTCCATCTGCTCCTCTTTCTTGTGTATCCTGATGCTCCCCCCGCCGATCTCCACGCCGTTCAGCACGAGGTCGTACGCCCGCGCCACCATCGACTCGTGGTTGCCGCCGGCATGCCCCGATGCCGCCTTTCGGCGACGTGAACGGGTGATGGCGGGCAACGTACCTCTTCTCCTCCGCGCTGTACTCGAAAAGCGGGAAGTTGACGACCCACAGGAAAGCATCCTCGCCCTTCCGCACGAGTTCGTATCTCTCTCCGAGATAGAGGCGGAACCTCCCCATGATGTCGAGCGCTTTCTGCCGGCTGTCGGCCATGATGAAGACCACGTCGCCGTCGGCGAGGCCGAAGGCCGCGTCCAGGGCCGCGGTCTCGTCATCTCTCAGGTACTTCACGATGGGCGACACGAGCCGCCCCTCGTCCTTCCGCATCCAGATGAGGCCGCCCGCGCCGAGTCCCTTCGCCGTGTCGACCGCCGTGTCGAGGTCTTTCCGGGAGAGGGACTTCCCCTTCAGCGCAATACCTTTTATGGCCCCTCCGTCGCCCACGACCTTCTTGAACACGCCGAACTCGGTCGAGCCGAACAGCGGGGTAAGCTCCTCCATGGGCAGCTCGAACCGCAAGTCCGGCTTATCCGTCCCGTAGCGCTCCATCGCCTCCGCGTAATCCATCCGCCTGAAAGGACCGGCCAACGGCGTCTTCTTTATCGATTCGTAGAGCACCGACATGATGCCTTCGCTTATCGCGATCACGTCCTCCACGTCCACGAAGCTCATCTCCAGGTCGAGCTGGGTGAACTCCGGCTGCCGGTCCGCCCTCAGGTCTTCGTCCCTGAAGCACCGCACCAACTGGAAGTATTTCTCGAAACCGGCCACCATCAGGATCTGCTTGAATAGCTGCGGCGACTGCGGGAGCGCGTAGAACTGGCCCGGGTTCAGCCTGCTCGGGACGATGAAGTCGCGGGCCCCCTCGGGCGTGCTCTTCGTGAGAAAAGGCGTCTCGATCTCGAAAAAGCCCTGCGACGTCAGGTAGTTCCGCACCGCCATCCCCGCCGCGCTCCGCAGGAGGAACGTCTCCCGCACTTTCGGCCGGCGCATGTCCAGGTACCGGTACTTCAACCTCAGCAGCTCGTTCGGCTCCTCTTCGTTGTCGACGTCATCCACCTGGAAAGGCAGGGGCTTGCAGGTATTGAGCACCGCGAGCGCGGAGACGAGCACCTCCACCCCTCCCGTGGGGATAGCGGGGTTCTCCGTGCCAACGGGTCTCAGGCCGACGGTCCCTTCGACGCGCACCACGTACTCCTGCTTGATCTCATGCGCCGCACTATGGGCGGCAGGGGCTATCTCCGGGGAGAAGACCACCTGCACGATGCCGCTTATGTCCCGCAAGTCGAGGAAGATGAGACCCCCGTGGTCCCGCCTCCTGTAAACCCATCCCGCCAGCTCCACACACGTCCCCGCATCCGCTGTCGAGAGGGTGCCGCAATACCGGTTTCTCAAAGTGGACCTCCTGGAAAAGCCCTTTATTATAGCCGAAGGAGGGCCTCGGGTCAAGGGGCACACGGGGGCGGCCGGGTTAATTTCGCGCCTTTCGCCTGTCTCTTCGGCGCCGCGAGTCCTCACGTACAGTAGTGTCTATGCTATAAAAGTGGCTTGTACGGGAGTCAATAAAAAGGCTACCCTCTTTCTCAAGCGGTGGCTACACACCGCACATCAAAGAAAGGGAGGTAGCCAGATGAAGATTTATAAGGTACAGGATTTCGTAGTCAAAGGTAAAGAGATTTTTGCGGGACTCGAAGACTCGAAACGCACCTGGAAGATCGCGGTGCGGTGTGAGCGGATGCTGATCCACGAGGTATCCATGGAAGCAAAGTATCCGGCATTGATCGGGTACTTGAGGAACAAGTTCCCCGAATGCGAGATCCACCTGATGTACGAGGCAGGCTTCAAAGGGTTTAACCTCTACGACCGGCTTACCGAAGACTCCATCGACTGCGTGGTGATCCCTCCCCATATGGTAACCGAACCGAAGGTAAACAAAGTCAAGACGGACAAGAGGGACGCAAGGCGTCTTGCCTACATCCTGGAGAACCATGACTTCAAGGATCCCTGCCACGTCCCCGACAAAGAGAGGAGAGAGGACCGCCAGGTAAGCCGCACCCTCATAGCCGTACAGAAGGACATCGTTCGCAACCGTAACCGCGTCCGGAAGCTCCTCGACTTTCACGGGATCGAGGTTCCCTTCGATAAGAACGAATGGGGGAGGAAGGAGTTCGAGAGTCTCCGTAAGCTGCCCTTAAGCGAACCTCTCAAAGCAGCTCTGAACGTACTCTTGACGATGCTGGAGCACCTTTGGGACCAACGGACCATCCTTAAGGATTACCTCCGGGACCTCTGTAAAAAGGAGCGGTACAACAAGGCCTTCAAGATCGCGATGAGCCTGCCGGGGATCGGATGGTTTACCGCCATCCGCCTCATACTGGAGCTGGGGGAGGACCTCTCCTATTTCACGAACGGGAAGAAGATCGCCGGTTTCGTGGGATTGACGTCCAGCGAATACTCGACGGGAGAGACCGAGCGGAAAGGCCGTATCACCGGCATGGGCTCGGGGTTCATCCGATATTGTCTCATCGAAAACTCCTGGGTGGCTATCCGCAAAGACCAGGCCCTGCTCTCCAAGTTCTCGCGGGTATGGCGATCGAGCGGCAGCAAGAAGAAAGCAATCGTCGCGGTGGCCCGTGTCCTGATTGTGCGCCTTCGAGCCTGCATCCTTGCCGGCACGCCTTATAGGATTGGAGTTGTCCGTTAGAATGAATGAGCGAAGGAGAAGAGATTTTTGCTGACCAAGCGGAACAACGGCGTACGACGTGGAGCGTACCGTCCCAAAAACGATCAATAGTATGTTGACGCCGGTTCCTTCTTTCCGCAGGTAGACACATGTGGTTGCACCACGAATAGCAGGTTGTAAAGAATCTTTTCTTCGGATAAGGCTCGCACTTCGGCCACGGACCATGGAAGGTCGTTGGTCTCGTGCTCGCGATGAATGCTTTTGGAGAGACATCTCAGGGAGCGAGAGCTATGGGCTGATCGATACTGAAGAGAAAGCGGGTAGAAAACAACCCCCGTGCAAATAGGTTGACTTTTATC
>CAVSOX010000012.1:0-145936 GCA_963729685.1 uncultured delta proteobacterium | reverse complement strand
TTACCCGCTTAACTTAGCTGTCACAAGTCTTCCGGGACGAGGCCCGTATGTTTGGCTATCCGGGCCAGCATCTTCGAGCCGATCTCTTCTCCGTCATGAAATGCAAAAACGTAGTCAGGCCAGCCGGGACGGGCAAGGACACGATGGGAAGTGCCGTGCTGCCGTTTGGTTGTCCAGCCGATGCGGAGCAGGGCAGCGAGGACATGCTGTGCTCTTGATGACGGCCATCGGCTCATGCTGAGATCGCGAAGACCTCCTTAAGCTCCGGGATTTCTTCCTCATGCTCAAGCCTGTCTGCCATGATTCGCAAGGCTAAGGCTTCAGCCTTTGCAATAGCCTGGTTCCGGGTAGCTCCGTAAACCATCACACCGGGAAGCTCCGGGATTTCCGCTATCCACCGACCGTCTTCTTCTTTGTCGATTTCAATCTTCATACATCACCCTTTGAAATATCATAGTCCATCAACTGCTATGCCTCTGTTTAATATATTCCTGCGTCTGACTAGCGCTTAGCTCTGTTGTGGAAGGGCCGGTACGGATATAAAAACGTTCTATGTTTCCATCTTTTACGAATACTGGACTCTTCGCTTTGGAGCATTCGATCACCATAACCCTACAACTATCGTAGTCTTCAAACCGCACGTGAATAAACTGCATCATCGACGGGCCGATGCGTTCCTTAATCAGGTTTACGAAATGAAGGCTCATCTTATCTTCATTTTCAAAACCGTCAGCCTCAATACCCAGTGGGGTGCGGTCGTCAGCAACCCCGATTGTCAGAATACCACCATTTGAATTGAGAAACCCTGCAATAGTTTTTATCGCTGCCAGTTCAATTCTCGGATCTTTGCTGCCCGTATGAAGGTTCATTCGCAGAGTCGATTTAAATTCAACTTCACTCGATTCGCCATTTGATAGGATATCGCTTAAGGGAAAGGCCATATTCAGTATTCCAACTTGTCCCCCTACCAGTGTTTGACAACCCTCCTGAATCACTTCAGCAATTAGTTCCCGGCGTTTTTCCAAGAACTCCCGATAATTCATCTGCTCCCAATTTTCCGGCAATGCGTGCCAATGGTACATCCGCGCCAGTTCCTTTTTTTCGAAGCGTGATGTCATCCCCGGTAGGTATTCAATTGGAGCCTGATCCATAATCTTCATGTTATCGCCCCACTCGACCAGTGCATAATTGGCAATCTGATTTGTTTCTCGCAAATCGGTAATACCACTCGTCTTGAGGTAGCCTTTTGGAAAAAGATGATGCCTTTCTACAGCGCCACGAATCCCTTGCGATATCGGGTCCAATAGTTCTGAAATCTTCAATTTGGAAAACAGGGCACGGGCGTCAAGCAACACCAGGGCAGCGTTGTAAGCAAATAAAGAAGGGCTACGAGGTGATGACGTTGCCAAGTCGTTGGGGAGCGTAATGTTCCAGTAATCCTCCGTCAGTGCCAGATCGCAAGCGTTTTCCAATATATTTATGAAATGATCCGCACTTTTTACTTCACGAAAGCGTGCCAGGTCGAACTCCATGGCAGATTCCGGAGAATTAGTGAAACGTCCCGTAAGACTGGACATAAAAAACCAGCGCGCGATAATCTTCCGCAATCTAAATTCATCGAACCCGTACTCCGTGCGCCCTAATAGATACAAGGTGTAAGAGAACAGCAGGCTGTTCTGAGAACTGATCATGTTGCCGCTCCTAAAACCTGCCAGCCGAACACACTTCATGAAATCATGCCAGTATTGGAGATTGGTCACTCGCTCCTGGGCTTTCTTAAGCACGTCGAACTGCTCGACTCGTCGCTCATCGCTGAATTGTTCCGTTTCCAGGTCTTTTCCTCGCAGCAGGGAATAAACATATTTAAGCCGCGCGCGCTTGAATCCAAGCCCTACACTGACCCTCAGCAGTTGATCGGGATCAGGTTCAATGAAATAATTGAATGGTGATGCCTTCCCTCCTGATGGTCTGCGCGCTTCCCGACAGAATTGCTCAAGCTGGGTTCGACCCTCATCCCAGAAGACCGACATCAGGGTCAGAATAAAGTCAGCCTGGTTGAGAGGGGTGCCTTTGCTATTAATGCGCACAAAAACATCGGCCACATTCTCTTCGCTGATAGTTGCCGAAAGTTCCAATGCCGTGAAAGGAAAACTCAGGAGTGATTGAAGTCTTAAGATCGCATTCTTAATTTGCTTTTCCTCATCGCTGCTGATATCACGTGAACCTTTCAATTCAGAAAGATAGCGCTCAACAACTTCAAAAACATTCGTTTCCTTGCTCCACAATATGGAGATGTCAGGTATGTATGATTTATCTCTGCGAATGGCTGCATCAGCAACTTCAAATTTTCCCAAAAGAGGATTGAACGCAATATGAATTAACTCGCTGCCATAGTTTTCGCGGACGACCGGAATCCTTTTCACAACCGCGTACAGAGAAGTCAATCGTTGCTGGCCATCCACAATCAGTAGGCGAGGCGGTTTCTGTTTGGTATCCGTGCCGATGGTACGGGCGTCGGAGAATCCGTTTTGCCAGAAAAGCAAGTAACCCACCGGATAGCCCCGATACATTGAGTCGAACAAATCTCGCACTTTGGCATTCTTCCAAATAAAGGGCCGCTGAATGTCGGGCAGACCTATCTCGCCCAGTTCAATATCGCTGACCAGGGAATTCAACTCGTAATTCACCTGCTTAAAGACAGTTTCGCTCATGATCTTACCCCCCTACCATTTTACGACCCCATACAGGTTGCGTCAACAGATAGTTGTCTCCATCGGGTTAAGTACGCCGCCCCGCCCCCGTGCTCCTTCCGTCCGCTCGGGAGGCGGGAGCGGCGGAAGACCCGCCACCTCGCCATGACGCTCCGTCTTATCAACAATTACCGTCCCGCTTGCCTGCGGCGATGGCCGGGACCGCTCGCCCCCTTCGAAACGTCGATGCTCGCTCGGAATTGTTGAAAAGACTCCGCTTCGCTGGTTGAGTTCTTCTGCCGGATGCTTGAGAATGTACCTGTACATATCGCACCCGCCCCCGAGACGCCGCCAAGCAACCGGGGGCATTTTTTTTGGTGTCCCTATAGGTGGCTTTCGCCCGCCTACACGGACCCTTCCTCCCGAACGCAGCTATACGCTGCCGAACGACATTCCCTTGTCGCTCAGGAGGTTAGGACGATATGTATTTACGAGGATATTTAGTGATTACGCCTATTTAAAATTCGTAATCACTAGGTCCGGGGTTCAAATCCCCGCGTCGGCTTTTGCTTTTTTCGTCTCCTCTACTATCAGCCCTGTCCACCGTGCTGTCTGTCGCGGCCCATGGAGGTCGAAAGGCTGCGGGCCCTTATGGTCCGATAGGCCAACGTCATCCACAGAAGCGCGGCGGCCAGCAAGACCGCGGGGAGGATGAGGACGGCCTTCTGCAAATCCCTGTCCAGGTGATCCGCGAGGCGGCCCACGATCTCCGGCGACCACATGTCCCCGAACAGATGGATCATGAAAATGGAAACTGCCATGGCGCTCCCGCGCACATTGACCGGGACGGCTTCGAGGATCACCGTATTGACGGGCCCCGTGCAAAAGAAGAGGAGGAAGATCGCCCCAGCGAGCAAGCCCATGGCAGCCGGCGTGCTTGCCGCAATTATCCCGAAGAGCGACAGGGGGGCTGCAAGCAGGACAGAGCCGCCGAGCATGAGGGCATATCCCGCAGGGGTGCGTTTTTGCCACCACGTCGCCCCGAAACCGCCGAGCAACGTGCCCGCGAGCCCCGCGATGACTATCGTGCCGCCGAAAAACATATCCGCCCTGGCGAGTGAGAGGCCGTGGACCCGCTCGAAAAACGTGGGCCCCCAAAACGCAAAGGCGCCCAGCGCGAAGGTGTAGGCGACGTAGCCCCAGACGACGAGGCTGTACTCCACGTTGCGGAAAAGCCTGAGCACCTCGCCCGGTCCCGGTGGCGGAAGCCGGTTCTCCCCCTGGGCATCCGATTCTCCGCGGCCCGGCTCGCTGACGAGCAGCAGCATGAGGGCCAGCAGGAGCCCGGGCGCCCCCGCCCAGAAAAAGGCGTGACGCCAGCCCGCGTATGCCGCGACCTCGCCCCCGAGGATATAACCCAGGGCCGAGCCCACGGGAATCGCCACATAGAAGACCGTCAGCGCGTTATTCCGCGCCGCACGCGGCCAGGTGTCCGAGATGAGGCCCGGGCTCAGGGTCGCGTAGCTCGCCTCTCCCACACCCACCATGGCCCTAAAGATCAGGAGCATGCCGAAACCGTGGGCCGCGCCGGTCAGCACCGTTCCTCCGCTCCAGACCAGAATCCCAAGAATGATCAGGAATCGCCGGGAGATACGATCACCAAGGTAGCCGAAGAAGGGAGAGGTGAGAAAATAGCCGACCATGAACGCGGTAAAGAGCCTCCCCGAGTCTCCGTAGCTCACGCCGAATTCGGCGGCCATGGGGGTGCGGACGGCGTTCAGCACATACCGGTCCAGGTAATTGAAGAGGTTGATCCCTGTAAGGATGCACAGGAGCCGGAGTGGCGAGGTCTTTTTCACTCAGACCCCGTTCGATGCGCAAAAAAAGGAATTACACTTGTGATAAGGCCGGATGTGCTGCCATTGTCCTGCCGTACCACGAGGAGGTATCTTCATGAACGTCATCGTCCTTGCCATCAAACCCATGCAGCCGGAAGAACCCCGCTTCCCGGTCAGGGTAGAATTCAACTGGGGGGCCAACGACGAGATCTTCAGCAATTCGGCCATCACTGTGGAGGTGTGGCTCGACAAGGCACAGCTTCGCGCTTCTCCGCTTTCGAAGGTCCACAATGCCGCTGTCGCGGAGGCATACAAGCTCCTGGAGCGGGCCCTGGACTCTGCGTCGGCTGCCAACATTATCACCGGCTTTTAGGGCCCCGGTCCGTCCCGCTCTCCTTTCGTGCGCGGCTCACTTCATCCTGCGGATGCGGACCTCTATCCCGGGGGTGTCCTTCAGAAGCGCGACGAGCCGGGCAGTATCCGTATCGCCGTAATGATAAGGGTAGAGCACCTTCGGCTTGAACGCCCTCGCCGCGTCGGCAACCATTTCCGGCGTCATGGTATACGGCAAGTTCATGGGCAGGAACGCATAGTCGATGTGCTTCAATGCCTTCATCTCCGGGGTATTCTCGGTATCGCCCGCGATGTAGACACGCGTCTCCCCGAACGTCAGGACGTAGCCGTTCCCGTCTCCCCGGGGATGATAGAAGGCCCCGTCAGGCCTCTTGTGGACGAGATTGTAGGCAGGCACCGCCTCGATCCGTATCCCCATGATGGTGAGGACATCACCGTTTTTCATCACCGTGCCGCCCCCCACCTGCTCGGCGCATAGCCTGGTAAGCACCACGACGGTCTTCTCGGTGCGCACCTTTTTCAGCGCACCGGGGCTGAGGTGATCGCGGTGCTCATGGGTGAGGAGAAGCAGGTCGGCCTTCGGGAACTGCCCGTAATCAGCCAACTGATCAAAGGGGTCGACATGGATGATCTTGCCGTTGAACCGCAGCATCAGCGATGCATGGCCGATAAACGTGATCTCCAGGTTACCGGCGGACGTGGTGATGGTATCTGTTTCAAACGGCTCGGCGGCAAAGACCGAGCTTGTGCAGAAGACGAGGAACCCCAGGACTGCCAGCGCTGCTCCTGTCATCATATTCCTCCTTTTCGTCTATTTCAATCGGTTCTTTACATTCTAAAGGGCGGGGAGGATGGTGTCAAGAAATTGCCTGTTCCGCTCTGCCGCCAGCTTTGCACCTGGTTCCTGCCGTTCTGCTTTGCCGTGTAGAGAAAATCGTCGGCGAGCCGAAGCAAGTCTGAGGGGTTCTGCTCTTTTTGAGGGATCAGGGCGGCCACTCCGAAGCTGAGGGTCACGTGATCCGCGGCCGTTGAAAAGCTGTGGGGTATCCCGATCTCATCTATTCTCTCTCTCACTCTGTTCGCAACCATCTCGGCGCCGTGCGCGTCGGTATTGGGCAGGACGCACGTAAACTCCTCGCCGCCGTAGCGGGCTACCAGGTCTCCCGACCGCTTGACGACGGAAACCAGGACATTCGCGACCCGCCGCAGACAGTCATCTCCCTCCAGATGCCCGTAATGGTCATTGAACTGTTTGAAAAAATCTATATCCATGAGAATGAGCGACAAGGGGTGCTGCTCCCGCAGGCAGCGGCGCCATTCATGCTCGAAGAACTCGTCGAAGCGCCGCCTGTTCGCAATGCACGTCAATCCGTCGGTGGCGGAAAGAGTCTCCAGTATATTTCTGTGGCGTTTCTGCTCGGTGATGTCGCGGAATGTCCAGATCCTCCCGTAGTGCTCGTTCTCTTTGCCCACGACGGGGGATGAATACGCATCGAGAACAATGCCTTCTTTCAGCTCAAGCTCCATGTGGACCGTCTCGTCCGGACGGCTGTGAAGAAGGCCGATCTTTTCAAAGAACTCTCTTGGATCTTCGACGGTGCGCATGAGATGGAGGATCATCTCTTCATCATCGAGGTCGCCCTCGGGGATTTTCCACATATCGATCATGCTCCGGTTCACGATGACCTTCTGCCGCTGGCGGTCCAGGACAAGGAGACCGTCCCGGGAGGAATTGAGGAGGGTCTGAAGAAACGTCGTTTCCCAACGGAGCGCATCCTCGCCGTGCTTGCGGTCCGTCACATCGTGGAACGTAAATATACGCCCATAGTATCTGCCGTCCCTGACAACAGGAGCTGCGTACCGCTCCAGGATAGTCCCGTCGGTGGTCTCGATCTCATCCAGGCCGGTTTCGTACGGGTGAGAATAGAGGTACTCGATTCTTTCGACGAACTGTCCAGGGTCCTTGGCTGTGGTTAAAAGGTATTGTAGCTGGTTTTTATCATCTTTCTCATCGGCGATCTCCTGGGGAAGCTTCCTCAATTCGATATAGCGCCGGTTCTGGAAGAGCTTCCGCCGCTCGTCATCCATCACGAGGATCCCATCGCAGGAAGAGTGCACGAGGGCTTCGAGGAAGGCGGTTTTCAGGGCCAGGGCTTCCTCTGCGCGCTTTTGATCGGTGACGTCCTGGTTTGCGCCATAGTACCGGGTAACACGGCCCGCAGCATCTTTGCTTATGTGCAGACGAGCCAGGATGTGGCGCACCTCCCCGTCCCTGCGGACAATACGGTGCTCGACGTCGTGAAGGAATTCCCGTTCCGTGCTTGCCAAACGCGTTTCAGCCGTCTGCCGAAAGATCGGCATATCGTCCGGATGGACGAACCGCTTGCCGTACTCCTCCCCGGACATCCGGTAGCCCCCTTCCTGTTCCGCCGTGGTGCCGTAAAGGGCGTAGAAGGGGTCGTTGAAAATGAACTCCCCGGTTTCCGGATCGACCTCCCAGTGCACGATGCGGGCGAGATCCATCGCTTCCGACAGCTTGAGCCGGCTGGCAAGCAGCGCCTCTTCCGCCTCTTTTCGGGCGGTGATGTCCTCGATTGTTCCCTCGTAGTAGAGCACGGCGCCTGAGGCGTTGCGGACCGCGCGGGCAGACGTGGAGACCCAGATTCTTTTCCCGTCCTTTCGCACACGCTGCCGCTCGAAGCCTTCCACGGAACCCTCATCTTCGAGACATTTCATGAATTCCCTACGATCCTGGGGATGCACGTACAACCGGCTTCCGATGTCCGCGACTTCCGCCATCATCTCTTCGGGCGATCCGAAGCCATATATCCGCGCATACGCGGGGTTGGCGTTCAAAACCGAGCCCCTCCGGCGTGGTCTGGAAAATCCCCTCGAGGGCATGCTCGAAAATGGACCGGTACTTCTCCTCGGCCTGCCTGAGCGCCTCCTCAGTCCTCTTGCGCTCGGTGATATCGTAAGCAAAGGCCATGACGCCGGCTATTTCCCCTTTCTTGTCATAATAGGGAAACTTGTCGTACCTGGCCCACCCCTTTGCGCCTGAAGACAACGTGTATTCCTCTATAACCCCCAGCTTCGGCTCCCCGGAGGCGAGGATCTCTCTATTGTTGACGTCCATCTTCTTTGCCTGATCGAAGGGGAAAACCTCATACAAAGTTTTCCCGACGATGGCTTCGGCGGGCAAGCCCAAATCGCGGACGATCGTGCTGTTGACGCGGCGGATGCGCCCCTCCGCGTCAAAATACCAGACCCTCGCCCTTATCGAATCGAATACGGCCCGGTATTTCTCCCTCTTTATCCTGAGCCCTTCCTCCTGCTGTGTGCGCTCGACGTCAGCTGATCTAAACGCGGCGACCTGCCGGCGCAGGTCTCGCAACTCTTCGAGGAGCTCTTTTTTCGACATGGTTTCGTCTTTCATCAAGGTACCTTGATCGCGCACTGATTATTTATCGGCAAAGCTGTATGGAGTCTTAAACATCGGGATCCTCCGGGCACACGACCCGTTTCGGACAGGGCTCATGCTGGCAAGGGATATTCGCAAGGTAGCGGACAGCATCGACGCCGATGTCATCGCCCAGGGCATCGATGATACGGAAGCAGGCATCGTCCGCGAAGAGGGCACCAAATAGCAGGCCGGCTGAAAATGCGGCACAATTCCGACCATTACCCGGGTCGATCAGGCTGATGGACCCATTTTTGGCCCAGCTCCTCTCATACTTCCGGATGCGTTTTTACGAGCTGAGCCCCACAACCGATGCAGTACCTCTGGTCCGCGATGCAGATCGGGGAGTTGCAGCGGGGGCAGCTCAGGATAAGACTCGCCTTTCCGCATGAGGGGCAGTACTTCACGCCTTTCTCGATAACGGTTCCATCGGGGAGGGCCATCGTCAATCCGCACTCAGTGCATAGGGTCATAGTTCCTCCTTTGATGAAAAATGGGGCGAGGGATCGCCGGATGGTGAAGAGCCCCCGGTCACCGTCGGCTCACCACACCCTCCCCTTCTCTCTTTGTACACCAGGAAGAACAATAAGTCAATGCCGCCGTGATATATCCACCGGCTGTTATTCAATCATTGAAGGGCGGCGAAGGCTCGACTCCATGGCCCGGATGTTTCGAGAAAAGAATTGCAGCGGCGGCCAGTACAAGTGCGGCGCTCGCAGAGGCACACATCATCAAGGCCATCGGAAAGGCTGTTCCATCATGTAGATAGCTGACCAATGCCGAAGCGAGGGCTCCGACGATCATCTGCATGCCTCCGACCAATGCCGACGCGCTGCCCGCATTCCGGGAAAACGGTTGCAGCGCCAACCCCATCGCGTTCGGCATGATAGAAGCGAAACAAAACAAAAAGCAGAATATGAGGCCGAGCGCCGCGACTTTAGGAAGAAATCCGATAGAGCTTCCGACCAGCAGGAGCAGGCCTATTGCGGTTTGAGCAGCCGTGCAGACGAGCAGCACGCGCCCGACGTCGTACTTTCTGAGGAGCATCCTGTTGACATGGTTGGCGGCGATCAACGAGCATGCATTGACCCCGTATATCCAGCCGAACTCCGTTGGCGTAAAACCAAACAGGTCGATGAAGACGAAAGGAGAGCCGGTGATATAGGAAAAGAGGCACGCCGTCGCCGCCGAGGCCGCCCCGGCGTACAGGACGAATTCTCGCTCTTTGAAGACGTTGAGATACTCCCGGACTATATTCCCCGGTCGAAGAGAGACCGACAGGTCCGCCTGCTTGGTCTCATGAAGGAGCCGCTGCACGGCAAACAGCACGACTATTGCAATTGCGGCAAGGACGCCGAAGATGAATCTCCATCCGAGCAGCGTGACTACCACGCCGCCTATGGTCGGAGCGATAATAGGGGCGATCCCGAATATCATCATGAGCATGGAGAGTGCCCGGGCTATCTCGCTTCCGGAAAACAGATCACGGATGACGGCCCTGCTGCCCACCATCCCCACACAGGCGCCTACGGCAAGAAATAATCGAAGGGCGATGAGGTAATCGATGGACGGCGACAACGCACAGCCGAGGGCGGCGAATACATACAGGAGGAGCCCGAGGACTATCGGTTTTTTGCGCCCGTAGCGGTCGAGCATCGGCCCGAACGCCAACTGCCCTATCGAGATGCCGATAAAATAGCTGGTGAGGCTAAGATCGACGTGGGCCATATCGGTTCTCAGGCTGCGGGCTATTGCCTGAAAACCGGGTAGATACATGTCCGTGGAGAAGGGACCTATGGCCGCCAGGGCGCCGAGGACGAGCATGATCAGGTTGTGTTGTTTCCTGTCGGTCACCCTCTCATCCTCGTCGTGTCATGCAACTCAACCGGTTCCGCCGTTCGATGTTTCATGCTGCCGTCCGGCAGCCTCTACACCGTCGTTCGGGGGCCTGCGATAGTACATTTCGATCTGTGCGGGCATCGTGACGTGCAGAGGTCGAGGGGCGCATATGCGTCGATCAGGGTGCGCCACTGCTTCGCGGTCCTTGTCTCGCCGTACCCTATTCCCAAGCCCTTCAAGATGATGGCGTCCCACTTTCTCACGGCTTCTTCAGAACCGGCGGGGCTTTCGCAGCGGTCGCCCTGACGGTTCTGACAAACCAGGCATATCTGGTCTACTCCTTCTCCCGCCTCAACGAGGGTCTCCTCGTGCGACCCGATGACCTCGATTGCCTTCCGCTTTGCCGCGGCAAATTCCTCTCCCCGCTCCGGGAACCGGAGGTTCAGGAACCTCTGGCAAAATATGTGATGCGGTCGATATCTTTCTGCCATCGTTCTCCTCCTTAAAACCGGTGTGGTCATGAGCAAAGAAGTGCTAAGCCCGGTTGTTCCTGCATAGCACAATGTTCACCCCTTTCCACGTCGTGACTACCTCTCCGCTCTGATTCAGCACCTCGACCAACCCCCTTACGATGCCCCGGTCAGGCTTGGATTGCGAGCGCCTCACTTCCATGATGGTGAGTCTTACGGACAGGACATCGCCCGGTCGCACCGGCTTCAACCAGCGCAGCTCGTCTACACCGGGCGAACCCAGATTTGCCATCCGGGAAAGCCGGTTGTCCACGAGCAGGCGCATGGCCAAAGCGACCGTATGCCATCCGCTCGCAACCAATCCCCCGAACGAGGTTCTCTTGGCCGCTTCCGGGTCGACATGAAAGACTTGCGGGTCGTAGGTCTTTGCAAAGTCGACTATCTCCTTTTCTTCGACGAGAATCGATCCGAACCGGTATACCGAGCCCGGCACGTGATCCTCCAGATACAAATCCTCTACGTGTTCTTTAAGCATGGGATTCACCCAAAGCCGTCTTTCCGGACGGCAGGTATGAGGCCATAACCTCCGGATTCACCTTGACGCGACAGGCGATCTTCATCGCCGCCCCTCTTTTCCGCGGTCATCCTTTAACCATTATACGCTTCTTCGCCGCAGACAGGGAGTGAAGGCTCTCAAGGTGACTGCCCGGTCTCCTCGGTTAAGATTTTCTCTGTTTTATGCTCCCCTCTCAACGTGACAAGGAGAGGGGAGAAGCGCGCACGACAAATTGCATCTGTTTGCGGTTTTTCCCCCTTCGGCCCTCGAATTTCTGCTTTCGCGATTGTATCCGCATCATACCCCCGGGTCTGCCGGATGGCTCACATGGAGGTAGCCGATCTTGATTCAAAGCTTACTTTCAACCAATGTCTCCTGAGTGCCGTTCCATCGTGATCGAGCCGTTGAAGAGGGAGCCGCTCTCTACAACGATGTCCCGGGTGGTGATGTTTCCCGTCTGGGTGGCGGTCTTAGTGAGCACTACCTGCTCGCTTGCGGTCACATCGCCGGTGACCTCTCCGTGGGATACGAGGTTCTTCGTGGTGACCTTGGCGTTAACCTTGGCGGTGGGACCGACGATGAGCAGTCCTTCCGAAACGATCTCGCCGTCGAGCCTGCCCTTTATCATGAGAGAGCTCTTGAAGGTGATCGTGCCGGTGATATGAAGGTCATCGGCCAGGACAGTGGTGATGCCGGCTTCGTCGGTGCCTGGCACAGGTTGGTGCATACTTGCCATTCGTTACCTCCTCGTCGTTTGGTGAGTGTACGTAATAACCGGGTAAAGGGACATCAACCCTGCGTCACCTTCCGAAAAGAACGCTAAGGAGCGGTCAGAACAGTTTCTTCGGCTCCTTTAGCGACCCCGACGACTCTTCGTCGAGCATTCCGCGCTCCGCCTGCGGCCAGCCCTCTTCGTCCCCTTTTTCCACGTGCTCCTCCGGCTTCTCCTTGGTCGATATGACGTCCTGGGCTGGTACTGCTCCCTCCTCGGGAAGACCGGGGTGTTCTTCGGAAACGGGCAGTGATTCGGCAATCGCCCCTCTTCTCATGATGCAGGTCCCGTTAAAGATAGATCGACTCTCCACGATAATATCCGGCGTGGTGATGTTTCCCGTGTGGGTGGCGTTCTTCTTGAGCACTACCTGCTCGCTTGCGGTCACGTCGCCGGTGATCTCTCCATGGGATACGAGGTTCTTCGTGGTGACCTTGGCGTTGACCTTGGCGGTGGGACCGACGACGAGCAGCCCTTCCGATACGATCTCGCCGTCGAGGCTACCCTTTATCATGAGAGAGCTCTTGAAGGTGATCGTGCCGGTGATATGAAGGTCATCGGCCAGGACAGTAGTGATGCCGGTTTCATCGGTGGTCGATACGTCGGATTCTCCATCTCTCATTTTGAGCTTCTCCTCATAATTCTTCTCGTTTGAACTTCTCCACATAATTCTTCTCCCAGAGCCTCCGCAGTGCCGCTTTCGCCTCTCACCTGGAAGGACTCTCCCCTCCTTTCATCGTGATCGAGCCGTTGAAGAAGGAACCACTCTCTACGATGATGTTCCGGGTAGCGATGTTCCCTGTGTGGGTGGCTTTCGCCTTCAGCACCACCTGCTCGCTTGCGGTCACATCCCCCTGAATCTCCCCGTAGGTAATAAGTTTCTTGGTGACGATCGTGGCGTTGATCTTTGCCGTGGGACCGACCACCAGCAGCCCTTCCGAGGTAATCTCTCCTTCAAGAGACCCCATTATCATGAGAGAACTCTCGAACCTGAGACTGCCTTTGATATGTAAGTCTTCGGCGATTACCGTGGTGACCTTCTCTTCGGTATACTCCGACGCGGCAGGAACGATATTTGCCATTTCTCCTCCTTGTTGTTGCATTTTTTTGCCTTCTCCCGAGCATCCTCGCCCTTCCTCGCCGACAATCTATCGAAGGACCGGGGCTCGTCGAGACTACCCGATGCCGTGGTAAGGCCCAGACTTCTTTTTCAACCCTTCTTATAGGACAGCGCCTCAGTACCGTCCAATTCCACCGCTCGTACTCGTCGCATGGAGCAATGACCCTCAAAGAGCGCGCCTTCGGATATGCTCAGGTTGGTAGTGTAGATGTCGCCCTCGACGATTCCTTTAGACGCGATCTCCACGCTCTCGTGAGATCTTATGCTGCCTTCCAGCCTGCCCGCCACCATCGTCCCCCTCGAGACCGCGTCACCCCTCATGCATCCTGTCTCTCCGACGATGAGCCAGTCTGCCGTGACGGTTCCTCCCACATTTCCATCGATTCTTGCAATTCCCGGCGTAGAGAGGCTTCCCGTGAAACTGGACTCAAGACCAATGATGATTTCCACAGATCGTTTCCGCTTCCTGAATATCAAGACATATCCCTCAGAAAAAGCTTCCGAATTCGCGTGTCGTCTATCCTTCCACACCTCGTCGCGCACGTTTAGGACCGGTGGTGTCACCCGTGCAGCCCCGTGCGTGCCCACCTCTCTCACTCTCTCCGCAAGGCGGTTCACTCGGCGCGAAAATGTAACTAATTGTTATACAGGCCCGTGGTAAATGTCAAGAAAAAAACCGGGGAAGACGGGAGGGCGCGAGGGTTTGTCACCTCCTTCCTGCTGTTTTGCATGGGATCGATGATGTCAATATCCTGAAGATCAAGCAACTGTCGATACTCAACATGCTGCCCAACCTGATAGTTGCCGCAATCCTCGCCTACTTCTTCGCATAGAGGCCAGGCGGATGGGCCGGTGTGCACGAACTATCCCAAAACGCGTCTTTTTGGCGCCTTTTACTGCCTTTTGCCCCTTTTTTAGCCTCTCTGAGCGTGCACTTTTCGCACCGACCGTGCACCCCCGCACCCCTTTGATTCCCTTCTCCTGCAACGACTTTCGGATGGGGGGATGCACAAAAGTGCACGAAAGTGCACGGTTTCGGGGGGGGGGGGGGGTGACCTAACGCGAATCGCGAATCGTGAAACGCGAAACGGAAGAGTGCACCTTCTAAGGCTACGGTTGTCAGCTTAAGTTGTCAAAGAGCGAAACGCCGGTTTGCGGGAGCTTTCCGATGCCGGCTGAAACGAACCCGGGGCTATGCCCGGTGCCCCTATAAATTTTCCCTCATTCTTATTTCCCTGTCAAAGTGACAACCAGAGGCGACAACCAGGGGTGACGAGGAGGCGTGACAACCAGGGGTGACAAAAAGCACGCCCGAAAAATTGTAAAAGTCGACCTGTGCCGTCCATGCACGGGTGAAAACCGGCGACCGGACCAAGGGCAATGCTTTCTTCCTGGAAGTCAGTTTCAGCTTTCGTGCTCTGAGGTAACCATATTTCGAGCGGAAAGCTTGAGATTCTTGTTGTAGTTGTCCAGGGTTTCTTGCATAATGAACGAATAACAAGGAGGTGAGAATATGCGCAGCTTGCTCATGGATCACTGATTGCCTTCCTATTGACTGCACGGGAAACGGGAGGGCGGAAAGAGCGATTCCTGAAGACAACCTGGGTTACCCGGTGCTTATAACTCTGGATACAGGTTCGAGCGGCTCTGGATTTTTTCTTAGGATCAGCGCTAAAACTTACTTGGTCACGGCCGCGCACGTCATTTTATGACGAGACTTCCGGAAATCTTAAAGCAGGGAATGCGACCCTCATTGCGTATTCACCCACCCTGAAGGAGGTTGGAAGAAATAGTCTTCAGGTCGACCTTCGGCGCTCTCTGCGTCAGAAGCAAATCCGGAGGCATCCCACAGAAGACATAGCGATAATTCATATTGGAGATATCAAGGAAAATCCTGTTCTCACCACGAAATATCTTAGATGGTTGCGGGAGGTCTTCCTCCAGATAACCCCGTCAGGCATTGTGGGTGTAGAGATCTCGGGTGTGAAGCACTTTAAAGACATATTGGCAGGGAACACCGTATACATGTTCGGATATCCAGCATCAATTGGCCTCAAGAATATCCCGCAAATTGATCCCCTGTATCCTCTGTCCTGCTACGTTCCGGAATAATAGCAGGCACTAATGCCGCCCGTAAGACAATCATCCTTGATCGTCCATCTTATTATGGGAACAGTGGTGGTCCGGTCCTGTAGAGGTTGAGGAGGTTGGTTTCGACCCAAACAGTTCCGGTGATCTGGGTCGTGAGTCAGTTTGTGCCGTTCGCCGAGACTAGGGTAAACGTAACACATCGGTATCAAAATCTTACCATTTCGAACTCTGGCTACACTGTAGCCGTACCTATGGACCCGGGGCTCGAATTGATTAATTCGCCATATTGTGAATTGCTTAAGACCAAGAAAGCATCGCACAGACGGCTGATGGGTATTGCTGAGTTCGGTGCTGTTAGCCCTTCTTATTGGTTCGCTATTATCTATTGATTTTTGAAACCTGCTTAGTAGTAGGTGAAAGCCGCGCGGAGGCGAGGTAAGCCCAGGAAGGCATATAGTCTCCCACAGGCACGGTTTTACTGCCCGGCATCATCGGACCGGAAGGATCTACGTGATGCCGGCTCGGGTGGACGACGGCATGGAGGAAATGCTTCATGAGATGTGGATGCACTGTGAGCCCTGTAGTTCCTATGCTATAAAAGCGAGTTGCGCATGAGACAATAAAAGGGCTACCCTCTTTCTCGAACAACACGGAACAGCGGCTCTAATCCGCTGACCGATCAAAGAAAAGGAGGGCAGCCGTATGGAGATTCATAAGGTACAGAATTTTGTGGTAAAAGGCAAAGAGGTTTTTGTGGGACTCGAAGACTCCAAGAAGACCTGGAAGATTGCCGTGCGGTGCAACAAGATGCTGATCCATCGGGTCTCGATGCCGGCGGAGCATCAGATATTGATCCAGTACCTTCGGAACAAGTTCCCCGAATGTACGATCCATCTGATATACGAAGCAGGGTTCAGAGGGTTCAACCTTTTCGACAGACTTACAGAAGAAGGCATAGAGTGCATAGTCATCCCCCCTCATCTCGTGACGGAGCCCAAGGTGAACAGGGTGAAAACGGATAAGAGAGACGCCAATCGTTTAGCCGTTATGCTGGAGAACCAGGACTTTAAAGACCCCTGCGACGTCCCCGACAAGGAAAGAAGAGAGGACCGCCAGATAAGCCGCACCCTCTGGGCCATACAGAAAGACATCGTTCGCACGCGCAACAGGATCCGCAAGTTCCTCGACTTTCAAGGCATCGAGGTTCCCTTCACGGACAGATGGGGGGAAGAGGAGTTCCAGGCCTTAAAGGAGCTGCCTCTGGGGGATTCGTTGAAAAAGAGCCTCATGACGCTTGTTGCTCTCCTGGAGCAGCTCTGGCCCATAAGGAATCGCTGCAGGAGGCCCTGCGAGCCCTCTGTTCCAAAGAACGGTACAAGAAGGCATTCGAAATCGCGATGAGCCTGCCGGGGATCGGCTGGTTTACGGCGATCAGGCTCGTATTGGAATTGGGAGAGGACCTCTCCCGTTTTACGAGCGGGAAGAAGATCGCCTCCTTCGTGGGGCTCACCTGCAGCGAATACTCTACCGGAGAGACCGAACGGAAGGGGCGCATTACGGGCATGGGATCGGGGTTCATCAGAGCGACGCTCATTGAAAACTCATGGATGGCGATACGGAAGGACCCTGTCCTTCTTGCGAAGTTTACCAGGATATGGAAAGGAAAAGGAACAAAGAAGAAGGCAATCGTCGCGGTCGCGCGGATGCTCATTGTGCGTCTCAGGGCCTGCCTCATATCCGGCAAGCGTTATGCGATAGGAACGGTTGAATAGTTTTGTTAAGGAAGATTAGGGCTATGCTGTTGCGGAACTGCGGCGTACAACGGCCTCCGGTCTGTGTCAGGGATGCACGTTTTTTTGTAGTATGTTGACGCCGGTTCCTTCTTTTCGCAGCGAGGAGATTGTGGTCTACCACGGATAGCAGATTGTAAAGAACCTTATTCTTCCGAAGGCCTCAGCGCTAAAGGCCGCTGACCGTGGAAGGTCCCGGCCTCAAGCGCTTGAGGAGCAAGACGGTGAGGGCGCCAGGGTGAGAACTATGGACTGAGGTGATTGAAAAAAGAAAGCGGGTAGACGAAGGCTCGCAAAAATTAACTTGACTTTTATCATAGCAGACCGGAGGCGTACTTTATCGTACGTCGGAGGTCACGGGGCGAGCAGGGCGCGGCAGCGCGCGATCCAGCCGAGTCGCAGGCCGCCCGTCCACACACACCTCTACTTGAACCGCGCCGTGTCGATCTTGTACTTTTCTACCCGTATCCCCATCATCCGCTCGGTGATGCCCAGGGACCGCGCCGCCTGGGCCATATTGCCGCGCGTCCGTTTCAGCTCTTCGACGATCACTTCCCGCTCCATATTCATGATGATGTTTCTGAGCGTGCCCCGCGTCTCGTGGCGTTCGGCCCCGTCGCTTATCTGGAGGTGCGGCGGAAGGTGATAGCTCTCGATGGCGCCGTCCGTGGAGAGGATGACCGCCCTTTCTATGCAGTTCTCGAGCTCCCGCACGTTGCCCGGCCAATGATAGGCCATGAGCATGTCCGTCGCGTTGGTCGATATCCTCACGATCTTCTTCTCGTGCTCCTTGCTGTATTTCTCGATGAAGTGATCGACAAGGAGCATGATGTCCGTCTTCCGCTCCCGAAGGGGCGGAACGAGGATCGGGAAGACGTTCAGCCTGTAATACAGGTCTTCCCTGAATTTCCCCTCGTGTAATAAGGCTTCCAGGTTCCTGTTCGTCGCCGTGATGATCCGGGCATGCACCTTTACGGGGGTGCTGTCGCCAATCCGCTCGAACTCTTTCTCCTGGAGCACGCGCAGCAGCTTAGTCTGAAGCGAGAGGGGGAGGTCGCCTATCTCGTCAAGGAAGATGGTGCCGTGATCGGCCGCTTCGAACCTCCCGATACGTGCCCTCGTCGCACCCGTAAATGCGCCCTTTTCATGGCCGAACAGCTCGCTCTCTATGAGCGATTCGGGCAGCGCCGCGCAATTTACCTTGATGAAGGGTCGATCGGCCCGGTTGGAGCTGTAATGGATGGTCTGGGCAACCCGTTCCTTGCCCACTCCGCTCTCGCCCAGGATAAGGACCGTGGCGTTCGTGCGGCATACCCGGTCGATAAGCGTATACAGGTTCTGCATGACCTTCGAGCTGCCCACAATGGTCTTCATCCCGTATCTGCTTTTCAACTGGTCTTGAAGGGTCTGGTTCTCCTCCTGCATCTTCTCGAGCTCTTCCTGCGCGAGCTGGCGGAGGCGCACGGCCTGCGAGATGGTCGAGGCAATGATCGTGAGCAGACGGACATCGTCCTCCAGTGAGATGTCCTCATTCTGGAGACGGTCCGCGGAAAGGGCGCCGATCGCCTCGCTGCCGATCTTGACGGGCACGCAGATAAAGGCGATGTCGTGCTTGTTGAGATGCTGCCGCGAGCCGGTTTTGTCGAGAAACATGGGCTCGTCGGAGATCCTGGGCACGATCATCGGCTTGCCCGTGTCGATCACCTTGCCCGTTATCCCCTCGCCCATGCGGTACCGGCCCCTCGCCTGCTCGTCCGGCCGGAGGCCGTATGCCTCCTCGATAACGATCTCCCCCGTGTTTCTGTTCAGAATGGTGAGGGTGCCCCGGAGTATCCCCATATGCTCGGCTATGAGCTGGAGGATAGGCTTCAGGACGGTCTTGAGATCGAGGGCCTCGCTCAACCTGTTGCTGATCTCGAAAAGAAGGGAAAGCTCCTTTATTTCCCGGTTCTTGGGGTCGTTCATCGCTGTCGTCCCTCCGACGGCAGGCCAAAACCTTGCCTCCTAAGGGCATATAAGGCAAGCCTGCACAAAATAGCAATGGCGTTCCTTTTGAGAACGCCATTGTTGCCGCACCTCATCGTGTCTTCATCTCTACAAGTCTTCTCCGTCTTATTCTGGTAACTTTGCCTCGAAAACTCATTCCCTGCTTGTCACCGTTCCTCGGATCATCTAAACTGATAGAGAGCCCGCGGCTTTTCGCCGGAGGGGGTGCTGAACCCCAATGACCGGGAAAGCGAGCGCAGCGAGGCTGAGCGGGGAGGCTCGACGGGCTTTGCCCGTCGAGGGGGTGCTGAACCCCAATAGCGAGCAGGACCCTCGTTTCAGGGAAAGGAGAAAGTATATGAGGCCCACGAACGCTTTTGTCGGACCAATGCTCACCGATCTGTACCAGCTCACCATGGCTTACGGATACTGGAAGAGCGGCAAGCACAAAGACAGGGCGGTATTCGATCTATTTTTCAGGCGGAACCCATTCGGCGGGGAATTTACCATCTTTGCCGGCCTCGAGGAAGTCATCCGATCGCTCCATGCCTTCAGATTTACGGATGAGGACATTTCGTATCTTCGCTATGGCGCCTTAACGCACAAAGCGGAATTGCAGCGCTGTTTCGAGGTCGGCCTGGAGAACGGTTTTATCAGGGAGACCGCGGACGGCACTGAAGAATTCCGTTTCGACCGTTGGGGAAACGCTTCCTGGCAACCGACCCGATATCCGGAGAGCGACGTGAGGGTACCGGCCCCCCTGGCCGCGTGTGAGCCCGCCTTCTTCGACTGGCTGAAAAGTATCGACTGCTCAGGAGCTGAAGATCTACGCGGTGCCGGAAGGCACCATCGTCTTCCCCAGGATTCCGCTGATCCGGGTGGAAGGGCCGCTGGGCATTGCTCAAATGCAGGAAACGACGTTCCTGAACCTGACGAATTTCCCCAGCCTGATTGCGACCAATGCCGCCCGTTTCAGGCTGGCCGCGGGCATAGACAAGGGACTTGTCGAATTCGGCCTGCGCCGTGCCCAAGGGCCCGACGGGGGCGTTTCGGCCTCACGGTACAGCTACATCGGCGGATTTAACGCGACCAGCAATGCCCGGGCGGGCCAACTTTTCGGCCTTCCCATAAAAGGGACGATGGCACACTCGTACGTCAGTCTCCTTTGCCGGGCTCGACGAGATTACGGACCCATTTCTCGCGGGACCGGACGGCACGAGGCATAATTTCGTCGATCTTGTGCTTGACTATCGCCGCCGACTGGACTATCAGCATACCAACGATGGGGAGCTTGCCGCGTTTATCTCTTATGCGCGCTCCTTCGCCGATAGCTTCCTCGCCCTCGTCGACACCTACAACACCCCGAAATCGGGTCTGCCGAACTTCATCTGCGTGGCCCTTGCGCTGATCCACATCGGCTACAAGCCCATCGGCCTCAGACTCGATTCGGGCGACCTGGCCTACTTCTCGAAGGAAACGAGAAAGGTGTTCAGAAGGATAGCGGAACAGTTTTCAATTGAGTCTTTTGCGAACCTGGCGATCATGGCCAGCAACGATATCAACGAATCGATCCTCTTGTCCCTCGGGCAGCAGGGCCATGAGATCGACGTGTTCGGGATAGGCACCCACCTCGTGACATGCCAGGCCCAACCGTCCCTGGGATGCGTCTACAAGCTTGTGGCGATAAACGATCACCCGAGGATCAAGCTCTCCGACGAGGTGGATAAAATGACGATTCCGGGAAAGAAAGAAGCATACAGGCTGATAGGAGAGAACTTGCACCCGCTCCTCGACCTGATGACCGAAGCAGGAGAACCGGCTCCCGTCGTCGGGGAAAGAATCCTTTGTCGCCACCCTTTCAGCGAGGCGAAGCGCGCCTATGTGATACCGAGAGATGTCATCTCCCTGCTCAAGTGCGTCTGGGACGGGCGTCAAAGGTATGCCTTCCCCCCGCTCGACACGGTCCGGGAATATGTGATCAATCAGATATCCGTGATGCGCCCCGACCATATGCGCTCCATAAACCCGACGCCGTACAAGGTCTCGGTCAACGAGGACCTCTACCACTCCATTCACGAGTTGTGGATGCTGGAAGCCCCGGTCGCCGAGATCAGCTAGCAATATCCTTTCTTTGAGGGGGTGGCCCGGTGTCCACCCGGCAAGTGGCGGCCCAGCAAGGCAATATGGAGCCGGGCGCCCCGCCGGTGGCCTATGCGCGACGGGCCGCACGCGGCCCGTCGCGGTAATGACTTACACGAGGTACTGCTGGAGCTGCTGGTAATTCGTGAAGTCGGAATCGACGAAGCTGGCCCCTACATGGATGCTGCCGTTGACGGGGACGACCCGCTCGGGCTTGCAGACTATCCGTATGCTCTTCTCCTCCTGGGGCAGCACAAAAGAGGTCTCGAACGTGGACTTTTCCCGCCCTTCGTAAATCTCCGGCATCGACTCCTTGGGCAGGGAAACGCGAAGCCCGCTGAGTGAGATATCGAGAATGACCGCCTCGTGTTCCTTCTTCTCGGGATCGACACTCTTTACATGGGCGGGTATCAGCACCTGCCTTCGCACGAAGCGCCGCCGTTCCCTTTGATGCGGGAACTCGTGGTTCTTCTCCAGGTAGTCCGTCAATATAAGCTCGATTGCCGAGGAAAGGGAGCGGCGGTCCTCACGTGCCGCCTTTTCGAGGGCGCTGCGCAACTCTTCGCTCGTTCGGAAGCAAATAGTGACCTCTTTCTTCATGGCCTTTTACCTCCTTGTGTATACCTATGGTGTGTATGCTAGCAAAATATATACCATATTTGACCACGTATTGCCAGTGGGGACCAAGCCCGCCCCGGACAAGGCAAAACCTCGGATCGGCCGAAGATGGGCATTCGCACCGGCATCTGCTCCCTGTAATTGAATGTTTACATGTGTTAGCTCCATGTCAAGTCCCGGCCGGACCTGAATCCTCCGAAAAAGCGGGAAATGCGAACATTGTGGCCGGAATTCTAGAAAGATAGGCTCCCGGAACAAAACTTTTACACTGTCCGGCTTTGGCGGCCCTTTGCATGCTCTTCAAAAGTTCAGAGTGACTGAGTGCCCGAGTGCACGAGTACCGAGTACCGAGTAACGAGTGCAGAGTACCAGTGCCGAGTAGAAAGCAAATGCGTTGCCTTAGACTCATCACTCGTCACTGGGCACTCGTCACTCGTCTCTTTACCCCCTTTACAAAAGAACTTATACTATGCCTGACTTACGAAAAAGCGCGACAGCGAGGAGGGGCAGACGTTGGGGCCGATGATCAGGACCATCGACGTATGGAAGCAGTACACCCAGGATGGACGTGAGGAGACGTCCGCCCTGGCCGGGGCGAGCATGGAGATCGCCACGGGTGAGATTGTCGCGCTGCTGGGAAAAAGCGGGTCCGGCAAGACAACCCTCCTCAACCTCGTCGCGGGGCTTGACCAACCCACCAGGGGCAGCATAGAAGTCGACGGGCAGGACCTCAGCCTGCTCGGAGAAGCAGGCCGCACGCGCCTGCGCCGTCTCCGCCTGGGGTTCGTCTTCCAGTTCTTCAATCTGCTGCCCACCCTGACCGCCTTCGAGAACGTCTTTCTCTCCCTCGAGCTTGCGCACAAGCCCGACCGGGAGCGGGCAATCGAGGCCCTCGCCGCCTTAGGGCTGAAAGGCAAGGAGGCCCGCTATCCTCACGAGCTTTCCGGAGGGGAGCAGCAGAGGGTGGCGATAGCGCGGGCCATGGTGAAGAACCCGGTGGTCATTCTCGCGGATGAGCCTACGGGCAACCTCGACAACAGGACGGGAGAAGAGGTGCTCAGCCTCCTCCACAGACAATGCAGGGAATCGAAGACGACCCTGGTCATGGCGAGCCACAGCCCCCTGACCGCCAGGTACTCGGACCGCGTGCTGCGGATGGTCGACGGGGTCCTGCGGGAAGAGACCCCAGGGGAGAGGGTCCTCCTTTGAGAATCGTGACGAAGGCCTTCCTCAGGCACCTGGCGAGACGACGGAGCCTGAGCCTTCTTCAGGTCCTCGGCATCGGGTGCGGCGTCGCGGCGGTGATCGGCATGCTCTTTTCCGCCCGTGCGGCGCTCTTCAGCTTTTCCAGGGCAATCGAGTTTCTGAACGGCAAGGCGACCCACTCGCTGGAGCGCACCGCGGGCCCACTCAACGAATCAATGCTGCCCGGTCTGATCGATGATCCGGCAGTCCTCGCCTTTTCACCTGTCATAGACCGCCGGCTTCGCCTGGAAAACGGAGAGCCGATCCGCCTCCTCGGGATCGACCCCTTCCTCGACAAGGCCATGAGACCCCGGTTATTCCGCATCCTTGCTGATGAGGCGACCGGTTCCCCGCACTACCGGGAAGAGAGGCTCTCCTTCCTCCTCGACCCCCGCGCCGTCCTCATCGACACGGAGACCGCCTCCAGGCTCCGCGTGCACGTGGGCGGCACGATCCGGACATCGAGGGGCAATTTCACCCTCGCCGGCACCTTTCCGAGCCCATCGCCCGAGCCGCTTATCGTCATGGACATAGGTCATGCCCAGCGCCTCTTCGGTCTCAAGGCAGAGATCGACCGCGTCGACCTTGTCCTCGGGGATGAGGCTTCCTTCCTTTCCCGCTACCGGGAAGGGTTCAGGGTCCAATCGACGCGACAGAAGGAGCAGGTATATGCCGGCATGCTGGGTGCCTTCCGGCTCAACCTCGAAGCCCTTTCGCTCATCGCGCTTTTCGTCGGCGTCTTTCTTATCTACAACACGACCATGTTTACGATTGCAAGCAGGAGAAAGGACGCGGCAATCCTCATGAGCCTCGGGGCGAGCAGGCGTGAGATCGCACGAGCCTTCCTCGTGGAGATACTCATCTTCGGCATCGTTGGGGGCGTGGTGGGCGGCCTGTTCGGCTACGGCTTAAGCCGCTTCCTGACGGGCCTCGTCGGCCAGACAATCAGCAATCTCTACTTCTTCCTGAAGCCCGCGCCCCTGCCCTGGTCATGGTCGATGGTCGCCATCGGCGGCATCGTCGGCTGCTCCGCAAGCCTCCTCGGAAGCCTCTTCCCCCTCCTGGAGCTGGCGCGTGTCGATCCCGTGCAGATACTTCAGCCAAAGATCACCACGAGGAGGAGCATCGCGGGAGTAAGGAGGATCGCATCGCTGGGTGTGGCGACGCTCGGCCTGACCCTTCTGCTCCTTATGCTCTCGCCCCTGCACGTCTACGTCGGCTTTGCCGCCGCATTCGCATTCCTCTTCGGCTCGAGCCTTCTCACAGGGCTATTCCTCATCACCGCGTCCCCCTTGCTGAAAAGCGCCCTCTTCTTCCTGGGCGGCCTGCCGGGGCGGATGGCGGCCGGCAATATAAGGCAGAACCTGAGCCGGACCGCCGTTGCCATTGCCGCCTTTACCGTGGCCCTTTCCATGTCCGTCGGTCTCGGCTCGATGATAGGGAGCTTCCGGGAATCGCTGATCTGGTGGATGGATACGCAGCTCATGGCCGACATCTACATCGGCAGCACTTCCGAGGGGGTGGAGGTCCCCGAGGGGTTCTACCGGGAACTATCGACCATGCCGGGCCTGGGGGGAGTCGACCCGTATCGGAATACGCAAGTGATCTATAAGGGACATTCGATCTCCGTGGCCGCGGTCAGCGCCGAGGTCTTGCAAAGGTACACCCATTTCGGCTGGCTTAAGGGGGGTAACGAGCACTGGGACCGGGTGCGGCAGGGAGAGGTGATCGTCTCCGAGAGCTTTACCCGGAGCTTCAAGGTCTCTCCCGGAGATAGTGTCGAGCTGAACGGGCTCGCAGGAAAGGTGCGCCTGAAAGTCGCGGCCGCGTTCTACGACTACACGACGGAGCACGGGCTGATCATGATGGACCGCTCCACCTACCTCGCTGTCTTCGGCGACCATACCATTAACAGCGTCGGGGTCTTCATCGACCGCGCCAATCCCGACAGGCAAAGGCTCATCGACGAGGTGAGGAGAAAGGCGAGCGCTTCCGGTCTGCCGGCCTTCACCCAGCGAGAGCTGAGGGGCAGGATCCTCTCCGTCTTCGATTCCACCTTCGCCGTCACGCGGTCAATGAGGATGCTGGCGATTATCGTCGCGTTCTTCGGGATAGCCGGCGCCCTCCTCACCCTCTTCATCGAGCGGCAGCATGAGTTCGGCATCTACAGGGCCCTCGGCTTTTCAGTGAGACAGGTCGCCGCGATGACGTTGTGTGAGGGCCTCGGCATGGGCATGGTGAGCCTGTGCTTAAGCCTCTTCATCGGGACGGGCCTCGCCGTGATACTGATAAAGGTGATCAACCTGAGGAGCTTCAACTGGACGGTCTTCTTCTATCCCGCATGGGGACCCTATCTCGCTGCCGGCGTCACCGCGTTGCTCGCGAGCACCGGCGCGGCGCTCTATCCCATCTGGAAGGTGCTGCGCACCTATCCCCATATGCAGCTCAGGGAGGAATGAGCGGAAACGATGGACCGCAGGAGCTTGAGATCGCTCTTCTTCGTCGTCTGGTCGGGAATGGTGCTTCTCTCCCTCTTGCCGCCTGCCGTAGGGGCAGTTGCAGACCGTGATGACTGGCGGCAGGCGACTGCCCCGAGGGAGTGGACGTTCCCGAAGGACCACGGGGCCCATCCGGCCTACAGGACCGAATGGTGGTACTTCACCGGCAACCTCACCGACGGGCAGGGGCACGCCTTCGGGTACCAGCTCACGTTTTTCCGGCAGGCGATACGGCTGCACGCCGCAGACCCTGCCGATCCCTGGTCTCTGCGCGACCTCTACCTGGCCCATTTCTCCATCACGGACGTCGCGAAAAAACGGTTTATATACGACGAGGCGGTTTCGAGGAGGGGTCCCGGTCTCGCGGGGGCACGGGAAAACGCACTCGATGTCCGGTTACTCGGCTGGTCGGCCAGGATGAAAGGGGGTGCGGTCCTTCTTCGGGCAAGGGGGAACGCTGCCTCGCTTGCACTTGAGCTCGTGCCGCAAAAACCGCCCGTGATACATGGAGAGAAGGGCCTGAGCAGGAAAGGGCCTCTTTCCGGGCAGGCCTCCTACTACGTGTCGTGCACGGACCTCAAGACCACGGGCCTGCTCAAGACTGAGAGCGCAGCGGCCCCTGTCAGGGTCAAAGGCACAAGCTGGTTCGACCACGAATTCGGCTCAAACCAGCTCGCCGTGGGATTGGTGGGTTGGGACTGGTTCAGCCTCCATCTCTCCGACGGAAAAGAGCTCATGCTCTATTTTCTGAGGCGCGGCGACGGCGCCATCGAGCCTGCGTCGTCCGGCACGATGGTAAACCGCCAGGGAAAGAGCCGGCATCTCCCCCTGTCGGCGGTAAGAATCGATGTCCTCGATCACTGGAAAAGCCCGCATACCGGGGCTTCCTATCCAAGCCGATGGAGGATACGCATCCCGGATGAAGGCATCGACCAGCTTGTCTCGCCCCTCCTGGCCGACCAGGAGCTTGCGACTCCGGCCTCAACGGGGGTCACCTATTGGGAGGGAGCGGTGGAAGGCGGGGGAATGTCGGAGGGCCGCAAGGCCACCTGTCTTGGGTACGTGGAGCTGACCGGCTATGCCGGGGGACTGGGCGGACTATTCTAAGGTCTGCCCCATTCCCCAGGAGGTCCGCGGGTTCTCTCTCCCCCTCTACCGGAAGTCTTTTTACCAGTAATTGATACCCGACTGCCCTCTCCAGCCCGGCTCGAACCGGTCCTCGAAGTAATTCTCCAGCTTATGGAGGAGTCTTTGCCAGCCGGTTTTGTACTCGTACGTCAGCATGTCTTCAAGGAAAGGGACGATCTCGCCCAGTTTATCCTTGGGCAAATAGGCCCTGGCGCCGAGGTCATGGGATTTCTTGAGCGCTTCGGGCGTCAGGGCGTGCGCGGTCAGCATGGCCACTTTAAAGTCCCGGCTCACCGCCAGCTCCAGGAGGTCGAAGCCACGGACACCCATGATATCGAGCACGACAACCCCGTACTCTTTCGATCGCAGCAGCTCCGCCGCCTTTTCGTAGGTCGTTGCCCTATCGATCGTGCAATCCGCGCAGGCCGCATGAATCTCGTCATCAAGCACCTGGAGCACATCCGCCTCGTCATCGACGAGCAAAATAGTCTTCCCTTTCAAGATCGAATCAGCCATAGATCCTCCTTTTAGCTTCCTTTTGAGCCGGTGCTCCCTTAGCCTCAACCTCTTTGTCCTACACGTGAAACATACACCTTTTTCCTGCTCTCCGTCAATGAATGATCCAAAAAAAACCAAAGACTTCCGACGGTGCGATAGGTTAATATGAGGAAGAAAAAGCGCAGGGAGGGACGGATGGACGCACTCGTACTGAACGGCAGCCCCAGAGGATCGAAGAGCGTGACGGCCAAGCTCCTCGGAAGCCTGGCGGACGGGCTTGTTGCGGGCGGAGCGTCGGTCACCGAGTTCAGGGTGGCCGAGATGCATATCGGCCCCTGCAAGGCATGCCTGTCATGCATGCATAAGCACCACGGGGTGTGCGCACAGAAAGACGATATGGAACGGATATACGAAAAACTTAAAGTTTCCGAGCTGCTTGTCCTCGGCACCCCGGTCTATACCGACAATATGACGGCCCAGATCAAGGCGGTGATGGATCGCTCGGTCTGCTCCAGACAGCCGTTTCTCATGAAGGACCGGCAAGGAAGGATCAGACACCCCCACTGGTGGAAAATGCCCCCCAAATTCCTCCTTGTCGCCACCTCAGGTTTTCCGGAAAGCGAGACCTTCGACCCGCTTATCGCCACGGTCAGGGCCCAGGCGGCGAACATGACGGCCGACCTCATCGGCTGGGTCTGCGTCCCGGGGTCTATCGCCCTCCAGGTGGACCCATCGAAAATGGCGCACCACCTCGAGCTGCTTTCCCGCTTAGGGGAAGTCATCAGCCGGACGGGCGAGGCGGACCCGGAACTCCTGGCCGCCCTCAATGTTCCGCCCGTGACCGTGGCGGAATACCTGACGATAGCGGCTTCCTACGAGGCGTGGTGCAGAAGGAAGCTGGGCATGGAGAAGGCACTCACGTAAAAAAAACCCTTCCCTCCTGAAAACCCAAAGGGGGAAGAGAACGCCAGAAAATTGACAGTCAGGAACATCAGGATATTATTGCCGTTTTATCGAAGTGTGTGCCTATGGCTGTCGAAGGGGGGGATACCGAAGGCAACGAAAAAGACGATCACCATGAGTATCCTCAAGGCTTTATAGACCTTATCTATATAGATCCGCCTTTTAATTCTAAGAGAAATTACAACATTCTTTTCAAATCGGCGGACCTCAAGGATACAAAGGCACAAAAAGAAGCATTCGCCGATACTTGGAGCAATATTTCATACAAGGATACCCTGGAGGAAATAAAGGAGATAGACCTCGATCTGTTCGCCTTTCCTCAGAGTCTTGACAAGATCAGAATCCCCACAGGTGCGGTGTCTTACTTAACGACAATGGCGATACGGATTTATCACATGCGTAAAGTTTTGAAAGACTCAGGAAATTTCTATCTTCACTGCGACCCCACAATGAGCCATTTTCTGAAAATAGTGTGTGACCTCATATTCGGTAATAGGCATTTTAAAAATGAAATTATCTGGCATTACCGAAAGTGGCCGTCTGGTAATAGACAATTCCAGCGGAATCACGATTGTATACTATTTTACTCAAAGACAGAGAATGATGATAGAATGGGGTTCATCCGGTTCTTGCGTACTTCCTGGAAGCGAGCTTTTTAGATCCTCCTCCGCCATACCACACTACTCCGGTAATCCTCACCTGTTGTCCCTGCTCCCCCGGGTATCTCGCAGCGCAAAAGTCCTTCGAAGGATGTGTTTTTGCCTCACTTGTCGGTTCTCTGCCATTCATTGAAGCCCTTCTCTTTTGCTATTAGTCTTCTTGCCCGGAGGGGCAGCTGCCCGAGGCACCCCCTTTGTTAAGAGGTGCCTCGGGTGCCCTTACATTACGACCCCGGAGGCGCCGGAGTAGGCGGCAGGGGCCAGAAATCCCAGAAGACCGCGTAGGCGGCCCACGCAGGGAACGTGAGGCCCAGCATCACGTTGGCCATCGAGAAGACGTTGGCCGGGTAAGCAAAGGCTTTGCCGAAATGCCACTGGCAGAAACCCTGTACGGCATAAAATGCGATAATGGCGACGACGATAGCGAGCACGAGGTTCAGGAACGCGCCGGCCGGCTGACTTAAGGTGCGCCCCGGCCAGGTCTGCAGCATCAGAAGGAAGAAAAGCAGCCCGAAGACGTAGCAGACGCCGTTCAGCAAGTGCCTGAGGGGCTCGATGGACAGGAGGTCTACCGAGATGTAATGGGCGATCAGGGCCAGAATGGCGCAGACGATGGTCACGACGATGCCCATTACGGGCTGTTTCATGAGGGACGGCGATTTGCTGAAGGGCCAGAAGCCGAGCAGTACGAAGGCAAAAAGCCACACGACCATCCAGAGATAGAAGGCCAGAGCAGTCTCCCAGGCAAACGGGCCTGTCGGCGCCAGGGCGGCAAACACGGCAAGAGGACCGCCCGCCGCATAAAAGGGAACGGGAGGGATCGGGGAAGGGTTGACGCCCGTGGGATACGAGAGCAAGGTGAAGTTGAACAGCCGCAGGATAAAGTAGGCTACCACGTAGGCAAGCAACCAGGTCAATAACCCCTTCGCGGGAAGTGATGTCTTCCCGAACGGCCACAATCCGAACGCGATAACGAGAAAGAACATCGTGATGACCGTGCAGATCGAATAGGCGCTGGTGGCCGGGTGGTTCGTGCCTCCGCTCATGAAAAGCATTACAGTGAAGAAAGCCATTGTTCCGAGGAACATCGTGAAGCCTGTCAGGAAAACTCCTGGCCACGGCTGCGGCCAGCCCGCAACCGAAGGGAACTTACCTCCCCACCCAAGGCCGATTATGCCTTCGATGGCTACGAAAGACATGATGAACAGCGTAAAATTGCCCAAAAAGGCGTCCATGTTAAAGATCGCTGTGATGGTAAAAGCTACCCACAGCGTGACCGCCGTCCCGAAAAAACCTCGCCAGGGCTGGGTCACGGTCCATTTGGCTTTCGGCGTCAACTCATCCATAGCTCCCCCCTTTTAGGTTAGTATCCGGCTCTTTGAGAAGGAGTCCCGGCCGGTTTGGGATTATTGCGCTAAAAACTAAGCCGTCTCTTTTCCATCCAACCGCACTGGTACCGGCTCCAATTATGTTTGCACCTTCAACAAATGTCAATTAAAAAGTGCACAAAAAAGTACGGTTATAAGGTGAGCCTCTCTTTTTCGCTACAGTCTACCTTACCCATTCAGTGTGAGAGAGTGCAGAAAAAAACTCTGCCGTTCCCAAAATTCCCAAGACTGGCTGCTTTATTCCTCCCTGCTGGTCCGTATCGACTCCCCCTTTAGGTTTCGACTGCTTAACTATCTAAGCTTGACCCCCCGTAAGCAACTGGCCCAGGATGCGCTCCATCGGATCGCTCCTCTTCTCGGTTCTTGCCGCCACCTCCTTTTTGCTCCAGAGTAAAAATTGACCATACCCTGAATCATAATCCGGTTAATATAAACCAGAAAAACCCCTTGCCTAAATCTTAACTTTAGTAGGGGTGACAGCCCTTTCAAGCAGCAACTCCAAACCAGTCTTTTTACCAAGCACAGATTCCTTCTTTTTCTTGCTCCATACGCTCTCAGGACGAGCCTGTACGAGAAAGATGCTCTCAGGAAATGGAAGACTTCTCGAGATAGACCACTCTGTATCCTGGGGGCATCCGAAATGTTCTTCAACCTTTTTCGCAAGCCTTGCAAGCTCTATAACTTCTCTATCTTCAAGACACTGAACCTTCCTTTGATCTGGAGGCAGCTCTATATATTCCATCTCTTTGGTCTCCGGGTTATAGACAAATTCACTCCCTTTATCAGAAATTAGCTTTTCTTCAATCATCAGAGTAACTTTATCAACCAGATACCTGTCAGGTGTTACACTCCCGGAAACTACAGCTTCACCAAAACCGAAACTTCCTTCTATAGCTACTTTCAATACATCACCATTAACAGGGTTTATGGTAAACATAACCCCGGCAGCCTTCGCATCGACCATTGTCAATACAGCCACTCCTATCGGGTCATAATGCAATGGTAAATTGAGCCTTGCCCTTGCTATTATAGAGCGTGTATTGAAAGTGCTCGACCATACACGTACCACATTGAAAACAACATCATCTGCTCCACTTACATTCAAATATGTCTCATACTGACCGGGATGGCTTGCAGGCCCTGCAGAACGGGTAGCCACATATATATTTTCACATCCTGCAGTTTTGCACAATTCTGCGTAGTAGCTTTTTACGGTCTCCTCCATATCGAGAGGCATTCTTATCGTTTCAACAATTTCCCTTATATCCTGAGATGCCTTTTCGTATTTCAGGGTCTCCGCTAAATCATTTGGATCAGCCTTAAAGTTCTCTAAATACTTCAATATACGTTTTGTGGCTTCTGTCTCGTTCATAAATCTGTCGTATGCATCCACACCTAAGGCAAAACCAGGTGGTACGCGAAAACCTGCCTTCGTCAACTCTCCGAGGTTAGCACACTTTTTTCCAACAATATTGTTGTGTTCCTGCCCAACCTCTTTTAACCAGTATATCCATTTTTCTGCCATATCAATTCTCCCTTTATGTCCTAAGATATATCTTCCCCCATTGTCAAGACAAAAAATTGGCATCCTTAAGGTGGATTTCCCTCCTCCTGTTTTGAGCCAGAATGGCCGTTTTCTTCGTGAGCTCGACACCTTCCCCGGCTCTGGTTTTGAACTCTCTCACAGCCACGCCGCCGCGCTGTTGAAATATGGAAAAGTCTCCAGCTTTCCCACATTTCAACAGCTCTTCTTAATTACACCGGGGGTACCGATATTGTACCCCCGGTCAGCAACTGCATCTTTAAGCTCCTGCTCTTTTCACTATTGTTACAATACCCATAGTGCCATCAACCCTTATTATGTCACCTGTCTTAATCATAGAGGTTGCAATTCCAGTGCCTGTTACAGAAGGCAAAGCATACTCTCTCGCAACTATGGCAGCATGACATGTAAGCCCTCCAATGTCGGTCACGGCACCCTTTATCTTTGTAAAGACCGGGGCCCACGATGGGTTTGTAGACGGACAAACCATAATCTCGCCGGGTTTGACCTCAACAATATCTTTGGCCAGTTTGAGTACCCTTGCAGGTCCTTCAACAACCCCTGCCGATGATCCAAACCCTTTTATTTCGTTTGCAGATAAATCCGCACCCTTCAGCCACTCTTCAACCTTGCCGCTGGTTATACCCCACAGCATAACGGTAAATGGCTCTGATACCTCTTCAGGCGGTACTCCAAGTCCGGGTACAGGCACCCATTTTCTCGCAGCCTCAAGTATCTTTTCTCTCTTCTCCGCTTTCTCCATCCAGTATTTACTTCTCGTAGGTGCACCTACACCCAATGCCCAGGAGGTTACCATGTCCTCAAGAAGCATGGGTACTTCAAATCTATTGAAGAGAAAGATGTCGTCCGTCTTTTTCAATACATTGTACTTTTCCAGCAGATTTCCAAACTTCCTTACCTTATCAAACCATATCGTATGGAACCAGTTCTCTACCCAGAAGATATGGTTTTCAGTAAACTGGTATATTGTTCTCACAGCCTTATAAGCGTCTTCAAAAGACTTTTTATCCTCCTCCACCTTTATAAGCTTCTTGTACTCCTCAACAACCCTGTCCCTCTCTTCTGAAATTGCTGTGAGCGACCTCTCGATCTTTTCCCCTTTCTCAAGCATTTCCACGTAGCCCTTCATATAGCTGAAAGGTACGTCCATCTTATTTACCCAGCTCCCTTCATAGTTAAACCATCCGCTTGCGCATGATACAAAGAACCATGGATCCTTTATCTTCTCAAGCTCTTCAAGCCATACCCTGCCGGCCTCTGTGCTCTTCAATTCTTTCATCTTCTCGTCAGCAGATATATTCTTTTTAAGAATATCACCAACAGGCCGTTGTGCCACAGCCAATTTACTTAACCTGCACAGACTCTTCATCAGGACGAAACATGGCCGCATCAATACCGGCAACCATTCCCATAACAGCACTCTCTCTTATGCCCGGGAATAATTTCTTTGCTGTGTCCACAAACATCAGATAGGCAAGGTAAGCAAGGTTCAGATACTGAAAGTGGTACTGCCATCCTAAAAACAACTGGTTTACTAATGTATTGAACGCCGCTATCACTTCATATGCCTGGGTATAGCCTTTTGGCACAGGAAAAATATCCTCATCCGGTACATACTTTACAAGTTCTTCCGGTACCTTTAGATTTTGCATATCCTTTCCGAGAGCCTTGAACTTCTCAATCCATTTCTCCCATAGCATATCGTAATTCTGAAGGATGTGGGGTAACCTTTTTCCAAAAAGTTCCGCCTTTTCTCCAATAACCTCCGGCGGCGGCGGCTCAACAGCCGATATATACATATAGCAACCTAACATCCTCTGTTGTACACCCTGTGCGGGAGGGATACAGAAAACCCTCGTGGTATACTGGGAAAGAGATATCTGCCATGCCTCATTGAAAATATCATCGAGCGGATACAGCGCCTCAGGGTCATGGATCTTATCCTGATACCAGAAATGTCTCTTTTCCCAATCCTCTCTGTCCTTGCTGAATAAACGATGGGGTGGATACATCTCCTCCCAGCCTGCCATTTCCGGTAGTAACGCTACTTCTTCTGCATAAGGAAACTTTTTTTGTTCTGCCATAATAAACCCCCCCTATTTTTATTTTACGGCTAAAGTCTGAACCATCTCGGTTCGTCAAAACGCTCCGTACAGCGCATAATCCTGTTCCGGTAGTTGACCGTGAATTCGTCCTGCAGTTTCATCGAGATCTGCCTGAATTCCGGGCTCGCGAGCATGCGGCCGATATCGACCGGGTCCTTGAAGGTGAGCTCCGCGATGATCTCGCTGACGCCGCCCAGGACCACGTTCCACCCACCCGTGATCTCCAGGTAGTCCAGTTTCCCAAGGGTCGGTATATAGTCATTGATAACGAAATCTGCGTACTCCTTTTTTGCGCCCGGCCGCAGGTCAAAATACTGGTTGAACTTCCAGACGCCCTTCTGGATCACGTATTCCGTCCGCTTTACCCTCCCCGTCGGCTCGAGGACGGCTGCCCGGTAGTTTTGCACGAGGGATTTGACCTGGAGCGTAAGCTGCTTGAACTCGTTCGTGCCGATGGAGCTGCAGAGCGCCTTCGTGTCATCCGCGCGGTGCATACCCACGATCCGGGCCCGAAGCCCACCTCAACGTAGTACGCGCCAACGCCGGCAAGTCCTACTGCGGCCATTCCCGGCAGCAGCGTACTTTTCACAAATTCCGCATAGGCATCCTCCTTTCCCTGAACGATGTCCCACGACTGTGTAAAAAGGACGGGCATACAAAACCTCCTTTTCCACGTTCTAGCGAAACCTACCCCCCGTTGCCGATGGCAGCCGCCACGTCATCCCATGGAGTACGTAAATGGGCCTGAAATAATACACCGAAGTCTCTATGTAAACGCCGTGTCGTATAAAAAGCAAAACATTTAATATTATACATCATAAGCAACACTTATGTGTATATCTCGAATTCAATACCATCGCCATCGGCCAGGCCCAATGCCTGCTTCAAATGGACCGGCGCCACTATCTCCAGGATCGATGCCGGGTAGCCCGGCACGAGCGGCAGTATCACGCCGCAGGGAAACCGGCCCGCAATCGTGCCCCGGAAGAGCAGGGCGTCACAGAAGCCTCCTTCCGCCGGTACGATCCTCTCTTTGCCGAGCTTTTTGAGCACCTTCTGTGTGCCGGAAGAGTGTACGTCGATATTGAGGGTCCCCAGGTAGGGAGAGAAACTGAGCTTTTCCGTCAGTTGGCCGCTGACCCAGGGGATGCAGAGGAAGGACGCAGAAAGGCCGAGGCCGCTCACCACGGTCCCCGTGACCTTGAGGCTCCCGCTCCTTCGGTCATCCACGGCCGTCTCGGGGAGACGTCTCATTTTGCGCGCGCCTTGGCAAGCGTTACCTCGTCCACCGTGCCCCATCTCCTGAAAAGGTGTCCGTCGAGAGAGAAAAGGTCGAGCATCTTCCCCACGGTCTGGCAGATCAAGTCGTCTATGGTCTTCGGCTTATGGTAAAAGGCCGGCACCGGTGGCATGATCACCGCGCCCATCCGCGTCACCTTTGTCATAAGCTCAAGGTGCCCCTCGTGCAGAGGGGTCTCGCGCACCACGAGGACCAGTCTCCTTCGCTCCTTCAGCGTCACGTCCGCGGCCCTGATGAGCAGGTTGTAGTTGAACGAGTTGGCTATCCCGGAAAGCGTCTTTATGGAGCACGGCATGACGACCATGCCGTCCACCTTGAACGAGCCGCTCGCGATGCTCGCCCCCACATCATCGACATCGTAGACGGCGGATGCCATCGATTTGAGGCGCTCCACCGTGTATTCCGTCTCAAGGGCGAGGTTCTTTACGGCGGACTGTGTCACCACCAGGTGCGTCTCCACGCCCACCGCAGAGAACGCCTCGACGGCGCGCACACCGTAGATGACGCCCGTGGCGCCTGTTATGCCGACGATGATCCCGCTCATACCGCACCTCCGATAGATCGCAACACCGCGGCGACGCGCTCATGGTCGCCTGCTGCAACGCGCGCTCGCTCTTCTATATGCTTGCCGTGCACTGTCGCGTCGATACCCATTTTCGCGACGCCCCTGCCACCGGCCGACTGGGGATCGATCGGCTGGCCCTGGAGCCCGGACGCCATGATCACGTCCGCGTCGGCAAAGCACCTCGTCATGACCGCCCATTCGACGTCGGCCAGGTTGTGGCTGTCCACGTCAGCGTCGACGACAACCACTTTTTTTATCATCGGGAAGCCCATCATGCACGTGATAAGGCTGCGTACCTGCGGTCGTTCCGCGGGCGTTATTGACACGACAACCGAAGTCCCGAAGGTCTTCGCGACAAAGACGATCTCCGCGACAAAGGGAAAGAGCTTCCTCACGGTCCCTTCCACGTGGGCCCTGCTGACGAATGTCAGGTAGGCGTCGCCTTCGAGGCCCGTCGGCATGAGCGCGTGGTACAGGGGCGCCGGCCGATGGAAGATGCGGCTCACCACCAGGGTGGGCGTGGCCTCAAGGGCCATGTAGTAGCCGCCTATCTCGCCCAGCGGACCGTCCCGCCGCACGTCGGTGTAATCGACTTCCCCCTCCAGGTAGAACTCCGCGCCGGCCGGCACGTCGATATCCGGATAAGCCGGTCTGATGACCTTGATACCGGCCCCTTTCAAGCCGCCGGCAACTTCGAGTTTGTCCGTGCCGGGCCCTGCCTTCATCGCCATGGAGAGAAAGAGCACGGGATCCACGCCTATGGTGACCACGAGCCGCATCCGCTCTCCCCTGGCCTTGCACGTCTGCAGTATGGTCGAAAGAGGTGGATTGATGAGGGTGACGCCGAGCCGGTTCCCGCCCCGATACTCGAGCCTGTGGACACCGCGGCCCACGACGCCGGAATCGGGGTCCGGGGATGAGACAATGCCCGTCGTGATGAACGGGGCTGAATCCTTCTCGCAGTGCTTGAGAATGGGGAGCACGGAGAGGATGTCGCGGCCCGCCATGTCGATGCTCGCGAGCTCGGGCATCTCGACGGCAACCTTCTTTTCGGCCTTATTGCCCGCTTCGAGGAAGCGGTTGTAGTCGCCGATAACTGTGCTCAAGGCGTCTATGGACGGCGCCAGGTTTGCCGCCATACCGCATTCGTACCCGTCGATCTTCTTGAAATGGATCACCTTCCCCCGGTCTGCAAGCAGCTCTATCAGCTCGGGGATATCCGTGCGACCCACCTTCTCGCTTATCTCCAGCACAAGGCCGCGGCCCTTCATGAAATCGAGGTAATCCCGCAGCGTCTCCATGCTACAGCCCTTTCGGGATCACATTGACGAACTCCAGGATCTGCATGGAGCAGGGGTCTCGATCGAGCTGCCCCCTGCCGAGGCGCACCTGGAGCGTCTCCGGGTACTTCCCCGGGTCCTTCGAGATCATGACCTTTGCGTAGGTCGAGCGATATTTGCGCCTGCCGGGCGACAGGTCGCGTATCACCACCACCTGCTCAACGTCTTCTTCCATGTCCGCGAAGCCCTTCTCTATGAACGTATCCCAGGTTGCCATGAGCCCCTCCTTGGTCTCTTTAGCCGGTGTTGCCGAACCTTTTCGCCTTCCCTTCCCTTTCGGTAAAGTAGACGGCGCTTTACGCCGAAACGGCCGCCCTGGCCCTAATCCGTGAACCCGTATGTCCGCCACTTCGAGAGTACCTTCTCCTGTATCTCCTTCGGATAGACGGTATCGAAGGAGACCTTTATCGGCACGTCGGAAGCCGGCCAATGGATCGGGAAGAGACAGTCGAAGACCACCTTCGGGGAGGTCCCGAGGCGCCGTTCCTCCGGGCTCACGAACGGGTTCAGGGGCGTGCCCACCCCATGTTCGGTGACCCTTATGCCCGTGACCGGATGGCACTTGGTGCTGAGCGCATGAATCAGCTCGTCCTTGCTGTAAATATCCGTCTTGTCGTCAACGACCACCACCAAGTGGAACCAGGGCCCGAGCTTGCTGCCAAAAACGGCCTGGCCGATCTGGGTAGCGATATTTGCATAGAGGGGCTTCACCCCTACCACAACGAGGTGGTGGGTCGATTCGGGCAGCATGTAGACGCCGGTGACAGGTATCCCCTGGTCTTTTAGTATCCGCTCCATCTCGAGGCCCAGGGAGAAGGCCCTGAGGAGCTGCCCCTCGTCCGTTGGCACGCCCATGTTCGAGACGGGCATGATGGGCTTCTTCCGCATGGTGATCGCCTTCACCCGGTAGACGGTCCTCTTCTCCCGCGGGCTCGTCCTGTAGCCCGTATATTCACCGAAGGGCGCCTCCTCGATGGTGACGTTCGGCACGACGACCCCCTCGATGATGATCTCCGCGTGCGCCGGCACGTAGAGGTCGCACGTCTCGCACTTGACGACCTCCACCGGCTCGCCCATGAGGAGGCTCGTAAACTCGTCTTCGGGTATTGCCGCGGGCGCGCAGCTCGCGATGGCGGAGAGGGGATCGGGATTGATCACCGTCGCAAAGGGCATCGGTATGTTCCTCGGCGCGTACTTGTTGTGGAACATCTTCCCCATGTCCGAAAAAGGCAGCACGGGGCCGACCATCGTCTTTTCGTCAAAAAGCATCTGGCGGTACATGCCCCAGTTGATAACGGGCGTGTCCAAATCTTTTGCCACCACGAAGTGCCACGTGCAGATGTACCTTCCCCCGTCTCCGTCGTGTACCATGGGCGCGGGCAGATTCATCAGGTCCGCGTCATTGCCCGTGAGCACGACCTCCTTGCAGGGCGCGTCCTTCCTGTCGATAACCTTCGGCGGAAACGGCGTGCCCCCCGTCGTCCTTCTCAGGTATTCGGCGGAGATATCGCGGATCGACGTGGCCGGATCGAGACCGAACGCTATGGCGAGCCGTCTGTGCGTGGCTATGGGCGCGCCTATCACCTCGAACTCCGGATACTCCTTTATTTTCTTGAAATAGGCCGCGGGAGACCGCTTCTCGCACATCCTTCGCACGATGGCGCCCAATTCCAGGTCCCAGTCCACTTCTTCGTTCACCACGACTGCGTCCCCGGTCTTGAGGAGAGCGTCTATGTACTGCCTGTTGTCCTTGTAGTATTTGTATGCCATGAATTCCCCCGTACCGTTTATTTGAACCGAGCGACGAACCCTTCCCACGCCCCTTGCGCCTCGAGGATGAATTGGGCAATCTCCCGAACTACCCCCCTGCCGCCTCCCGCTGCCGTCACATAGTCGGCCTTTGCCCGCGCCTCGGCTGATCCGTCGGCCGGGGCCACGGAGAACCCCGCCCGGCCCATGATGCCGAGATCGATCATCTCATCACCCACGTAGCAGATCTCCTCGTCCTTAAAGCCCGACTCCTTCTCGAACTCGTCGAGCCTCCCGATCTTTGCCGACGAGCCCCAGAGCTTTTCCGGCGGGATGCCGTATATCTTCCCCATCTGCTCATCGGCCCGCGATATCTTGCTGGTCAGGAACGAGACGCCTATGCCCGCCCCTGTGAGGGCCGCCACGCCAAGGCGGTCATGCAGGGAAAACGCCTCCGATTTTGTGCCCTCCTGCGTATAGTACAGGGTGTTGTCGGTCAATACCCCGTGTATATCGAGAATAACGAAACGGACCTTCTTCGCCTTTTCGACAGCACTCTCTCTGGTCATCGCCTACCCCCTATTTGTAGCCCATTTTGGTGACCTTTTCTACCCAGCCGTCCCACTTGCCCATGGCCCTCAGGATGAATTCGCATATCTCCCGCATCGCGCCTTTGCCGCCCGGGCAGTTCGTGACGTAATGGGCCACGGCCTTGACCTCGTCTATGGCGTCCGCCGTGGCCACCCCGAAGCCGACCTTCTTCATCGGCGCGATATCGGAAAGCTCGCACCCCAGGTAGCCGACGGCACTGTAGTCGATGCCCATCTCCCCTATCAGCTCCTGAAGCTTCGCCGTCTTGTCGGCAATGCTGTAATAGAATTTGTCGAGCTTCAGCTCTCTCGCCCTGAAGAGCCCCTCGCCGTCGATGGACGTGGTGTCGAGATAGGCGATCTTTATCTCGTTTGCCGTGAGGGAAAGGTCGCCGAAGCCGTCCATGTGCCAGAAACCATATCTCTTGTTCCCCTCCACGTCGCAAAAGAGGTTGTTCGTGGTGAGGACGCCGTGGATATCATGGGCGAACAGCTTGACCTTCCTCGCCCTCTCCTGCGCACTCGCTACATCCTTCTCGAATAGCATGGAAGCCTCCTTTTAGTCTATCCCGTACTCGCTCCACCTGGCCTTCACCTTTTCCATCACGGCGTCCGTCAGCTTGATCTCCGTCGGCTTCTCTTTCCATTCGAAGGGTATCGTCGCATCCAGGATGATCCGCGACGTGATGAGCTTGTTGGTACCCGCCTCCAGCGCCGGATCGAGGGGCGTCGACCTGCCCCTGTTGATGATCTGCGTGCCTCTCGCGGGGTTGTAGCGGGTGCCGAGCGCCCACCAGACCCTCGGGAGGTCGTCCGCATCGATGTCGTCATCGACGATAATGATCATCTTGATCCCGTACGATCCCGTGTTGCTCGCGATGACCGCCGCGGCTACCTGGTCCGCGTGTCCCGGATACATCTGCTGCACGGAGACGACCACGGTGAAGCGCCCCGAGGCCTCCGGCAGGGTATAGACGGACTTGATGCCCGGTATCTGCATCCTGGTAAGGTCGGTCCAGAGGGACGCGTTCCTGGTAAAGGCATAGAGCATGTGCTGGTCGCCCACGGGCCTGCCGACGCTCGTCTCCCACAGGATCGGCTTGTTCCTGAAGTAGACGCGCTTCACGTCGAGGGCCGGCTTGGGGATCGGCTTGATGAGCTCTTCCGTGTAGTAGCCCGTGTATTCGCCGAAGGGGCCTTCGTTCCGAAGGTGAGCGGGGTCGATCTCGCCCTCCAGCACGATCTCCGCGGCGGCGGGGATGGGAAGTCCGTTCAGTTGGCTGATGACGACCTCTACCGGGGCGCCCCGCAGGGTCCCTACCACGTCATAGCCGCTCTTCGCCTTGGCGACGGTGGCGGCGCTGGCGAAGATGTGGAGCGGATCGCCGCCGATAATGACGCAGGCCGGCATCTTCTTGCCCTGCTTGCCGTACTTCTTCATGATCCTGTCGCCCTTTTTCCCTTTCAGGATCTGAACGCCCAGGGTCTTCTCGTCGAGGATGCCCATGCGGTAGGTACCGAGGTTGATGTCGCCTGTCTCCGGGTCTTCGAGGACCATGAAGACCGCGGTGCCGAAGTAGCGGCCGCCGTCGAGCTCATAGAACCTGGGTGACGGGAAAGCGAACGTATCGACCTTGTCGCCCTCGAGGACGTTCTCGAAAATAGGGCCGTCTTTCAACACCTTTGCGGGGATGACCTCTTTTATCGCGAGGCTCACCCACTCTTTTGTAAGCTGGACCATGGAGAGATCCGGCTCTTTCCCAGGATCATCGCCAACCTCTGGGTGGTGCCGAATGCCCCTGTGAGAACAGGGCTCTCGTACCCCTTGACGTTCTCGAAGAGAAGGGCCGGGCCGGACTTCTCTTCCACGATCTTGCAGATGTGGGAGATCTCAAGGTCCCAGTCGACCTCGGCCTTCACCCTTTTGAGCTGCCCCACCTTTTCGCACATGCCTATAAAATCTCTCAGGTCCATGGTCCCCTCCTTATGGGAAATTTGGACTATACCCGCTTGTGCCCGTCCTTTTTGCCGCGCACGAGCCCTTCCGGAGCGCCGGGCACCAGCCCGCGTCAATTTGATGCGTAATTATGCATCCATTCTCATGCAATAGTGTTGACAAGTCAATTCATTTGTTTTTATACTCTATAAGAAAAACTTATGTTCCTTTACTCTCTCACGTCCCTCATAGTCTTCTCCCAGGTCGTAAAGTGCAGAAGCTTTTCCAAGGCGGCCGACCTCCTTTTTATGACGCAGCCAGGGGTTTCCGGACACATCGCCCAGCTTGAGGCCCAGACGGGCCTGACGCTGATCAAGCGGGACAGGGGCACATTCGACCTGACCAGGGAAGGCAGGATCATCTACCGCTACGCCGAGCGAATCGAAAAGATCGCCCGGGATCTGGAAGAGAACCTGCGGGCCGCGAAGGCGGAGGCGCCACTCTCCCTGCGCCTGGGCACGACCATCCACTACGCGAGAAAGATCATGCCCTATATCCTCGGCGGCTTCCAGAGGAGGAACCCCGATATCAAGATCAAATTCGACGCCGGCTCGTCGATAGAGATGGAGAAGAGCCTGCTTTCCGGTCAAAATGACGTGGTTATCGTGGCCTACCGGCACACCTCGAACAAAATACAGGCTTTCCCTTTCGTGCGGGAGGAGCTTGTGCTGATCGCACCGAAGAGCCATCCCCTTGCCGGGCGCAGGACCGTCTCGCTTTCCGATATCAGCCCCTACCCATTTGTCATCAGGGAGGAAGGGTCCGCGACAAGGAGCACCATCCTCGACGCCTTTTCACGGATGGGCATCTCCCCCTCGGTATTTATCGAGGTGAACAGCTCCGAGTTCATCAAGGAATGGGTGGCCCAGGACAAGGGGCTTTCGATCCTGATCCGCAGGGCCGTCGAGGGCGACGAAGACGACGGCTCCCTCACCGTCGTGCCGCTGATCGAGCCCCTCTTCCTGGAGGTATCGGTCCTCTACGCGAAATCGAAAAAGCATAACCCCGCGATCCGGCGGTTCATCGCTTACCTGGAAGAGCTCAAGACGAGCCCGGACCCAAGGGCGGCCGTGATGAGCGACAAGGGGAACGGGGCAGCGGCCGCGGGATTGACGGGGGGCAAAGGAGGTATTACCGTGTAGCTAAGAGGACCGTCCGTGAGCCGCATCTGCCTCGGGCGGTCCGCACCGAGCCGCTTTCTTCGGGGGGTGGCCCATGATGGAGGGTCTTGAATACAGATTCAAAAACGGCGCCAGGGCCGTTCGGTCTTGGGTAATACCCTACTTTAACTCGAGAATCCACTCGACGGAATTCCGCCCGGTCCTCTGCTATCTTTTTACGGAATGGAAATGCAACATCGACTGCCACTACTGCCATCAGTACGATAACAAGAGAGACGCCATGAGCCTGGATACCGCGTTCGGCGCGATAGACTGGCTTAAATCCATCGGTTGTCGCGTCATACCTCTTATGGGCGGAGAGCCCCTGCTGCAAAAGGAGTTTGTCCTGGAGGTCATCAGGTACGGAGCGCAACAGGGCTTTTTCATGTACCTGCCCACCAACGGATATCTGCTGGACAAAGAGTTCATCGACGAGATAGGCCGCGCAGGGGTCGCCGCAGTCAATCTGGCGGTCGACTGCATCGCGCCCCGAAAAGGTCTGCCGAAGGCCCTTCTCGCGATCGAGCCCCACTTCCGCTATCTCGTGCAGCAGCAAGAGAAGTATGGGTACCTGATCTTCTTCAACATCAATATCTGCGGCACGAATCTGAAGGACGTGAAGCTGCTCACCGAAATTGCCCACCAGAACGGGATCGGCACGGATTACCACCTCAACGAGCCGCCCCATGCCTTCGTCAACACGGGCCATTACACGCACGGGGAAGCGTCGCTCACCATTACTCCCGACAAGTATGACGAGACGGAAAGCGCTCCTCGACTGGCTCATAGAGAAACAGCGACAGGGGTGGCCCATGGTCAACTCCATCGAGCACCTGCGGACCTTCAAGGAGCGGATGAGGGGCAGGATCGGCGCGTGGGACTGTCGCGCCGGCCTGAACGGCGCGCTCATCCGCACCGACGGCACGCTCTCGCCCTGCTTCGACATGATCTGTTACGACCACGACTGGGGCCGCGTCGGGCAGAGCCGCTTCGACAAGGAAGCACTGGAGAGCCTCAAGGAGAAATGCATGCCTCTCTGCTCGTCAACGTGTTACCACACGATGAGCTTCTACTACAAACCGGGGTCGCTCGCTGAATGGGTACGCAAACATGTCCTCGTCGGTTGATGCCCCCGGCGGCGACGCCCAGGCGACACCGCAGGGGCCTGCTCGCCTTCACCGCGGTCCTGGCCGTTCTGCTCTTCGCAGGTTCCTTCCTCATTTACGCGGGGCCGCCCGAGATCCCCGTGGGACCGTTCTCCAACCCGCGTGGGCGCGGCGGCCTCCCGCCGGGCTGGAAACCATGGATCCTCAATAACGTAAAGCGCCATACCACTTATCGCGTGGTGCAAGACGGCTCGCCCGCGTTCCGGGCCCGTGCGGACGCGTCGGCAAGCGGGTTGATGCGGGCCGTGAACATAGACCCCAGGGAGTATCCGGAAACATCGTCTTCAAACAACGGTCGCGCTGAAAAACGGGTGGAATCGACCCTTCCGACCCCGGCTAACCGGTCAGTCTGCCCTTGCTTAACACATCGAGGAGCGTCTCCGGCGCGTAGCCGGTTGCGCCCCCATCGAAGACCAGGGTCTCACCGTTGATGTAGGACGCCTCCGGGGAGGCCAAAAAGAGGATGGTGGCAACCAGCTCATCGACCTGCCCCATCTTGCCGACAGGGGTCCTCTTCGAGATAAAATCGACGAGATCGCTCTTGCGGAGCAACGCCTCGTTCATGCCTCCCGCCATGAACCCCGGGGCGATCGCACACGTGGTGATCCCGTGCCGCCCCCATTCGTACGCAAGGCCGCGCGTCATCGTCATCACCCCCGCTTTGCTGATCGAGTAAGAGAGGAAGCCCCTTTCGCCCAGGAGGGCGGCCTGGGAGGAGATGCTGATGATCCTCCCGCTCTTTTGGCCGATCATCCGTTTGCCGAAGATCTGCGTCACATAGAACGTGCCTTTCAGGTTCACGTCGATAACCCTGTCGAAGTCCGCCTTCCGCGCTTTCTCCGCGGGAACGAGAGGCGCGACGACGCCGGCGCCGTTGATGAGCACGTCGACCCTCCCCCAGGCGTCCCAGACGGCCGCGGCCACAGCCTCCATCTCCTCATAGTTCGTGATATCCGCCGTGTACGCGTGAAACGGTTTCCCCCTGAACTCCTCTTCGCACCTCGCCACCATTTCGGCGTCCTTATCGTTCACCGCCACGGAGGCCCCCTCGGAAAGAAAGCCCTGCGCCATAGCCTTGCCGAGGCCCCTGGTCCCACCGGTGATAAACACAACCTTGTCTTTGAATCTCATCGGTTCACCTCCCATAGATATGCAGTCCGTCAATTATTGTACCCATAACAGGCAGCCGGGTACAGTGCAATCGTACCTTTCGCCCCCACCCCGGCACTACGTCAGGTTGAGCAGTGTCACTTCCGGCGGGACGTTCAGCCGGACCGGTGTGAACGTGGTGCCGATCCCGCAACTGACATACAGGCGGGAGCCGTTGATCCGATAGAGCCCTTCGGGATACGGGGTCCTTAACTGCGCCGGGCTGAAGCCCCACAGCTTGATCTGGCCACCGTGGTAATGGCCCGCCAAAGTCAGCGGAATTCCGGCAGCGGCGGCCTGAGGGAAAACTTCCGGACGGTGCGACAGGAGAAGCGTGGGCACGGCGGGGCCGAGCCCCCGCAGGGCAGCTTCCATATTGGGATGACCGGTGCGGAGGTCGTCGACCCCCGCGATTGCGAAGGGACCTTCCCCTGTCTCGATCCGCTCGTGGCTGTTGACCAGAAGCTTCATCCTGTGACGGCGGAAAACCGCCCGCACCTCGCCCAATTTCCCGTACCAGCGTTCGTGGTTGCCCAGCGTGGCGAACGTGCCGTAGCGGGTCGGGACCCTGTCCAGCTCCTCGACGCAGCCCGGGAGAAAGACCATCGAATTCGAGATGAAATCTCCGGTGATGACGAGCAGGTCGGGGCACAGACCCGTGACCAGGTCGGCATAACGCCCTATCTCTTTCCGGGTCATGTAAATGCCGGCATGGACATCGGTGAGCTGGACGACCCGCAGGCTGCGGCCGAAGGGCAAGGTAAGCTCCCGGATCTCATACGCCTTGCCCGCATAGGCTACACCGTACCCGGAGAGGACGAAAGGCGCCGCCGCTACACCGGCCATCCCTGCCCGGAGAAACCGGCGGCGGGAATCGTCGAAGGGGCGGGAAGCGCACCGGCAGGCAGGCTTCCGAAAGGACCGCACGGAACGTCTCAGCATGCTCCCCGCCTGCACGAGGCAAAGGAACAAGGCGGAGAGGACGGAGCCGAAGCTCCATGCCGCGGGGAGATAAAAGAGGACGGCCCCTGCCGCGGCGGGCGGGTCTACCCACAAGACGGGCCTGAGCAGGATATACCCATTCATAGCGAGGAGCATGCCGATGACTATCCCGGCCTGCCACACAACCCCCTTCTTGAAGGAACGCGACCGGCGAGAAGAGAGGACCGCCTTCCGGATGCGAAAAAAGAGATATACCTGCGCGAGCGCCGGAATGAAAAGCATCGCCAGACGGAAAAAAGGGAAGAGCATGCCGGGTGTCATCGCAATGACGAGTCTACACGGAACGTAAGGGAACTATGAAGACCACGGACCGACCCCCTTTTTCCGCGTGCTTCGATGCCGGCGAAGATGGGGCTTTGAGGCCGACCCGATAATTACACGTCGCTCAGACCCGACCGGCCTTTCCAGCCTGCCCCGAACTGGCTGTCGAAATAGCTCTCCAGCTTTTCGAGCAGGCGCTCCCAGCCCGGCTTGTGTTCGTACTTCAGCATATCCTCGAGGAAAGGGGCGATCTCCCCCAGCTTATCCTTGGGCAGATAAGCCCGTGCTCCCAGATCGTGTGATTTCTTAAGCGCCTCCGGGGTCAGCGCGTGCGCTGTCAGCATGGCGACGTTCAAGTGCCGTTTCACCGCCATTTCGAGAAGCTCGAAACCACGGACGCCCATGATATCCAGCACCACGACATCATACTGCTTTGACCCCAGGAGGGAAGCGGCCTGTTCGTACGTTGTCGCCTTGTCGAAGGCGCAACCGGTACACGCCTGCTGAATCTCCTCTTCCAGCACGGACAGCACGTCCGGCTCGTCATCAACAGCCAAAATAGTCTTGCCGTCCAGAATCGATGCCATCGTTCCCCCTTTAGCTCGGTTGAAGGGGAGATATGTGCACGGTGAACGTCGTCCCACACCCTTCGCCGCTCGCCACCGCAATCTCTCCCCCCATGGTTTCTACCAACGCCTTGACACAAAACAGCCCAAGGCCAAGACCCTGGGCCTGCCGCAATTCATCGTGCTTCAACTGCATGAAACGCTTGTACATGACTTCCTGCTCATTCTCGGGAATACCGCATCCGTCATCGGAAACCATGATCGCCAGGTCCGTCTCTCCGCTTATGGAGACGTCCATTCTCTTTCTGCGGTACTTCAACGCATTGCTCATCAGGTTTTCCAGGATCAGCTGCACCTTCCTCCTGTCGTGGAAGAAGGGCGACGCCGCGTACTTACCCGTGACCTTGACGGAAATACCCTGCTCCTCCAGGACACCCTGCGCCGCCTCCAGCCTGTCGACCTTCTCAAGCCTCTCGGCAACGCCCGCGTCCATCGTCTCCATCACGCTTACGAGTGCATCTTTCACCAGTCCCTGCATAGAGAACTCGTTTTTTTGAAAGAGCTGTTCTTCGGAACGACATACATCGAGGATCTCCCTCAGGATGACCTGGGCCTTTTTCGAATTCCTCTCTATACGTTCAAGGCTGCGCTTTTGCTGCTCCGTCAGGCTGCCATAGGCCTCCCTGCAAAGGAGACCCTTCGCCGTTGTTGCCACCACGGACAAGGGCCCCGTAAGGTCATGCACGAGAAGATCGTACAGATAATCCTTATGGCCCATTCCCTCATCCCCTCGCCGAAAGCACAGACATCAAAAAAAATATGCCGGAGCGCTCGTCACCTTGCGAAAGACCTTACGCGGCACTAGTCTAATATAGAAGAATTATGGCTCAGCGTCAAGCAGTATAATGGGTATGGCATACCCTGGTGGACTGCCGCATGTTCCGCGCAAAATAATGGTCGAGCGGCGGTGAGGCCCGGGACCGTGAATTTTTTCATCCGGCCTTGATATCGTCGAGGACAGGATTTATAATTTCTGAAGAAAGATGCGCGTTTATTCATTCTTGGTACCGAAAGATGCCCGGCGATCACGAGACTGCGCCCATAGGATCCGCGCAACCTTAGAAGAAGAAACCATAGGGAGGAGCGAGTATGAACGGCAGCAAGCTGTATGTGGGCAACCTGAGCTACTCGGTGACGAACGAAGAACTGAAGGAGTTGTTCTCTCAGTACGGCCAGGTGGTACAGGCGAACGTGATTGAGGGAAAAGGGTTCGGCTTCCTCGAGATGTCCAACCCCGAAGACGCGGATAAAGCACAAAAGGCGCTCAACGGCACCGATTTCAAGGGAAGGGCCCTGAGGATCGAGGAAGCAAAGCCCCAAAAGCCGAGGCAAGACCGGGGTTACAGGTAGTACTTCCTTACTGTTCTTTTAGCTCTTTCAGGACTATCGAGCAAAGGACGCACTCCACTGCCCTCCTTTCCATGATATCCTTCTGCTCCGGCCCGTGCCTCCGGCGGCTCAAAGTCCTCCACGTCCGCCTGCCGCGGTCTTTTCCGCCGATCGATGGCCCGCCGCCTCCGCCCCTCGCTGCTGCCGCGCCGCTCATCGTGCCTCCCCGGTAAGGCTTTATGACCGCGCCGTATGCCGCGTGCAGGTTTTCGCCTCCGATTTACCCGCGCCGCGCCCCTTTTGTGAAGCGAGTTTCCCGTACTACGGCCGATGTCCGATCATGGGTCGTTCCGGATACACCTGACCGGCAGGAGCATCTTTTGCCTTCCGGCTATAGTAGAACCCGCCGATCATTTTGCCCAACACGGCCGTCACTTCTCTGAAATCGCTGTCCTTGTAACCGAGAAAACGCGGTCTCAGGCTGTGACCGATTGCGACCGTCGGATCATCCCTGTCGGGGAGAATCAAGATGAAACGGACGTCGTACAGCAAATGACTGATGGAGAGGATGGTCAAAAGGTCGTCCTCGCTTGCGGCCAGGATAACCGCGACAGGTATATCATCCATCGGCTTCCGCAGCCTCTCGGAAAAACCCTCGAAGGTCTTGTAGACCTCAAGTTTCTCCCTCGGCACCAGGTTCTGGACCATATCCTGAAGCCGCTCTCCCGCCTCACCGGTTGAATAAAGGAGCACAGTCATTGTCTTTCTTTTTTCCACGTGCGTCTCTTCCTGCCATAGTATGTACAAAAATTGTGCCAAAGAAACGACGCCGGACCGTCCCGCGAATTGTCACGGCTCACCGAAGATTTCTCCTTTTGTCCTCAAACAGCTCCTCCGTCAGCAAAAAACTCTCGTCTTGCAGCACAAGATGTTGTCTCATCCCATAAGACGCATCTTGCACAAAAAGACATGGCCGCCGGGTCTAAAGCCCAACCGGGCCCGCCGCTAAAGGAGCTCGGGCCCCTCTTCCTTCGATCCCAAGGCCGTGCAAGATATACCTCATACATGCCACCTGGGCGGGGCCGGGAAAACTGACCCCGCATGCCAACGGCCCTCCCAGCAGGGTGATCGCGGAATCGAAGATCGATATGCTCGTCGCCAGAATACGGTAGAGCTCGGGGCTTGACGTATACTCGTTAGAGCTTTGTCGCACCTCTCCCATACGACATACTCCCTGCCCGGGGTCCATGCGCGCGAACCGACCCTCGGCACGGCCCTTTCGATCTTCTTAAACCTAGTGTCCGGACCTCGGGAAATCAAGGAGATCGGGCATAATCGTAAAGGGCGTGGCAATCGCCTCCTTTATCGGACCGGTCTTAGGTGGTATACTTGTTACTATGACCTCCATGAAAAGGCTTTTCCGGATTTCTCGCAACCGGCCGGTTCGCCGTCTCGCCGCCCCCCTTACTCCCCATCGCGAATCTGCAAAGGGGCAAGGGAGGAGACGATGAGACGCGGAGACCGGGGCGGGTCACGCATAAAACTCGGGCGGCGGTCCATGGCGCTGGCGGCGTTTCTTCTTTTTTCCGCTGCGTTGTCGACGAGCCGGACTGCAGCGGCCGGGCGAAATATCACGTTTATGCCGTCAAGGGTGTCGGTGGCAGCGGAAACGGCGGAAACACCGGAGGAAAGAACCAAAGGGCTTATGTACCGGACATCGATGGGCAAGCTGGAGGCCATGATGTTCTCCTTCGACGAGTCCGCGCGCCAGACTTTCTGGATGTACCACACGCGCATACCGCTGACCATCATTTTTCTCGACGACGGCCTGAAGATCGTCGATATCCAGAATATGGCGCCCTGCCCCGGAGAGGACCCCGGCGCCTGCCCTGTTTACACCTCCCGCGTGAACGCGCGCCATGCGATCGAAGTCAATCAGGGGTTTGTGGAGAAATATCACATAAAGGTCGGCGGCCGCGTCGCCATTGGAAAGGCGGGTAAATGAGATCGGGCAGTCTTACAATAAGAGGAGAATCAGGTCCGGCTATAAGAGGCGGTGCAACGGGGACGGTGTTGCCGCACAAAACCCGCATGTCCGGGGCTTTTACGCTGGTCGAGGTCGTTCTTGCCGTCGCCCTGTCGGCGCTTCTTCTCACCATAGTCTATTGGACCTACTTTTCGATAAACCGCTCTGTCGACGCGTCGACGGAGAGCCTGGAGGCCCTGGATACGGGCAGGACGCTCTCTGAATTGATAAAGAGGGACATTCGTGCAATCGTTCCCGACCGGTACACCCTCGTGGGCAAGAATACAGTTATCAAGAGCAGCTCATTCGGGGAGTTGGAGTTCGTGACGAACGCCTTGTCCGGAACGGATCCCCAAAGACTGCGGAGGGTCGGCTACGCGCTTATCCAGTCCGGCAACGACGAAAAGACCCTCGTGAGGAGAGAATCGACGGACCTGGGCGACCTCCTCGACAAAAGCCCTGCCGATTATCCGCCGAAAGCCTTTGAGGTATCGACAATAATAGCAGGGTTTCTCGTCGAGTTTTATGACGGCGCCAACTGGCTCCAGGCCTGGGATTCAGGGGTGACCGGACAGATGCCGACACAGATACGGGTGACGATCGATGTCTCCGATGCAAAGGGGAAAATCAGGAGATTCGTGGCAGAGGAGGCCATCCAGAGTGCGGTCCAATGAGAAAGGTTTCATTCTCGTCACTATCCTTCTCGTGATCGCGGTGCTCCTCCCCCTCATTCTGGCTTTTAACGCAAAAGTGCAGCTCAACCTCATCCAGGCCGAGAATTTCCGAAATTCCGTTCAGGCCCTCAGGATCGCCCGCTCCGGGGTGGAAGGAGCCAAAGGCATCCTGAAAGCGGACGATGCCAGCTATGATGCAAAAACCGATAAATGGGCCGCCGCTTTTCCGTCTCTGGCGCTCGGGGACGGCATCCTCAACGTCGTGGTAACGGATGAAGACGGCAAAATCCCGATCAACAACCTGGTTGTCGCCGTCAAAAGCAACCCGGCGGCGGCCGGTCCTAACGCCTCGGGCGGTGTCACACCTGCACCTACCACCACCCCCGGCGCAGGAGGCACCACACCTGCGGCTGCCACGACCCCTGCTGCGGGCGGCACCACACCTCCAGCTTCGACCACCCCTGCCCCGGGCGGCTCGGTGTCTGCGACTGCCACGACCCCTGCCTCGGGTGACGCGACGTCTGCAATTACCACACCTGCTGCGGGCGGCACAGCGTCTACAACTACCACCACCCCCGGCTCAGGAAGCACCACACCCGCGGCTGCCACGACCCCCGGCACAGCTAAAGCGGGTAGCACGGCGACCGGCAACGTCACCTACCAGGTGGACAAGAACCTTGACGCCAGGCTCAGGAGCCTCATTTCCCAGTTGGGCGGCAAGCCGGAGATCGTCGATGCCCTGATCGACTGGCTCGACCCCGACAACAACGTAACAGGGACGGAGGGCGCCGAGGACGACCACTATAAACAACGGGGGTATCGGTGCAAGAACGGCCCTCTCGATTCTCTGGACGAGCTCCTCCTGGTCAAGGGGTTCGACAAAGAGCTGCTCATCGACAAAAACCTGAAGGGTTATCTGACGGTCGCCCCCACCGACGGCAAGGTGAACCTCAACACAGCCCCGATCCAGGTCCTGTACGCGGTTCTGGGCACTCGGACCGCCGACCTTGCCCAGCCCCTGAGCCAAAGTGATATACAAGACCTCGTCCGCTACCGCGACGAGCACGACCTTAAGAACATGACGGATATGACGTCGGCCGTCAAGATAAGCCAGGACCAGGCAGGCGCGGCGGCACCCCTCGTCAAGGTAAACTCTGCGTTCTTTACGGTCAACAGCAAGTATACTATCGGTAATGTCGTAAAAAATGTGGAGGTGCTCTTGAGGAGAAACAACACAACCGTGATAACCATTTCGTGGAGGGAGTTTTGAGAAGAAGAGGAGCGGCCATTGTTCAGCAAGACGGAAGCTGGTACGGGGTAACCCTTACCGTCCGGGAAAAAAAGATAACCGACCTGGAGATCCTCGAAGAGGGAAGCCTCGCCGAGATGGAAACGCTCCTCAAAGAGGACAGCTACGGCGCCGCGGTTGAAAACGGCTCGGCATACCTGTTCAACCTGGACTTCCCTTTCTCCGACAATCGGAAGATCAGGCTTGTGATCGGCAGCGAGCTTGAAGAGAGAATGCCTGTCTCCGCGGACGACCTGACAATAGATTTTGTGCAGACCGCGAAAGGGAACGTGCTTGCGGCGGCAATCCCGAATACGCTCTCGGAAGAGCTCAAGGCTTCGAAGCGCCTTCGCATCACGACGGTGCAGAGCATCGCAGTCCTCTACGCCCTCAGGTGGTTCAATGTGATCTACCAGGGGGATTTCGTCTTTCTCCACAGGAACGGGGACGCAATGGTGATCATGGGCTTCAAGGACAACCGTCTCTTTTATCTCAGACAATTTTTCTACTCGCCCCAATCCGATTCCCTGCGGGACGCCATGGCAGAGATAACCGGCGGCCAGGCGGACGGCCCCCGCGCCTATGTAATGGTGAGCGATGGCGCCGATGCGGCGCAACAGAAGGAAGACCTTGAGAAGACGTTCCGCATACGCATCGAAATGCCGTCTCTGAAGAGGATACTCAAGAATGAAGAAGCGCCGGAACGGCTGTGGCCGGCCATCGGCGCCGCCCTCCTTTCCATCAGGCCCAAAGGGCAGCTTAACCTCACGGGGAACGGGCACCGCTATCTCTTCCTGTCCACGAAAACAGCGCTCCATCTCTCCGCCGCCCTCGCCGCGTGCGGCCTTCTTGTGACAGGTCTTCTTTTTCTCGATTACTATCTCAAGGAGCGGACTTACCAGTACCTCGCCTCCGAGCCCACCAGGATCTACCGCCTCTCATTCCCCAAGTCTCCTCCGATAAAGGACCCGGTCAGGATGTTTCGGGAGAAGACCAGACTGCTGGAAAAGGAGCCGGGTACGGTGGCGGCCGTCACGAACCCCCTCTCCATATTGAACGAGGTCAGCAGCAGGATCGGACCCGATCTTGACGTCAAGCTCAACGAATTCGCCTCCGATGAAAAAGAGTTTACCGTCTCCGGGACCACTGTCTCCTTCACCTCGGCCGAAAAGATCAAAGCGGCCCTCGAACAGGTGAGGGGCGTATCCCAGGTGGAGATGCAAAACATCGACCTGGCCCCCGGTAAGCAGGTGAAATTCAAAATGAAGGGCAAGCTATGAAGATCCTCGAGAACTTTCCGTCCGTCCCGGCCAACGTCTACGTCCTTGCCTTTTCGGCCATTTTCGGCATTTCGGTGATCTACTCATACTTCCTGAGTGAAGACACGCGTCTTCTCGAAAAGAAGATAGCGTCAAAGCAAAAGGACTACGCTGAAGTGCTCCAGCTCAAGGACGCCTATGAGTCGCAGAAGCGGGCCCTTGAAAAAGCCATATCGAGGAAAGTTGAAAACCGCGGCATCTCCCTCGGCGTGGTCGAAGAGATGGTCGGAAAAAACTTCACGGGCGGTATGCTCACCGGCCTGCAGCCCGCAGCCGCCAGGGAAGAGAAAGGTGGGCAGCGTATGGCGGTGGAGGTGAAAGTGACCGGGGCGACGCTGGGAGAGGTCATCTCTTTTGTCAAGTCCGCGGACAACTTCGGCCTGTACGTGGGCAAGTTGCGGCTCTCTGCGCCCGCGTCAAACCCTGCGTCCCTGGACGTGCAGGCGACCGTGATGGAGAGGCGCTCCAATGGATAACCGAAAACTCCTTCTCTATTCGGGCGCCGTAGGATGGTCCATACTGGTCATGGCGCTGGTCATCTACCTGTTCTTCCCCTATCAGAAGGCGCTCAAGATAGCCCTGCAAAACGTGACCGGCAACGGCAGGGCAGTGGTATCGATGGAAGGCGTGACCATGAAGCTGATGGGGATCAAGGCATCGAGGATCCTCTTTCGACCCGACGCGAGCACGGGACAAACGGCGCCCTTCGAATTATCGAAGGTCGATATCTTCTGGAACCCGCTCTCGTTGATAAAGGGAAAGGTTACCATCTATTCGAAAGCCGCCCTCTATGAAGGGACGCTCCGGTGCACGGTGGAAGGGATCCGCTTCATCGGCCCAACCGATCCGAACATATCTCTCAAGCTCGATCACGTGAATATCAGCAAATGCCCCGAAGGCGCCCTCCCCTGGTTCAAAGGCATGAGCGGGACCCTTGACGCGGTGATAAGGAAGGAGACGCCCATCGGCAGACCTGACAAGGAGACCGGCGTTTTCCGGCTCAACATCAGGAATGGCGAGATCAGGGACCTTCAGGTAAAGAACATGCCGCGGCTGATCATCCCTTATAAAGAGATCGCCGTCGAGGGGAAAATAGACGGGCCGAGGCTCAACATCAACAGGCTCGCCCTGAGCAGCGAGGTGATCGCGCTCTCGGGCGCGGGGGTGGTGCAATCGGGAGAGCCTTATCGTGCTATCGACATGAAGCTCTCCTATCAGGTGCTCTCCAAGTCCTTCCCCTTGCAGGGGAAAGGCATCATTACGGTAAGCGGAAGTCAGGCGGCGCCGGTTGTCGCCATTTCGGCGCCGGAGGCAGAGAAACCGGCGGGGGTAAAAACCCCGTAAGCATACGGCGTATATAGGGTGAGGTTTCAATAGGTCTTATAGGTCCTCTACGACTTATTAGGACCTATAAAGAACCTCACGATGGAGGGCCGCTACCGGTGCCCACGGTTGTTTGACAAGGCTCAAAGGATGGTGGTACTATACGCACAAAATAGACGTGGCATCCTTCGTTCATGGTGCTGCCGGAAGAGAATGACTCTCTTGCGGTTCCCGTTGTTTTTCTGATGTTCGCTGCGGGCAAGGCAAGGTGCGAAGGAGAGCAGATCGGAAGACAGAAAGAGGATCACAGGCGGTAGACCGTAGAAAGCCATGCGATACGAGAGAAAGAAGCTCATCATTTTCGGCGCATCCACCGTTTCCGGTGTGGTCGCGGCCATCATCGTACTGATAGCCGTCAATGCCTCTTTCCTTAAAGTACCTGACAATCCGCCGCCGAGAGCGACATCCGCACCCAGGGCAGCGACGCCGGCGCAGCTTGCCGTTATTGCGGAACCCGATTACAAGGCCATCACCGAAAGGAACCTTTTCCGTGCGAAGCTTCAGGTGGAGATACCCAAGCCGAAGACGGAAAAGGAGATCGAGGAAGAGGCATTGACCGCCATCGTCAAGACCATGGCGCTCAAAGGGGTGATGCTCAGTCCGCGGAAACGGGATAATTACGCGGTCATAGATCTGGGCAGGCAAAAGGGCGTATGGGTCTACGAGCCGGGAGACGTCATCGAAAGAGGTCTCACCGTCAAAGAGATCAGGAAGGATTCGGTAAGGATTGAAAAAGAGGAATTCGGCGCCGTCCTGAAGCTTTTCTCGCCCGCGAACCAACTGACGCGGACCCAACAGACGGCAGGCATGGCCGCTGCGAGACCGGCTGCCGGCAAGGTCGCTGCCGGGAAAGAGATAAGGAAAGAAGGACAGGTCACCAGAATCTCGAAATCTTTGGCAGAACGGCTGAAGGCGGATAATACTATGATTATGTCAGCGGTGGCGGTAAAGCCGTCTCCCGAGGGAGTAAAGGTTGTCGCGGTGGACAAGGGAAGCATCGCGCAACAGATGGGCATTGCCCCTAACGATACCCTCCAGGAAGTGAACGGCCACAGCCTTACCTCGACCGAGGACATGAGCACGGTCTATGAGTCGCTGAAAAATGCCACCGATTTTGAAGTCAAGGTCTTGCGGGGAGGAAAATCTGAGACGCTCCGCTACCAAATAAGATAGGGGAGGCGAATTATTGCTGCATAGAAAACCGGCGCTCCTGCTCCTCTGCCCCCTTGCGGCAGCCCTTCTCGTCGCCCCGGTCCTCCGGGCTAAGGCGGGCGACGTCCCCGTTTTTGCCGGACTGCCGGCAGGGATAGTAGTGGCGCAGGCGGGAAGTCAGGCGCCCCAAGCCCCGGAAGCGGCGCCCAAAGAGCAACCGCCGGGACCGGGGCACACGGCACCCCCCTCTCCCGCGCCTCCTCCCGGGATGCAGGCGCCCGTCCGTGTTCCGCCGGCATCGATGCCCCCGCAGGCCGGCCTCGTCCAGATGCAGTTCGATAATATAGAGCTGCGTGACCTGATCAGGTTTGTGAGCAACATCATGGGGAAGAATTTCATCTATGACGAGGCTGTCGTCAAGGGCAGGGTTACCGTGCTCTCCCCGAAAAGCCTCACAAAAGAAGAGGTATTCAGGGTTTTCGAGAGCGTCCTCAATTACTTCGGCTTTACCGTGATGACGACGCCTGAGGCGTATAAGATCGTCAGGTCGGCCGACGCAAAGGGTATGGCAGTGCAGACGCTCGACAAAGCCACCCTCGCGCACCTGCCCCCCGAGGAGAGGATCACGACCCTCGTCTATCCCCTGGAATACACCGATTCCAATGCCATGGTGGGCATCCTGAGACCCCTCATGTCGCGCGACGCCTACCTCGTGAGCGTCCCCACGGCGAACTCCCTGATCATGATCGACACCGCCTCGAACCTCCAAAGGCTCGAGGCCCTCATCGCCAAGGTCGATGTCCCTGTTTCACGGCAGCTCTCCGGGATCGAGGTCTATAACGTGCAGCATACGAGCGCGGCCGACCTTGCCAAGGCATTGCAAGCCCTCCTCGCCGAGGGGAAAAAGGCGCAAACCCCAAAGGAGAAGATCTTCGTTACCTCCTACGCCCCCTCGAACTCGCTGCTCATCAGCGCGCCTCCGGAAGACATGAAAGAGATCAGGCGGATCGTGGATGAGATCGACACCTTCAGGCCCCAGGTGCTCGTGGAGGCGGCAATCATCGAAATGTCCCTCACGAAGACGCAGACCCTGGGCGTCGAATGGCTTGTGGGCGGAGCAGCGAGCGGCACGAAGATCGTCGGCGGCAATATCATCAGCACAGACGCCACGACGGGCGGCGCGCTCGTCCCCCTTGCCGCGGGCATCGCAGCGAACACCCCTGCAACCGCCCTGGGCTCCCTGAAGTCCGGGCTCAATATCGGGGTCGTGGGGGGCAGCATTACCATGGGCGGGATATCGTTCCCGAGCGTCCAGTCCTTTGTGCAGGCCCTTGCCGCCGACAACAGGACGAAAGTGCTTTCCACGCCCCAGCTCCTCACCTTGAATAACGAGGAGGCGGAGGTGCTCGTCGGCTCCAACATCCCCTACACCACGAGCACGAGGCTCGATTCGGCGGGCAACCCGATCACCAATTTCGACTACCGGGACGTGGGGGTCAAGCTCAAGGTGAAGCCCTACATCAACAAGGACGGCCTGGTCTATCTCAATATATTCACCGAGATCACGCAGGTGACGAGCACGCTGGCCACGGTCGGGACCGGTCAGCAGACTGCGCCGACCACCACCAAACGGTCCACGAAGACCACCGTCGGCGTGAGAGACTCGCAGACCATCGTCATCAGCGGCATTATCTCGGACACCCTTACCGACCAGAACCAGGGGATACCACTGCTTCGGTCGATCCCCATTCTGGGCACCCTTTTCAGCTACAGCAACAAGAGCGACACCAGAACGAACCTCCTCGTCTTCCTCACGCCCAAAATCGTCTACGACCCCAAAGCGCTCCAGCAGATCAGCGACGAGAAGAAGGCCCAGCAGGAAAAACTGCTCGGGCAGCAAGGAACAAAATAATGGAATCACCGGCATCCTGCGAAGAAGAGCTGGCGCCTGTCCCCAACCGCATAGCGAGGATACATCACTCGTTCTTCCAGAAGAACGGCGTCGTACCCCTTGGCGTGAAGGGTGATCCCCCAACCCTCGTCGTGGCGATCAACCAGGATGAAAACGCGTCGCGCTCGGATATACTCTCCATTTTCCTCAATATGCCCCTCGAAAAGAAGCGCGTGCCGAGAGAAGAGTTCCTCGAGCACCTGAACACGTTCAGGGAGGAACAGGGAAGGGAAGTCGTGATAGGCGTCGTCGAGGACTTGGGCGAGAGCGCGCTCACCGAGATCGCCCAGGAAATACCGAGCGGCCACGACCTCCTTGACGACGCGGCAAACGAGCCGCCCATTATAAAGCTGGTCAACCTCCTCTTTTCCATCGCCGTAAAAGACAGGGCAAGCGATATCCACATCCAGCCTCTCGAAAGAGACCTGCGGGTGCGCTACAGGATCGACGGCCTCCTCTACGACACGTACACGCCGCCAAAGCGGGCGCAAAACGCGATCGTCTCCAGGATAAAGGTTATGGCCGGTCTCGACGTGGCCGAGAAGAGACTCCCCCAGGACGGGAGGATCAAGGTGCGGGCCAACGACAAGGATATAGACGTGAGGGTCTCGATCATACCTTCGGCCTACGGCGAGCAGGTGGTCATGAGGCTCCTCGACCGGGGCGGGGCGCTGATAAGCCTCGACTCCGTGGGGATGAACCCGGACCTCGAAAAGCAGATAATCTCCCTCATCACCAGACCCCAGGGGGTCTTCCTCGTGACCGGCCCCACCGGCTCCGGCAAGACCACCACGCTCTACGCCGTGCTCCAGTACATCAACACACCGGAAAAGAACATATTGACCGTGGAAGACCCGGTGGAGTATATCCTGGACGGTATCGGCCAGATACAGGTCAACCCGAAGATACAGCTCGATTTCGCGAAGGCCCTCCGGTCGTTTTTGAGACAGGACCCCGACGTGATCATGGTGGGAGAGGTGCGCGACGAGGAGACGGCGAGGATCGCCGTACAGGCGGCCCTCACCGGCCATCTGGTCTTTTCGACCCTCCACACGAACGATTCGGCAAGCGCACTCACAAGGCTCATCGATATGGGCATAGAGCCTTACCTGCTCACCTCCTCGGTGACTGCCATCCTCGCGCAGCGTCTTGCCCGCAGGATATGCCCCCACTGCAAGGAGGTTTACGAGCCTACCGAGTTCGAGAGGCAGCTCCTGCAGGACTACGCGGCGCGCAACGCGCGCGGTCTACAAAGGCAAAGGCTGCCCCGAGTGCCTCAATACCGGCTACCTGGGAAGGATCGGCGTCTTCGAGCTTCTCACGCATGACCAGCAAGATAAGACAGATGGTCCAGGGGAAGGCATCGTCGGAGGAGATAAAGGCGGAGGCGGTGAAGGACGGGATGGTGACCCTGCGGCAGGACGGCATCAACAGGGTCCTGGCGGGAGACACCACGGTGTCCGAAATCGTCCGGGTCACCATAGAATGACAAAACAGGCCCCCCTTCCGCGGGGAAGGGGCGGCGCGCAGCCGGGAAATAGAGGAACGACATGAATTTCAGGTACTACGCGATAGGGAAGTCGGGAAAACTCGAACACGGCCGCATAGAGGCGGACGGAGAGGCAACCGCGAAAAACGAAGTAAGGAACAAGGGACTCTATCTGGTCTCCCTCAAAGAGGCGGCAACGCAGGGGAAGAAGAAGGACCCTCTTCTTTTCCTTCGGCATAAAACAGAGATTGCCCATACAATTGGCGCGCCAGCTCGCTTCCCTCCTCAAGGGCGGCGTGCCTCTTTTTCAGGCCCTTACCATCATCGCAAACCAGCTCGAAGGGGCCAGGGAAAAGGAGATAGTCGGGTTCTTGCGCGACGAGGTGAAAGGCGGCGCCCCGCTCTCCGAGGCGCTCAAGGCCTACCCTGCGATATTCGACAACCTCTTCGTCTATTCGGTGGCGGCGGGCGAGAAGACGGGCGCCCTTGACTCGATCCTCAAGTATCAGGCGGACCTGCTCGAAAGCCGCGCGAACGTGAAAGGAAAGATCAAGGCGGCCCTGGTCTATCCCGCCATTATGTGCGTCGTGGGAACGGGCGTGCTCCTCTTCCTTATCGGCTACGTGGTCCCCATGGTCACCAAGATCTTTGACCGGATGAACCAACAACTGCCCATGCCGACCCAGGTCCTCATGACCATCACGAATTTTGTCAACAGCTATCTCTTTATCTTCGCCATCTCTCTCGGGATCGCCATTTTTGCCTTTTCCCGGTGGGTCAAAAGGAGCCGGAAGGGCAGACAGTTCTGGGACGGGTTCGTCCTGCGGTCTCCCCTGTTCGGGAGCCTCTACCGGATGGTCCTGATCAGCAGGTTTGCCAAGATCATGGGGACGTTATTGCGGAGCGGCGTCCACATGCTCCAGTCCCTCGTCGTGGTGAGCTCCACCATGAAAAACAGCATCGTCTCCGATGCCGTCATGAATATGTCGAGGATGGTCGAGCGAGGCGCCGACCTCTCGATAGCGCTGCGGGAGACCCCGATTTTCCCTTCCTACGTCGCGGATATGGTCTCCGTGGGGGAATCGAGCGGAAACCTGGAGGAGATGCTCGCAAGCGTCTCGGAGTATTATGAAACAAACGCAAACCAGAAGATAGCCGCCTTCACCTCTATGGTGGAGCCGCTTATCATAGTCATTCTCGGGGCGGTCATAGCTTTTATCCTCGTCTCGATAATGCTGCCGCTCTTCGAGATGAACAAGGTGCTCGTCAGATGATGGGACAAGGAGGAAGAACCATGCTGCGCAAGAGAGACCACGGGAACACGAAGGGTTTTACCCTTATCGAGTTGATGATCGTGATCGTCATCATAGGCATTCTCGCCACGCTCCTCATTCCGAGGATCATGGAAAGGCCCGAAGAAGCCCGAAGGGTCAAGGGCAAGATAGACATCAAGTCAATCGAGAGCGCCCTCAAGCTCTATAAGATAGACAACGGGTCTTATCCGACCACGGAGCAGGGCCTCATCGCCCTTCTCAAAAAGCCCGAGGTCGCGCCGATCCCGAAAAAATGGCGGGAGGGCGGGTACCTGGACGGCACGAGCGTTCCGAAAGACCCCTGGGGCAACCCTTACTACTATGTCTCTCCCACGGCGGACGGGAAGGATTACGAGATCGTCAGTTACGGCTCGGACGGGGAGCTGGGCGGGACAGGTAAAAATGCGGACATTTCCAGTACCGACCTCACGAAGGATTAAGGGGTTTACCCTTCTTGAGCTGATTATCGTAATCCTGCTCATCTCCATATTCGTCACCTTCGCTTCCGTGAACTGGAATGTCGCCACAAAAAAGGGGAAGGAGGCGCTGCTGGAGGATTTTTCGATCAAGATCGCCCTGATCCGGGAAGACGCGATCTCCCACTACGAAAACAGGGTCGTCGAATTTGACGTCTCGAACAGCGCGGCGCGTGTGGGGAAGATGGACGTAAAGAACGGGTTTGTGGAAACGGGCCTCCTGCAGACTGCCGGAAGAGTACCGGATTAAAGACGTTGTCGTCAACGGACAGGTCTTTCCGCAGGGGAAATGTTACATGACCTTCCATGCGAGCGGGATGGTGGACAGGACGCTGGTCCATTTTGAAGGGGCCTCGGCATATTATTCACTGCTCACAAACCCTTTGACGGCAAGAGTTACAGGCAAAGATGGCTACATCGAAGAAATATCGGTCAAAGCAAGGAACAACCCTTCTTGAGGTAATGGTTGCGTTAGCAATCGCCTCCATCGCCCTTGTCTCCTTTATCACGCTGGTTATCACTTCCATGGACCTGGAAGATCATGCGAGGAAGGTTACCGGCGCGACCCTCGCGGCCGACGATAAATTGAAAGAAGTCGAGAGAACCGGTTTTCCCGATGTAGGGAAGACCGAGGGTCTCATAGACGAACAGGACCCTGACGGCTTTTCCTATGTGATGGTGGTCACCGAAACGCCGATCGATCAGGTCAGACAAATCGATATCGAGGTCTTCTGGGAAAAGAAGAAACGCTCGGTCACCCTTACCACCTTTATCGCAAAACAATAGTTTACGCCGTTTTAAAGAGTCTCACTTTTTTCGCTTTTTCGTTGCACTTCTCCTTTCAAAAGCGCTAATATCTTTGCGCAAGTCTTTCTTTGCCATACCGTAGGTTATTACAGCAAGCTGACCCCTTCTCTTACGAGGTGAAGTGATGAATGTGCTGGTAAGCCTGAGCAGCTCTCTTGTTTCAGAAGGGATCAAAGACCTCTTATTGAAGAACGGCCATGACGGGGTGGCGGCCGTCCGGAACGGGCCCGTCCCCGCCGGCTTCGTGCCCGAGGTCATCCTCGTGGATATTACGAGTATCGGAGAGAACGTGGCCGCCCGCTATCCCGCATCGAAGGTCCTCCTCGTGGACACCGGCGTGGAGAAGGAGAGGATCGTGCAGGCGCTTCTCTCCTATCAAATACAAGGGGTCCTGTCCGTCGATATCGAGGTCCCCCTCTTTAACAAAGCGCTGCAGGTCGTGGCCGAGGGACAGATATGGGTCGACAATAAGACCCTGAAGGCTTTTCTCCGTCAAGGGGCTCCCGCGCCTGCGGCGTACCGGGGGGACGGGGTCACGGAAAGGGAGAGGGAGATCATCGACCTCGTCTGCCGCGGCTGCAGCAACAGGGAGATCGCCACCTTGCTTTCGCGCAGCGAGCACACCATAAAAGCCCATCTCAACAGGATATTCAGGAAATGCAACGCGTCGAGCCGCTCGAAGCTCATTACGCTCATGATGAGCCAGAATTCCTTCACCCGACCGTCCTTATGACGAATCCGGCTAGCCACCCCCCTCACCCCACTCTAGCGGCCGTCTCTCGCCCTTTCTCTCTCTTCTTCCTTTCACTCGTCGCTCGTCACTCGCCACTTCTCTCTCCCATCTCCCCCCTCCCTTCTTTTATGCCCGGTCAGAGCAATCCGCTGACAAGATAAGCTTCCGCCTTTATAATAGGTATATCAGGACGACCAAAAGGAGGCGGGAGCATGGTCATCGGTGTGCCCAAAGAGATCAAGGTTGAAGAGAAGCGGGTCGCACTTGTGCCCGGGGGAGCGGAAGCGCTCGCGGCCCGCGGACATAAAGTGCTCGTCGAGACGGGCGCGGGCCTCGGAAGCGGCTTCGATGACGCGGAATACGTGCAGGCAGGGGCAGAGATCGCACCGGACGCATCGGTCCTCTACGGCCGTTCCGACATGGTCCTTAAGGTAAAGGAGCCGCTTCCCGTCGAATGCGACATGCTGAGCGAAGGTCAGATCCTCTTTACCTATCTCCACCTCGCCGCGGCCGAAAGCCTCACCTTGAGCCTGCTTCGGAAAAAGGTGACCGCCATAGCCTATGAGACAGTGGAGACCGACCAGGGTTTTCTGCCCCTATTGAGGCCGATGAGCGAGATCGCCGGCCGGATGGCGCCGATGGAGGGCGCCAAATACCTCGAAGAGCATTTCGGCGGTCGCGGCGTGCTGCTCGGCGGCGTCCCGGGCGTCCCTCCCGCGAACGTCGTCATCTTCGGCGCGGGCACGGTGGGTTCCCAGGCGGCCCGCATCGCCCTCGGCATGGGCGCTTCCGTCACGGTCCTCGATATCGCGCCGCAGCAGCTCCGGGTGATCGACGACAGGTACCAGGGCCGGGCCGTCACGATGATCGCGGACAATTACAACATCAGAATGGCCGTCACCTTTGCCGACCTCCTTATCGGCGCGGTCCTCGTCCCCGGTGCGAAGGCCCCCCGTCTGATCACGAAATCGATGCTAAAGACCATGAAGACCGGGGCGGTATTCGTCGACGTGGCTATCGACCAGGGAGGCTGCGCCGAGACCTCAAGACCCACGACGCACGATGATCCCATCTACATCGAGGAAGGGATCGTGCACTATACGGTGGCGAACATGCCCGGCGCCGTCCCGAGGACGGCGACCAGGGCGCTCACGCTCAACACCCTGCCCTATGTGCTCGCACTCGCGCAAAAGGGGTGGCAAAACGCGACAAAACAGGACAAGGCCCTTGGGAGGGGCGTGAACCTGGTGAATGGGGTCGTTACCCACAAGGCGGTCGCGGGGGCCTTCAACCTCCCCCATCGTCCCCTCCATGACGTGCTTTCTTAGGGGGCGTCTCTTCTTTCGCGGGCGGTATTATCTCACGTGTCCGCGGGCCGCATATGCGGACCACGTGATGAAATGTCTCCTCACGTGTCCGCGGGCGCATATGCGGACCACGTGATGAACGTCTCCTCACGTGTCCGCGAAGCATCTCAGCCTCCCCGACCTCGCGGGATGCCTCAGCTTCCGGAGCGCCTTTGCTTCTATCTGCCTTATCCTCTCCCTCGTCACCTCGAACACCTGACCTACCTCTTCCAGGGTGTGGTCACATTTTTCCCCGATGCCGAACCTCATCCTGATCACCCTTTCCTCTTTCGGCGTGAGGGTGGAGAGCGTCCTGTCGAGGTGCTCGATGAGATCATGAAATATCACGGAGTCCTGCGGCACGGTCGCGTTCCTGTCTTCTATCAGATCGGAGAGGTGCGTCTCTTCATCATCGCTCACCGGCGTTTCGAGCGAGATAGGCTCCTTCGTGATGCGAAGGACTTTTCTGATCTTATCGGGTGAAAACCCGATCCTTTCTGCGATCTCATCGGGAAAGGGCTCCCTTCCCAGGTCCTGCACCAACTCCCGCGAGACCCTGATGATCTTGTTGATCGTCTCGATCATGTGCACCGGGATCCTTATGGTTCGCGCCTGATCGGCAATCGACCTGGTGATCGCCTGCTTTATCCACCATGTGGCGTACGTGCTGAACTTGTAGCCCCTTCTGTACTCAAACTTCTCCACCGCCCTCATCAGGCCGATATTCCCCTCCTGCACGAGATCGAGCAGAGACAAGCCCCGGTTGATATACCTCTTCGCAATACTGACCACCAGCCTCAGGTTCGCCCTTATCAGCTCGTTCTTTGCGGCGATGCTCTCTTTGTCGGCCTTCTCGATGCGCAGGAATTGCTGCTTCAGCTCCGTCGCCGCGACGCCTGCCTCCTTCTCCAGCCTGTCGAGCCTTCTACAGAGCACCTCGCGGTCCTTGCTCCCGCCGGCGCCGGGTACCCGACCGAGCCGGCCGATCTCTCTCTCGATCTTTTCGATCCTTTCAACGGAAGCCTGCATCCTGCCCTTTATCCGCTCCACCAGTTTTCTGCTGAACCTTATGTCGCCGGCGATCTGCCTCATTTCAGCCCGGCACCGGTCTTCTTCTTCCCTGCTCTCGGCCCGCTTCGACCGATTGTAGACCTGCTTCAGCGCTTCCAGCAGATGGACGATCCTTTCCCTCTGCGCCTCTTCCTCGCCCGTCCCTTCCTCGTCTTCCACATCGGTCGCTATCTCCGAGAGACTCAGCTCGGACATCTTGAGGCTGGAATAGAGATTGAGAAGCTCCCTCACCGTTCCCGGATAGGAGATGAGGACGTCCTTGACCTCCTCCTTCGCTTCCTCGATGCGCATGGCAATCTCTCTCTCCCCTTCCCGCGTAAGAAGCCCGGAGGCCCCCATCTCCTTGATGTAATGTTTGATGGGGTTTGTCAGCTCATCGTCGTAGACGCCGTCCACCCCGTCTTCAAAGCTATACCTCTCCGTCGGGACTAAGCTGTCCTCTCCTTCCGCGTCCATATCGAAGAGGTCCATCTCATCGCAAAAACCTGCCTGATCCTCGCCCGGCGGCGCCACCAAGAGGTAGAGCTCACCGACTTCCCGACCTTCATCGTAGGGGAAAAACCGCTCTGCCCTGTTGAAACCAACCATTTTCATCCTGCTGTCCATATCGTCAGACATAGCTACCTCACTTGGCGGATTTATTCTTCATGGCTGTCAACACGTTTCTCTTTTTTTCGAGCAGCTCTCGAAGCGCCTCTTCGTCGCCCCTCTTCTCGGCATCTGCCAATCTTTCAGTAATTTCCCTGCCCTGTTCGCGGATAAGCTTGTTTTCCCTATGGCACAGGTAGTCCGATACGATCCTCTCCACCTCCTGCTCATCACACTCGGCCCCACCGAGCGCCGCAGCCACCGCCTTTTCCCGCAGCTCCGGCCTTTCGAGCACGTTCAGGAAAAGCTTGATATCCGGATCGGGATGCTGTTCTTCGTATTTGAGCAGCATGGAGAGCACCTCCCCCAGGTCTCTATCCCCGATGGAAGCCTCCACCCCCTTTCCTTTCACAAGTCTCAAGAGCTCCGGCCTGTTCATCACAATGCCGACGACCTTTTCTTCGATAACGCTCCCGGTTTCCTCCCCGTCGGACTTTTCGGTTTCTCTGCGTCCATCCCTGAAGGTGTCCCAGAAGCGATATTCCTCCACACCCGTCAGCTCCGCCAGCCGCTGGATGTACAACCTCTTTTTGACGGCGTCCTTCATCCCCTCGATGTAGGGGGTAACCGACCTGATAAAGGCCATCCTGCCCTCAAGCGAACCCAAGCCGTGTTTCTTGACGTGCAAATCGAAAAAATAGTCGAGGAGCGCCTTCTTCCCGCCCATCGCGCCCTGGAAGCCCGGTAGACCGTGCTGCCGTACAAAGGTGTCCGGGTCCTGCCCTTCAGGCAGCACCACCATGTTCCCGTTGATCCCCATTTCGGCAAAAAGCGTGATAAGACGGAGCGCGCTCTTGACACCCGCTTCATCGCCGTCCAGCATGAGCGTGATATTCTCGGTGTAGTTCCTTAAACGCGAGATCTGTTCCTCCGTGACCGAGGTCCCGAGGGTTGCCACGCTGTTTTTTACCCCCGCGGCATGGAGCGCGATCAGGTCGAAGTAACCCTCCACGATGATCGCCTCGTCCTTTTCGGTAATCTCCCGCTTGGCCTTGTCGACGCCGTAGAGCACGGACCGCTTCGAAAAAACGGGCGATTCCGGCGAGTTGATATATTTCGGCAGGGCGTCTTTCACGATGGCGCGCCCACCGAAGCCTACGACCTTTCCGCGCATGTCGGCGATAGGCACCACTACCCTGCCCCGGAATATGTCATACACCTCGCCGCCGTCCCTCATCTTGAGGATGCCCGTGCCGAGGAGCAGGTCCAGAGGGATGCCGAGACGCTTCGCGAACTCCTTCCCATACATGCTTCTCTCGCTGTAACCCAGCTTGAATTCTTTGATAACGGGACCGTCGATCTGCCTCTCCTTCAGATATTTCATGGCAGGGGCGCAGCGCAGCAGGTTCTCGTGATAATAGTCGGCCAGCCTGGAAAGGGCATCGATTACCGGCGTTCTCCTGGCGCTCAGCCTGCCGGGGGCTTCGATGCCCAGCTGGTGCGCCAGCGTCTCGAGGGCTTCCGAAAAGCTCGATCGCTCGTATTTGGCGAGGAAGTTGACCGCGTTGCCGCCTTCGTGACAGCCGAAGCAATAGTATATTTGTTTTTCGGTACTTACGGTGAATGACGGTGTTTTCTCTTTATGAAACGGGCAAAGCCCTACGAAATTCCTGCCTGTTCTTCTCAATTTCACGTACTGGGACACGATGTCCAGGATGTTCACCTTCTCCAGTACTTCATCAAGAACGGAAGTCATAAAAGCACATTACCGGGGTCAGCACCCCCTCCGCGAGCACAGCTCGCGGAGCCTCCCCCCTCACAAAAGCTCTACTATTGTCACGCCCGAGTTTGCTTCGTCCTTTTTCACATCCTTTACGTAACCCGCTTCCGAAAGATGCGTTCTGATCGCCTGCATCAGCCTCCCCGTGCCGATGCCGTGGAGTATCTTCAGCGTGGGCGTGCCGTGCACGATGGCCCTGTCCACGAACCTGTCGACCTCCTCGAGCGCCTCTTCCACCCTGAGGCCCCGCACATTGATCTCGGGCACCGCGATATCGGTCACGTTCACCTGCACGCGCTCCTCCTTCGCCTCGCCGCCCCTGCTTACCCGCTCTACGTAACCCTTTCCTATGCGCATCCGCATATTGCCGACAACGACCTCCGCCATCCCCTTCTGCTCGTCCATCTCGGCAACATAGCCCTCTTTTCCGATGGTCCTCACCCTCACGTGGTCCCCGACCGCGATCTCGGCCTGCACGGCTCTTGCGACGGGGACGACCCTCCGTCTCACCACGGACACCTTTTCCCGGGCCCTGGCCAGCGACTCCCGGTCCTTCGCGGCCAATTCTTTCCGTATCTCGTCGATCTCCGCCTCGAGGTCCGTCACCTGCCTCCGGCAGCGCTCTTCCGTCTCTTTCACGTAGGCGTCCCTTTTCTCCTTCAGGGTCTCCAGTCTCTGCCGCATCTCCTCTCTGTAAAGAGCCGCCTTCCTGCGATCTACTTCCGCCGCCTTCTTTTCGCTTTCGAGGCCCCTGATAAGGTCGTTGAGCACGTACTCCTGCTTCCCCAGATAGGCGGCGCTTTTCTCCACGATCTCCCGTGGCATGCCGCACGCCTCTGCGACCTTGAGGGCGTTGCTGACACCTGCCACGCCATAGAGGAGCGTGTAGAGCGGCTTCATCGTGCGGGGGTCGAAATCGGTCGCCACGTTCAAGGCAAAGGGGTGGCTGGATGCGTATGCCTTGAGCAGATTGAGGTGTGTCGTCACCACGATCTTGCACCCCTTTTCGACAAAGGCGTCGATAGTGCCCATGGCCAGGGCGGAGGCCTCCTGCGGCTCGGTGCCGCCCCCGATCTCGTCGATCAGCACGAGCTCCCCGCCGGACGCGTGCTCGTACACATTTTTGATCGCCTCCACGTGGGCCGTGAAGGTCGAAAGCTCCATGGAAATATCCTGCTCGTCCCCCATTACCGCATAAATGCCGGGGAAGAGAGCGACCCTCGGGGTCGCGTGAGCCGGGATGAACATGCCCGTCGACGCCATGAGCAGGAGGAGACCCGTTGTCTTCAGCGCGACGGTCTTCCCGTCCGCGTTCGGGCCGCTGATGATGGTCGCCCGCTTCTCTTCGCCGATCACGATATCGATAGGTACGGCTTTTTCCCCTTTGGAGAGAAAAATGAAAGGGTTGACCGCCCCTCTTATCTCGATCGACCCTCCCGTCTCTACCCGGGGCCGCACGCAATTGAACGCGGAGGCGAAAAGGGCGAGGCTTTGATGCAGGTCGAGGTCGGCGATGAGCGAGAGGGTCGCCTTTATCTCCGGCACATACCCGCGCACCCATCTGGTCAGATCCCGGAGTATCCTCTTTTCCTCTTCCTTTTCTTCCTTCTCCAGCACGCTGATCGTGTTGTTGACCTCCATGACCTCGACGGGCTCTACGAAGGAGGTCTTCAGCGAGTGGGAATAATCGTGGACAATGCCTTGAAAGAACTGATTGTAGTTAGGCTTGAGCGGTATCACGTATCTGCCGTTGCGGACGGCAATATACGTATCCTGCACGACGGGCCGCACCTCATCCCTCTCCATTATCCGCTCTAGGGACCTCTTCGCCTTCTCCTTCAACTGGTAGAGGTCGGACCTGATCTTGGACAGCTCGTACGAGGCGCTGTCCTCGATGAAACCTTCCGGGTTTATGGTTTTCCCAATCTTGGTGCTTACTTCCGGCAGACCCTTTATGCCCTCCATCACCGACTCGATGTACGGGCTCCCTTTCAAGGCTTTTTTGAGGAACGCCGCAACGCCCCTGCAGCTCGACAGGAACTGTGCGACAGCGAGGAAATCGGCTATCTCCAGGGTAAATTCCGGCAACGACAACCCGGCGGCCTGTTTCCGTATATCGGGGATGTCGCCCAGAGGGATAGGACCGTACCACTTGATGATCTCAAGGGTGCCGTCTATCCGCTCCTGGCGCTCTTCGATCTCGTGGAGTGTCGAAAGAGGTCGGAGGTTATGCAGCTCTTCGTTGATAAGGCCGGTTGCCGAATATCGTTGTACAATATCGAGGAGTCTGAGGTAGTCTACGTACTCTAAAGTCTTATCTGCCATAAATGGCTTCACGACGGTCTTTGGGAAGACAGCCTATTTCTCACCATTTGACTCAACACCTTTCCATCCACACGGGATGCAAGTTTTTCCATCAGGACTTTCATCACTCTGCCCATGTCCTTTTGGTCATGCGCCCCAAGCGTCTCTATGGCGGTGTCGACTTCCTGCGCCACCTCCTCTTCGGACATCTGGGGGGGCTCGAACTCCTTCAAGATCCGAAGCTCGTTTTCTTCCTTCTCCACGAGGTCCTGCCGCTGACCTTTCTTGAAGCTGTCGATGGATTCGACATGCTGCTTCATCATGGTCTTCACTACCCCGTAAAACTCGTCCTGCGTCAGCGGCTTCCTCTTCTCGACCTCTTTATAGCCAAGGGCGGACAAGAGCATCCGCAGCACGGACACCCTGAGGCTATCCTTCTCTTTAAGCGCCTTTTTGAGGCTTTCATTGATGTCGTCTTTGCAGGCCATTCCCCTAGTAGAGACCCTTCTCCATCATTCTTCTCAGCTTCTTCAAGGCCCTTTTCTTTGCGGCAAGGATTTTTTTCTTTCTTTTGACGCTCGGCTTTTCGTAGTGTTCTCTTCTCTTGATCTCGGAAAGGATTCCGGTTCTTTCACACTGCTTCTTGAACCTTCTTAAGGCGCTTTCAAAAGACTCTCCGTCTCTTATAATGACTGCGGTCATGCATTATTCCCCTCCCTCCGTCCGTAGCTTTGTATAAAAGAGGTATATTAAACCGCAAAAGGGGGCGAAAAGTCAATATAATTGTGGGATAGGCGGTGACGCAGGGCACGGGTGAGGGAAAAGGCGTTGCCGAAGAGTCACGTGTGAGGTGTTTCCGTCAGGTTCGTGAAGAGCGTGAGGATTTAAGAGCGATTAGCTCCTTTACGTATAATAGGAAGCAGGTTCAGAGCTTTACGCCGTTCCCTCTTCCTCGTCAAAATCAAATACCATCTTCTGGCCGCGCTCGTCTAAGACAACGAAGAGGTGGGTACAGCTCTGTTTGTCCTGCTGCAACTGTCTTGCTGCAAGGGCCGCCTCTCTTGGCGAGTCCGAGTCGATGTCAATCGTCCATATTACTCTTTTCATCCTCTCCCCCCTATCGGGAATTTGCGCGCTCGGCCGATTTCTCACCACGCTCGGCTACAAAGCTCCGCGCGGGTCCACATTTTGGGACAGTTTACTTCCCTCCCGGAGAAACGTCAACAATAATTTGCCGAAAAATGGTGAAATGTTTTAGGGCATCTTTTTTAAGAGCCGGCCTCTTGAGCGGGAGACCGGAAGAGCAGCTAAAACGGGTGGGCCGAATAACCGCTTACACGAGGTACTGCTGGAGCTGCCGGTAATTCGTGAAGTCCGAATCGACGAAACTGGCCCCCACATGGACGATGCCGTTGACGGACACGACTCGCTGGGGTCTGCACACTATCCTTATGCTCTTCTCTTCCAGGGGCAGTACGAACAAGGCCTCGAACGTCGACTTTCCCGCCCCTTCGTAAATCTCGGGCATCGACTCCTTCGGCAGCGAAACGCGAAGCCCGCTGAGTGATATATCGAGAATGACCGCCTCTTGCTCCAACTTACCCGAACCGATTCTCTTTACATGGGCGGGTATGGACACCTGTTTGCGCAAGAAGCGCCGTCGGTCCTTTTGGTGCGGGAACCCGTGGTTCTTCTCCAGGTAGTCCGTCAATATAAGCTCGATTGCCGACGAAAGGGAGCGGCGGTCTTTACGCGCCGCCTCTTCGAGGGTGCCGCGCAGCTCTTCGCTTGTGCGGAAGCAAATAGTGACCCCTTTCATATCACAACTCCCTATCGGATTTGATAGTCGTGCGTGAGCCGTAGTGTCTTCTTGCCCGTCTTTCCGTGCCTCTGCCTGTCAAGAACCCTTTAGCAACCCGTGTGCCATCACCTGTTATGCATTGAAGCACATTGAATGATTGGGGTTTGGATGAAAGCGGCTTGCGACCCCTTCCTTTTTCCGGTCAGGAATGTCGAAGAGGGGCCGGTTTTCTGACAAATTTGTCGATAATCCACACGGCTGGACGCCTCGGAAGGAACCGTGCCGTTTCGTGCACAATCCCAAACGCCCCGGCAGGAAAGGCTTGCAGGAGTTGGGAATATGGCGGCTGGGCTCTTGATCCGGTGCGTGCACGACACACCCCGAACCGGGCATGCGTGCGGTGCGGTTATCGCTGAAAAGGGTTCTGCAGGACGAGCGTGCTGTCTCTCCGCGGACCTGTCGATATAATGCCCATGGGCACGCCTATCAGCTCTTCGAGGCGCTTTATATATCTTTTTGCGTTGTCGGGAAGGTCTTCGAAGGAGGCCGTATCGCCTATCGGCTTTTTCCATCCGTCCATGCGCTCATACACCGGCTCACAGGCGCTCAGGTCTTTCATCCCCAGAGGCGGATCGGCATATACCTTCCTTCCGATCCTGTATTTGACGCAGACGTTGATCGTATCGAACGCGTCCAGGACGTCGAGCTTCATGAGGGCGATCGCTTTGACACCGTTCATGACCACGGACCGCCTGACGATCACGGCATCGAACCAGCCGCATCTCCTCGGTCTGCCAGTGGTCGCTCCAAATTCTGCGCCCCTCTCTCTCATCAGCTCGCCTTCCGCGTCAGGCAGCTCGGTGGGAAAAGGCCCCTCACCCACGCGCGTCGTATATGCCTTGCAGACACCCTCGACGTGATCGATCGCGCTTGGGGCCACCCCTGCCCCGCATGAGGCGTTGCCGGCCAGTGTGTTCGATGAGGTCACGAAGGGATAGGTCCCGTGGTCGACATCGAGATGGGCTCCCTGAGCGCCTTCGAAAAGCAGCGATTTGCCTTCCTCCATGCTCTTATGGAGAAACTGCACATTGTCCCCCGCGTACCTCTTGAGCAGGTCCCGGTAGCCATCGTACTCCTTGATCACGTCCCGCAGCTTGAAAGGCTCGGCCTTGTAATATCGTTGGATGAGGAAATTCTTGAGCTTCAGGTTCTCCCGCACCCGCTCACTGAACACCCTCTTGTCAAGGAGATCGATGACGCGTATCCCCATCCGTGACGCCCGGTCCTCGTAGGCCGGTCCTATGCCCCTCCCGGTCGTGCCTATTTTCTGCTTCTTTTCGCCCTCCCTCAGCATGTCGAGCCGCTTATGATACGGCATGATCAGGTGGCTGCGGGCGCTGATCAGGAGCCGGCTGTCGTCCACCAAGTGGCCGGCGGCCTTCAGGCCGTTGATCTCCTTCTCGAGCGTTGCCGGATCGAGCACCACGCCGTTGCCTATCACACAGCACGTGTTTTCACGCAGTATGCCCGAAGGCATGAGGTGAAGTATTATCTTTTCGTCGCCTACGACGATGGTATGGCCGGCGTTGGCCCCACCCTGATACCGGACGACCACATCGGCAAATTCGCTCAGAATGTCGATGATCTTCCCTTTGCCCTCGTCGCCCCACTGGAGACCTACGGCCACTACATTCGACATGAACTCACTTCCCCCTTCAGAACGGAAAAACGCTCAACTGCGCGGCATTATCATAATGCTTTTTCTCGGAGAGGTCAAACAAAATGGCGTTGCTCATATTGCTTGACTTTTATCCGGCCAGTAGCGGAGAATGGAAGTCAACGGCGGAACGAGTGGGGGAGAAGTGAGACTTTCATCGAAAACCCTGACGACCGCATCCCGTACGAGAGGAGCGGGCACGCTTATCACGGGCCTCGGCCTCGTGGCCCTCGGGCTGGTTCTCCTTGTCGCGCCGGGATGCCAGGAGACGAGAGACCGGGAGCGCGGAGGGGCTGCTTCCGCCCCTGCGGCCGGTCCCCACGTGAAATACCGGTATCGCTATTACCCCGACTCGGCGGTCTACATGGATACTGGCCGGAAGCTCTTTTTCTATTACAACGGCGAGAAATGGATGACGACAACCCTCCTGCCGGCAGAGGTCCAGGTGGATTGGAAGAACTATGCGGTGCTCGAAATGGATACCGACAAACCTTACCGGCGCCACGCGGAGACGGTCAGGAAGTACCCGCCGGGACAACGAAAGAAGCGGGAAGGGACAAAGACGGAGAAAGACTGACGTCCCTTCGCCGGAAGCGGCCATTCTCTCTTGAAAACGCGGAAAGTCCTGTGCTATCTTTGATCTGGCGGGGCGTGGCGCAGCATGGTTAGCGCGCTTGCCTTGGGAGCAAGAGGTCGCTGGTTCAAATCCAGTCGCCCCGACCATAATTCAATCGGGTAGGCCCCGGACTGCCGGGGACACTCGATTGAACCCCATCGGTCCACCATAGGATCAAAGAAATCGACCTGAAGCGACGGTCCTCTCACTCACCCCTGAGTAAAACGAAGTTGTCGAGGATAATCAGCGGCTTTTCGACATTATTGTCGCGCACGACACTCATCCATCGCGCAGCAGCACATCTTACTTCAATAATCTTAACAAGTTACAAAAGCACCAGGTGGGACAGGCGCGGCATCCGATATGCAAAACAATGTAAAGAGAGAATCGAATCGCTACAGGGAGGTGCTTCATGAAACTCTTCACCGTGGCAATGATCGCAGCCGCTTTTATCGCCGTGGCATGCTTCCTTCCGCAGCAAAGCCGGGCGGGTGTCTCCGTCGGGATCGGCATAGGCGTGCCCGGGCCTGCGGTCGCCTATCCCGCTCCCGCATATTATCCCCCTGCCTACTACGGGCCGCCCGCATACGGACCCACGGTTGTGGTGGGTCCGCGGTACGGATATTACGGCTACTATGGCCGTCCGTGGCGCCATCAGGGGCCTTATGGCCGCTACCACAGGTGGTAGAAGCAGAGGACGACCGGGATGGTTCAGTCAGGGCTTAGACCTGTTTTGCCTCAACGATCGAAAGGCGGGCCCTCGCCTCTGACAGCTTTCTGTAGTATTTTTTGATCTTGTCCGTGTTGCCCGCTGCAACGGCGGAGGTGAGGTCTCCCTCCGCCTCCGCGACGTCGAGGAGCATGTAGTAGTCGAGCGATTCTTTCATGTGGGCGAGCACGATCATCCCCGTGATAACGGGATGATTATTCGTCACGTTCGCGTCCTTGAACCGCGTCCCGTGCTCCAGCTCCACATCGAGGCCCGCCCGGAACTGCTCCGGATCGATGGGCATCTTCCCCGTGTTCACCTCGGCCAGGATCTTCCGTGCCTCATCAACCGTCGCGGCAGGCTCCTTCAACGTAGTCCAGTCCCTGATACCCAACTCCCTGCACACCCTTCGCACTTCATCAATTGTTATGTACTCGGGCAGTTTCATCGATCCTCCTCTTCACCGTCTTCCAAAAGACCCGCAGGTGCGTGCCGCCGGGCCGGCCACGCCGCATCCAAAAAAATGTGGACCATATCGCATATAGTGCTATTATAATGCAAGGACGAAGGTTTCGTACAGCAAATCCGCCGCGAGGCATGACTTTAGTTGTTGCGCCAAAAATCAACGGGCAGGAGGAGACAAATGGACATCACCTTAAAATACGGCTCCGGGGGCCTCCCGCTTGAGGTTGAGGCGACGCCGGGGTTTGTGGGTGTGCTCGCGCCGTCGGAGCCGGACCCGTGCGCGACCCACTTAAGGCCGTTGCCGAAAGCATCGGCCGGCCCATCGATTCAAAGCCTTTGGCCGACATCGCTCGGGGGAGAAAAAACGCCGTCATCGTGATCAGTGATATCACGCGGCCTGTGCCGAACCGGCTCTTACTTCCTCCGATCCTCGATGCCCTTCATTCGGCAGGTATACCGCGTCCGGCGGTCACCCTGCTTATCGCCACGGGGATCCACCGGCCCTCAACCGAAAAAGAACGCCTGGACCTCGTGGGACCGGAGATCGCGGCATCTTACCGCATCATCGATCACCTCTCGAAGAAGAGCGATGATATGGTGGAGGTAGGCAAAATCGCGGGGCATGTTCCCGCCCTCGTGAACCGGCTCTACGTGGAGGCCGACCTGAAGATCCTCACGGGCTTCATCGAGCCTCACATGTGGGGAGGCTATTCCGGGGGACGGAAGTCGATCTTGCCGGGCATCTCTTCCGTCGACACCCTCCAGTTCATGCACGGCCCCGAGATGATCTCCCACCCCATGACGGAGTACGGCCAACTGGAAGGGAACCTGTTCCACGAGGCGGGGCTTCAGATCATGGAAAAGGCGGGGTGCGATTTCATCGTCAACGTGACGCTCAACAGGAAATACGAGGTTACCGGCATTTTCTCGGGCCACCCTGTCAAGGCCCACCTGCAGGGTTGCGCGTTCCTGGAGCCGTACTGCGTGCGCACCCTCGACGCCCCCCTCGACTTCGTGGTGACCACCAACGCCGGCCAACCTCTCGATTGCAACCTCTATCAATCGGTCAAGGGCATGACGGGGGCGGCCACAGTGGTGAAGCCGAAGGGCGATATCGTGATCGCAAGCCGCTGCAGCCAGGGCATAGGCAGCCCGGAATATGAGCAAGTCCTCGAAATGGTCGATTCGCCTGACTCATTTATGTGCCGGCTTCTGGGGAAAGAGTTCTTCGTTCCGGACCAGTGGTGTGCCCAGGAGATGTACCAGGTCCTTCTGGAGAAGGATATCTGGGTCTACACCGAGGGGATATCGCCCGAACGGATCAGCCGGTACCACCTGCGGCCCGTGACGTCGCTGCCGGACTGCATAGAGACACTCCTTAAGAAGCACGGAAGAGACGCACGTTGGGCCGTGGTTCCGGATGGTCCCATGGTGATCCTGAGACTTGCGAAAAAAACGGCAGCAACGCGCTAAAGAGCACGAGGGAGGGGCCAATGAAAGAGACGATAGAAGGGCTGGTTGCGCAGGCCGCGGCGTTTCTCGGGAAAGATCAAATAATCACCGACAAGGAAGGCATGGCGCATTTCTGCTATGATGCGACGGAGATGCGGTTCATGCCCGATGTGGTCTTTCTGCCGGGCACGACGGAAGACGTCTCGAGGATCATGAAACTCTCTTACCGAGCCGGCATCCCCGTCACCCCCCAGGGAGGGCGGACAGGCCTCTCGGGGGGCGCATTACCCGTGAACGGGGGCGTGCTCCTCTCGCTTCTGCGGATGAACAAGATCGTGGAGATCGACGAGAAGAACATGCAGGTCGTCGTCGAGCCGGGCGTCGTGTCGGCGGACTTGCAGAAGGAGCTGAACAGCCGCATGCTCTTCTTCCCTCCCGACCCCTCAAGCACGGTGGAGAGCACCCTGGGCGGCAATGTGGCGGAGAACGCAGGCTATACCCGCGCCGTGAAATACGGCGTCACGAGGGACTACATTCTGGGGCTGGAGGCCGTGCTGCCGGACGGTGAGATCATCAATGTGGGCGGCCGAACCGTAAAAAACGTCACGGGATACGACCTCGTCGCCCTCCTCACCGGTTCGGAGGGCACTTTGGCCGTCGTCACGAAGATCATCATAAAGGTGCTGCCGAAGCCCGCGTTCCGCAGGACATGCATCTTCTACCTGGACGACCTGGTGGCGGCCGCGGACCTCGTCGTCTCCGTATTCGGCTCGGGTATAGTCCCCTGTGCGGTCGAGTTTATGGACAATACGAGCATCAACTGCGTCGCAGACTACCTGTCGGCATCGGCCGATTTACGGCGAGACGCCGCGGCAATGGTCCTCGTCGAGGTAGACGGAAGCTGCCGGGCCGCCGTGGATGAAGAAGTCCGGCTGGTATTCGAGACCGCCGGGGCCGCGAAGGGGGTCATCCAGTCGAAGGTGGCGCAAACCGATGAGGAGGCGGACCGGTTCTGGAGAATACGGAGAGAGACCCTCCCCGCCCTGAAAGCGCTGGGGAAGGACCATCTCGAGGCCGATGTGGTGGTCCCCCGCTACCGGCTGCCCTTTCTGGCGGGCATCATACAAGAGATCGGCGCGGGGAAAAAGGTGCGAATCGCGACCTACGGCCATGCGGGGGACGGCAACCTCCATGTGACCATCCAGTACCTGAAAAGGAATTTTTCCGAACTGGCCGAGGCCCACGAGCTGCTGGGAGAGATATACCAGAGGGCCATTGGAATGGGCGGCAAGCTGACCGGCGAGCACGGGGTGGGGCTTACCGCAAAAGACTATATGACGGCGCAGATGGCGCCGGGTGAGATAGCCCTCATGAAGCGGGTGAAGCAGGCCTTCGATCCGAAGGGCTTGCTCAACCCCGGAAAGATATTCCCCGAAGAACGGGAGGAAGAAACGGCCTAGCCGGTCTATTTTCTTGTTTCTCAGGCGAGAAAGGGCTCCATGTCGAGGTGTTGCCCGGCGAGCCGCGCGAGAAGCTCTCTGTCGGGATGAGGCCCGGCCACGCCCCTTCGATGGGGGAACACACCCAGCAGGGGCACCTCCAGATATCGCGATAACATTTCGGTATTATGGCCCTTTGCGGGGTCCGTCTTTCCGTCCCCGTCGTTCAGGACCACCCCCGCGATGGCGACGCCCTCCTGACGAAGAAAGCGGCACGTGAGAAGCGTGTGGTTGATCGTACCGAGCCCCAGGCGGGATACGACCACCACGGGGATCCGCCAGTCTTTCACCAGGTCGACGAAGAAAAAGCCCCTCCGGATAGGGGCCAGGATCCCTCCGGCCCCCTCGACGAACAGCACGTCGTGGGACTGCGCGAGTCCCCTGTATACCCGGTCCACGGCCGCGATGTCGATCTCCACATGTTCCTTTTCGGCTGCCGCTTCCGGGGCGAGGGGGGCCTCGAAGACATACGGCCTGATCACGGACAGCGCATCCCCGCTGCCCGACGCCTCCTTCAAGCGACGTGCGTCCCCGCCGGAGCGGTCCCCTGATCCGGCCGGCAGGCCGCTCTCAAAGGGCTTCATGACCCCGACGTCCAGGTGCTTCTTCAAAGAACAGTACGCCGCGATGGCGCTCGTCACGACTGTTTTGCCCACGCCCGTGTCGGTGCCCGTGACGAAGAACGCTTTCATGGGGTCTATTCTACGACAAAACAGGCGCAAAAGCTACTGCTGTTAACCAAAGAGGGATAGCGGTTGACAACGATATCGCCGTTATCGTATCTTTATCCGGCCGGAAGCGCGTTTAGCGGCCGATGAGGGATGAGCAATGACCGATGAAAAAGTCGTCCGTGCAGATGGACATCGGGAGCCGAAGGCGTTCCGCGAGCGCCTGGAGGCCGAGCTCAACGACATCAGACAGGCGGGCAGCTACAGGGAAATTCGTTTTGTAAAGCCCGTTTCCGCGACCCGCATCCTCTATGAGGGCAGGGAATGCATCAACCTTTGCTCCAACAGCTACCTCTCCCTTGAGGTACACCCCGAAGTAATCGCGGCGTCTGCATCGGCGGTCCGGGAGTACGGGTCAGGGACGTGTTCATCGAGGAGCGTCTCGGGGAGCATCGATCTCTACCGCCTGCTGGAGGAGGAGACGGCCGCCTTCAAACGTTATCCGGCTGCCCTTTGTTTTTCGAACGGCTACATGGCAAACATCGGCATCATCTCGACCCTCACCAGTGAGGCGGACGTGATCTTCAGCGACGAGCTGAACCATTCGAGCATCATCCACAGCACCCGGCTGTCGCGGGCCAAAAAGGTGATCTACCGCCATCGGGACATGGAGGACCTGGAGAAGAAGATCAGGGCCGAGAAGTCCGGGGGCACGCGGTTCGTGATCACCGAGACGGTCTTCAGCATGGACGGGGACCTCGCGCCCCTGGCCGATCTCGCGGCATTGAAGGAGAAGTACGGGCTCTGCGCGATCGTGGACGATGCCCACGGAACGGGAGTCTTTGGCCGGAAAGGCCGTGGCGTGGAAGAGCACTGCGAGGTGACCGGAAAGATGGACGTCCACATGTCCACCTTCGGCAAGTCTCTCGCGTCCTTCGGCGCGGTGGTCCTCGGGTCTCCGGTTGTCATCGATTACCTGGTAAACCGCGCGAGGACGTTCCTCTACACGACCGCCCTGCCCGCGAGCTGCCTCTCCGCGTCCCGGGCGGCCCTCGCGCTCCTCAGGAAGGAGACGTCCTCGAAAGACCGCCTTTGGGCCAATATCACGTACATGCGCACCGGCTTGCGCGAGATGGGCTTCGACCTGAAAGAGAGCGTCGGGCCGATCGTGCCCCTGGTCGTCGGCGATGACGAAAAGGCGGTCGCCATGCAAAGGATACTGCTCGACCGGCGCATTTTTCTCCAGGCCATACGGCCGCCCACCGTGCCACGAGGGACCTCGCGCCTGCGCTTGACCGTTGTGGCCGGCCTGTCGCGTGACGAGATGGACGAAGCCCTGGAGGCACTCGCCCACGCAGGCAGGAAGGTGGGCCTGATCGGATGAGATGAGAACAATTCCTGATTTTGGATTTTGGATTCTCGATTTTAAATTCAAAATCAAAAATCCAACATTGTAGTTGAGGAGGCGCATGTGGCAGACAAAGATCGGCTTGCCCGGCTCGATAAGGAATACGTCTGGCATCCATTCACGCAGATGCGGGACTGGATGGAGAGCGAGCCGCTTATTATTCAGGGGGGCGACGGACCCTATCTGGTAGACGTCGAAGGGAAGCGCTATATAGACGGCGTCTCCTCCCTGTGGGTGATCGTCCACGGACATGGCAAACGGGAGATCGTCGAGGCGATCCGGACGCAGGCGGCCGCCCTCTGTCACTCGACACTGCTCGGCCTGGCGAGTGTGCCCTCCGTGCTCCTCGCCCAGGAGCTGGTCAGGATCGCGCCGCCAGGTCTCTCCCGGGTATTTTACTCCGACAACGGCTCCACGTCGGTCGAGATTGCCCTGAAGATGGCATATCAGTTTTGGCAGCACCGGGGAGAGAAAAAGCGAAGGCTCTTTCTCTCCTTCAAAAACGGCTACCACGGCGATACCCTCGGCGCGGTCAGTGTCGGCGGTATCGACCTCTTCCACAAGGTCTACCGCCCCTTGTTGTTCCGCTCGCCCAAGGCCCTGTCTCCTTACTGCTACCGCTGTCCCCTGCGTCTTGAGCCGCAAGACTGCGGCATGGCCTGCGTGGATGCCTTCGAGCAGCAGGTGAAGCGCTATAAAGACCGCTTGTGTGCCGTCGTCATAGAACCGGCCGTGCAGGGGGCGGGCGGCATGCTCGTCCAGCCGGAAGGGTTCCTCCGGGCCATATGGCGCATCACACGGGAGCACGGGCTCCTCTTCATCGCGGACGAGGTAGCGACGGGTTTCGGCAGGACGGGAGAGATGTTCGCCTGCCTGGGTGCCGGCATCAGCCCCGATTTTCTCTGCCTCTCCAAAGGCATTACAGGCGGCTATCTTCCGCTGGCCGCGACGCTGACGACCGGGGAGGTGTTCGAGGGCTTCCTCGGGGAGTTTGCCGACTTCAAGACATTCTTCCACGGCCATACCTATACGGGCAACCCTGTTGCGGCCGCGGCCGCCATAGCCAACCTCCGGCTCTTTGAAAAGGAAAAGCTGTTGGACCGCGTACGCGCCGCCTCCGGCCTGATGCAGGCCGGGCTTCAGGGGTTTTACGGGCTGTCCCACGTGGGAGACGTGCGACAGAAAGGCTGCATGGTGGGCATCGAGCTCGTCGCGGACAAAAAGCGGAAGAGGCCTTACCGGCCGGAGGAAAAGGTGGGGCAGCGGGTAGTCGTCGAGGCGAGAAAACGGGGAGTGATCGTGAGGCCCCTGGGAGACGTGATCGTCCTCATGCCGCCTTTGGCCATCGAAGACGAGGTGCTGGAGGAGCTGCTCTCCGTGACGTACGAGTCCATTCGGGCGGCCACGGAAAACGGGTAGCCATGGCTGGAAAATAGATCACTCTGCAGATTTTCGCCGCCCTTTTTGCAGCTTTCTCTTCTCTTCGTCCCTGATCTCTCTTCGCAGGAGCTTGCCGACCTTCGACTTGGGCAGCATATCGCGGAATTCTATATAGTGGGGTATCTTGTAGGCGGCGAGGCGGTCCCTGCACCACTTCGTCAGCTCGCTGCTCCCCACGCCCCTCGCGTCTTCCTTGAGCACCACGATGGCCTTGATCCGCTCCCCGACCCGCGGGTCGGGGATGCCGACGCAGCACGCCCCTATGACGGTGGGATGGTCCTGGAGGACCGCTTCGATCTCGGAGGCCGATATGCGGTAAGCCTTGTACTTGATCGTATCGGCCGTCCTCTCCATGAACTCCAGGTCGCCTTCCTCGTTCATCCGCATGAAGTCGCCCATTCTGTAATAGATATCGCCGTCGATCTCGACGAACGACCGGCTCGTCTCGTCCGGTTTGTTCCAGTAGCTCTTGATCGTGTAGGGGGACGTGACCAGCAGCTCGCCCACTTCTCCCGGGGCCACGGGATCCAGGGACTCCGGGTACGGCTATCATGCACTTCCTCGACTTGAGCGGTGTCCCTACGACCGTCGGTTTCGGCTCCTTGTCGGGAATGCTGTAAGCCACGTGACCCGCTTCCGTCGAGCCGTACACCTGATAGATGGGGATGCCGTACCTCTCCTTCCATGACTTGAAGACCTCGGCGGGCAGCACGTCGCCGCCGCAGTAGCAGTACTTCAGGGAGCTCAGGTCGTACTGGTCGAGCCGGTCGTTCTCCAGAAACATCCTGTAGAGGGCGGGGACCCCGAGCATCCAGCCGACCTTGTAGCGCTCTATGGCCTTCAGGGTCGCGTCGACGTCGGGGGCCGGCATGAGGACGACCGTGTTCCCGAAGTTGAAGCCGAAGCCTATCATAAAGCCCTTCGCCATGATATGGAAGAGGGGGTTTACCATGAGCACCACCTCTTTACTCGGCGTCATGCGGCCGTCGATGACATCGGTCATGACGTCCTTTATGTAGGAGACCTCGCCCATGTGGTTTCCCGGCACGCCCTTCGGGAAGCCGGTCGTGCCGCCCGTGTACATGATGTAGGAGAGGTCGTGGTACGGGTCGATCGCCACCTTCGGGGGCTTCGGCCAGTTCTCCTTGATGAGGCCCCAGAAGGAATAGACCTCCTTGCCTTTCTCGATCTTTCCCTTGGGTATCTTGTCGAAGAGCCGGCCGATGACCTGCTTCCAGACAGGGATCAGCTCGACGAGGTCGGTGACGATGACGCGCTCCAGCTCCGTCTTTTTCATGACCTCCTTGACGTAGACGAAGTTCGTGTCGAGACATATGACCGTCTTTATATGCGAGTCCTCTATCATGTACTCTATTTCGTAGGCCGTGTAGATGGGGGAGACGGGGACCACGACGGCCCCTATCTTGTTTATGGCGAAGTTCGCGACGATCCACTGAGGGCAGTTCGGGATATAGAGCATGACGCGGTCCTGCGGCTTTACCCCTATCTTCACGAGTCCCGCGGCGAACCTGTCGATAAGCATGGCGAGCCTGCCGTAGCTGTACCGCTCGCCGAGGTAGTAGAGGGCGGTATTCCCCGACTCTTCCTCGGCCATCGCCTCGAACCCGGAGAATGTGTACGCCTCTTCATACGATTCCATGATCGCTCCTTCCCTCGCCTAGACGCCGAAGTAGGCGGACCTCACGTCAGGGTTGTCGATGAGCTCCTCCTTCGTCCCTGAGAGCACGTTCGACCCGTTTTCCAGTATGTAGCCGCGGTCGATGATGGGGATGACGGGCCTCGCGTATTGTTCCGTCACGATGATGGAGATGCCTTTTGTGTCCCTTATCGCCTTCGTCCCGGTGATGACGATCTCCTGATAGGCCGGGCTGAGGCCCAAAAGCGGCTCGTCGAGGAGCAGTACGCGCGGACCTGCCATGAGGGCCCTGCCGATGGCGAGCATCTGCTGCTCCCCGCCGCTTAAGAAACCGCCCTGGCGTTTGAGGTGATCCTTCAGCCTCGGGAAGAGATCGAGGACGTACTCCAGGTTCTCCTTCGCCTGCTGCTTGGTGGACAGATAGGCCCCGATCTTCAGGTTTTCGAGCACCGAGCTCTCGGGGAATATCCTCCTCCGCTCCGGACAGAGGATAATGCCCATTTTTGCGCGGAGATGGGGCTTCATCCGGGTAATATCGACCCCGTCGTAGAGGATGCTGCCGAAGAGGGAGACGCGCTCGCCGCCCCGCATCTCCTCCTTCTTCGCGATATCGAGCATGATGCCCGACAAGGCGTACATGAGGGTGCTCTTCCCCGCGCTGTTGGAGCCGAAAATGCCGATGATCGCGCGGTCCTCGCACGCGATGCTCACGTTGTTGAGGGCAAGCATGTTTTCGTAGAACACCATAAGCTCGCGGCCTTCAAGCATCTCTATACCTCTTCGCTTCCGAGATAGGCTTCCCTCACACGCTTGTCCTCGATGACGTCGGTGTAGTCGCCCTCCGCGATCTTCTCGCCGAAGTTAAGGGCCATGACCCTGTCGGCAACTTTGAAAAGCTCCCGGAGCCGGTGCTCCACCATGATGAGCGTGACGCCTTCAAGCCTAAGCTTCTCGATGAGGGGGATCATACCCGCGATTTCGCTCATGCTGAGGCCCGAGAAGACCTCGTCGCAGAAGATCACGTCGGGCCTGAGCGCGATGCAGCGGGCCAGCTCGAGCCTCTTCTGATATCCCGTGGGGAGGGTGGAGGCGAGCTTATAGGGGACCCTCGAATCCCTCTCGAACCCGATCTCCTCGAGGATGTCGATGGCGACGGTGTCCCTGTCCCCATGCCTACCGCCCCCGCGCCAGCCTCCCAGTTTCTTTGCCCTGGGCGACCAGAGGGGTATGACAAGGTTCTTGTAAGCGGGGAGTGAATAGTAGGGCCTCATGATCTGGAAGGTCCTCGTGATGCCGACACGGGCTATCTTGTGGGCCGGCCATCCCGTGATCTCATCATCCCTGAAGAAGACCCGGCCCGCATCCTGCCTGATGAACCCTGTGATGCAGTTGATCAGGGTCGTCTTGCCGGAGCCGTTCGGGCCGATGATGCCGTAGATCTCTCCCTGGTAGACGTCGAAGCTCACGTTCGCGAGGGCTTGCAGGCCGCCGAAGGACTTGCTCATCTCTTTGATCGAAAGAATAACGGTTTCAGTCATGCCCCTCGTCCCTCGTCACTCGTCTTTCGGCACTCTTCACTCGCCACTCGTCACTCGCCCCTCTCATACCTTCACCCGTCTCTCGAACTGGTGGTATTTCCGCTGGAGATAGACCATGATCCCCTCGCTCTTGAAGACGATGAAACCGGTCAGCGCCGCGCAGTAGATGACGATCCTGAGGGTGCCGAAGACGCGGAGGAATTCCGACAGGGGCACCAGGATGAGACAGCCGATCACCGCGCCCACGAGGGTGCCTCCGCCCCCGATGACCACGGCCGCGATGGGGATGATGGAAAAGTCGAGGGCAAACAGGGAAAGACCGGCCCACATGTAAAGGTGCGCGAGATAGGCCCCCGCGAAGCAGCCCATCAGCGAGGCAATGAAGACCCCGATCCCTTTCACGTAGGTGATGTTTATCCCCGAGGCCCTCACTGACTGGTCGTTATCCTTGACGCCCCGGAAAACGAGGCCCACGTCCTGGTTGACGAAGCGCCTCATAATGAAGAGGGCGGCGAGCATGGCGATGATGATGGCATATTCCTCGATGTATTCGTGCGGAAAACTGTCGACCCCCGATATGCCGTTGGTGCCGCCCAGGATGTTGAAGGCCTCTATGATCCTCGAAAAGAGGATGGGATACATGAGCGTCACGATCGCGAAGTAGACCCCCCGCAGGGGTAAACAGGGAAGAATGATGATGGTGCAGATGCACGCGCCGCACACCGTTGCAAGGGGGATGGAGAAATAGACAGGGATCGACAGGTGGACGTTGAAGATGGCGGTGAGATAGCCTCCCACCCCGATGAAAAGCGCCCCCCCCAGGCAGACGAGGCCCACGTAATTAGCGAGAAAATCGAAGGCCAGGGCGAGGATGGCGTAGACGCACATGATGTTGACGACCCTCTTCCAGTAGGGGGCGAGCTCCAGGATAAAGGGGAGGAGGAGCACCCCGAGGATCAGGAGCAGGCGCGGTCCCACCAGATAGGCGATCTCCTCAAAGGAAGAGACGGCATAGATGCCCTCGGTCCTTACCTTGAGACCCCGGTCGATCCTTTCCTTCCTCGTCATCTCCATGGCTACACCCTCTCTTCCAGTTGTTTCTGCTTTCCGAAGATACCGGAAGGCCTGATGAGGAGGGTGACGATGATGGCGAGGAGGGCCACCACCATGAGGAAATGGGAGGAGACAAACGTCTCCGTGAGGATCTGGGCAAATCCGATGATGAATGAGGCGATTATGGTGCCGCCCCAGCTTCCGAGGCCGCCTATGACACAGACGGCCACGGCGAAGATGAGCACGTTATACCCCTGCTCGACCACGATATTGCCGAGGGGCAGCACGAGGACCGCGGCGAAGCCGGCGAGAGCCGAGCCGAGGGCGAGAGAGATGATGGCGGTCGTGTCCGAGTCGATGCCCAGCATCATGGCGGCCCTTTCGTCCTGCGCGATACCCCGGAGGGCGAGGCCTATCCTGTTGAACCTGGTAAAGAGGAAGAGGAGCACGAAGATGAGGACCCCGGATCCGACGATGATCAGCCTCTGGTAGTCGACGCTCACACCCGCGATCTCGGTCGAGCCGGCCACGAAAACAGGGAGGACGTAGGTCCCCCCCCTGAGTCCTCCCCACCTGAGGCCCTCCATGATGGCGAGACCGATGGCGTAGGTGCCGATGATCTCCGAGATCTCCATCCCCCTTATTCTTATGATGATGAACCGGTACATGATCGCGCCGATGGCGGCAGTCGCGAGTATGCCGAGCATTATCGACGGGAAGTAGGGCAGCCCTGTCTTGTTGACGAAGAGCCAGACGATATAGCCGGCCGTGAGGTAGAGGGCGCCGTGGGCAAAGTTGGGCAGCCTGCTGATGCTGTAAACGAGGGCAAACCCCAGCGAGAGCAGGGAAAGCACGATGCTGTTGATGGTACCGTAGATCAGGATTTCCACAAAACGCCCCCTCGCTTTTAGCCTACTTCATCCAAGGGGGCTGCATGATTTTCCCGTCCGCAACCTCATGAGGGAAGACCTGCACCCTTTTTCCCGCCTGCCACTGGATGATGCCGGTGACAGCCCCTTGATGCGGGTCCATGGACGGGAAGATCTGGTGAGACTTCTTGTCGAAACGCATTCTGCCGTAGACGCCCATTATGTCGCTACCCTCCAAGCCGGTAATGACCTTGTCCGTGTCGATGCTGCCCGCTTTTTCGATGGCATCCTTCAGCTGGTAGACGGCCATGTAGCTCGACGAGGTCCCGTACCCTTCCGGCTCAAGACCCCACTTCTTCTTGTAGGCGTTGACGAATTTCATGGTCCACGGGGTGATCTTTCCCGGGGAGTTGCCCCCGTTGACGAGGTCGACGATCAGGTACTCTCCCTTGCCCCCTGTCGCCTTCCAGAAGCCGGGCTGCTCAGCCGCACTGACGAACCCGATCGGGATCGATTTGTGCTGCAGGTCGCTCCACTGCTTCAGGAGGATCGCGCTCTCCGGCATGTCCATCCAGAGAAAAAGCACCTGGGCGCCCTTCCTGGCCGCGTCCATGAGTCCCACGGAGTAGTCGGTCGTGCCCGTGGGATATACCTTCATGTCGATGACGCTCCATCCCTTCTCGGTGAGGGCCTTCTGCATGGCCTGCCCTCCGGCGCGCGCGTGGGCCACGTCCTGAACCATGATACACGCCTTGTCGAATTTGAAGGATTTTCTCATGTCTTCGAGGAGCGTGACGAGCTCACCCAACATTACCCCCACGTGGCTCGTGTTCCTGAAGCAGTACTTGTACTTGTTGTAGTCCGTTTCGACTTTTTTCGTGTAGGCGGGGGTAAGGACCCCGGTGGTGACGATGCTCACCCTCTTGTATTTGCTGAGAAGGTCCATGGCGGCAAGAGCGGCCTCCGAACGGACGGGTCCGCCGATGATGAAATCGGCTTTCTTCTCGAGGATGAGCTTTTCCAGGGCGAGGAGGGCATCGCTCACGGGTACGCCCGGCTCCAGGTCACGCGTATCGATCACCTCGACGCTAAAAGGGCGTTTCTTCCCCGCGACGTTTACCCCACCCGCCGCATTGATCTCCTCGACGGCAAGTTTTATCCCTCTCTCGGCGTCCCAACCGTAGAGAAAGGCCGTCGCGAGAGGAGCACCGATGACGATCGGCTTCTCGGCGGCCCCAGCCGAAAAAGCCAGGCCAAAAACCAGGCACAAGGCTACAGCAACAGCGCACACACTCCTTCCCATATTCCACCCCCCTTAGGTATGGACTGATGTACCTTTTTTAAAAGCAACATGCGTGCCAGGACGCGGCGCCCGCCTGACGGACCGCCAATCAGGCGCGAGGGACCGCCTTTTAGGCTCGCATTCAGGGTGCCGGCTCCCGGACGAGCGAGTGGAAGGTTTTCTTCCAAAGTGAAAGTCTTTTTCACTTCTCCTCCCCTTTCTTGCCGCCGGAGCCCCCCTTTTTTTCATTCACCGTGCCGGGCGCATTTGTGAGCCTTCTGGCCTCCGCCCTGAGCCGTTTTTCCGGTATCTGAAGGACGCAGCTCGCCTTCTTGATGTCCCATCCGTTCTCTTCAAGGACCGTTCGAATGTGTTCCTGTCTTACCTCTTTGAGTGTTTTCACGGGTGACCTTAGGCTTCCCGCTTATGTGAAATGCAAAGAGAATGCCGCCGGTTCCGAAAGACCCTTTTCCTGGAGAAAAGCAAAAAGGGGCCGGGTCGTTCACTCTCGGGAGTTTGCGTCGAGGGCATACTGCCTGAGCTTCTGGCGAAGCGTGGGCCGGGATATGCCCAGGATCTGACAAGCCTTCCCGAAGCGGCCTCCCGTTTCGTTGAGGACGGCCACGATGTAATCCCTCTCGACCTCGGCCAGGCTGCGGGAAGCTGCGGCAGCCGGGTGGTTCCCGTGGTTCTCTGCCGGGACCGAAGGTCCCGCAAGCAGGGGGCTCACAGATTCCTCAAATATGATGTCCCCCCCGGTGTTGATGGCAGCCCTGGTAAGGATGTTCTCCAGCTCCCTCACATTGCCGGGCCAGTCGTAGTCGATCAGCATTCTGAGTACCCTTTCCTCGACCGACCTGATGTTCTTGTGCAGCTCTCGAGCTGATCTTCTTCAACAGATGCGCCACGAGCGGCTCGATGTCCTCCTTTCGCGCCCTCAGCGGAGGGACCTTTATGGTGGCCACGCTGAGCCGATAATAGAGGTCTTCCCGGAACGCACCCTGCCTGACCATCTGCTGCAACTCCCTGTTGGTGGCGGCGATAACCCGTGCGTTGGAGTGCAGGGTCTTTCCGCCTCCGACGCGCTCGAACTCCTTCTCCTGGAGAAACCGGAGCAGTTTTGCCTGGAGCTCCATGGGCATGTCGCCCACCTCGTCGAGGAAGATCGTCCCCTCGCCCGCGAGCTCGAACCTCCCCTTCTTCTGAGCGGTGGCACCGGTGAAGGCGCCTTTTTCGTGGCCGAAGAGATCGCTTTCGAGCAGGGTCGCGACTATGGCGGAGCAGTTGATGGCCAGAAAGGGGTGATCCTTATAAAGACTATTGCAGTGGATGGCCCTCGCGATCAACTCCTTGCCGGTCCCTGTCTCGCCTTCTATGAGAACGGTGACGCGGTTTTCCGAAAGGGCGCCGATAGCCTTGAAGATCTCCTTTATCGCCCTGCTGCTGCCGACGATCATGCCTTTCCTGTAAGCGGCGGCAGGGGCGGGCGGGCGCCGGCCCTCCGGCAGTCCGCCGGCCAGCCGCATGGCCCTGAGGACGGCCTTTTCCAGCTCATCCACGTCGATAGGCTTGGTGATGTACTCCGTGGCGCCGAGCTTGATAGCCTTGATGGTGGTATCCATGTCGTGAAAGGCGGTAATCATGATCACCGCTGCGCCGTCGTTTCTACCCTTCAGCTTCCTCAGCAGGTCGAGGCCGTCTCCATCGGGAAGGCGTATGTCGAGGATGACGGCCTCCGGCTTGAAGCTGTCGATCTTCTCCAGACCCTCGGCCATGGTGAGGCTGCATCTCACCTCATAGCCTTTCTCCGTGAGGAACATGCCGAGGGACTCGAGGATGACCTTCTCATCGTCTATGATGAGAATACGTCCCTTCTTCACGCGGTCTCCTCCTTTGCGAGCGGCAGGGTGAGGCGGAGGATCGTCCCCGACGGCTCTCTGGAGGAGACGTCGACCCGGCCGCCGTGGGCCTCCATGATCTTCTTCACATTGGCGAGGCCCAGGCCCGTCCCCTTTTTCTTCCCGCTGAAGAAGGGGTCGAAGACATAGGGCAGGTCCTCGGCCGGGATGCCGGGACCGTCATCGGCGATCTCCAACCTCAGGCTCCTCCCTTTTTCGTCGAGGACCCTCGTCGCGACCTCTATCGTGCCGCCGGGGCCGAGGGCATCGATGGAATTGATGAGGATGTTGATGATGGCCTGCTCCATCTTTTCCTCATCGAAGACGAGGGAGCGGAGACGGTGGTTGGAGTAAGCCCGTTTGACCTCGATTCCCATTTCCCTGATGCGCACGTCCATCGTGTCCAGGCAGGAATCGATCACCTTCGCCATGGAGCCCTTTTGCATCCTGAGGTTCAGGGGTTTGGCGAAGTCGAGCATTTCGTCGAGGATCCTTTCGAGCCTCGATATCTCATTCACCACGATCTCCATACGCCTCTTGTCGTTGCCCCTGAATTCCGTGTTCTTGAGGAGTATCTGGCTGTTCATCTTCACCGAGCAGAGCGGATTCCTGATCTCGTGGGCCAGGGACGCGGTCAGCTTGCCGATGTAGGCAAAGCGCTCGGCCTCCCGAATACGTTTCTCTATCTTAATCCTCTCCGTGAGGTCCCTGCAAATGCCCGCCACCGCGTATTCGCCCCGATAGAGTATGCGTTTCACCTTGTTTTCCGTCGGGATGGCTTTGCCGTTTTTGTGGCGGCGCAGGTAAGCGTACAGGTCTTTCGAGTTTTCGCCCGCCATCCGCTTTTCATAAAGCCTTCGCACCGCGGCAAGCGATTTGGGGGCAATCGTTTCGGTGTAAGGCATCCCGGCCATCTCCTGGAGCGTGTAGCCATGGAGGTCGCAAAAGGCCTGATTTGCAAAGACGATCCTCCCTTTCTGGTTGACGAAGTAACCGTCGTTGATCCCTTCCACGAGGACCCGGTATTTCGACTCCGATTCGGCAAGCTCCCCGGTCCTTTCCTCCACCTCCCGCTCCAGGTTTTCGGCGTGAGTCCGTATCTGCTCCTCGTGGAGGGACTGGAAGTAGTTGCTGAACCTGGTGATCGTATAGAAAAGACACTCGTTCAGCCTTTCCATGGTGTTCACGAGCTCTTCCCCGCGAAGCTCCCTGAGAATGATGGGGGTGAGGATCGTCCGGTAGAACTCGTAAGCGCTCTGGACCTCGGAGAGGGAGAAGCCGCCATCCAGGCGAAGTCTGGTGATCCATTCGATGTGGGCGTTTATCAGGGAATAGTCGTCGTCGACAAGGACCGCACAACTCGCCTCGTTCGCCTTTGACACCGTGACGAAGAGCTCCTCGAGGGGCCGTTGACTGTATCGTTCGCTCACCGATGCGTGGAGACGGCGAATCCATTCGTCGACGATCTCCGATTGATGTTTCCTCAGAATCGAGGCGAGGGGCATGGGCTTATTGTAGCAAGCTGCAACCCTTTCTTCAATAGCGTTCGGAAGTATGTATATACTATGCAGGAGAACGCACGCCTTGAAGGGATAGGGGATGGATCACGCCCGATTACGTCGTATCTACAAAGAATTGCGGAAATTCTTCAGCGACCCGGCGGAACTTTTCCTTGTCCAGTCGATCGAGACACAAGTTCTCTTTGTCTGCGAGAAGGAGACCGTTATCGAGCGATACGACTCCTCCACCTCCCGTTTTGGCACCGGTAACCGAGAGAACTCGTTCAAAACGCCCCTCGGTATCCACCGGATCAAGGAGAAGATCGGATACGGCGCCCCTCCGGGGCGTATTTTCAAAGGGCGCAGGGATACGGGCATTGACTGGGATGGAGGTTCGAGCGACGATAATCTGATACTGACCCGTATCCTGCGACTGGAAGGTCTCGAAGAAGGGATCAACAAGGGCGCGGGGGTCGATTCCTACGAGCGCTACATTTATATCCACGGCACCAACCGGGAAGACCTGGTAGGCACACCCCTGTCGCGGGGATGCGTGGCTTTGAGGAATGCGGATATCCTTCGCCTGTTTGACCGTGTGAGGGAAGGCACACTCGTCTGCATCGATCCTCCGCCCCTCGCTATCGGCAAAAACCGGTGCCGGAGCGTCCATTTTACCGGTATTTTCGGCTCCGGCATGAGTGCCCTCGCGCAATATCTGCGCTTTCAGGGTATCACGGTCTCCGGTTCCGATCGTTTGTATGCCGGTGAGGATACCGCCTCCATCCGGCGCGCCCTTGAGGGGCTCGGATGCGCTATCGTCAATCAGGACGGCTCGGGCGTCGGCGAGGAGACCGATGTCGTCTGCATCTCGACGGCAATAGAAGAAACGAATCCCGACATCGCTGCCGCGGCCGCCCGTGGCCTTCCACTCGTGCATCGCTCCGATCTGCTTGCCAGCCTCATCGGGTTGAAAAGGACGATTGCCGTCGCCGGCACAAGCGGCAAATCGACGGTGACGGCAATGATCTTTGAATTCCTGACCGCGTGCGGCAGATCGCCCTCGCTCATAAGCGGCGCGGCCTTGCTCAGGCTCGAAAGACAGGGGATGATTGGCAATGCCTTCAGCGGCGGCTCGGACCTGCTGGTCGTAGAGGCGGACGAAAGCGACGGGACACTCGTCAAATATGGACCCGAGGTCGCGGTTGTTCTTAACATTTCCAAAGACCACAAGGACATGGACGAGATAAAGGGGTTTTTTGAGACGCTCATGTCGAACGCTCAATGGACTGCGTCAAATTCGGACGATCCGATCCTCGCGGTCCTCCCGGCGACGGTGGGCTTCGGCCGAAACAGCGCGGCCTCGTGGCGACCGGACCGCGAGCAGCTCCTGCGGACGTCGGTGAAGCTTTTTCGCGAGGGCATCGAATATCATTTGCCGCTTCCGGGAAAGCACAATCTTGAAAACCTGGCCGCGGCACTTTGCGTCTGCGAGCATTTCGGCTGCGAGGGGCCTGCCCTTGCCGATGCGGTAAGGAGATTCGAGGGTGTGGCTCGACGCTTTGCAATAACCGAGACGGCACAGCACGTGTACGTGGTCGATGATTTTGCGCATAATCCGGCAAAGATAGCGGCCGCGGTGGCCGCAGGCCGGGGATTGTCCAGCCGCATTATTGCCGTCTACCAACCCCACGGGTTCGGTCCGACGCGGTTCTTGAAGGACGACTACATCGCAACTTTTCGGAGCGTCTTCCGGCAGGGTGACTCGCTCTATCTCTTGCCGATCTATTACGCCGGCGGCACCGCCCAAAAGAATATCTCCTCGGAAGATATCATAAACGGCCTTGGTCCCGTGCCGTTCGATGCACGGGCGGTGGCCGATCGTCATGAGTTATTGACCCGACTGAGGCTCGACGCGAGGCCGGGCGACTGCGTGCTGGTCATGGGGGCGCGGGACCCGTCGCTGTCTGCCCTGGTGCGGAAAACCGTGGAGTTGTTCGGCGGGAAAACGCCCGGATGATGCGGGATTAGCTACTCGACCCCCTCGGTGACGGCCGTTGATCACCACGTTGGCAACTTCTTCCACCCCTTTTTCGATGCGGTCATCCAGGGTCTTCGCCTTGAGGTGATCGAAATACCCGCTTTTGTCCAGCAGGTCGATGAGCCTGGTGTGATCGATACGCGTCCTGTCATAATGGATGGTTGCGCTGCCTATATCCACCTTCATCTCCACCGACGCGACACCGGGAATGCCTTTTACAAAGGCCTCGAACGTTTGCGCGTGCGCTTCATTGTTTTTGAGCACCGGGCTTTCAATCCTGAGCCTGCCAGGGGTATCGTGAATATAATAGTCCATGGTTTTCCTCCACGCCCTAATTTTACCCGATCTGCCCTGGCACGTCCAACGTAATTATCCCCCGGGGTCTTTTTAGCATCCCTCATTCCTGCTGAACTCGCACGGTTTCGGTGGTAATTGATATGTGGGGCCTTGCGCGACTACCGCGGCGACACACTGATCGGGGCATATCCGGCGCGAGAGGCCGGACGGCGGCCTGCGCGCGGCCTTCCGGCGAAGGGGGATGAGTGGAGGCTTGCGGGTGCGGTGAGAAGCCCGTTATCCGGAAAAGGTGTGTCGCGTCCCTCGCCGGATTGCCAATGTTCTCACGGGGGCGGGGCGGCGGCGAAGCATCGGGTCTATCGCCGACTCACGCCGCCGCGTTGCCTTGTCCTCGTTTACGCGCAGAGCAAGAAGCATGACGATAAAAAGTACCACGAGTATGCCCCAGGCTACGTAAAGTATTTCCATTCCGTCCTCCCTTTCCGTTACTGCCGATTTCCCGTGCGCCCCAGGCGGCCGGACCGCTCTCCGCCTGGTTGCCGCACAATGACCTGTTATCTACCAGCAGGGGCCGATAATTGTCAACCATCGTGATTCCATAATGAAATTAATAGCTTACTGATGGGGAATGCAGACATCGAGGGCGAAGGGGGATGGGCAGGTGACCTCGACTCCCCTCATCCGGCTGCCATCTTGACGTACCCGCAAAAGGACCTTACATATTATCAAATAGGTGTCGATCGACACATCAGAGGAGGCGATATTATGGCGAATACCGAAAGGACCGACCTTGAATCGCATTGCGCGGTGACGGATCCTGAGATGAAAGGCGGATTTGCGGCAAGCGAAAGGGCCAATACATTGATCGGACGGGACCTGGTCATCAACGAGGGAATGGAAGTGATCGGCTCGGATGGTCATCGTATCGGGCAGGTAAAGGAGATCAGGGAAAAAGATTTTCTCGTCGACCGAAGAAAGGCCCGAGACGTTTACGTGCCTTTTGGCGCCGTGGCAAAGAGCGACAACTGCATCATTCTCGACGTGGCCTCGGACAAGGTGGATGACACGAAGTGGGAGCGGGCGCCGGTGATGGGGACCAGGGAGGACAGGGGCGTCTTCCCTGACTGAGTGATCCCTCTTACCCTCTCATACAGCGGCCGAAGAGTGCAGATTTAAAGGGTCGTCCCGATAGGCGACCCTTTGACCCCATGGTCCCTTTGCACGCGCAAAAACGGTCGTTTTTGGCACTTTATGCGCCGTTTTACCCTCTTTTTACCCTCTTGAGTGCACATTTTCGACTGACCGTCTCAGCAACCCCTTCCTGATTCCCTTCTCCCACAAGCCTTTCTGAAGGGGGGTTGACGATTGTGCACGAAAGTGCACGGTTTCGGGGGGGGGGGGGGGGGAGCTAAGGAAGAGGACCCTTCGAAGGCCATGGTTGCAGCTTGAGTTGTCAAAGAGCGGGTGCCGGTCTGCGGGAGCTTTCCGATGCCGGCTGAAACGGGACAGGGCTATGCTCGCCCGCATACAAATTTTCCCTGATTCTCATTTCCCTGTCAAAGCGACAAGGAGGGGCGAAAACCAGGGGTGACAAGGAGGGCTGACAACCAGGGGTGACAAAAAGCATGTTGATGTTTCTTGCAATACCAGGAGACAATTCCGGAGCACAAGGCTGCTCCTTGACTATGCAGAGTCTATTTCTCAAGAATTATTTCCAACAAGACGGTTGGCAACTTTTGGGTTGGCATCGAAACGCGGGACGACCCGCCGCCATCGCCCCGGTAGACAACGAAATATGAAGAGAATATAATGAGTTTGAGGCAAGATGAGCGTGGATGGAACACGGCGCGCGGATGTGAGGCCGGGGATGAGGGTCTCCATAGTCCTGAAGAAGGATCAACGGACGGGTGCGCTTACCGAAGGGATAGTGAGAGACATCCTGACCGGCTCGGCCGTTCACACGCGCGGGATCAAGGTGCGCCTGGAAAGTGGAGAAGTAGGGCGAGTCAGGAAGATACACGCGTGAGAACCACGCAACCATGGCCTGTTCCGTCTGAAGGCGCTATTTCCAGGCCTTCCACACGTCAGGCTGATACCCCACGGTCGCATCCCGGCCGTTTCTCACGACGGGCGTTTTCAGAAGCAGCGCGTCTTTGAGAAGTTCCTCTTCGATGTCGTGGGTCAGGTATTTCAGGTTTTTCCGGGCGTACGCCTTGCCGGCGGTGTCGATAAGGCTCTCGATGCCCACGGCTGCTTTCAGGCTGTTCAACTCCCCCTTGCTCAGCCCTTTCTCGGTGATATCGACAAACTGGAAGGGAATCCCCCGTTCTTTGAAATACCTCTGCGCTTTCCTGGTATCCTGGCATTTGAGGGTCCCGAAAATTTGTATGTTCAAGAGGTCTCCACAGGTTCAATTGTTTTCAACAAAAATCATTTATCTAACCGCATCTCTTCAAGGTTGCCGGTCCATTCAAGTTTTCCCCGAAAACCCTTCATTCTTACCAGCAGTTTTAGACCCTCTTCTATAGCTTCCTTCTTCGTCTTCTTTCCCGAAGCCTTGAGGGCGGATTCCATCAGGGCGTCGTCTATAAGCACGTTCATTCTCACTTATTACCTTACCTCCCAGGTATATCGATACTTCCTATTATACACATTCACGCAATCCTTCGGAAAGCCATCCATGCAAAACCGGATCGACAGGCTTGTAATAACGGCATATCTCACGTCGCGGGTTGAAAAATACTCTTAGGAGAGGTAAATCACTCACATCCCCCGGCAGAGCCGGGGGTTTGAAAATATGTGAACCGCTCAAAGCGGTTAAACACCGTGAGCTACCTAAAGGTAGCCCTACTCGTCGAACATCTTGAGCTGATCGAGCTTCTTATCCTCGTCTTCCTGCTTTCTGATGTAGTCGCGGACCGTTTCTTCATCCAATCCTGCCGTTGTCACATAATAGCCCCTGGCCCAAAAATTCTGGCCGATGAAGTTTTTTCTCCTTCCGCACGTACGGGCGATCCATATGGCGCTCTTTCCCTTGATGTAGCCTATAACCTGGGCGACGGCATACTTGGGTGGTATCGATATGAGCATGTGTACGTGATCCTCTACGAGACGCCCTTCCAATACTTCGCTTTCCTTCTGATTCGCCAGTTCCTTGAGCACCGGCGCTAACTGTTTCCTTTAGCTGCCCGTAGAGTGCCCTCTTCCTGTACTTCGGTATCCACACCACATGGAACTTGCAATCCCACCTGGTGTGATTTAAACTCTGAAAGTTATTCACTAAGACCTCCTCCTTGTGTAACTTCGAGCGGTTCACATTGGAGGAGGTTCTTTTATATTCCCGAAAATGTCAAACTTTTGGAGTCCCCCGGCAGAGCCGGGGGTATACCCAGGGGATAATTATAAATTATCACTGCTGTCCCAACGTTTAGTCAAATAAACTCAACTGGTTAGCCGTATCCCCCTCGCATACTTCGTATTCCACACGAGAGAATACCTGTAAAATGGGCGTTTTCTCGAATAAAGTCACGCTCAGAACCTGTAGAATTGTGTAGAGGCTCTGCTCCAGCTTCAAGAGCTTCTTCACGATGGCCACAAGGACGTACACAGAAACAGCGATCCATACCTGGGTCTTCACCGCGTTCTCGGTGGTACCGTAGAATGCCTTTATCCGAAGATGCTGCTTTATCCATTTGAAAAAGAGCTCTACGTGCCATCGACAGCGATACAGGTCGGCAATGGTCTTGGCAGGCAGGATAAGGTTGTTGGTAAGGAATACCAGAGGCGTGTTGTTCTCCGTGTCGTAATATCTGATTCTCCGGAGCTTTGAGGGGTAATCCTTTTTTGCATAGAATTTCTCCGGCGCCACTATTTGGTCGCATTGAACCCCTGTTGATTTGTCTGCGTTCCGGGAATATATGCGCTTGAATCGGAAGTTGCGCCTTGCCCGTGTGACAAAGAACGCCCCCGATTCGTGGATTCTGTGAAGACGGGCAAAGTCGAGATACCCCCGGTCCATGAGATAGAATGCGCCGGCTTCTATGCTGATCTGGTCGAGGATGTTCACCTCGTGAACTCTTCCGTGAGTAATGACGATTACTGTGGGAATACTCCCCCGGAGATCCAGAAGCGTGTGGAGTTTCACCGCCCCTTTGTGTTTTCTGAAATCCGCCCAGGGGAAGAGAGACAGACAGAGATCGATTGTGGTGGAATCCAGAGCATAGACGGTGTGTCCGAGGTCTATCCCAAAGGAGTCGCGGACATAGAGCTTCCGCGCCCTTGCGATGAGCACTTGCGCTAAATCCTCGTAGATACGCCAATCCCTGACTTGGTTGGCGTTGGCCAGCGTATTCCGGGATACCTTCCCTCGTATCCCCATGTGGTAAAGCTTCGGTTCGGCTGCACGGAGACAAGCCTCGATGTCGCGCAGGCTTTCTCTGTAGGTGAGCTGGGCAAAAGACATCGAAAGATACTGGTCCCGGCAGGAGAAAGTCTTGACCTTGTAGTCGCCGCGATAACGCTCTACGCATTGATGGAATTCGTATGTGGGCAGAAAATCCATAAGCTGGGCAAAGACGGTCTTTCCCGAGTTCATGCGTCATCTCCTTCCGGTGTGATCCAGAAGTATGGCGCCGAGAGGTTTTCGAATTCAAATCGAAAACTGCTATGTTGAGTCCAAAACCCTTGTCGCTGTTCACTTTATGCTATCTCCCAAAATCAACGCTGGGACACCATTTAGATGATACATAAAAGGGGGGGTGCCGGGAACGGCACTCCCCCTTTTATGTCCTGGACAAAACGATGAGGGAAGGGATTCATCCGGGTGTCAGGCGGATTTCTTGATGAGTTTCTTGTCCAAGGCAAGCTCGTACGTGAGAATCGTCTTGATGTCCATCTTCTTCGATGCGTTGAGAATCTCTATACCCACAATCTTGTTTTCAGCCGTTGTGTCCAAGTTGACGCCTTCGGCGATCTCGATGACTCCGTCAGGCTTTTGATTCCCTAATTTGATATATACCGCATCAACTTCCTCGTCGTACTGTACCTTCATTTCCTACCTCCTCTCTTCACTGGATACACCGTCACCACCGTTGCGATGTTGCCTTCTGTAGAAACAACAATTTTCAGCGGATACACAAAGCCCGCGGCATCAACAACGATCTCCTGACTCCCCTGAGATAGAGTCGTGCCGGTCAAAACTTCTGATACCGTTGACGGGGAGATTCCATAGAGTCTTGCCCGTCTTCTTGCGTGTCTCGATAGCTTTATCTCCACGACGATTGCCCTTGTCCATTATAACTGTTTTCCTAAAGCTTTTCAAAAGCAGGCGGGAGTTCAACGGAGGCATCCGTGTCGTCATACCGGTGCCTGCATCCCCGACAAAACCCATAGATAGAGGGAGGCGACGGAGCCGTAAGGGAATATCGCCTGGGGAGGGACCAAGGGACGCATTCTTATCCTTTACATTACCCCGACCTAAACTCGCAAATTCAAGAATGGACGGCCTGTTGCCCAAACCGGTTTGGGCAACAGGCCGTCCAAAGCTGACCCCATCTCCCCAATAGGTTCAGCGATTAACCGGCGGCACGTTTGAAGGTGAAGGAAATGGGGGAGTGGTGGCCGGGTAGGGTGTAGGCGTGTATTCAATAGCCGGTTCACCCGGGTTTTTCAGTGTCGGGCCCAGGGCCGAAGGGACCCGTGTTTGTCTGGGTAGTCGTTGTAGGTGGTGTAGGCGTCTTTGTCTGGGTAGTCGTGCCGGTCTTCACCGTGGTGCCCGTCTTGACAGGTGTGCCCGTCTTCACCGTGGTGCCTGTATGAGTGGTAGTGCCCGTTTTGACCGATGTGCCTGTTTGGGTAGTAGTGCCCGTCTTCACCGGTGTACCCGTCTGGGTGGTTGTACCTGTCTTGACCGTAGTGCCCGTCTTGACAGGTATGCCCGTCTGGGTAATGGTGCCGGTCTTGACCGGTGTGCCTGTCTGAGTGGTGGTACCGGTTTTGACCGGTGTGCCTGTCTGGGTCGTAGTCCCCGTCTTGACGGTGGTGCCCGTCTGAGTGGTGGTGCCCGTCTGAGTGGTGGTGCCTGTCTTCACCGTCGTGCCCGTCTGAGTGGTCGTGCCGGTCTTCACCGGTGTGCCAGTCTGAGTAGTGGTGCCAGTCTTGACCGGTGTGCCTGTCTTCACCGTGCTGCCAGTCTGAGTAGTCGTACCTGTCTTCACCGGTGTGCCCGTCTGCGTGGTCGTGCCAGTCTTGACCGGTGTGCCTGTCTTCACCGTGCTGCCAGTCTGAATGGTCGTACCTGTCTTCACCGGTGTGCCCGTCTGCGTGGTCGTGCCAGTCTTGACCGTCGTGCCCGTCTGAATGGTCGTGCCGGTCTTCACCGGTGTGCCAGTCTGAGTAGTGGTGCCGGTTTTGACCGGTGTGCCTGTCTGAGTAGTGGTGCCGGTTTTGACCGGTGTACCTGTCTTCACCGTGCTGCCAGTCTGAGTAGTCGTACCTGTCTTCACCGGTGTGCCCGTCTGAGTGGTGGTGCCGGTCTTCACCGGCGTGCCTGTTTGAGTAGTAGTACCCGTCTTCACCGGTGTGCCTGTATGCGTGGTGGTGCCTGTCTGAGTGGTGGTGCCTGTCTTCACCGATGTGCCCGTATGGGTAGGAGTTCCCGTCTTGACGGTGGTGCCCGTCTGAGTAGTGCTACCGGTCTTGACCGGCGTGCCTGTATGCGTGGTAGTGCCCGTCTGGGTGGTGGTGCCCGTCTTCACCGGCGTGCCTGTATGGGTGGTCGTGCCAGTCTGAGTAGTGGTACCGGTCTTCACCGGCGTGCCCGTATGAGTAGTAGTGCCGGTATGGGTAGTAGTGCCCGTCTTAACCGTAGTACCTGTATGGGTGGTAGCGCCCGTCTTCACCGATGTGCCTGTATGGGTAGTAGCGCCGGTATGCCCTGTGGAGCCTGTCTTTACCGGTGTGCCTGTATGGCCACGATCACTTGTCGCGCCATGGCCTCCTTGCTGACCGTGAACGTCCCGTTCGCCATGGCCGCCTTGCTGACCGTGAACGTCCCGTTCGCCGTGGGCGCCTTGCTGACCGTGGATATCTCGTTCGCCGTGAAAGTCACGTTCGCCGTGGGCGCCTCGTTCACTGCGGACGCCTTGCTGACCATGGACGTCCCGCTCGCCGCGAAAGTCCCGTTCGCCGCGAGGGCCTTGCTGACCATGGAAGTCCCGTTCCCCATGGGCGCCTGGCTGACCGTGAAAGTCCCGCTCGCCACGGGCGCCTGTTTCGCCATGGAAGCCCGGTTTTGCCTGCCGGTCACCCGGCCTGTGCTGGGGAGTGGTTGGCCTTGCCTGTGGTTGTGGCCTTGCCTGTGGCTGTGGTCTTGCTTGTGGCTGTGGTTTTGCAGGACCTGGGCTTGCCGAATGTTTTCGCTCTTCTGCCAGGCAAAACCCCGAAACAAAGAGAAGCAGCGATATCGCTGACACCACTATCCAGGCTCTTTCTTTCATATCCTCACCCCTTTTCTTCCCCGACTGGTTTCTTGCCAATGAATGCACCACGTGCATCATCAACGTTCACTGCCTCGTCCGCTCCAGCTTTTGGGATTCCAGCATAGCTGTATGGAGTTTTGATTATACGACGAAAACAATGGGCATGTAAACGGTATAACACGTTACCGGTATGATTGAATTGAAATATTACCTTTGCTAATATAACATGTATCAGATCTCGCTAAAACGCCAAGGGAGGGACGCATCGTGAACAGAAAGAGCACCGTTTCACTCCGCCTGGGTCTTGTACTCGGTCTTTGCCTCGTTGTGTTTCAGATGGCCGGTTACGCGGCCGACGCACAGAGAGGAGGCTCCACGCCCGGCGCCGCAACCGCAGAGTCTTTTACGCCGCAACCGTACCTGTCCACCGGTTTCCCTCAGGTGGTAGTTGTCTCCGGAACCGACTATGAGATGGGCGTGCAGTACGGCGAACAGACGGGCGCCGCCATCGCTCATAACGTTGCCCTTTTTAAAAGCCGGCTCTATGACGCCCACGGCGCTGCTGTCATAACAAAAGATATGCAGGTATGGGACTATTACCTTACCAAATATGATCCGGCTTATAAGGACTGGCTGAAGGGGACCGTGGAGGGATGCAAGCAGGAAGGCTACGACGTGAGCTACCTCGACCTGGTCGGCCTTATGGTCTACCCCACAGAATTCTGGGCGAAGCCCAAAACACCGTATCCGGCGGAGACGCGCATAGCTTTCGTTGAAACCCCGCCGGCCGCGATCCCAAAAGAAGCGTATCATTCCTGTAACACCTTCGCCGCGACGGGGTCAAAGACCCGGGACGGCAAGCCCATCCATGCAATAACATCGATGGTCGCCACAGAGGCGATGGACAGCGTGATTCTCCTGGCGTTCCCCAAAGAGGGCGCCAGCTTTGTTTCTCAAACGTACGCGGGAAGGGTGAACTCCAACTATGCGATGAACAGCAAAGGCTTCACCTGGACCATGACGGCCATCATGTCGGACACGCCTGCCTGGGGCGTTCCGCCGGAGGTCTATTTCCACTACCTGGCCCAGGTCGCCGCGTCGCCGGCCGAGGCCCTTGAATACCTGAAGTCTACCCCCAAGGGCGGGGTAACCGGCGGCTTCATCCTGAGCGACGCCTCGGGAACTATCTCCGTCTTCGAGGGCACCGCCGACCATTTCCATCTGGGGCACCCCGGTGACAGAGGCGAGCCAGGCGGTCAGTTCGTCGTGCAGACAAACCACCTCATCGACCCGTCCCTCGCGGCGTACAACCCGAAATGGCTGTCCGTGATAGGCACCTACGCCCGTTATGACACTGTTTTTCAGACACTTAAAGATGCTGCGCCGGGCACCGTCGATTTCAGCTTCAGCAAGAACCTCTTCGCCTCGGACGACTGGTACGAAGCCGGTAAAGCGGCGTGGCATAGGAATACACCCGGCGTCAGGGAAATCTCCAACAGCCACACCTCGGTCAGTCAAGGCATCTTTTTCCCGGCAGATCTGATTGCCTACCTCGAAACGGGCACGCCCAGCGGCAGGGGCCTTCCCGCGTTCGCCACGGGCGAATACGTGAAGATCAAGCTGGCGACGGATCCGAAAAAGGTCACCTACCAGGCAGACAAAGACGCACTCGCTCTGTACTGGGATGCCAGCGATTCTTTTGAACGCGATCTGAACGCGAAAGCCCCGTTCCTCACCACGCCGATTGCCAACGACATCAGGGATAAACTGAACCAGGCATTTGCCGCTTACTCCCTCGGCATGGACAGGGCGTCCTTTGCGAATCTGACGACCGATGCGAAAAACCGGATAGGTCTGTGGGCAGACGCGATGACATATTACGCGAGGGCCCAGCTCCCTAGCCCAAATGGCCAAAACAGCATTACTGAAAGCCAGGGTCGGCGCCCCTTAGATGGAAGGGCCCCGAAGCACTCCAATGAACGTCAGGAACCAATCTCCCTCGGTGCCTTTCTCCGGCCCCTCAGCTTCTTCGATATCATCGGCAGGAGGGAGAGAAAGGCAAGAAGGACAAGGGAGAGGAGCAGTCGACGTGAGACCAAATCGTTCGGTGATGAAATGCTGCCTATCTGGCTTCCTGCAAAGGTATAGACAAGACATGCCGGGAGGATGCCTGCTGCCGTAGCCCAGGTGAAGGTCCGGAGGGACAGCCCTGTGAGGCCGCAGAAATAATTGACGAGAAAAAAAGGAAAGACCGGGACAAGCCGCGCCGCCATCACGTAAAGATGGCCGTACTGTTTGAGCTCGCGGTTAAACTGCCTGAATTGCGCATCGTACCTGGCCTGTAGCCAGTTGCCCATTATATAGCGTGACAAAAGAAATGCGAGTACCCCTCCCGTTGTGGCGCCGATAGTCGCGTATATCAGGCCGGGAAAGGTATGGAAGAGAACTCCCCCCGCGACCGTGAGGATCAGGGCGCCCGGAACGGCCAGGGCCGTCAAGATGTAGAGAAGCATGTAAAGCAGCACGGACGCCACATAGTGTCTTGCCACAGTCTGTTCGAGAAGGCCGCGGTGCTCGGTGAGGCTTGCGAACGTCAGGTACCCGCCGAGACCGGAGATAGGTACCGCCGCCATAATCGCTATCAGCAGGAGGAGCAACAAGAGTCGCTTCGTGGAGGCTCTCATGAATTTGAGCCGTGCCTCATCCTTCCTTGCCCATAAAAAGCATAGGTCGCGTCAGATGCATCCGCGCCATCCGGTAGGTGAGCGCCGTTGCAAGGCAGCCAAAACCATATTTGAGGCCGCGGGAGAAATTGATGGATGAGGCTTCCGGAAAGTACTTGGTCGGACAGCTGACCTCGGCAACGGTGTATCCGAGCCAGAGGATCTGGGCGATCATCTGATTGTCGAAGAGGAAGTCGTTGGAATTCCTTTCAAAAGGTACCTTCTCCAGCAGATAACGCGAGAAGGCACGATAGCCCGTGTGATACTCCGACAATTTCGCACCCGTAAGCAGGTTCTCGGCGAAGGTCAGCGCCCGGTTGGAGATGTATTTGTACAAGGGCATTCCCCCTTTGAGGGCGTAGCCGCCTAAGATCCTCGAGCCAAGCACAAAATGATACAGTCCGTTGCCGATCATTGAGACGAACGCGGGGATGAGCTTCGCCGTGTATTGGTAGTCGGGGTGCACCATAATAATAATATCACCACCCTCCAGCAGGGCCTGCCGGTAACAGGTTTTTTGATTGCCGCCGTAGCCGAGGTTCGACTCATGCACGAAGACCTTGGTTTTGGGCAGGTCCCTCGCAAGGTTTGCCGTCCCGTCTTTACTGGCATCGTCGACCACGATGACGAGATCGACATAATCCTGTTCCAGCACCTCGCCATGTGTCTGAAGAAGCGTCGCCTCGGCATTGTAGGCAGGCATCACGACCACCACTTTCTTTTTCTGATACATACCGCCTCTCCGTAAACCTTTCTACCAGCCTACCCCTCGGCTTTTTAAAAAGTTCTTTGCCCCTTCGTGGCCAAGCCTTGCCGCCGTTCTTATATCGTCAATCGCGTGCTCACGTTTGCCGAGGCTGTCATATGCCTCCCCCCGGTTGTCATAGGCCTCCCCATACCTCGGATTGATCTCGATGGCCCTGTCAAAATCCGCAATCGCCTGAGTGTAGTCGGCGAGGTTGGAATAGGCCACCCCCCGGTTATTATAGGCCTCCCCATACCTCGGATTGATCTCGATGGCCCTGTCAAAGTCCGCAATCGCTTGAGTGCAGTTGCCGAGGTTGTTATAGGCCAGCCCCCGGTTATTATAGGCATCCCCATACCTCGGATTGATCTCGATGGCCCTGTCAAAATCCGCAATCGCCTGAGTGTAGTCGGCGAGGTTGGAATAGGCCACCCCCCGGTTATTATAGGCCTCCTCATACCACGGATTGATCTCGATGGCCCTGTCAAAATCCGCAATCGCCTGAGTGTAGTTGGCGAGGCCGATGTAGGCCGCCCCCCGGTTGATATGGATAGGGCTGCTGCGCGGAGCGACTTCCATGGCATGATCGTACAAGGCAATGCTGCTCCGCCAGTACCCGACTTGTCTCCATGTGACCAGGGACAGGCACAGGAGGCACAATACCGATGAGGCGATGAGTGCCTCCTTTCGATAAGGCCATTTCTTCAGAAGCTCGGGTATGGCCCATGCGACGATGATGAACAGCCCGATCAGGGGGATATAAGTATACCGGTCGGCCAGCGCCTGGCTGCCCACCTGCACTACCCCTATGACCGGCACCAATGTCCCCACATACCAGAACCATCCCACCGCCGCATAGGGATGTTTCTTTGCGCCTCTGATCACTATCGCGGTGATGGCGAGAAGGAGTGCGAGAGAGCCCAGGATTTGCCAGAGCGGCCACGAGGTCGGATGAGGATAGAAGACGGCAAGGCTCGTGGGCCAGAGCATCTTGACCATATAGGCGATATAGGAGACAAAGGCATTGATTATACGGGCGCTCGGCGGAAAGGCCTCAAGAGACCCCACCGTCCCCCCGTGACGCTGGACGAGGTAGGTGACGACGCTCGAGAGTAAGGCCAGGACAAAGAGGGGGATCTTCTCTGTAAGGAGAGGACGAATCAATGGCCGGTGACCTCCCGGTTGCACCGGGGCCTTTTCAGGAGGCGGCCTGTTTTCTTTATCCCCGAGTAAGGGCTTCCGGACTTCCTCGGGTGGTTTCTTCTGCTCCAGGCGCCGAAGGGGCCAGTAGTCCAGGAGGAGCAGGACAAAGGGAAGGGTCACGAGCATCGGTTTCGCCATCAAGCCTGATGCAAAGCAGAGGAGCAAGGTGAGGTAGCGCCTAAGTCCGGGCCGGGCAACATAAGAGACATACGCTCCCATCGTCAGCATCCAGAAGAAAGTGGAAAGCACATCCTTGCGCTCGGCTGCCCAGGCGACCGATTCCACGTGGAGCGGGTGAAGGGCAAAGAGGGCCGCCACAAAGGCGCTCTGCCAGAGTGCTCTTGTCATCCGGTGAAGGACGAGAAAGAGCAGGACGGTATTGGCAAGGTGGAACAGAAGACTGGTGAGATGATGCCATCCCGGTTGCAGCCCGAAGAGCTGCACATCTACCATGTGGGAGATCCAGGTCAAGGGATGCCAGTTTGACGCATAGCCCGTGGTAAATGCCCACGCGATCCCCTTCACGGTAAGGCCGTCCTGTACGTGCCTGTTTTCGGTGACGTACTCCGCATCGTCGAAATTGATGAACGCGCAGTGCGTGACCTGCCGGTAGGCCATGAAGGCGGCGATGGTGAGGAGCAGGGAGATTATGAGCAGGGGCTTCTTTGTTGACATTCGATTCGATCCCCTCACCGGAAGCTTTTTTTGTCCTCCGGCTCATCTCCATCCTGAATGATCCTCGACGAGATCGCCTTCGAACCCCGAAATCGATCTTCTCTCTCTTTTCCTACGGCCTGCCCCTATCCCCTATCTTACCGACCGGGGAGGCACCTGGTCGGGCTGAATCGCTATGCCGTCTACCACGCCACGGACGCCGCCAGGGACAATTATTTCACTCTTGCCTGTTTGCGTAGTGGTGCCCGGACCTGGTCCCAGAAGCGGTGTACCGGGTTGCGTGGTGGTACCCGTCTTCACCGGTGTGCTCGTCTTGACGGTGGTGCCCGTCTGAGTAGTAGTGCCCGTCTTAACCGGCGTAGTGGTCTGCGTCGTGGTACCCGTCTTGACTGTGGTGCCGGTCTTAACCGGCGTAGTGGTCTGAGTAGTAGTGCCGGTCTTAACCGTGGTGCCTGTCTGCGTAGTTGTGCCGGTTTTGACCGTTGTGCCGGTCTTCACGGGTGCGCTCGTCTGGGTCGTGGTACCCGTTTTGACCGTGGTGCCTGTCTTGACCGGTGTAGTGGTCTGGGTGGTGGTCCCCGTCTTCACGGGTGTGCTCGTCTGGGTCGTGGTACCCGTCTTAACCGGTGTGCCCGTCTGGGTGGTCGTGCCGGTTTTGACCGGTGTAGTGGTCTGGGTAGTGGTACCCGTCTTGACAGGTGTAGTGGTCTGGGTAGTGGTACCCGTTTTGACCGGGGTGCCTGTCTTCACTGGCGTGCTCGTCTGCGTAATTGTGCCTGTTTTGACCGGTGTGCTCGTCTGGGTGGTGGTCCCGTGTCTTGACCGTTGTGGTGCCTGTCTGACCGTAGCTGGTGCCCGTCTTAACCGTAGTGCCTGTCTGGGTGGTGGTCCCGGTCTTCACCGGCGTAGTGGTCTGGGTAGTAGTGCCGGTCTTAACGGGCGTGCCTGTCTGGGTGGTGGTACCCGTCTTCACGGGTGTGCCCGTCTTGACGGGCGTGCTCGTCTGGGTCGTGGTACCCGTCTTCACCGGCGTGCTCGTTTGAGTAGTCGTGCCTGTCTTGACAGGGTGCCTGTCTGTGTAGTAGTGCCAGTCTTCACCGGTGTGCTCGTTTGCGTAGTAGTTCCCGTCTTCACCGGTGTAGTGGTCTGAGTAGTGGTACCCGTCTTAACCGGTGTGCCCGTCTGAGTGGTGGTCCCCGTTTTGACCGGTGTGCCCGTTTGGGTAGTGGTCCCGGTCTTCACGGGTGTGCTCGTTTGAGTAGTAGTGCCAGTTTTCACTGGCGTGCCTGTATGGGTGGTAGTGCCCGTCTGGGTAGTCGTGCCTGTCTTGACCGGTGTGCCCGTCTGAGTAATAGTGCCGGTCTTGACGGGCGTGCTCGTCTGAGTAGTCGTGCCGGTCTTAACCGGCGTACCTGTATGGGTGGTAGTGCCCGTCTGAGTAGTCGTGCCTGTCTTGACCGGTGTGCCTGTATGAGTGGTCGTGCCTGTCTTCACCGGTGTGCTCGTTTGAGTAGTCGTACCGGTCTTGACAGTGGTACCTGTATGCGTGGTCGTGCCTGTATGGATGGTAGTTCCCGTCTTCACCGGTGTGCCTGTCTGGGTAGTGGTGCCGGTATGGGTGGTCGTGCCGGTCTTGACAGTGGTACCTGTATGCGTGGTAGTTCCCGTCTTGACCGGTGTGCCGGTATGGGTAGTAGTGCCTGTCTTAACCTGGTGCCTGTATGGTAGTAGTGCCTGTATGGGTAGTAGTGCCGGTATGCCCCGTGCCGCCTGTTTTCACCGGTGTGCCCGTATGGCCGCGATCGCCTGTCTCGCCATGGACGCCTCGTTCGCCACGGGCGCCTGGCTGACCACGAACGTCTCGTTCGCCATGAAAGTCACGTTCGCCACGGGCGCCTTTTCTCCATGGAAGCCCCTTCGCCGTGAAAGTCACGTTCGCCACGGGCGCCTTGCTGACCGTGGAAATCTCGTTCGCCGTGAACGCCCCGTTCGCCATGAAAGTCACGTTCGCCACGGGCGCCTGTTTCGCCATGGAGGCCCGGCTTCACCTGCTGGCCACCCGGCCTGTGCTGGGGAGTGGTCGGCCTTGCTTGTGGCTGTGGCCTTGTCTGTGGTTCTGGCCTTGCCTGCGGCTGAACAGCCGGTCTTGAAGGAGCCGGGTTTGCCGAATGTTTTCGCTCTTCCGCCAGGCAAAACCCTGAAACAAAGAGAAAAAGCGATACCGCTGAAACCACTATCCAAGCTCTTTCTTTCATATCCTCACCCCCTATCTCTTCCACGTAATTTCTCTTCCTTGACAAAAATTCCGGGACGGGCCCCATTGGGCTCAAAAAAGAACTTTCCGAGACAACAATCCAAGTCGGATGCCCTTCACCATCGGCAGCGCCGCCGACAAAGGCTTTCGCTTGAACACTTATATCAATTCTGTCTGTTCGTGGTCAAGCATAAAGAGAATCCACGGAGAACGCCAAGGCTCCACACCCATCTCTTACAAGAAAGGCGGGTATGATTTTTGTCATGCCTGGTTGTCACGTCTCCTTGTCATGCCTGGTTGTCGCCCCTCCTTGTCACTTTGACAGGAGAGGAGGAAACAGGGACAATATTATGAGACCGGGAAGTCATTTCGATGGGCATGAAGAAATGGCACGGCGTGAGCCCGTTTCAGCCGGCATCGGAAGATCCCGTAAACCGGCGTTTCGCTCTTTGACAAGTGAACCTCGATCCACGTCCTTAGGCACCCGCCTATCGGCGGGGGCCCCCACCCCCCCCTGAAACCGTAAACTATCGTGCACTTTCGTCAACCTCTCTTCTGAAAGGCTTGCGAGAGAAGGGGATCGGGAAGGGGCTGCTGAGGCGGTCGATGAAAAACGTGTTCCGAAAAGGGTAAAAGAGGGCAAAACCCACTAAAACACCCCGGAAAATTACCGCTTTTGCGCGTGTTTGTGCACACTTACCTCCCTCTATTTCCTCTCCAGCATCGTCAGCACCTCGAAGTGGCAGGTGTGGGGAAAGAAATCGAAAGGGATCACCTGCCGGACCCGATAGACCTCTTTCAGGCTCAGCAGGTCCCTCGCCAGGGTGGCGGGATTGCACGATATGTAGGCGAGCCTTTCTGCCCCGATCTCCCGGACCGCGGCGACCGCTTCCCCGCTCAGCCCCTTTCTCGGCGGGTCGATCACAAGCAGATCGACCTTTCCTCCTTTAAAGCGGCGGGCGGCCTTTTCGGCTTCGTCTTTCACAAAGAGGCAGTTCTGTGACCTGTTGAGGCCCGCGTTCTCCTGGGCGGCCCTGATATTCTCCTTGCTCGAATCGATGCCCGTCACCTCTTTCACATGACGGGACAGAATGAGCTCGATGGTCCCCGCGCCGCAGTAAAGGCCGACGACGCGCTCCGCCCCCGTCAGCCCGGCAACGGCGATAAGACGTTCATAGAGCTTCCCTGCCGTCTTCGGGTTCGGCTGGAAGAATGAAAGGGGGTATATCCTGAAAATGAAGCCTGCAAGGCGCTCATCGATAGCGGGTTTGCCCCACAGGAGCCTGGTGGAGGCGCCCGTCGCGTAAAAGCTCCTGAGCTGCGCCACGGCCCCGGGCAGCCTCGAAGTCAGGTCCCCGAGATGGCGGCTCACGTCGGACGCGGCGATGAGGTGGCACATAAGCTCGCCCGTCCCCTTCGCCTCCCTTAGCACCAGCCTCTTGAGCGTCCCCTTCCCCGTCAAAGGATCGTGCGCCGTCAGACCTGTGCTCCTGAGCCATTCGTGGACCACGGGGAGCATCTGCGCCGCGGCAGGACTGAAAAGGGGGCACCCTTCAACCGGAACGACCCGGCCTCTCGAGGGGCGAAGGGGCGACGGCCTCTCGCTCAGACCGAGAGAGACCTTCCCCTCTGCCTCGCCGAAGGAAAACTCCACCTTGCCCCGGTAAAAGAACGTATCCACCGAGGGGACGATACTCGCGACTGCCACCCCTTCGAGGTCTTGCCCGCCCACTCTTCTCAGCACCTGCACGAGGTGGTTTTCCTTGACCTTGAGTTGTGCCTCGTAAGAGAGCGTCTGCAAATCGCAGCCTCCGCAGCGGCCGACGTGAGGACACCGCGGCCGCTCACGGCCAGGCGACTCTTCCTCGATCGTCACGAGCTCCCCGTAGGCAAAGCGTTTATCGAGCCTCACAATGCGCAGCCGCACCCTGTCGCCGGGCACCGCGCAGGGCACGAAGACGACCACATCATCCACGCGCGCGACGCCGTGGCCGCTCGGCAGCGCGATGTCGCTTATCTCGGCGGAGTATTCCCGGCCTGCCTCGATCACCTTTTCCATCCGTTTCGTCGCAGGGAGCATTCTACCACTCAAACCGTCCGCCAATCTACAGGAAGAGGCGCAGCGCCCGCCTGATGGTCTCCGGCTCGTCATCCCCTGTATCCACCTTCATGACACGAAAAGAGGGCAGGTCGTCCGGCTCTTCCTTTATCAGGAGCTGCCCTTCGAGCACGGCGAGATGCGCATCGGAGACGTCCCTGCCCTCGGCCATCCGGCGCCTCACTCTTTCGCGCAGGATATTTTCGCCGGCGCTGCACCGGATAAAGAACGGGTTCAGGCCCGCCCTCACGCAGCTCTCGTAGAACTCCTGCCTGAGGCCGGAGGTGAGGAAAGCGGCGTCGACGACGACCCTTTCCCCCCTTGCGGCTGCGGCGACAGCCTCCTCTGTCATTGCCCGGTAAGTCCTCATGCTCGCGGCAGGCTCATACAGACCCGATCCGTAGTCGACGTAGACGTGGGTACGCGCCGGTATACCGGCCTCGCGCTTCCGCACCTCATCGGAGCGCAGGACAACCGCCTCCGGCAGCAGACCCTCCGCAATCGACGATTTGCCGGAGCCGGAAAGACCCATGAGCACGACCGGGTTGAAAGGCGTCCTGCCCTGCTCTATGTAGTGTTGCGCCAGCCCGAAATAGTCCCTGGCCCGCCTGATCGCGGCCTCTCTCCCCGTCCGATCGCCTGGTCGCCCGTCCGACGTAAAACCCTCGATCTTCCCCCTCACCACCGCGCGGTAGGCTTTGTAGAACAGAAGGAGGTCGTCTGACCGGCTTTCAGGAAAATGCGAGAAATAGGCGTGAGAGGCGGCAGCGGAGAGATCGAATCTGCCTCTGTATTCGAGGTCCATAAAGAGGAAGGCCACATCCTCCAGCACGTCGCTTATGCGAAATCGCCGGTTGAATTCGATACAGTCGAAGATGATCAGGGGATCGGTGAGACATACGTGCTGCGTATGCAGGTCGCCGTGCACCTCCCGGACGAATCCGCCCTCTTTTCTTGCCCTGACCGCATCCCCGCGCTCTTCGAGAAAAAGGCGCGTAAAAGAGACAAGCCGCGTAAAGAACCCTTCGTCGATGGTGATGGACCGGTAAGGCTCTATCTGGTCGAAGTTCTCTTCCGTGTTCGTACGGACCGCCTCGATCCCGCCGTAGGGACCGCCGCGGTGGATTGCCGCCCCGGCATGGAAACGCGCCAGCACTTGACCCACTCCGGCAAGTGGACCGGGCAGCAATCTCCCCTCTCTGATGAGATTGGAAAGCAGCTTCTCCTCCGGTATCCTCTTCATCTTCACCGCGTACTCGGCGACCACGGCGCCTTTCGGCCGCCGGAATGCATAGGCGTCCCCCTTCCTGTATATGGGGACGACACCGAGGTACGTATCACCGGCCAGACGAGAGTTGAGGAGCACCTCTTCCCTGCAGTAGAAGCGCCTCTTGGCAAGGGTCGTGAAGTCGAGGAAACCGAAGTCCACCGGTTTCTTGATCTTGTAGACCGCCTGACCCGCGAGGAACACGTGAGAGATGTGCGTCTCATAATGGACGACGGAGGAAGGCTTTTCCGGGTAGCTCTCCGGCTTCAACAGGAATTCGACAAGGTCCGTCTCGGGCCCCATGGTCACCTCGCATGCCGCCATGTCACGTGAAAGCCTTAAATGAGCGGACATCACCCCAACGGGTGAGGCCGCGATCCCCGCGTACGAGAAGTAATGTAAGACTCAGGCCGCCCCCGTGCACCGGGAAGGCATAGGCCCGGCCCGAATTTCCCTCACCCGCTTTGCGTGCACCCTCACAGGCGCCTGGCACATGCCGTTCTTTAGTAGCTCCCGTCTATGATCTCGGTCAATACGCCATAGGTCCTGGGGTGGAGCATGGCGAAGTACCTGTTCAGCTCTTTCGAGAACCTGGGCTTATGGTCGATCAGGTCGGCCCCGTTGTCCTCCAGAGTCTTGAGCTCCGCGGCGCAGTCGCCCACGTTGAAGGAGAGCACCATGACACCCTCCCCTCGTTTGGCGATAAACTTCGCGACCTCTCCCGTCCCGTCGAGGTCCTCCATGACTTCAACCGCCGTGGCGCCGACCATGAAATAGCTGACCCGTATCTTTTCACCCGAGTCGATGTAGCGGCCGCTCACCTCCCACCCTAATGCCTTTCTGAACGCCTCTTCGGCTCTGGCTACGTCCTTGACGGCTATGCTGATGTGGTCCACAAAATTGGCCTTCACCCGTTCACTCATCTGCTCCCCCACTTTCTCCTGGATTCTTCAACAGCCCGATCACGCCTTAGCGCCCTTCAGGCAATGGCCCGGTGGCGATTATCATAGATAGCACAGGCATGAATTGCGAGCAACATTCAAATGCCGGGGACATGCGTCGCTCACCCTCTAGATTTACAAGGAATTGATAGCATTAAAAACCCTATTTCTTATATTGTAATGGCCTATGTATTTACCATACAATAGACTTAATCGTGGAAGACACCGCGCGCAGAAGAGAGCAGATCGCACATGACCTGCCCGTATAAAACGAAAAGGGAGGGGGCAATGTCCGAGAAAGTAATGGCGGTAATGGTAATGGTTTTTTGTTTTGTCGTGATGGTCCTGTTTTCTGCATCTTCCGCATTTGCCGTCCAGCCGATCAAGATGAAGTACAGCCTCTTCTGGCCCGCGCCCCACAAGTGCACCCAGACGGCGACCGAGTGGGCAAAGGAGATTGAAAAACGCACAAACGGACGCGTCAAGATAACGATGTTCCCGGGAGCAACACTGACTCAGGCCGACAAGTGCTACGACGGGGTAGTGAAGGGTATCTCGGAGATCGGCTCATCCGTGCTCTCCTACACCAGGGGCAGGTTCCCCTTGATGTCGGTCATCGAGCTCCCTCTCGGTTACAAGAGCGCCGTTCAGTCCACAAACCTGATAAATGCCGTCTACAAAAAGTTCAAGCCCAAAGAGCTGGACGACGTAAAGGTGATGTATTTCATGTCCCATGGTCCCGGGGTCATTCATACGAAGAAGCCTGTCGCCAGGCTTGAAGACCTCAAAGGTATGAAGATCCGTTCCAGCGGCACCGTTGCCAAGATTTCGGCGGCCCTTGGCGCTGTCCCGGTTGCCATGCCGCAGACAGAAACCTACGATGCCCTCTCCAAGGGGATCGTCGACGGCCTGATGTCCCCCACAGAGGTCCTTCAAGACTGGAAATTCGGCGAGGTTGTCGACAATACGACCCTCGATTACGGCACCGCGTATGGCCTGGGGTTTTTCATCGTGATGAACAAAGAGAAGTGGAACTCCCTGCCTCCCGATATTCAGAAGATCATCGAGCAGATCAACGAGGAGTGGATCGTGAGGGCGGGCAAAGCCTACGACAAGCAGGACGACGATTCGGTCAAGTATGTCAGGGAGCGCGGCCACAAGTTTATCACCCTTACGGCTGAAGAGCAGGCGAGATGGGTGAATGCGGTGGCGAAGCTCAAGGACGAGTATGTGAAGGATATGAAGGCCAAGGGCCTGCCGGGCGACGAGGTGCTCAAGTTTTGCCTGGAGACACTGAAGAAGACTCCCTAGATCGAGGCGGAAACGGTCTTTTTTTCGTGATGAGGAGTCGGACAAGAGGGGAGCTGCCATGAACAGATTTCTTAAGACCATGGATGCACTGACACGCTACAGCATCTATATCGGCGCCACAGGCCTTGCTGCTCTGATGTTTCTGACGGTTGGCGACGTGATCCTGAGGACGTCTAAATCGGCTATCGTCGGGACCTATGAGCTGGTGGGTTTCCTGGGCGCCATTGCCATAGGGTTTTCTTTTCCGCGCACTGCTTTTGAACGGCACCACGTATCGGTCGATATCGTGACCTCAAAGCTGCCGCGGGCAGCCAAAATGGTCGTCGACATCCTGACGAGGTGCACAGGCATATTCTTCTTCTTCGTTCTCGGGTGGAACCTCATCGGGGTGGGGATCGACTACTACAGGTCGGGAGAGGTATCTCCCACCCTGCAGGCGCCTTTCTATCCCGTCGCTTATGCGGTAGGCGGCTGTTGCTTTCTCATGTGCCTTGTCCTTGTCGCCGATATCGTCAGGGTCTTTGAAGGCACGTTTGAATCCAATTAGTCGCACGGAGGGCCTTTTATGAGTGATGTGGCGATAGGAATCCTCGGAATTATAGTCGTCCTGGTCTTATTCCTTACCGGCATCGAGCTCGGCCTTTGCCATGGCCCTGGTCGGTTTCATCGGGTTCGGCCTGATCTCGTCTTTTACCGTCGCCTCCAACATGGTGGCAAAAGACTTCTTCGATGTGTTCTCCTCTTATGGATTGACGGTCATCTCCCTCTTTATTTTGATGGGGCAGGTCGCGTTCAATGCGGGTCTCGCAAAAAGGCTTTACAGCGCGGCCTATAAATTCATGGGGCACATTCCCGGAGGGCTTGCCATTGCCACCGTGGCGGGAGCCACTGCCTTCAAGGCCATTTGCGGTTCCTCGCCTGCCACGGCCGCAACCTTCGCGAGCGTCGCCGTTCCGGAGATGGATCGTTACGGTTATGCCAAGAAGCTGTCGACCGGCATCGTGGCCACGGTGGGGACTCTCGGTATCCTCATCCCTCCGAGCGTTATCCTGATCCTCTATGGCGTCATTACCGAGGTATCGATCGGGAAGCTCTTCCTGGCGGGCCTCATTCCCGGTTTGATCGTCGCCTTCTTTTTTATCGTCATTATCTACGGATGGTGCAGGATTAACCCGGCAATAGGACCGAAGGGCAGCAGGTCCTCCTGGGGGGAGAGGATGCGTTCACTCCCCGACGTGTTGTGGATAATGATTATCTTTTTTCTCGTCATCGGAGGGTTGATGGAAGGGTTCTTCACGCCCACCGAGGCGGGAAGCGTCGGGACGGTGCTGGTATTGATCCTCTCCCTCCTTAAAAAGGACATCGGTCTGAAAGGCTTCGGCTCGGCTCTCGTCGAGTCTCTCCGCACGGCCAGTATGGTCCTCTTGCTCGTCGCGGGATCGACCGTGCTGGGACACTTTCTCGCCGCAACGGAGATACCGATGATCACCGCTGATTGGGTCGTCACCCTACCCTTCAACCGTTACATGATCATGTTCTTCATCTGTCTCATTTATCTGATCGGGGGTTCTTTTATCGACGACCTTGCTTTCCTTGTGCTCGCGACGCCGATCTTTTATCCCGCCATCGGCAAGCTGGGGTTCGATCCCATATGGTTCGGCATGGTCATCGCCGTGACCGTAATGATCGGCGTCGTCGTCCCTCCCGTTGCCATCAATGTCTTTGTCGTGAAGAATATCACCAAAGTCCCCTTCAGCGTCATCTACAGCGGCGTCTACCCCTTTCTGATCAGTCTGGTCGTTGCCGGCGCCTTGCTCTTTGTCTTTCCGCAGCTCTCCCTCTGGCTTCCCAATTTGCTCATGAAATAGGAAGACCGATATGGTGCTTATTCTTCAAGAAGATGCGATGCCGGGCAGGGCAGGAAAAGGTGACCGCTCATGATTTCCGATACCGGATCGACCTACGAACAACGCGTCCAGGGGAAAGTCCCGGTGCGGATACCGGCATCGAGATACGCAAAACCATCTGCTCTATCTGTAATCCTCATTCCCACTGCGGCATAGACGCCTACGTGAAAGATGGAGTGATCGTCAAGGTCGAGGGGACCAGGGAGAATCCCCACAGCGAAGGCACGCTCTGCTCCAAGGGCAACTCCAACAGGCAGTACGTCTACCATGAGGACCGCATCCGCACCCCCCTCGTGAGAAAAGGTGACAGATTTTCGGGAACCCTCGCCCCCGTTTCATGGCAGGACGCGCTCGATCTCGTCGCACACCGCCTCTCCAAGATCAAAGAGGAATCCGGCCCTGAATCGATCATCTTCTACGTGGGCTTCCCGAAATGGATGAGGCCTTTTGTGAAGCGGCTCGCCCTGGGCTTCGGCTCCCCCAATTTCTGTACCGAGTCGAGTGTCTGTCAAAAGGCGCGCTATCTCGCAAACGGTCTCAACTATGGGGCTATGGGCGGACCCGACATCTCCGAGTCTAAATGCTTTCTCGCCTGGAGCGGGAACCCCTTCTATTCGAATACAGCCCTTGTAAGAGGCATCCTGGACGCCCGTAAGAAAGGGCTTAAGATTATCGACGTTGGACCTCTCATCACACCTCTCACGGCCCATGCGGACATACACCTCCGTATCAGGCCGGGTACTTCCGGAGCCCTTGCCCTTTGCATGGCAAATATCATTATCGAGGAAGGACTCTATGACCGTGAGTTCGTGGAGAATTACACGCTGGGCTTCGAGGAATACCGTGCGTACGTGCGGGAGTTCACGCCGCAGATCACGGAAGAGATTACCGGCGTCCCTTCACAGCGCATCGTTGACGCCAGCCGGCTCTATGCCACGACAAAGCCGGCCTGCATGCTGAACAGTCCGAACGCCACTACCCACCACACGAACGGTCTGCAGAATACCCGTGCCATTATTGCATTGGTCGGACTCACCGGTAATTTCGACGTGAAAGGAGGAAACCCGCTCGTAAAACCCGCTTACCTGAACGTCGCCAACGGCCTGGCGACGCGTGATCTCGAGTTCGAGCAACCGCGGCCGTGGAAGGATTTGCCGCCACGGATAGGCCAGGATCGTTATCCTGCCTGGTGCAGGGTGGTTTCCGAGGGTCAGGCGCTGCACATCCCGTTTCAGATCGAGAGCGGAAAACCCTATCCCCTGAGGGCCATGCTTGCGTTCGGTCTGAATACCCGGATGTGGCCCGGATGCGATTCCCTGGAAGCCAGTCTGCGAAAGCTCGACTTCATCGTAGATACCGATATCTTCATGACCGATAGTGCCAGGCTTGCGGACGTTGTGCTTCCGGCGTGTACCTCCCTGGAGAGAAGCGAGCTCAAGTTCTATGCCGAGAAGTACGTAATATGGACGCAGCCTGCTATCAAACCCCTGTGGGAATCGCGCTCCGACGTCGATATCATTTTGGACCTGTCCCGGAGGATGGTGCCGGAGGACGCCCTCATGAATGAGGGCTATGAGGCCTGTGTAGACTGGATGCTCGAACCTGCAAAACTGACCGTTAATGAGCTGAAGAAACACCCGGCAGGTTATGCGGTCCCCGATGTCCGGATGCCTCCCTATCGTAAATACCGGAAGAACGGCTTCTCGACACCTTCGGGAAAAATGGAGTTCACGTCGACGATCCTGGCGGAAGCAGGCCACGACGCCCTTCCCACGTACAGGGAGCCGGGGCTGAGTCCCCGATCGGCGCCCGAAGTTGCCGCCGTCTTTCCTCTTATCCTTACCACGGGCGCCCGACTTCCCATGTTCATCCATTCGAGAACGTTCCGCCTGGGCTGGACGCGTAACCTTCGCCCGGACCCCATGGTCGACATGAACCCGGCGGACGCGACTGTTCGAGACATTTCTCAGGAGGACTTGGTCAGTCTGTCCACGCCGCGAGGTTCAATAAGGGTGAAGGCAAACCTCACGGAGATCGTTCCCCCCGGCGTTGTCAACATGTACCACGACTATCCCGAGGCGAACGTCAACCTGTTAATCGAGCCCGATTACCTCGACCCCATATCCGGATATGCAGGCTTCAAGTCGCTCCTGTGCGAGGTAAAAAGGGTGACTGATCCGGAGGGAGGATAATGACGGCGAGACAACTCGGTTTTTCATTCGATATCTCCCGTTGCAGCGGCTGCATGGCGTGCATGGCCGCCTGTTTCGACCAGAATGATATGCCGGCAAACGGCTCCAGCTTCAGGCATGTGAGCAAGATAGAGAGAGGGGCCTATCCCTCGGTCAACATCGGGTATGTCTCCCTGTCGTGCATGCACTGCGGGGAAGCGCCCTGTATCGCGGTCTGCCCTGTCGGAGCCCCTTCAAAAAGACCGGAAGACGGTATCGTCGTCATCAACCGCGACCTTTGTATCGGGTGCCATGCGTGTGCGGCAGTATGCCCGTTCGGCGCGCCGCAGTTCCCTGAAGGGACCACGGCGAGCAAATGCGACCTGTGCGTGGCGAGGGTGTCGAATGGTCTGGAGCCGGCCTGCGTACGGACATGCACGACAAAAGCACTCGGGTTCGGACCTATCGAGAAGCTGACCGAGGAGCGGGCAAAGACCGCTTCCAATTCGATCATATTGTCGTGTAATCCCTATCTCGGCATACGTGAGTGGTGAGATGCCATGGCAAAAGTTTTTCACTATCCCCATGGCCTTGAACTGGAAACCGCTACCTTCGGCCCTTTCACCTTCGAAGAATACGTGGAAGAGGTGCGGCGCTTTCACACATACCCCGCGCCCGGCGTCATTCTCGGCGGTTTCATGGTGCAGAAGGCCAGGGAGCAGGTTCCATCCGGGGTTCTTTACAACGCGGTCTGTGAAACTTTCTCCTGCCTCCCCGATGCTATCCAGCTTCTCACTCCCTGCACCATCGGAAACGGCAGGCTTAAGATAGTCCACCTCGGCCATTTTGCCCTTGCCCTTTATGATAAAGAGAGTGGAGAGGGGGTGCGGGTGGGTATCGATCATAAAAAGCTGGAACCTTTCACGGAGATCAGGTCGTGGTTATTCAAGCTGAAGCGCAAAGAGGAACAAGATCACGATCTGCTCATTGAGGAGATCAGGGTTGCCGGCCGGCACGTTCTCACGGTGCACTCCGTCTGCGTCCATGTGCAAGGCCTACGTCTGCCAAAGAAAAAAGGGATTGCCCTCTGCCCCATTTGCCAAGAGGCGTACCCCGCAGAGTACGGCCCGACGTGTGCGGGATGCCGGGGCCAGGGTCCCTACCTCCGCTGGCCTGTCGGCCCTTGAGCCCGGATGTGCGTGGCGAGAAGTTCCAACCCCTCCCACGCCGGGGTCGGTGCCTGCCCGCCGGTCTTTTGCCGTGCGCGGTGAAGCAAGGAAAGCTTTTGTGACTGATGCCCCTTGTTTTTTCATAGTCGAACCGTCGCCCGCCACTAGCTGGAAGCATATGGCGGAGATGTGTGTGCCAGGAGGGCGACGGGATGAAGAAAGAGAGGCGATCAAAGACCGTCTGAAGCTGGTGCGGGACGACGCAAAAAACAACAATACCATGCTTACGAAGCAGCTTAAGGCCACCCTCGGCCGCTACGCGGGGGTAACAACGGTCATTGCAGAGGAACCACGGCATGCGGTATCGTACATCGGACGCATAGCAGGCGAGACGCGCCTCGCCTCGATAAACAGATCGTCAATAGTGGTAAACGAACTGAGAGCCGAGCTTAATTCCTCCGGCTTCAGGACGTATCTCCGCTACTACGGAGAATTCCAGAATTTCGAGGAGGGAAAGTTTCAGAAAAAATTCGACGATTATTGGTCCCTGCCGGGCCTGAACACAAGAGGACTTGCGGCGTCCTTCGACGTGAGCCGGAAAATAGCGCACGCGGTGCCGGCGGCCAGAAGGGATTACATCGCTATCCTCGGAGTAAACGCAATATCCGCAGACGACGGGTCGGTCTACTTTCTTCAGCACATGGCCAACATCTCGAAAGATCTGGAGCAGGCAAAGAAGATTATCCTGATCGTTGGAATAGATAAGATACTGAGAAACAGGGAGGACGCCTTTCTGCACACAAAAGCGATGGGCATATTCGGCCTCGAGAGCATGCTTCTCGACCTGGTAGTGCGTGACGATGAGAGGTATGATTTTGATGGTCTCCATCAACTCGACCAGGCGGCGCCTCCCGAGCTCCACGTCATACTGTTCGACAACAAACGGAGCGAGATCCTGAAAAACGGTTACAGCGATTTGTTCAGGTGCATCGACTGCAGGGCGTGCGCCGGACAGTGTCCCGTGGGGCAGCACCTGGCCGGCGAGAAGGCTATGGTTTACAGCCCCAGGAACTACCTGATGGGATTTCTGCAAGGACAGGCGCCTCCTTTCGCTGCCTGTCTCCATTGCGGGCGGTGTGGGGTGGAATGCCCCCTCGACATCGACATCCCGAAATTCCTCTGGAAGTCTCAAATAGAGTACGACGAGCACCACCCACGGGGATGGAAAAAGAGCATGTTGGATAACCCCGAGTCTCTCGCGAAACTGGGGAGCCTGACGACCCCGCTCTCCAACTGGATGACCAAGCTCGTGCCCGTGAGAATTCTCATGGAGGCCTTCGCCGGTATCCATCGCAATGCCCACCTGCCTGCCTTTCATCGAAAGACATTTCGGGCATGGCTTCGGGGAGGCCGTCGTGACTAGCAAGATTGTCTACTTCCCCGGCTGCTTCGCGAATTATTACAACCCCGATATCGGAAGATCGCTCGTCGAGGTGATGGAGAGAAACGGCGTGGAGGTCATAGTCCCGGATACAAGGTGCTGCGGAATGCCCCAGATGGCAAACGGCAACATAAAGGGCGCAAGGAAAAACTTCGATACCAACGTGAAGGTGCTGGCAGAGGCGGCATCGCCCGGCTATGATATTCTTACTACCTGTCCGAGCTGCAACATGATGCTCAAGTCGGAAGGGCACGAGTTCTTTGAAAGTGCCGAGGCCCGGCTCGTCTCTTCACGCGTTTATGACGCCTGTCGCTATCTGTCGCGTCTTGCCGGCCGCCGCGCCCTCAACACGAATTTCGGTCAAATGAATATGCGGATCTTCTACCACAACCCGTGTCACCTGAGAGTCCAGAATATCGGGGACGCAGTGAGTCTCATGAGGTTGATACCCGGATTTCGCGCGGCAGGGATAAGCACGAGCTGCTGCGGCATGGGCGGTTCCTATGGCATGAAGGCTGCGAACTACAACCGCTCTGTCGAGGTCGCACAAAAGGTCTGGGAGGAGGTCAGGGCGAGCCGGGCAGACATCGTCGCGACGGACTGCGGCGGCTGCGGACTTCAGATACAAGCAGGCACCGGAGCAAGGATTATGCACCCCGTGACGGTTTTGAGCCGGGCTTACGCCCATTTCCGGCCGTGAGAACCTTTGTCTTTCATGCAGGCAGCTTGTTCAGAGATAACAGGTACGACCGCAGATTTATCTTCTTGTTCTGCAAACCCAGTTTTTTCCTTAAATTGTATCTATGGATTTCTATGGCGTTAACCGATACGTTCATGAGCTCCGCTATCGCCTTGTTCGCTTTGCCCTCTCTCACGAACACCGCTACCTCAAGCTCCTTGGCTGTCATATGTGGATAATGAGAGACCATTTGCCGCAGAAAGGGCGCGACAATATCATTCAAATGTGTTTCGACGATCTCCAGGTAGCTCATCTGGGCCTCGTCCAAATGCATTTTTTTCAATTTACGGACATATGGTAATATCAATTCCTTCACATTGGAGACAATTCTCTGCTCAAGCTCTTCGTGATCTTCATCCCGCTGCCTCAGCAAAACTCGCAGGGCAGTGTTGATCTCGCCCAATTGGCGGGATTTTCTTCTCAACTCGGCCTCGCGCTTTGTCAATGCCTGCTCGACACGTTTTCGAGCCGTTACGTCAACCCAAATCGAGCCTATGGCAGCCGTTTGCCCCATTGCATCCTGTATCGGGAAACTTACCGTGTAGAAATTGTGTAATCCGGTAGGGCAATCAAAGGATTCTTCCAGCTCGATCGGAACACCCGATTGAAGAATTGCTTTGTTTATCCGATTGAAACGATTGGCCACGTCCGGCGGAAAAACTTCATGCAAGGATTTGCCGCTCGTCTGCTCGCGCTTGAATCCAACGATCTTCTCCCACGCTCGATTGGTTATATCGATACGACCATCGCGGCGGGTCACAAGGATGAGGGTCGGTGAATTCTCGAGAAGGGAGTGAAGAAATTCATAGGTAGTTTTCAGCCCCTCTTCCGTCTGTTTTTGCTCGGTAACATTTAATGCAATCTGAATAACCCCCAGGACTGACCCGGCGCTATCTTTTATCGGACTTCCTCTCATTATAAAAACCCGGCCATCGTCAAACCTGTTTTCAAACTCCTGCAATTCACCCTTTTCGAAGGCCTTCACGGCCGTGCACGCCAGGCATGGCTCCGTCCGCCCATGCAACATCGTGTAGCAATAGTCCGCCGGTCCGGTTTGGTGTTTTATCTTCAGATCTTTGAACAGATCTCTGTTAGTCCAGATGATCCGCAGTCTGCGGGTCCAGGTAGTGCACGCTCACCAGATCGCGTAAAGCGACGAGCATTGCCCTCATCTCGTCTTCCGATCTCGAGAGGGTTGCCGGCGCCTTCATATTCCTTTTTTCGAGCGCCTCCTCGACCGTCTTTCTATGAGATATATCAACTAAGACTCCACTGACCCTGGAAGGTTCCCCCCTGTCGTTCCGCTCAACGATATTGGCGCGATCCGTAAACCACCTGTAGCTGCCGGACTTTGTGCGGACCCTGTATTCGGTTTCGATAGTCCGGCTCACTTTCTTCTTGTTCAGTCGAAAGGTTTCCGACACCTTGCCTCTGTCGTCCGGATGCAGCAGAGTTTCCCAGGCCTGACGAGTCAACCTCACCCCTTCCGCCGCAGTCCCGAGCACTTTTGCATAATCATCCATGGTAAACTCTCCGGTTTGTACATCCCAGTCGTAAATGGTAACCCCGCCGGCCCTCGCCGCCATATGAAGCCTTTTATATGGATCGGCATTTACTTTCTTATAATTCGCCATGTTTTTTTAGCCCTCTTATTTTTACAATTTACAGGCATATTACCATAATTTATCACCCATTTTCTTGTGGTGGCGTTTGCGCGGCAGGGAAAGGGCGACTTGGTATGAAGCGAAAAAGATGGTAGAATGAGACGCCATGGGCACACTTATCAACGCAGGGGCAGTCATACTCGGCAGCATAATCGGGCTTCTCATCCACAAAAGGCTTCCCGATAGGATCGCCGCCATCGTTTTCCAGGGCATCGGCTTGTTCACGTTGTTTCTCGGCATTACCATGGCGTCGAAGACGGGTAATTTCCTGGTGATGATCTTCAGCATCGTCACCGGTTCCATTTTAGGAGAATTGGCCAATATCGAGGGACGCATGCAGCGGCTGAGCACCTTCCTCAAAGGCGCGTTACGGTGCGGAGACGACCACTTTTCGGAAGGGTTTGTCACCTCCTTCCTGTTGTTTTGCATGGGATCGATGACCATATTGGGGGCAATCGAAGAAGGTCTGGGCGGACGGCCCAACCTTCTGCTGGCGAAGTCGGTCCTCGACGGGTTCTCCTCCATCGCCCTGTCGGCCTCTTTCGGCGTGGGCGTCCTCTTTTCGGCTATTCCGCTGCTCATTTATCAGGGAGGGATCACCTTGTTCGCAAGCTCCCTCCACCACGTGCTGACCCCGAAATTGATCAACGAGCTGACCGCCGTGGGGGGGCTGCTCCTGATAGGCCTCGGCATCAATATCCTGAAGATCAAGCAATTGTCGATACTCAACATGCTCCCCAGCCTGATAATTGCCGCAATCCTCGCCTACTTCTTCGCATAGAGGGCAGGCGGATGGGCCGGTGTGCACGAACTATCCCAAAAACGCGTCTTTTGGGTGCCTTTTACTGTCTTTTGCCCCTTTTTTAGCCTCTCTGTGTGCACTATTCGCACCGACCGTGCACCCCCGCGCCACTTTTATTCCCTTCTCCTGCAACGACTTTCGGATAGGGGGGTGCACAAAAGTGCACGATAGTGCACGGTTTCGGGGGGGGGGGGGGGTGGACCTCACGCGAATCGCGAATCGTGAAACGCGAAACGGAAGAGTGCCCTTCTAAGGTCACGGTTGCAGCTTAAGTTGTCAAAGAGCGAACGCCGGCTTTACAGGGACTTTCCGATGCCGGCTGAAACGAACCCGGGGCTATGCCCGGTCCCTCCATAAATTTTCCCTCATTCTTATTTCCCTGTCAAAGTGACAAGGAGGGGTGACAAGGAGAGCTGACAAGGAGGCATGACAACCAGGAGCGACAAAAAGCACAGGCGGTTTCTTTAAAATCTGTTTTTCTTATTGCGCAGCCCTGTCTTACGTGCTACTAGTGAGGGAGTCGGACCCGAGCGAGGACCGCTTGTATTGGAGGGAAACGAGCGTTATTGAATGATTGAAGGACCTCTCTCCTTAGATTGCACCTTGCCGCGGTCTTCGGTGCTTATGCAAAGGTCTTTTGTAAATACTGATCTGCACGTCTTTTGAATCGGAAAGGAGGTTGATTATGCCCTTAAGATCTGCTTTTGGGGCCTTGAAGAGAGCGGCTTGCGCCGAAGCGGAAAAGCAGCCGTGCTGCTACGGAGCGGCACTGATTGCCATGTCGATCTTTCTGCCGGCCGCGGCGACGGTCCTCACCGTGGTTTTTGTGCTTATTATGGAGGCGCCTCACTATTCCCCTGCATGGGGTGCCTTAGTCGCATCATTGGCATGGCTTGGGTTGAGCGGGATGTATTCCCCCCCTGCATGTGGCGCCTTGTTCGCATTATTGGCATGGCTTGGGCTGAGCGCGATATACTGTAAGGCCGTTGACGCGAGGCATGCTATTCCCAGCAGCTTTGACGAGCTCCTTCCCCGTTTGGACGAACTTGAAGTCGGCCTCAACAGTTGTTGTCAGACCGGGTGGTTACCTCAAAATTCCTGCAAAAACAATGCTTACTGCGAAGCTGCGAAGGAGCATGACGAAATCAGGAAAGACCTTACCGGGAGAGGCCTTACCTGGGCCCTGGCAACCGGATACAACAAAGTATGGACGCGGCTGTACCGCGCCGAAGAAGCCATGATAGAAATCGAGCCAAGATGTAAGGTCTTAGAGGACGCATATTACGACGAGGACCGTCTGGCAGGGTCAGACATCTCTAACCGTGATGACCTGCTTGTCAAGTTACGAAACGCCGTGGTCTCCATCGAGCCGGGTGCCCGGAAATACCTCAAGTCAACTACGGGGATTACCGTGCCCCCGGACCTGGCAATCGGTACTACTGCCCTGCCGGGAGGTAAAGTCGCAGAACCATACTTCTCGCCTTTATTGTCGACCGGTGGAGTGCCGCCTTACAAATGGGCCGTCATAGCCGGGGCGATCCCTGATGCATTAGTCCTGAGCACCGAGGGGATACTGTCCGGCACGCCAACGAACGACGGGCATGCCAAGTTTACCTTCCGGGTCACGGACCGCGCAGGTGTCGCGGTCGAAAGATATTTCGATCTCATTATCACGCCGCAAACACAGCCGGTGGCACCGTTGTCAATCGGCACTACCACACCATTGCCGTGGGGCTCACCGCACGTTGAATATGCCGAGAGGTTGTTCGCCACCGGAGGAAAGCCGCCCTATAAATGGGAAGTGATTGCGGGGACGATCCCGGACGGCCTGCAGGTAAATTCGGCAGGCGTGCTGAGCGGCACACCGGCGAAAGCCGGTGAAACGATCTTCACCGCCCGGGTCACTGACAGCGCCGGGTCCACAGCCCCGCCGAAGCAATTCCGTTTGTCCGTCAAGACCTCCGGGACGATCGCTGCCATGCCCCTGGGGGATGTCGACCCTGAACAGCAGGCGCGTGGTGTGCTGCGTCACGTGCGCAACTCCCTGAATGAATATCGCAACGCCCGCTGGTACGGGCTGATCATGGCCCGCAACCGCCTTCTGGCAACGTTCATGCTCACGGGGGCAATCCTCTTCGCGCTGCTTTCAACCGCTATCTTGTCCGGCGCCGAGGCTTCCCGGATTATCGCCGCAGCGGTCTTCTACCTTGTGGGAGCGGCGGTGGGGGTGGGCAACAGGCTGTACAGCGAGTTGCAAGCCCAGTCCGAAGTCCCGGACTACGGCTTGTCGGCGGCACGCCTCATTACCATACCGTTGTTCAGCGGCCTGGGTGCAATCGGCGGTTTGCTGCTTGTCGCCTACTTGCCGTTCGCCGCCGCCGTGTTGAACCCATCGACGACAGCCGGTGGAGCTCACTCCGGCGTCCAGGTCTCCGACACCGCCGGCTCCACCGCTCCGAAGCAATCCAACCTACCCGTCCGGAAGGCGAACCCGGATGCAGCAACCGCTCCTCACAAGACGGATAAATCAAATGGGCAGACGGCTGCCGATGCAAAAAAGACCGTTGTCAAAGAACCGGAGAAAAAGGCCGCCAATGAGAAAAAGAGCGATACCGAAACACCTCCGACTCTATGGGATATTTTTGATCTCAAGAAGAATCTGATAGGGTTTTTCATGGCCATGCTCTTCGGTCTCACGCCCGGACTTCTGTTTGACCGTCTCCAGCAGCAGGCCGATAAATATAAGGCTGATCTGAAAAACAGCCAGTCCACCGCGGGGACACAGAAATCCTGAGCACGGCGGGGAGCCCCATGACCGCCCGGGACCGGCGGGCCTTACGAGCAACCGTATCTCCGCGGGCCTTTCCTGCAAAGGCAGATTTTAGCTCGACCGAGCAGCTAGCACGTGCTACAATCAATGATTGGGCCACGGTGTTTTTGTAAATGGGGTAAATCGATAACAAAATTTGGGTTTAAGGAGGGCCCACAACATGCTGAAGCGTATGGCCATGATAGTGATCCTTGGACTCCTGAGCGGCTGCGCCTCGACCCCGGATGTTATGTATACTTATTATCCATCCCGTTCGAACAGCAGCGTGACGGTAACGCAGACGATCGATTGCAATCATGACCAAAGTGCCCTGATCATCTTGCACTCTACCGCAGTGAATACGCTCTATTCCGCCGACTACTCCAAAGGCCCTTATTCGGTTCAAATTAAGAAGATAGACGGTTTCTTTGCCGACAGCGATATCACTTTCAATTTTTTTGACGACGGCCGGTTGAAAAGTATCAACCAGTGGACGACAGGCCAGGGCGAGACAATTCTTAAATCCGCGATCGCACTCGGTACGGCTCTTGCGCCTCTCGGTGGCGGCGCCGGTCCAAAGCCCACCGATGAATGCGCCTTTGTACAGAGCTGGGGAGGAGGCAAGCCCGTCACCCTGACCTATACTAAAAACATAGACTACGGAAAGGAGGACGATGGTTTGCCTCGTAATCTTGACCCTGCGCCAGGTACTGCGGGCCTTTACAAAGAGCTGAATAAGAATAACCTGCTGCCTCTCCTTCAGGTTATCATTAACCGGCCGTTGCGTATCAAGAGCGGTGCACGCTATGTCTCCTCATCTTCCGGTTCATCTGATGACGCCGTTCTCCTCACGCTGCAGGAAACCGAGAACGTCCTGGTCGATGTCACAGCCTCCGGTCAAGCTATCTGGAGCGGCAACATCACGATCCCCGGGAAAAACACGTACGCTCTGCCCATTCCCAGGGCCGCTCTGTTCGGGAAACAGAACTTCTCTCTCACGCTGTCGGAGGCCGGCGCCATCACCCAGATCGACTACGGTAAGACTACAGGCGCAGCCGGGCCACTCAATGCGGCTGCCTCGGCCGCAACGGCAGCGGCACCAGTATCGGCCGCAAATAAGGCGGCCGAGACAAAAGCGCAAGCCGATCTCATCGCCCAACAACAGCGTCTGACACGCTGTCAAGCGAACCCGGCCCAGTGTCAGTAGGGGGGATAAATGGCGTTGCCTTCTTTTCTGGGTCCGTTCGTAGACGTACCGGCCCGGCCGCTCGGTCGGAAGAAAGTCCACCGGCAGGGGGAGAGGGTGCGCCCAACCGCCTCCCGTTCTCGATGCAGGACCAGGCGCAGACCGAATGGTGTTGGGCAGCGACGGCGGCCAGCATTTCTGCATACTATAACGTCGCCCCGATTTTGACCCAGTGCGAAGTCGCTTCCAGGTGTCTTAATATGGAGTGCTGTATCACACCGCTGCCGCCACCGCCTCCTCCGTACTGGGCCGGGAACAGACCGTATGCTCTCGACGGTGCGCTTCGCGTCGTAAACCACCGGGCCGGTGACCCGACCGGCGGGGCGCTGCCATTTTCATCGATCATGAGCGAGATCGATGCGGGAAAGCCCATTTGCTGTCATATCTCCTGGGGTCATTTCAACGTGATTGTCGGTTATTACGACGACAGTACTCAAGACATCATTGTATGTGACCCACTTTTTAAAGAGACCACCCTGCCCTACGACACGTTTGTGAGCAGGTACCATGAGGGCGCCTGGGACGACTCGTACCTCACCGGTTGACGAGGACGGAAGATGCCGATTAAAAGCCGGATAGAGCCGCCGGCGGTCGGGACATTGTCCATACCGCACTTAGTCGGAGATCTCACAGGGGTCGGCATCTGCCGGCATTGCGCGGCTCTCCGCAGACCGGGGCGCCGCTGCCTGTCTACCTGCTTAGCCATGACGAAGCGTTGCTTCCCGACCCGCTCCCGGCCGCAAAGTTGATCGGTTGGAACTATCCGATAGTAGGCGGCGATTCCGCCGGTCTGGCGTTTCTCCTGATAGCGCCGGACGGCCTCAAATTTGCGGGAATCAGTCACGGCCCCTTAGCAGACCGTTTGTTGGATGCGGCGGCCCTTGCCGAGAATCATCCGGAATCGCGTGCGGAAGAATTCGAGCCCCGCTTGTTGGAGATTCCCGGCCTTCGCATATACGCCCTGTGGCTATTTCATGCCGAGCGCGAGAACCTCTTCATTTCACTGATGGATGGACAACCGCCGGGCTCGTCCGGGTTGCAAATCGAGAATGACATCCAACCGCGAATAAGATTTATGGAGAGGCTCCGAGGGAAAGCCTGAAATAGTTCTCGTAATCTTGCGGCATTTCACCGGTAATGAAAGCTCATTCACCTTATCCGGGCGGCAAAAAAGCTCCATCCGCCCGCGCTTACCTTTTTTTGGTCACTCCGTGATGTAGTTCTGAAGGGTCCGATAGCTGTGGAAATCGGTATCGATCAAACATGCGCCGATGTTTAACTGGCCGTCGGGATGGACATACCGGGGCGCACACTGCATGCTGAGGGGCTTTTCGCTCCGAGGCAGGGTGAATACGACGGATATCTTGGAATCCTCCCGCAAGTCTTGTTGAAAGTTGTTGGGGAGCGAGATATGAAGACCTCCGAGTGACACGTCGTTTACCATCCCGGCGTGCACGACGCCGTCAAGGTCGGTCACGAGGGCCGGGACAGAGACCTTTTTCCTCGGGTAGCGCCGCTTCTCGTCGTTGACCTCTTTCGCCCCCCTCCGCCCTACGTAATCGTACAGGATATTCTCAATGACGGAAGAAAGCGACCTCCTATCCGTTTCCGAGACTTTTTCCAACGCCTTGCGTAAGACCTCGCTCGTACGGAAGCATATCACCGTATCCCGCATGGCTTCTCTCCTTTGCTGATGGATGTTATGCTATGACTTAGCTGAGGCCCGTAAGCTCTTCGTCCCATCTACGAGGATGGTGTGGTTCTTTTATATTGTTTTGCTATGCTATACCACGCATCACAAAGTGTCAAGAGGAAAATGGGAGTTTTTGAAAATAATTCCTCGCTTTCGCCCGAGAAACTCGTGTGCGAGAAATTGTAAGTGGATTGAGTGAGGTCGTTTTCCGGACCGGGCCGATCCCTGAAAGGCCGACGTCCGGCCGGTTAGCCACCTCATTTTTGGAAGTAATCCTTCACCTGGTGCATAAACGCCTCCAGCCTCGTCGTCGTGTTGCTCTCCCCCTGGCCGTCATAGGCGACGTTAAGCACGGGCACGTTGTATTTGTTCTGGATCAGCGTCATGATTGCGCTTGAGACCGTGCCGGGCATACAGGTAAACGGCATGGCGTTAATGATCCCGGAGGCACCCTTGCGGATGAAGTCGATGCTCTTGCCTACGGTGAGTATCGCCTCCCCTTCGAAGCTTTCGTCGAGGTAAGGCATTGCCTGGTTGAGCACGTACCTGATCCTCGGCTCCCGCCCTTGCCGCAGGTAGTGCTCGAACACCCTTTCCATGCGGTGCTCGTCCTTCCTCTGTATATAGTCGGTGAGCATGATCTGGAAGAACCCCGGCAGACCGCCCTGGTCGAGGCTCTTCTTCTTCCCCGTGTAGTTCACGTAGGTGATCCATTCGGTGATAGGGGCAAGCCATGCCTCCCCTCCGAACTCCTCTACCCTCCTCACGAGGTCATGATTGCCGAACCTGTTCGAGCGTATATAGATCTCCCCGACGATCCCCACCACGGCTTTTTGCTCTCCCGTCCTCGGGATGGCGAGAAAAGCGCCGACCGCGTCGCTGAGCGCCGCAAAGACGGCATCCCCGCCATGCTCTATCGCTGCCTCGACGCGGGAGAGCTGTGCTGCGTACACCCGGTCCGTCTCCCCGGGAATGACCTCGTACGGCCTCGTCTGATGCAGCATCTTGACCAGAAAATCGGTCGCGACAATCGCCCTCCACCCCAGCCTTGCGAACCTGCCGCCCATGATATCGAGCTCACGGTAGAGTCTGTCGTCCTGGTTCGGCGAGTAAATGGGCACGTTCCCGAAACCGTGCTCGCTCAGCACCATGCGATGGAAGCGGTGGTACTGGCCGAAACGGCATGGCCCGCTTCCCGACGGCATGAAGAACGCGCTCCCGTCGGGGTCGAAATCCGGCCCTCTGCATGTCTTCAGCATGTCCCCCGTGGTGAGGATACAGGGAAAGCATTCTTTCCCCAGGGTATATTTTCTCCCGACCTGGATCGTCTCTTCATCCGATTCCCGCATCACTTCGGCGTCCACGCCGCAGGCCCTGAAAGCGCCGGCAAAGGGGATCGAATGGTCCGACATGTACGGTATGTAGATCTTCCGGCCATGGCCGTCCGACGTGAAGCTGGAGACGGTCCGCTTTTCGGCAATTACCTCCGTTTTTGCATTCTTGATGCTGTCGAGGAAGGCCTCCAGGCGGGTGATAATGCCCGCGTCTCCGCTGTGCTCGTCGATCTCCAGCTGCAAGAAGGGTTTGCCTTCCATGATCTGCTTGAAGAAATGGGTGATGAACGAATCGGGGCCGCACCCGAAATTGGTGATATATATCCCGTAGAGGTTGGGGTGAGACCTGATGATCTTCGCTGCCCTCAGGATCTTTTGCCCGTAACCCCAGTACATGTCCTTCAGGTCGTCGTCTTCCGCCACGCTGTCGAGGGGCAGCATGTCGAGGGGGATGGACGGGACGCCCAAATCTGACAGCTTCTTGTGGACGTTCAGGTTGGCCCCAGGGTCCGTGCTGTTGTAAGGCCTTCCGACGAGGACCATTATTTTCTCGCCGGGCTTTATCTCCGCGAGGAACCTCGACCCCTCATCGAGGCATGCCCGGTAGAACCGGTCCTGCGCATCGTTGGCCGCGGCGAAGGCATCCGCGATCTCCTTCCTCGATTTTCCCAGGCTTTTTCCGAATGCCGTCAGGTTGGCCAGGGCGGTCTTGGCTTTGCCGAAAAAAACCACCGGGGACTCTACCTTTACGCCCAATTCGTCGAAATCGATGGAAGCCCTGGACGTATAGGGGAGCGATTGCGCGTAGGGGCAGGCAAAGCTGTTCAGCGTGCTTTCGGACTGCTTCCGCAAGGATATCACGCTCGGCATGAAAATCCTGCGCACCCCCTTGTTCACGAGGTTGAGAATGTGCCCGTGGGCGAGCTTGACGGGGAAGCATGACTCGACGATAATGTTCTCGACCCCCTCCTTGATGATCTTTTTGTTGGTCGCGTCCGAGAGGACCACCGAAAAGCCCAGCTCCGCCAGAAAGCTTCGCCAGAAAGGCAAAAGCTCGTGGGTGTTGAGGATTTTCGGCAGCCCGATCGCCTCGCCGCCGTTATCCTTCCGCCCGAGGGTATCGTTGAGCAACTCCTCCCTCACCTTGAACAGGTCTTTCGACTCGACTCCCTTGACGCGCCTGACCACGTCGTATTTCTCGCACCTGCTGCCGTAGTAAAGCGGCGTCTCACCCTCGCATATCACCCTCCTGATCTCACACAGGTTCTCGCACCCCTTGCACTCGAAGGTGTCGATCGTGTACGACCGTTTGCTCAGATCGAACCCCTTGAACCCGCTTTTCTCCCAGCTCTTTTCTTTCATGGCGAGTATGGCGACGCCTATCGCGCCGGTCACGTCGTGGTGCGAAGGCACGGTAATCGGCTTGCCGCAGACCTTTTCGAAGGCGGCGACGACGCCTTTGTTGAATGCGGTCCCACCCTGAAAAAAGATCTTCTTCCCCACCCTCCTGTCACCGACGACTTTGTTCAGGTAGTTGAGCACTATCGAATAGCACAAGCCTCCGACGATGTCGTCCGTCTTCGAATCCGCTTGCTGGTGGTGCATGACGTCCGACTCGATGAAGACGGTACACCTCTCGCCCATCTTTGTGGGGTTTTTCGCGCCGAGGGCAAGTGCCGAGAACTCCTCCTTGATCGATATGCCCAGCCTTTCCGCCTGCTCTTCCAGGAAGGAGCCCGTGCCTGCCGCGCACGCCTTGTTCATCTCGAAATCGACGATCACCCCGTTGTCGATGCTGATATATTTCGAATCCTGTCCGCCGATCTCGAAGATCGTGTCCACCCCGGGGTCTATCGCGATTGCCGCTTCCGCCTGGGCGGTTATCTCGTTGCGCACGAGATCGGCCCCGATGAAGTCGGCCGTCAGGTACCTGCCGGACCCCGTTGTCGCCACGCCCAGGATCTCCACGCGGTCCCCCACCTCCCCGGCTATCTCGTCGAGCCCGCGCTTCACCGCCTCCAGAGGCCTCCCTTCGGTCATGAGGTACCTCTTGGCAAGCACGTTCTTCTGCTCATCGATCACGACGAGGTTGGTGCTGATAGAGCCGACGTCCACCCCGAGATAGGCCCGCGCCATCTGTTCCGGCCTCTTCACCTCGTAGGCCACGTGCTTATTTTCGTCCGATATGGTCAAGGGCTCGTGGGCCTCCGCCGTCTCCTCCCTGGCCAGATACTCCTTTATCCCGCCCACGCCGATAAACCGCTCTTTCAGCCGGGGGTCGTCCAGCACGGCGAATATGGCGCCGATAGCGCCCATCGACGTGAAATGCTCGGGCACGATCAACTGGTCGCCCAGCGAGAAGACCTCATCTATCGCCTTCCTCATGCCCGCGTTGGCGGCCACCCCGCCTATGAAGGCCATGGGCTTCCTCACCTCTTTGCCTTTGGCGATGTTGCTCTTGAAATTCCTCGCAAGGGCGAAGCAGAGGCCCGCAACCAGCTCGTAATCGGGCGTGGCGATCTGCTGAAGATGGATCATGTCCGATTTCGCGAAGACCGTGCACCGGCCGGCAATTCTCGGCGTGTTCTTCGATTTGAGGGCAATCTCGGCGAACTCTTCGATAGTGAACCCGAGTCTCGTCGCCTGCTGGTCGAGGAAGGAGCCCGTGCCCGCGGCGCACAGGGTGTTCATGGAAAAATCCTTTATCCTCAGACGCTTACGCGCACTGTCAGTCTCGAATATGATGAATTTGGAATCTTCCCCACCGATATCGACGACGCTTCCCACGTGGGGCAGGACGTGATGAAACGCCTTGGTCAGGGCGATGATCTCGTTGGTGAACGATGCCCCGACAAGCGCTGCGAATGTCTTGCCGCCCGTGCCCGTCACGGCCACGAATTCTATCGCCCCCCCATATACCGCCTGGAGCTCTTCCACAACCGCGCCCGCCGTATGGATCGGCTTGCCTCTATGGCGCACGTACCGGTCCTCGGCGATATCTCCTTTTTCATCCAGCACGGCGACGTTCACGCTTACAGATCCTATGTCGACACCAACTCTGAACATCATTTTCCTCCCGCGCGAAAATGAGTTGATTTCAAATGACCGGCTATGTAATCTACTAATTATAATACAAACAGGGACCCATTCAACAGAAAATCAATGATAAGAAGGGCGAGAATAGTAGTGACGGGGATTGTCCAGGGCGTCTTCTACCGCTACAGCACAAAGCGGCAGGCCGACGAGCTGGGCCTTGCGGGCACGGTGAGAAACCTGCCGGACGGCTCGGTCGAGGTCGTCTGCGAGGGCGAGGAGAAAAAGATCGAGAGGCTCATCGAATGGTGCGGGCAAGGCCCGAGCGGCGCCTTTGTCGAGAACGTCGACGTGCGATGGCATGAAACATCCGGCGGTTTAACCGGGTTTTCCATCGTCCGCTGATAGTCTCCCGCACGGTGCCGCCCGCGCGCCTGCGCCCCGCTTCCTCGCCGATCCCGCCGTCCTTTCCGATGTGAAGGCCGACGTGCAGAACGTTCGCCATTCCAGCCTCCCTCGTCGGTTATTTGCCTATTTTAGCTTTTCTTCCGCTCCATCGGCTCGACGTCCACCTCGCCCTTGAAGGTCTCGGTAAGGTCCGACTGGAGCTTCTCAAGGGCGTCCTGCTGCTCGAGCTCGACGACAAGCTCCCTCTCGTCAAGCACCTTCAGACGCCCGTATCTTTTTACCACCTCGATAACCTCTCCCGGGTCGGTCGTCACCCAGCCCTTCATCCGGCGAAGCAGCTCCTCGCCGGAAAAAGGCCTCTCGATAGTGAGATCGACCCTTCTCCTCTTCGCCTCCCAGCCCACGAGGGCGGGCCGCACGAGGGTGGGAGTGACGGGGTCGTGCATGGCGGCGCACCGGAGCCACAGCTTTGCCCGGATCATCGATTTCGCTCCTTCGATAATTTTTCCTAACATATCCGTAAAAACCCGCAATGTCAAGGATGCCCGAAAGAACAACGCAATCCTTTGACTTGCCCGTTGAAACGATATATCTTCACGTGGATGGGATATCGGGCACGCATCGAAGCAGGGGTCGCGATACACCTCGGGCGGTGGAGCACCGGGGAACTGGAAGCGATGCTTGCCGCCGCGTCCGCAATGGACGGCCTGCCTGAAAGGATAGACTTTATTTCCAGCCGTTTCCTGGGCGTCCCTTACGGAGAATCGACGCTTATCGGCTCGCCCGGGGTGCCGGAGGTACTTGTCATCGATCTCCGGGCGGTCGACTGCTTCACCTACCTCGACTACGTGGAATCCATGCGCCTATCCCGCACGTTTTCCGAATTCCCGCGCCACTTGAGGAGGGTGCGGTACAGGTCGGGGACGGTCGCCTATGAGGCGCGGCGCCACTTCTTTACGGACTGGACCGCGTCGGCCAGGGTGCGGGACGTGACAGGCGCGATAGGACGCGCGAATGCGACGACCGTCGCAAAAACCCTCAACAGGACGGACGGCGGCGGATCTATCCTGCCGGGGATACCGCCGGTCGGGCGAAAGATCGTCTTCATCCCCACGGACAGGCTCGACGGGCACGCACTCGACGGCATGAGGACAGGCGACTACATCGGCGTCTACGCGCCTGCCGAGGGGCTCGACGTCTCCCACGTCGGCATCTGCATCAGGCGGGAAAACCGCATCCTCCTGCGCCATGCGTCTTCGATAGCGCACAAGGTGATCGACCAGGACTTCGATCCATATATGGAAGGAAAACCGGGGATAGTGGTGCTCAGACCGCAGGAGAAGGCTCTTTCTGCCTCTGCCCCTCGGCCATCCTCTCGATAGCGTGGCGCAGGCGCCAGACAAGCAGGAGCCCGGGGAGCCCCGTGATCGCGGCGAGGGAAAAGAAGCCGGCCCATCCGATCGATTCGACCACGTAGCCGGACGTGGGGGCGATAAAGACACGGCCGAGGGAAGCGAGCGAGGAGAGCAGGGCATACTGGGTCGCGGTGTAGCGCCTGTTGCACAGGCTCATGAGAAAGGCCACAAAGGCGGCGGTACCCATACCGCTGCTCAGGTTTTCAAAGCCCACCGCGAAGGCCATTGCCCCGTAGCTCTTGCCGATCCACGCAAGGGCCGTAAACGACAGGTTCGATACGAGCTGAAGCGCCCCAAAGAAGAGGAGCGATCGAAAAAGACCGAGCCGCACCATGAGAGAGCCGCCGATAGCCGCACCTGTCAGGAGCGAGACAAGGCCCAGCCCTTTGTTGATCTTCCCCACGTCGCTTGCCGAAAAGCCGAGCTTGATCAGAAAAACTGAGGTCATGCTCCCCGCGTAGGCGTCGCCCAGCTTGTAGAGGATGATCGCCAGGAGCATCATCCATGCCGATGGGCGGGAAAAAAAGTCCGTGAGGGGCCCCCAGACAGCTTCAGCCATGCTCTTTGGGGCGGCCACCCTGGTATCAGGCTCGGGCGCGAATGCGGCGCCCACAATCCCCACGACCATGAAACCCGCCATGAGCAGGTACGTGCTCTGGAACCCGATGCGGTCAGAGAGGATGAGGGCAAGGGCGCCCGAAACCAGCACGCCGATCCGCCAGCCGACGATAGAGGCGGCAGTTCCCGCCCCGCGCTCTTCCTCACGCAGAAGGTCGGTCCGGTATGCGTCGATCACGATGTCCTGGGACGCCGAGGTGAAGGCAACGAAGAAGGCGAGCGCGGCAATCGCGGCGAGGGCGTGGGCAGGCGAGCTGAAGCCCATGGCGCTGATGGCGATGAACAGGACGAACTGGACCAGTATGATCCATCCGCGCCTTCTGCCGAGCCAGGGCGGCACAAAGCGGTCCATGAGGGGGGACCAGAGGAACTTGAGCGTATAGGGCACGCCGATGAGGGAGAAGATGCCTATGGTGCGAAGGTCGATGCCCGTTTTGGCCATCCAGACCTGGAGGGTGGACCCGGTAAGGGCTATTGGGAGACCCGATGAAAACCCGAGCACCGCCATAAGCAGCATGCGGGGCTTGAGGTATACCTCGAGATAAGGAGAAAGGGCGCGGCGCATCAACACGTCCCACCGAGGAAAGGCATGGAGAAGTGTAGCAGATTGGGGCGGGGTCAGGCAATAGCGTACCCCGAGGCAGATCCCAAAACTGCATCAAAGCGCCTGCCGGCATGTGGATCTTCATCTCTCGCCCGCCTTCCCGCTTTTTTCCGGGGGACCCCACGTGATGAGATAGGCCGCGTAGAAAAAGAAACGTGCGGGTCCGTGGATATCGGTGCCCGCGGAACAGATGAAGTGGTGCAGCTCGGTGAAGTTGACGATGGCCCCGATGTTATACCCCGTCTCGCTCTGCCCGTCCGCTGTGCTCGGTGTCATGTGAAATAGCTCCGCGCCCAGGGTGAGCCAGTTCGTTATGTCACGCTGGAGAAGCCAGCCTGTGTACCGGTAGTTCCTATTCCCGGTCCCGGGGTTTATCCAGTATCCGCCTCCGCCGTAGCTCGTCCATGGTCCCAGGCTCTTCTGGAGCCATAGAGGGAGATACAATTGGGCCTGGCCGGTCCCGAGGCCCCTTGCCCTGCTGCCCGTCGGCACTTCCAGAAGGGGGAACGTGCCGACCATAGGGACGTACTCGCTCTCCTGGATGAACCGGTACTTTACGCCAAACTCGACATCGCCGGGACCGAAGAGGGAGGGACCGCCTTTGGACCGATTGTAGGCGTCGGGGATTATAAGGTGAAGCTGGACATTCGGCGCCACGCCATAGTTGGTCTCGAAGTGCGGGGCGGTGCCGGAGAGGTTTCCCTTGTCGTTCTGGTACTGGGTGGCCGTGTAGAACTCCCAGTGTTTGTAATCTACCGGCTCAGGGTCGTCGGTGCGGAAAGGCGGGCCCGCAAAGAGGGTGGCTGCACCGGCGAGGATTCCGAGAGCCATGGTGACTGCAATGGATAGCCTCCGGCATCCCATGTTCCCGATCACCACAAACCTCTTCATCGGAGTAGGCGCGACTTCGAGACCCATGAGAAATGTAATGCCATCCCGATTGTTTGTCCGACTTCTCAGGCAAGGCGCGAGCTTTTGCGATTAAAACCGCATGAGTCTCTTTTTCCTTCTTTCCGGCATAACTTTCTGCAAAAAAAACGCTTGACAAACTTATTGGCATGTTGGTATATTTACCAATGACGCATTCGCAGGCAGGTGACTTATGATAACTTTTGAACAAGCAACGATCAGAAGCAGGATCATCAAGGCCATGGGCCATCCCGTTCGCTTAATGGTTATCGACGTGCTGAAAGACGGTGAGCACACGTTTTCCTCGCTGCACGCTATTTTCAGCCTCGACAAGTCGACGGTCTCGAAGCACCTCCTGCTGCTTAAGGAAGCGGGGATCGTCTCTTCGAGGAAAGAAGGGGCAGATATGATCTACCGGCTGGAGGTCCCCTGCGTCACCGATTTCTTCGGCTGCGTTACCGCCGTCATCGAGAGCAATGTGAAACGGCAGCAGGTATGTCTATGCAAGTAATTTCCCGTGCAGTCAGTTTTGCGCCTTCGTGTTGGGAGTTTTGCCAATCTGCCATCATCCGCAAAATGCGGTGCGCAATCGGGATAAGAGAGGGTATAAGGCATGTTGAAGTACATCGCTGATTCTTTGGTATACAGATTGATGGGTATTCAGCCGGGAACCAGGCTTGCGGAGGCCCTGGACTTTTTCTTCTACGACACGATGAAGGTCTTTCTGCTCCTGGCGGTGATCATCTTTGTCGTCGCGGTCATTCGGAGCTACTTTCCCCCCGAGAAATCAAGGAAGCTCCTCGGCAACCGCAAGGAATACGTCGGCAACTTCCTTGCGGCCCTGCTCGGGATCGTGACGCCCTTCTGTTCCTGCTCCGCAGTCCCCATGTTTATCGGCTTTCTGGAGTCCGGGCTGCCGCTGGGCGTGACCTTCTCTTTCCTCATATCCTCTCCGACGGTGAACGAAGTGGCCCTGGTCATGCTCTGGGGACTCTTCGGGTGGCGGATTGCCCTCCTCTATACGGCCACCGGCGTCACCATTGCCTTCTTCGCCGGCATCGTCATCGGGAAGCTGAAGCTGGAACACCTGGTGGAGGATTATGTCTACCAGATCCGGATGGGAGAAGCGGACATAGTCGTTCCGACCTGGGAGGAGCGGCTGCACTACGCAGGCGACTACACGAAAGATATCCTGAGGCGCGTCTGGCTGTTCGTCCTCATCGGCATCGGGTTCGGCGGCCTGATCCACGGCTATGCGCCCACCGATTTCGTGGTCAGATACGCGGGGCCGGGCAACCCCTTTGCCGTGCCTATAGCCGTCCTCATAGGCATCCCGCTCTATTCGAACGCGGCGGGGACGATACCCATCGTCCAGGCCCTCGTCGGGAAAGGACTCCCTATGGGTACCGCTCTCGCCTTTATGATGTCCATCGTGGCGATCTCCACGCCGGAGATGATCATCCTCCGCAAGGTGATCAAACCCAAACTGATAGCCATCTTCACGGGTGTGGTGGCAGCGGCGATTATTATTGTCGGCTACCTGTTTAACGCCGTCCTGTAGGATGGGCATAATGTTACACCCGCACAGACTTGAAGACTTGCTGCAAACGAAGGAACACGCAACGGTCAATGAGCGGTGCGGCGGCGCAAAAGACAAGCAATTATTGGAGCACAAGGAGGGAGCGTTATGAAGAAGATCCAGGTTCTCGGGACAGGCTGTCAGAAGTGCATAAAGCTGACGAAGAACGCAGAGGAGGCCGTCAAGGGAACAGGGGCCGATTATGAAATCGAAAAGGTGACCGACGTGAAGAAGATCATGGAGTACGGCGTGATGATGACGCCCGGACTCGTGGTGGACGGCAAGGTCGTAAGCGTCGGCAAGGTCCTTTCTCCGGAGGAGATAAGAAAGCTGTTGGACAAATAGCCGTTAATTCGCATATCCAGGAGGGAGTATCATGGCTGAAAAGGGAACGTGCTGCAGCGGGGGGAGCACTACGTTAATTGCGGCGTGCTCGGGAAGGTCGAACGTGGGGCAGATTGCCAATCAGGTGATGGTCGAAGTGGATAAGATCGGCGGTGCGAGGTCGTTTTGCCTCTCCGGCGTCGGCGCCGGATTATCAGGTTTCGTGGAAAGCGCGAAAGCCGGCCGGGTGATCATGATCGACGGCTGCCCGATGGCCTGCGGGAAAAAGGTGCTGGAGAAATACGAGGTAGAGCCGCTCCGTTATTTCGTGATTACCGAGCTCGGCATTAAGAAAGAAGAGACGGTGGGCGACCTGGATGCGGGCATAAAGATGGCCCTCGACCACGTCATGCCGAATATTTAACAGACCCATCCGAATCAACGCTTCATCGAGAACGACCGGAAGGGAGCGCGCCGGAACGCTGGGGGCTCGGTGTACGCTCAGCCGACGTACATGGCATCGGGCCGCCCATCTCTGAAAACGTGAAGGCTCCCTCGACCGCCCGGTACCGGTGAATGACAACAGAGAGAGGCATCGCCCGTCCCCGGGCGGCGCACCCTACCCGGTACTGTCGCCGGCCCGCTCGTCAACATACCGTTTGTACTCCGTAAACAGGAGATGGCGGTACTCTCTGCGGATGAGCTCCGACTCCGGGATATAATTCTTCTGGGCCTCCAGCCTGTTCATGATCTCGTCGGCGGTCTCCTGGTTCGCCTGTCTGCCTTCGGCGTAGAGCGCCGCCAGTATCTCGTCCAGGCCGTTGACGGCGATCTGCGTGCCATCGATAAATCTTAGCGTGCGCCGGCTAACTGCCGGCGCTTCGGAGTCGTCTGCTCATGTGAGTCAGCCTATCTTTTCAAACAAAGACACACCGCACCTCCTCTACTGTCTCTTCACCGGCCGCACGCCCCTCCCCTTTCGCGGCTTATCACTGCCTGCACGTGTAGTAGCACACCCCGATCGGGGTTTCTTTCGCGTAAGGGAAGTACCTCCGCTTGAACATAAGCGACAGGTGGACCAGGTTGATGAGGACGGGCACCTCGACGAGGGGGCCGATCACGGCCGCGAACGCCTGGCCTGAATTGATGCCGAAGACGGCGACGGCCACCGCGATGGCCAGCTCGAAGTTGTTCGAGGCGGCAGTGAACGAGAGGGTGGCGGCCTGGCCGTAATGGGCGCCGACTTTGCCGCTCATGTAAAATGATACAAGGAACATGATGACGAAGTAGATGAGAAGCGGGATCGCGATGCGGACCACATCGAGGGGGATCTTGACGATGTACTCCCCCTTCAGGGAGAACATGACGAGGATGGTAAAGAGCAGGGCGATCAGGGTCAGGGGTGAGATCTTCGGGATAAACCGCTCGTGGTACCACTTCTTGTCCTTGACGTTGATGAGGACGAACCGCGTCACCACCCCGGCGATAAACGGGATGCCGAGGTAGATGAAGACACTCTTCGCGATCTGACCGATGGTGATGTTGACGACTACTCCCGCGAGGCCGAGCATCGGGGGGAGCACCGTAATAAAGATGTAGGCGTACACGGAAAAGAAGAGCACCTGGAAGATGGAGTTGAAGGCCACGAGCCCCGCGCAGTACTCCGTGTCGCCCTTCGCAAGCTCATTCCACACGATGACCATGGCGATGCAGCGGGCGAGGCCGATCATGATGAGCCCCACCATGTATTCCGGGTAACCCCGGAGGAATACGACGGCCAGGACGAACATCAGGATGGGGCCGACCACCCAGTTCTGTACGAGCGACAGGCCGAGCACCTTGAAGTCCTTGAACACCTCTCCGAGCTCCTCGTACCTCACCTTCGCAAGGGGCGGGTACATCATGAGAATGAGGCCGACCGCGATGGGAACGTTGGTCGTCCCGCTCTGGAACCGGTTCCAGAAACCGACGACACCGGGAAATACATAGCCCCAACCGACGCCGATGAACATGGCGAGGAAGATCCACAGGGTGAGGAAACGATCGAGAAAAGAAAGCCGTTTGCCTATTCGTTCGGGTGCCATATTTCTCTCTCCTGTCGGTTTCGAGGCAGGGGTCCGTCCCCTGCCCTGCTAGTTGTCATCCGCCGTTCCGCGTCTTTCGACGGCCGGGCCCGGGTCTCGGTCCCTCGCACCGTTTCCGCTCTTTCAGGCGTTCCATTTTGGCGATATCATCCCTGAAGGCAGGTAAATGCGAGAGACGCTCCCTCATGAACTCTATCTGGGCGTCAAGGGTTTCGTCTCGGGGCTCACTCAACATGTAGTGCATCCATACCCCGACGCGCTTGCCGGTGATGAGCCCCGAGTGTTTGAGGTACGAAAGATGACGGGATACTTTCGACTGAGGCTCGTCGAGGACGTCCATGATATCGCAGACGCAGAGCTCGCCGTGAGTGAGGAGCATGACGATCCTCAATCTGATCTCTTCCGAAAGGGCCCGAAAATACTGAACCAGTCCATCCATCAGGCAGCCCTGTGGTGCACTATATTGTATCCGTTTAGGCGGATGCAATTATATTACCAGAAATCGTCACCGTGTTCAAAAAGAAAGGGAGAGACCCCCGGCCCCCTCTCGCTTTCGGCCCGCCCGGTGTTATAATACTTTTATGATCACGTCGATCATATTCGATTTCGGCGGCGTCGTTGCCGAAGAAGGCTTCAGGGAGGGCCTGCGAGCCATAGGGGCCAGGAACGGACTCGATCCGGAAAAGTTCTTCGTCGTTGCCCGCGAGCTCATCTATGAGACCGGATACGTCACGGGCCATGCGCCGGAGGCTGCATACTGGGACGCGGTCCGGCGGGCCACGGGCGTTCGACGGCCGGACGCGGACCTTCGGGAGGAGATCGTCTCACGCTTCATCCTGCGACCGGATATGCTCGGTGAGGCCGACCGGCTTTCGACGCACGGCCTTGAGGTCAGTATCTTAAGCGACCAGACGGACTGGCTCGACGAGATAGAGAAGGCCACCCGTTTTTCCCGCCACTTCGGCCGCGTGCTCAACTCCTATTACCTCGGGAAGAGCAAGCGGGACCCTTCCCTCTTTCACGATGTGGCGGCAGGACTTCGCAGGAAGCCCGGAGAGATCCAGTTTATCGACGACAATGAACGCAACGTGAAGACAGCGGCGGCGCAAGGCTGGAACACCATCCATTTCAAGGACATCGAGAGCTTCAAGAGGGAGCTGGCGGCTATGCTGCCGCGGCAGGAGATGGTGGAATGACGACAAACGGCAAAGCCACGGGCTTATTAACGATGCCCTTGTCATGGGCTCGTGTGAAGAAAATAGACACAAGGAGGTCACCCATGAGAAGAGGATTGGTCTGCCTCACTGCTCTTTTGCTCCTTTTGTGCGCTATGCCCTCCCTCTGCGGGGCGGACGAAAGCGAGACCACGCATATGATGGATTCGAAAGGCACGCCGTACGAGGAGGCGCCTGCCCCGCCGCCGGGCGGAGGGGCCATGATCATGGACCTCATAATCTTGCGGCCTCTCAGCTTCGTCGGCCTCGTCGTCGGCACGGGCGCGTCCATCCTCGCGACGCCTTTCGCCCTTGCGAGCGGGACAACCGGCCTCGTGTACGAAAGGCTCGTCGTCGAGCCCTTCGACTTCGCCGTCTGCCGGCCCCTCGGAGCCTTTTGATACCGCGTGGCCGTGAGTGAAAGCGGCACAAATTCGAACGAGTAAGGAGGGACGAATGATCAAGACGACGATAGAAAGCATAGAAAAGAAGATCGCAAGTGGCGATTCCCTGGGAGAAGAAGAGAAAAAGGAGCTTCTGAAGCTCCTCTCGACCCTGGAAACCGAGGTGCTCGACCTGTCAAAGACCCATCCCGAGGAGGCGGAGAGCATCGCGGGCTTTACCCAGGTATCGGCACACGAGGCAACCAGGGGCCAGAGGAACGAGCAGTTGGTGCATCTCTCGGTCAAGGGGCTGACCTCTTCCATCGAAGGCTTCGAGAACACCCACGAGGAACTGGTCAGGATAGTCAACTCGATTGCCTACATCCTTTCGAACATGGGTGTGTAAGGGATAGACGGACGGGTGATACGCCTCAGGCCGCAAGATTATCGAGATGACTCACCAACTCCTGCCTGGGCACGGCGCCGACTACACGGTCGACGAGCCTGCCGCGCTTATAGAAAAGGAGGGTAGGCGTCCCGTTGACGCCTTGCTGAGAGGCGATCATGTGATCCCGATCGATGTTAAGGGTGACAAACTTCACGCGACCCGCATAAACCGACGCCAGTTCATTAAGGACCGGCGCAAACCTCTGGCAATGGCCGCACTGCGGCGAAAAGAATTCGACAAGCACGGCCCCCTCGAAGCCGAGGACTTCACCCGCGAAGGCACTGTCCGATATCGGGACCGGCCTGTCGGGAAAGAGTCTGGAAGGGGGTAGCGGAGACTTGCAGCGGCCGCACACGGCCCTCGTGTCCCCCCACCTGCTCGCAGGGACGCGGTTCTTTGCCCCGCACTGCGGGCATCGTACGATGATGCTCTCTCCATCCATAGGACAAATATAATTCCTTCCACGGAGGCGTGCCAACACGGCTGACGGCAGTGGAGTGAAGTGACGTATACAGCAAGTGAGGGCGGAACACCCGCTTTCGGGCCGAGGCGATTTTCGATGCATAATGCGTAAGACAAGGGCCGCCGACCGGAGCGTACTACTGTACGTGAGGATCGGCGGCCCCTTGGTCGAGCGCATTAGGCGCGAAAAAGCCCGGCCCGACGACAAGGGAATATGCCGCGTAGCTTTGCCGCCCTGGCAACCCGCCCGACGCCCAGCACGAGTGCCGCCATCCGCATGTCGACCCGCTCCTTATCCGCGATGGCCTCGACTTCCTGAAAAGCCCGCGAGAGGATGCGGATCAGACGCTCGGTGATCTCTCCCTCTGTCCAGAACAGCTCCTGGAGGTTCTGGACCCATTCGAAATAAGAGACGATAACGCCCCCGGCATTCGCGAGGATGTCCGGCACGAGATAGACCTCGCGTCGGACAAGATCAAGTCTGCCTCAGGGGTCGTCGGACCGTTGGCGCCCTCCACGATCATCCGGCACCGCAGCTTCGGCCCGTTCGTCGCGGTAATCTGGTTCTCGATGGCGGCGGGCACCAGTATATCGCACTCCAATTCGAGCAGCTCGACGTTTGTGATTTCGTCTGCGTCGACCTCCTCCTTTACGAACAGGTTGCGGCTCTTGCAGTCCAGCGCCTTTTCCACATCGAGCCCTTTCGGATTGTAGAGGCCCCCGTTTATATCCGAAATGCCCACTACGCGGCACCCCGCCCTGCTGAATTCCCGTGCAGCCGCGGCGCCCACGTTGCCCGCACCCTGGATCACCACGCGGCTCCCTGCCAACGAAAACCCTTGTGCTTGGCCGCCTTCGCCGCAACGACAAAGACGCCCCGGCCCGTAGCCTCGTGCCTGCCGCGCGAGCCTCCCAGCTCTAGAGGCTTTCCGGTCACGACCCCGGGGACCGAGTACCCTTTACGGATGCTGAAGGTATCCATCATCCAGGCCATCACCTGGGGGTTCGTGGCCACATCGGGCGCCGGGATATCTATCCAGGGCCCATAAAGGGCGATATTTCCCACGTGAACCGGCGCGTCATGCCCTCCATTTCGCGCTCCGACATCCGGCTGGGGTCGCACTCGATCCCTCCCTTCGCCCCTCCGAAGGGGATGTTGACCACGGCCGCTTTCC